>CAMMMX010000019.1 GCA_946498095.1 uncultured Clostridia bacterium
TTATTTACTCTCCACAGCCGAGCTGGGGGTTCTTCTTGTGCTAAAGCATTTAATAGAAGAAAGGAGCATCGGGTTACATAACCCGATGCTCCTTTCTTCTTATGCAGACATACGATTTACGCGTTCCCTGTATATTTCGATGGTGGGAGCTCATGAGACATGAAGAATTTTTCAATTCCATCGACAACGCCTTCTGCTATTTTATCCTGGTACTCATCGCTGATCAGCTTTTCCAACTCACTCGGCGTTGTAACAAAGCCAGTTTCAAGCAACACGGATGGCGCGGTGGTTTCCCGATTGACAAACATGGATACTTCTGATTTTATTCCAATACTTCTTGCGCCAGTTGCCTCGGCAACAGCTTCCTGTACACATGTTGCCAGGCCCTCGCTATAGGCGTCCTTTGGCAGATACCAGGTCTCCACGCCAGAAGTTACAGTATCATTTTCCAGTGAATTTTGATGAATGGCAATAAAAAGATCCGCTTGAATCGAATTGCTTAAATTTGCCCGATCGCCCAAAGAGATAAATTCGTCTGTACGGCGTGTCATTACAACCGTATAACCTTTCTCTTTCAGCTTTTCTTCCACCTTTAATGCAATCTCTAGGTTAATATCCTTTTCATATTGATCCCCATTACCGATTGCACCGGAATCCTTGCCACCATGTCCTGCATCCACAACGATACAACGTTTGGTAGACTCTTTTTGAGCTGCCGTCACTGAAACAGCCTGTAAATAAGCAGCTGGGGAACCGATGCAAGGAATGTAACTGAGTGGATCGTTTTCACCCGACGATGCGCCTACCTTAATTATGACAATAAAAAGAATGACAAGTACTGAAAAACCGGCAAACACCCTGCGACGAAACCTTTGCCGAGCACGTCTCTTCATTCTTTTTCTGTAGGCAGCCCTGCCTAAGGATCTTGGTTTTTCCATGTTTTCTCTCCTACCCGCGCCTATCGTTTGAAACCGTCCTGCTTATCCGGTCGGCCATTTTTTAAATATGAACCATTCTGTCTATTCAATACGAAAAAAGTCAACAGATGCATTATAGCACATAATTGTTTCAAAGTTATGTTTTTGAAAAAGTTTTTTTCAAAGCGCAAATGTCATTTTTACACAGTATAGCCTATTGGCAGAAAACTATACAAACTCCAGTTTTTTAAAACTTTCAGGTTTAACAAGCATTCTCCGCGGGTATGTACCGATCAAAAAGCGGGACGGCATGATACCGTCCCGCCATATCCTTTTTCTTATTTCGCCACACTCAGTCGAAGTGTCTCGAAACGGTTAGCCTCTAATGTGAACTGCGCTTGATTGCCCTGTGTATGAACCGGACGTTCCGCATTGGACTCCTCATGGATGTTCGCAAAGGATGCTCCACGAAGTTCCCAAGCGAAAGAGAGTGTGCATTCACTGTTTTTGCCACTAACGTTATACAGTCTGACGATCAAATCGCCGGAACCGTCTTCCGCCAATTTGACACCCTGTATGACAGCATCGCCGCTGCATTGCATGAAGGACTGCGAAAGTGGCATCGTTCCCTTATGTGAACGTCCAGGCAATGCGTTAAGCTCATGCCACAAGCAAAAGGCATTTTCCACTAACGCCCCATTATCCGAAGCGTCGGCCAGACCAAGATAAAGCTTGATCTTGTGGATTCCATATTCTGGATACGGATCCGGATCGTAAGAAGCGCGAATCAGATTGACCGAAATTTCATCATGGAAGCCACGGTACCCGTACTTGCTGTCCGACGACAACATCAACGAAGTACCCTCCTCCTCGGGAACTACTGCGATAAAGCTATTACCCGGCAAATCCATATCCGCTTCCTCGCGTTGCAGAACACCTGCCGGCACGTCATACTTATACCCAGCAGCTTTCTGCGCAATCGGCATGGTGAACCGAAGCTCCGGCATGCCGTCCTGTACGTTCCCAATTTCATGCCAGTCACAGGTAACGTCCACCCAGATGCCAGGACGGAGCTCATCAATCATCAATACTGCACGAAGGGTGCTGCGGCTCCATTTCGCTTCAATTGCAATCCCCTTACGAAGCTGTGTTCCACCAAAACCGACCGGCCTGATACGTACGCTGTCGAAATGCTTGATGTTCATCAAACGGCCGACACGCCATGCTGTCATACCGCGGTCCGTATCCTCGTCAATGATGCGGAATCCACCGCGCCCACCTTCCCGCAAGAGCTCCCGTCCGGTCGTTTTATCCAGCATGGAAACGATCTCCGCTGTTTGCAAATCAAGCTGCACACGCAGGAATTTGTTTTCCAGAACATAGTCATGCGCTGCCTCTACCCACTGCCATTCTCCCGGTTCACCAAAGTGCATCGGTGAAAGGCTATCTTCACTTTTCCGTAGGATGTAGGTGGAATACCCGCACGCAGGCGCCTCGACATCTACCAGGACACGAACAAAATCATGGCCCCAATAATGTTCCGTACCGCTTTGCAGCACTTGATGGGCAACCTTGTTACCTTTTTCATCATAGAAAGCTATCAACGGAATGTCCGCACCCGACCAGTCCCAAACGGTAATTTCCACGTTATCATGGCGCGCGCAAGTGGCAGCATTAAACACATGGTAAATACGGGTATCTCCGTAACCGCGGTCAACCTGGGAAATCTTGAAGTCAGCAATACCATTGCCGACACCCGCTCCCTCGCTACGGCTAAAGGAAGGTGTGCCACAATCATAAGCAGAGGTATCGATTTGCGCCGCAATTGCACGCAACGCCTGCAACTTCTGTGTATTTGCTAGGGCAATACTTTCCTGAAATTGTCCCATAGCATACTCACGGGTATCTATGACACCGGAGCCAGTAACAATATCATGGAACTGGTTAAAGAGGATTTTTTCCCAAGCAGTTTCAAAACGTTTGCCTTGGTAAGCAAACCCTGTCTTCAAGGCAGCTGAAGCAGCAAATTCCTCCGCCTCCATGAGCGTACGTTCGCCAACACGGTTTGCCAACTTAATCCGGGTCTGCGTCGTATAGCAGCCAGTAAAGACCGGATTGAGCTCGGTATCCCGATGCGGCAACTGATCCCCAAAACGGGATTCAATGGTCTGGAAGAATTTACGATATGTAGCGAACTCGATGGTCGGATACACAGGCCAAGACTGCATATCGTGCAGACGATCGATATCCCGGCGGGAAGGCCCTCCGCCATGGTCGCCTACGCCGTACACCTTCAGCATGGTATCAATTCCGAGCTCACGACAGGGCGCCAGCATCCGGGAAGCCACATTACCGTCGATTACCGAATTATAAAACGCACCGTCCATAAAGATCAGAACGCGCTCACCCGACGGTGCATGCCACCATTGCAGCTGCGGGTCAACAGAACCACGGCAATGATAATAATATTTAATCCCTGCTTTGGAAAGAATTTCAGGCAGATTTGCACTATGGCCGAAGGTGTCCGGCTCAAAGTCCAACTGGAAATTTTCCTTCGGCACGTCAAGCAGGTTGCTCAAATACTGCCGGGTGTACAGCAGATGACGCGCCATAGACTCTCCATTGGGCATATTTTTGTCAGCCTCTACCCAGGTAGATGCCGTTACCTCCCAACGCCCTTCTTTCACTCGCTCACGGATCTCATCCAGCATTTCCTGGCTTCCGTATTCTTCCACAATCTTATAACAGGACGCTTGGCTTTGCGCAAATGTAAAATCCGGGTACTCACGCAGCAGATCCAGCATCGTTTGGAACGTATCCAGCGTGACGGAGACCGTTTCGTCGAACCGCCACATCCAGTTCATATCAATATGTGCATGCGCGACACACATTAATGTGTAACGTTTCGCGTCAGCAGACATGACGCTCAGCATCCCTTCCGCCGTCTCTCCTGCCTGCTTGGAGATGCACCCCTCCGCTTTGATTTGCTCCAGTACGTAATCGGCTGATTTGCACAGCACGTCCTCATACTTGCCTCCACAAAGCTTATCCAGCTCGGCACCGTAGGTCAGCTGTCCCACGATACGATCCGCCCAGTAACCCTCGTGGCAGTTGGAGCGTATGGTATGGATTTTGACATCCATCCGACTCATTCTCATCACCCTAATCCTTTCTTCCAGTTTATCTAGTGTCTAAGTCTATTCTATTGGCTTCTTACAAAGAAGTCAACCACTTTTCAAAATATTTTTCCTTAAAGCCATCTTTGACGCAGGATAGTCTGTCCCTGCAAAAGCCATTCCTATTATGGACCCTTGCGCAAGGAAACGGATTCCTCTGGATTCATGACAACACGCCCTCCAAGTTATGTTTTTCATCAATGGGTATGATCGCATCCATCACGCCGTTCAGTGTGGCATCATGTGTGATCAGTACCACTGTCTTTCTCTCTTTCAATCGCCGTATCATTTCAATCATCTCATGAGTCAGACTGATGTCCAACGCAGAGGTGGGTTCATCCATCACAATGATAGGCGTATCCTTGTACAAAGCCCTCGCAAGCGCAACCCTTTGACGCTGTCCACCGGACAAATTGCATCCTCCCTCTTCGACACCTGTTTGGAGTCCCTCCGGCAGCGTATTGATAACCTCGTCCAGCCGCGCCATAGAAACGCTCTCCTTCAGCCGTTCCTCATCAACCTGTGTTGCAAAACCCGTGATATTTTGCTCCACACTTCCCATAAACAGCGAGCAATTCTGATCGATATAGGATACTAATGGTGCAGCGTCCGCTGTCCCCTGCACGCGCCTTCCTTGGATCACGATCTCCCCCTTATCAGGGGCAAGAATCCCCAGTAGCAGTTTCACCAGCGTGCTTTTTCCACTGCCAATAGCCCCTCGTAGCCCAACACAGGTACAACTGCGGATGGTTGCATGGAAGTTCTCGAATATCTTCCGCTGCCCATATGCAAACGAGAGTCCCCGCACCTCTATCGCCGGGTCCGCTGCCCAATACTCCCGTCCATCCGGCAACGCCGCATCCTCCCTCGGCAAGGAAAGGATTTCATCAACAACCTCAGCCGAAATTTTTGCGACCTGTAACATCCCAGCCTTCTCCGTGATGTTGACAATCGCGCCGGTGATATAGCTAGATATATTGACATAGAAGTAGACCGTCCCGATAGGCAGTCCACAGATGACCGCTGAAAAATAAACGATAAACGCCTCCCTGGACAGGTTGGCGATCCAAAAGCCCAGCTCGTACAGCTTACTGATCTTCCCTTCACGCAGCCTTGCCTGCCGAGCGCCATCCCAATCCTGCCGTACATGCCTGAAAAAACGGTATGCACCCCGATAGACATGGAAAACGCTTAACGTATCCACCACATCTATCAGTGTCTGCTGCTCCTTCCTCCCTGTTTCCACCGAGACATCCGCTGCTGCTTTCATCGGTTTCACAAAAAACAGGGAAACGCAGCAGATAGCCGCCGACGCCAGCGAGACGAGCAGGATTCGCCAATCCATCACCAGAAGCAAGACAATGCAGCCTGTCACAACAATCGCATCCTTGATAACGGAGCCAAAGGAGTTCTGCACAAAATCGCTGTATTTACTCAGGCCATCGCTGACACTGTAAATCACTTGTCCACTGTGGCGCAACCGCGCTCTGCTAATTTTATAGTGGACAATTGATTCATACACCTTAGTTTTGAGTTGAACCCATTGTGTCTGTATATATTTCTGATTCAGGTAATTCGACAGGAAAAGCACCGGCATCAGTGCCAGCAGCAGGACAGCATACAAGATCACTCGTTTGAAGTATTCTGGCTGATTCAGCTGGAAGGCATTGAGCAAATCCTTGGTCATAAAGGAAACCAGGAAAGCGATGACGGAAAATATCGTGAAATATACCGATTGCCACAAAATGATTTGAGCAAGATGCGGTTGTAACAGTCTCAACACAACAGGATACTGCTTATTCTTCATCGATTTCCTCTCCATTCTCTATAAAGTGCTGATATGATGCGCATACCTGTACCAAGCTATCATGCGTACCGGTAAAAACTCCGTCAGGGCTGATAAAGACAACTTTGTCAGCCTTTTTGGCAAGCGTAATATCATGTGTCACCAACACAGGCGTGCTCTTTTGGCATAACCCCTGTATCTGACAAAAAATCTCATCCCGCATCCCAGCGTCCACCGACGATGTCGGCTCATCTAGCAATATCAGGGGAGCCCGTTTGGCAAAGGCACGAGCGATCGAAATGGATTGCCTTTGGCCGCCCGACAGGTTGCTGCTATCCTGGTTCAAAACCGTATCATATTGCTGCGGTAATTCTTCGATAAAACGGCATTCCAAAGTCTTTCCAATTTCCATGCACTGCTCCCTGCTCAGCTCTTCGTTGGAGCCATACTCGATGTTCTCATAAACCGTCACCGGAAACAAACGCGGCTCCTGCGAGACAAACGAAAACGCATCCCGTGCATAACTTCTTTGTCCATCATATACTTCTATCTCGCCCGTCTCCGGAATCAGCTCCCCTAGGACCAACTTGAGTAAAGTCGTTTTTCCTGCACCACTTGGTCCTACGATAGCCGTCACTACGCCCGGTTCAACATCCAGGTTCAGGTGCTCGAAAACCGCCTTCCCCTCCCGGTAGGCAAAACTGACATCTTTCAGCCGTATCCCTGCCGGCTGGCTGCCCTCTGTTTCTTCTTGTTCCAGCTTCTCTTTCTCCGACAGAAAGTCCTCTAGCAACTTTACCGGTGGCTTTAAGGAAACGATGCCCTGGTAGCTGTCTATCATCTGCTTGACGTTGTTTAGGATTTTAAAAAATAAGACGTCCGTAATAAAGATAGCGCCCAATGAGACGTCTCCTATTTTCCATAACAAGCCGCAAACTATCGGGACTCCCACTCCTATCAGTATCTGCGAGAGATATTGCATCACTTGTGCCTTCATTTGTATTTTGACCAGGCTCATATTGGAGCGCAGGGTATCTACCATCAGTTTCCCAAACCTGTCTGACAGGGCTTCCTGCATCCCGTAGTTCTTGATGACATCGATATTTGAAACCGCCTCGTTATAGTAGGAGTAGCTCTTTCCTTCCTGCCCCATAATCTGATAGATATGGTGCTGCATCGCCCCTATGGTACTGTACAAAAACGCCATGATCGGTATCAGGACAAGCATGAATATCAGCAGCTTCCAAGATATCATAAACGCCACATAGCATACAATAAGGGTTGCAGAAAAAACTGAAATCGCAAAATTGATGTAAATAGAGTAGCTTCCCGCGACTTGACTGTTCGCATGGTACAACCGGCTGTACTCGCCGGAGGGTAACTCCCTTTTCAGCCGCGTTATGTTAAATGTGAAGAGATCTTTTAAACGGTATTCAATATTCAGGTTAAGCTTCAGGCTGAGATACCCCGCCATGAAGACACAAAACACGTAGAACAGGATCACCAAGCAGTCGCCGAGAAAGTAGCCGCTCGCTTTGGCAAGATTTTTCTGTTCCACACTATCCATTACCCCCTGAAGCATGACCGATAACAGTAGACTCATCACGCTCCCCAGCAGTAAGCTGATCAACGTCATTCCTAGTACCAGCCATTTATGCTCCTTCATTTCCTTTCCCGTTTGCCTCATTACATTTGTCATATCTCCCGCTCCTTTTCACGAATACTCCGTCGGGTAATGGATGATCTCGTTGCACAATAAAAACAAATCACACGCTATATTCCTTTTTTTCATATTATACAGCTGTATTTCCACGCTTTCTTTTTAAATCCATTTCTTTTATATTAATATTTAAAAAATTAGATAATTTTATTTTAAGATGTGCAAGCGATTTACATTTAAATAATTAATTACCACATGAGAGACTCCGCTCATAACTGCAATGAAACGGGAAATCATAAAAAGGATAAGAAGGATCTTTTAGGAAGTGATCACCATGTACAGAACGCAAACACCCAACCGCCTCATTTACGAAAAATCCCCCTACCTTTTGCAGCATGCCTATAACCCCGTCGACTGGTACCCCTGGGGGGAAGAGGCTTTTTCCAAGGCACACCAGGAGGACAAGCCCGTTTTTCTCAGCATCGGTTATTCCACCTGCCATTGGTGCCATGTCATGGCGCATGAGTCCTTCGAGGACAAGGAGGTTGCAGCACTTTTAAATCGCTCTTTCGTGCCGGTTAAGGTGGACCGAGAGGAACGCCCCGACGTCGACGCGGTATACATGGCGGTCTGCCAGATGTTTACCGGCCAGGGAGGTTGGCCGATGACCGTCCTGCTGACGCCAGATCAAAAGCCTTTTTTTGCCGGGACCTACTTCCCGAAAAACGATCAACGCGGCATGCCTGGGCTGATAACACTGCTACAAGCTGTGGCTGACCAGTGGCAAAACAGTCGTGACACTTTGCTGGCAACATCGAAAGAAGCGGTTCGTCTTCTGACACAGGATTCCTCCAATTCGAAAGAAAACGAGCTGTCTACCACTCCCTTCAAGCAAGCCTACGCCTATTTTTCGCAGATGTACGACAAGCACTATGGAGGTTTTGGCGGCGCACCGAAATTCCCCACTCCGCACAACCTGCTTTTCCTGATGCGTTACGCCTATTATGAAAAGGACAACCATGCGATGGAACTGGTGGAAGGTACGCTCCGGCAGATGTATCGCGGGGGTATCTTTGATCATATCGGCGGCGGCTTTTCCCGCTACTCAACTGACGCAAAATGGCTGATTCCTCATTTTGAAAAAATGCTTTACGACAATGCTCTGCTGACGATTTCCTATCTGGAGGCCTTTCAAATCACCAGGAATCCGCTGTACCGACGGGTTGCCGAAAGGACCATCGGCTACGTCCTTCGAGAGCTCTCCCTCCCTCACGGAGGTTTTGCCAGCGCACAGGATGCCGATACCCTGTCTGAAGACGGCACCCCACAAGAAGGCGGCTATTACCTTCTGACACCGGATGAAATCCGCACAGTCCTTGGAAAAACAGACGGCGACTACTTTATCCGGCATTTCGGCATCACTGAGCAGGGACATCTATGTGGCAGAAGCATCCCAAACCTCTTGGAAAACGAATCCTTTGCCCGCTATGACGAACGAATTCCCCCGCTTTGCGAGAAGCTGCTTGCTTACCGGCAAAAGCGCGCTACGCTTCATCGAGACGACAAAGCGCTCACCTCCTGGAACGCACTGATGATCGTTGCACTTGCTAAGGCCGCTTTCATTCTTAAAGAAAACGCCTATTTGTCCCGCGCCAAGGAGGCCATGGCCTTTATACAGGATTATCTGACTGCACCGGACGGCCGTTTATTTTTACGTTACCGGGACGGGGAAGCCGCCGTGCCTGGGCTGCTGGAGGACTACGCTTTTACTGTATGGGCCTTACTTTGCCTTTATGAAACGGAATATGATGCAACCCATCTCCAAGAAGCATTGCGTCTCACCAACGAAATCGTGCGCCTTTTTGGCGACGGCAAAGAGGGAGGCTTTTTCCTTTATGGCAACGATGTTCCGCAACTGATTGCCCGTCCGAAGGAAACCTATGACGGCGCGATCCCGTCGGGGAATTCCGTAGCCGGGTATGTGCTGGAAAAACTATCAGCTTTGACAGTGCTACCGAAGATGATGGAATGGTCCCGCAGGCAGGCTGCATTTCTTGCCGGTTCCTGTGCAGAGCACCCTGCTGCCTGTTCCTTCGGCTTGACGTCCCTCCAGTTGGCGCTGTATCCGTCCACGCAAGCCATATGCGTACTAGAAGACGAGGAGCAAAAGACGCAGCAAATGCGGGAGATAACCTCCAGACAGTTTCATCCTAGCCTGTCCATTCTGGTGAAGACTCCTTCGCATCCGCTTGACTTTCTGCCCGTTCTGTCCGGCTATCTGTGTAAGGATGGCCAGGACACCTTCTACGTCTGCCGGGATCATGTCTGTAGTGCCACTAGCCATGATCCACAATCGGTCATTGGATGAACAAACTCGTAGCGAAACTGAGGAGCCGTCTGATCGCCGAACATCTTCCCTATCGAGATGCTCTCGGTGGAAATCACGGTAACAGATCGAAACCTCTTCCGGTATGCCTGTAAAAAGCGTCGACGGGCTTGGATTCGCATATGATAGCAATGCCGCCATGGAGATTTGCCCCATGGCGGCATTGCATCACCGGGAACGGAAGAGGATCCGTCGACATTCAAGAAGCGCCATGCAATCCCTGTTATGTGTGCATGTCAAGGCGAAGCTGCAAATAAAACGGAAAATTGACTTCCTCTTCCACAGGGCGAATCGTTTCGCTTTTGCTTTGCATGACATCGAACACCATCCACGATTGATCCAGCGTCGGCACAATCAGATAAACTGTATGGAAGACCTCCCCGTAGCGTTCCCGGATACGTGCCAAAAAGGCATCGCGAGATTTTCGGAATTCACAGCCATCCGCCCAAGAAAACAGCTCCAGCATGCAGAAAACAGCAACGCTGACAGGTTGCACACGGTAAGACTTTTTCTTTTTACATTCTAACTCGTGAATAATATGTTGCAGCTGACGGTTATGCTGTCTTCCAGGAACATAACAGCCATCACAAAAATCCTTAGCAAAATGGCTGTCCTTTTCATTAGATGACACAAAAGCAACCTCTAGCCCGCCATTCGCCGTCACAAAATCCGGTTCCTGCAGAAGCGGATCTCCCCGTCGTGCCTGTAAAGACCCGAATGTCTTGTCTAAGAGCGCAATGACAGCATCTTCGTAATTTTCCTTATCCAGAAAATATTCCGGAATATGCATACGATACCAAATTTCAATCGGCATCCTTTTCCCTCCTTCTTTCTCCGCCTTTTCGTGCCGCAGGAGGGGAAGCAATTTACAATGATTGATTTTTGAAAAGCCCTGCTGCGACAAGCCTGATAAGGGACGCCGGTTCACCCTGTAGGGTTTTGGAATATCTTTAAGTATAGCTTTTTTGTCTTCAAATTTCAAGATCCGAAATTCCCCCCTTCCCGACAGACAACATTGGTTTTTCTGCTTGACTTTCAGACATAATCCAGATATAATGAACGCATATTCAAGAGTATCTTATTTGGATGCTGATTTGGGATGGAGGAAGATTTATGGGAAATCTGGACAAACTCGCCGTACTGAAAAACGGCGTCAAATCGCGTCGCGTTTCCAGCTTCGACAAGACAGGTGGCAACGGTGACTGCAGATGGGTCAAACAGGGCGAAACCGTCGTACTGGCAGACATCAAGGGGGCCGGGATCATCCGGCATATCTGGTTCACGCATGACGACCAGAATGCGAACGATCCCAACCTGCGGCGGAATATGATTCTTAGAATGTACTGGGACAATGAGGAAAAGCCAAGTGTCGAATGTCCTTTCGGCGACTTTTTCGGACAGGGGTTCGCGCAGAATTATACCTACGCGGCTCTTCCGCTCAGCGCGTCCCCACGTGACGGCAAATCAGTGGTCAGCTACTTTTCGATGCCGTTTAGCGAACGCGCCTACATCACCATTGAAAACGACAGCAACGGCCCGTTCAACCTCTATTACTATATCGATTATGAAGAATATGAGGAGCTTCCGGAGGAGATGGGTCGTTTCCATGCCTGCTGGAACCGTCAGTTGACCGATACAGTCAGAGAAGAAGGCGAAAATGAATGGGGGACTTTCTCCACCGAGCCGATGCTCAACCCCGATGACAAAGATAACTTTGTTTTCGCGGATATCGAAGGCAAGGGACACTTCGTCGGCGTCAACTACTACGTCGATAACCCAACCTCCATGTGGTACGGCGAAGGTGACGACATGTGGCGCATTGATGGTGAAGAATGGCCCTTTTCCATGCACGGAACAGGAACGGAAGACTTCTTCAACACCTCCTGGTGCCCTGGTGAAACCTTCATTCACCCGTACTATGGTCTGGCAAGAATGCCTTATCAGAACTGGGGATGGCTGGGCAGAACCCATTGCTACCGGTTCTTTATTGAGGATCCGATCTACTTTGACAAGTCTCTGCGCGCCTCCATCGAGCATGGACACGCCAACTGCCTTAGCTACGACTTATGTTCCGTCAGCTACTGGTACCAGACTGAACCGCACAAGGAGTTTAAAGAGCTGCCTGCCAAGGAATTCCGCGCGGTTCGTCCGGAAATTGACTGCAAAGACATGGTCAAATGGCGTGACAGCTGGAAACGTGAAATGCGTTCTAAAGGTGTAGAGGGGCCGCTGTGGGGCAACGAGCCTATGCCGACAAAGAAGGACAAAGAATAAGGAATTGTAAGCTTCGTAACAATCAGAGAAGGGATTTTATCCTGAGATATAGGAGGGGGACTACGATGCTCAAACAAATCCTATCCGCGGTGTCCGCTTGCAGCCTGTTGTTACTCGCAGGCTGCGGCAGTGCACAGTTCAGTTCCGGCAGTTCGTCTCAGTCAACTTCATTTGGGGATTCCTCAACATCTTCCAAAGCGGAAGTCACCATCGACCAATACGGTGCGTACTGGCAGTTTCGCAGTGTAGGGCTGATGAACCTGACTCGAGATCCTCTGTCTTCGACCAGCGAAGCAATGATTTCAGGTAGTTACACCAAAAACCTGACCACAGCCGTCGACTATGCTAAGGAAATGGGGGCAAATTATGTCGAGGTTGCCATCATGTTGGATCAGAAGCCGACGCTGGAGGAACTCTTTCCTTACTATGAGGTCGTACCCAAACTCGCACGCGAAAGAGACATGAACGTTTACTTTCGCGGAACGCCGCGTGAATCGCAGATGGATACGTTGGTTCATGCAGAGGGAGATGCGTTTAAAGCCGAGTGTCAAAAATATTTTGATGAGCTAGAGCAGCTTTGGACGCAGATGGACGGCGGCCTGCTGGAAGACGGCGACGTCGTATCCACCTGGGCGGAGGGCGACATGCAGTTCACCGACCGCCTTGGCTGGGACGATGGTACGAAAAAATACCAGCAATATGTCATGTTGGCCGCTGACTTTATCGATCATCTGCGCGAGAAAACCGGATTGCAGTTGTATTATACCGAATCGATCTGCGGAGGCGAAGCGCGCCTGCGGGATGAGTTTACGCCGGAAACAGCGCAGCGTCTGGACTTCATTTCCTGGGATCATTACGCCGGCATCATGATCGACGATGAGTCGCGGGAAAACATGAAGCTGGCAGCCGAAGAAATGGTCGGATGGATCAAACAATACTCGGAGCTGTTCGGCACAAAAATCGCACTAGGTGAATGGAGTACGCATTGGAACGAACCCAAGTCCAAGGAAGAACAGGCAGCCTACATACAAATCATGATGGACGCTCTGGATGAGCTTCATGCCGACGAATTCGCCGGGATGGAGTATTTCCATTATGCGCTTCCAGGCAAAGCACTGGCCTATGCTACGGAGACGTTGTATTACGCCTCCCCTGTCATCGATGCAACCGGAACCTTCCCCGGCTATGAAAACTTACAGCGCGCATACCTTTCGCACTCTAAAAAATAGTTTTGAAAACTCCATACACATCTGTTTGGAACGAGGGTGTGTATGGAGTTTCGTATAGAAAAAGGAGTTGTTATCATGGAGAAACATGCTTACTGGATGTTCCGCAGCGTTGGACTGATGAACCTGACCCGAGATCCGATAGCTCGAACCGCTCCCGAAGATATCCCCGGCGCGTACACCCAAAATATTCGTACGGCTATGAACTACGCGAAAGAGATGGGTGCCAATTTTGTGGAGCTGGCGATCATGCTGGATCAAAGCGACCAGTTAGCGTCGCTCCTCCCCTACTATCGCATTGTCCCGGCGCTTGCGCGGGAACGTAACCTTCATGTGTATTTCCGAGGTACTCCTCGTGACACGCATCAAGATGCGCTCGTCCGGGCGGAGGGTGACGCTTTTCGGAAAGAATGCCAGATTTTCTTTGACGAGCTGGAAGCGTTATGGACACAAATGGACGGCGGTTTTCTCCGGGACGGCGATGTTGTATCCACCTGGGCGGAAGGCGATATGCAGTTCACCGATCGTCTTGGTTGGGAGGAGGGTACAAAAAAATATCAACAGTACGTTGTGCTTGCTGCGGATTTTATTGACAGCCTGCGCCGGAAAACCGGCCTGAAGCTTTACCATACCGAATCAATCTGCGGCGGGGAAGGCCGGCTGAAAGAGCAGTTTAATCCCCAGGCCGCGCAACGGCTGGACTTCATCGCATGGGATCACTATGCCGGCATTATGAATGATCATGAGTCCCGCGAGGAGATGAAACGAGCAGCGGACGAGATGGTCACGCTGATGAAAAAATACGCTGCCTATTTCGGTACAAAACTTTGTGTTGGCGAGTGGAGCACACATTGGGATACGCCCAAATCCAAAGAAGAACAAGCCGCATACATCCGTATCCTTGCGGATGCGCTGGAAGCAATGGAACCGTCCGAATTTGTTGGGATGGAGTATTTTCATTATGCACTTCCAGGGCATCATCTGGATTTTGACAACGCCTCAACCTATTACGCCTCCCCCGTTATCGATGCGTCCGGAGCTTTTCCGGGCTATGAGGTCCTGCGGGAAACCTATCTTTCGCATAGCAAAGAAGACTAGTCCCTAAGGGACCCGAAAAAATACCGCTGCAGCAAGCGGTATCCCCCACTTGCTTTTTTTCCAAAAATCCGTTACAATGAAATAGGCGCAAGAGATGCGCCTATTTTGGTAAAGAGAAATGAAACGTTTCGTTTCACATAAAAGCGTCCGTACCCAAACCACGGATCGCAAGTCAGAAAGGAAGAAATAAGATGAAGCTTAGCGCAGATAATTTGAAGGATACCTCCTTCTGGCAAGAAAAAGGCTATGCATTGCCGCATTATGACCGGACGGCAATGCGTGACAAAACCCTGGAGAACCCGGTCTGGCTCCACTTTGGCGCAGGAAACATTTTCCGCAGTTTTCCCGCTATGTTGCAGCAAACGTTACTCAATCAGGGCCTTTGCGATCGAGGCATCATTGTCTGTGAGGGCTACGACAACGAAATCATCCACCGCATCTATCATCCCAACGATGATTTGAGTGTTCTTGCTATCCTGAAGCCGGACGGCAGCATTCGTAAGGAGATTATCGGCAGTGTTGCCCAGTCTTTGTTTATGCACCCCGACACGCTCCCCCTGCTGCGAGATATCTTCCGCAAAGACAGTCTGCAATTTGCCAGCTTCACCATCACTGAAAAAGGATACGCCCTACGTGGTGCAGACGGAGAATGGCTGCCTGCTATCGCAGCAGATATGCAGCACGCACCAGCCGACGCACAGTCCTTCCCCGGCATATTAGCCGCCCTTTGCTACGAGCGTTTCCTCGCAGGCAGGCAGCCGCTTGCCCTTGTCAGCATGGACAATTGTTCCCGTAACGGTGAAAAGCTGGAAAATGCAGTCGGCGCGTTTGCACGTGCTTGGACGGACGCCGGGTATGTGGATGCAGGATTCTCCGCTTACGTTTCGGATCCCGCATGCCTCTCCTTCCCTTGGAGCATGATCGATAAAATTACCCCCCGTCCCGACGAAAAAGTACGACAGCTTTTGGCCGCGGATGGCTTGGAAGATATGGATATCCTCTGCACAGAAAAACGCACCTATATCGCCCCCTTCGTGAATGCCGAGGCACCACAGTACCTCGTCGTGGAGGATGCTTTCCCGAACGGCCGACCGCCACTGGAAAAAGCAGGCGTAATATTTACGGACCGTGAAACCGTCAGCAAAACGGAAAAGATGAAAGTTTGTACTTGCTTGAATCCGCTGCATACTGCATTAGCAATCTTTGGCTGCCTGCTGTCCTATACCTCCATCAGTGCCGAAATGCAGGATCCGCAGTTAAAGGAATTCGTCAAATGTTTGGGGCAAGAAGGAATGCCTGCGGTTGTTGATCCGGGTATCCTAAATCCAGAAGCCTTTATGCGTGAGGTCATGGAAGAACGTTTCCCTAATCCGTTCATGCCCGACACCCCGCAGCGGATAGCAACCGACACGTCACAAAAGATTCCCGTTCGATTCGGAGAGACGCTCAAGGCCTATCAGGCGAAAGAGCTCAACCTCTCCACACTGACCTTCATCCCGCTTGTTTTCGCAGGCTGGTGCCGATACCTGATCGGTGTCGGTGATGACGGAAAGCCAATGGAGATTAGCCCCGACCCTCTGCTGGAACGTTTGCAAAAACCACTTCAGGGCATCCGGTTAGGTGACAGTGGCCCATTCCACGAGCAGCTGTCAGCGATCCTTTCTGATGAAAGTCTGTTTGGTATTCAACTGTATGATACCCCTTTAGCCGAAAAAGCAGAAACCTATTTCTCGGAAATGATAGCTGGCCCTGGTGCAGTCCGAATGACGCTGAAAAAGTATCTAGAGGATTAAGCCCTTCTGACATAACTTATTAAAATTACATGATATGGAGTAAACTCCCCCCGCAGCAGTACTGCTGCGGGGGGAGTTTGATGTTATGACGAAAATACGCTATGTTCTCTTTTCTATCCTCAAAAGGATAAACGTCTATGACGCCTTAATCAGTCTGACATGATCGAACCAGAAATCCGGACTGCCTGAAACAGTACCACTTTTGACCGTAATTTGAACGGACTCCACCCGACTATCCGAAGCAGGACTTTCCTGCGGCTCAAACGCTGGCGATATTTCGTTGGACACACGGTTTTTCAGCGGCATATACACCGTCTTCCAGCGGCCCGGTAGCAGATAGTTGGTCTGACTGTCCGCTTCCGTTTGCGTATAAAGCACTCCATCCGCTTGAAAAGCCAATCGAACAAACATACTGTCAAAACCGGAAGGCAGATAGACGTCCAACGCCAAATAATCGTAATCACCTATGGCTGTCTGTTGTTCAACAGGAAGCGTATAAGTTCGCTGGGAATAAGTGCTTTTGAAATTCGCTGTTACCTTCATCGCTTTGGCGCCCTCCGATGCACGTGTCGCATCCGGATAGGGGTTCCCAATGACCTGCTGTCCCGACGGTTCTCCTTCAAAAGAGGCCAAAAGCGACGTTTCAGAAACTTTTTCCTCCATCAGCGGATACAGCGGCCCGAAAGGTTCTCCCTGAAGTTGTGTCGTTCCCCATTGCCGTGTATACTGTTCGAAAAGTGTCCACAGCTCGGGAACCTGTGGCCCAACGTCGAACGCCCGCCCGTAACCAAGGTTCCACACAACTGCATTACGTACGCCGCAGGCATCCATCCGGTCGAAACAATACTGTAGATAAGCACGCGCTTGATCGTTGGAGACATAGTTTCGGTCAACGCCAAATTCTTCTACCATGAGTGGTTTTCCATAAGAGACAGCCAACTCTGTAAAATGCTCCAACTCATTCCATAGCCCCCCTTTTTCTTCCTTAAACTTCCCATTGGCATCAAAATATTCGCTTAAATCCATATCTTTTTTGTAGACAATCGGATAAAGATGAATGGAAGCAAAATCAATATAACCACTGTTAAACAGTACGTCACTGTACAGATATCTGCCGGGTTCCAACGTCAACTTCCATTCCTCGCAGTCCTGCTCCGTGACGTCAATTGCCAGCGCGTCCGACTGTTCTATATGCAGGAGTCCTCCGGTCTGGATGAGTGCCTGCGGAGCGTTTTGCTTCAGTCGCTTTGCAATATGAAGGATCGTACGGGTGACATCCTTGGGATCCCGCGACGAATTGACACCGCCCGACCAGTCGCCGATTTCGCCGCCGTAAGGAACCGGCTCTCCAAGTATCGCATAGGAACAGATAACCGGATCCTCCCCATATGCTTTGCCTGTGTATGTATTGACCCGCTTCGTTACATAATCAACAATTTCATCCCACAGTGGAAAGATTTCCAGATCGTAGCAATCCACCTTGGGGGTGCTTTCATATAAATAATTACGGAAATTCGACAAATCCAGCAGTACTTTCATACCTAGCCGCTGCGCTGTGGCAACGATAAAGTCCGTTTGTCGCCAATGCGCTTCGCTTTTCCAGCTGTCTTTCCCCGTTCCGACTCCATTTGTCATATCCAGGACTCGGACCATATTGAAACCAGCTCGTTTGGCGTCTAGCATCATCTCTTCAATAAAAGTAAAGGAAGAGTTTGCATGAGTATAGTTGGTAAACCCAATGGACACAAAAGGATCGTCCCCCAGCATAAAATGTCCATCCTCCACTGTGACCCAGCCGCTGTCTGCACCTTCATAGGTCATTGGCTCTCCGTCTGCGAACATGGTCTGAAAAGTAAAATCATCCTTTTTAGACTGGCGAAACAGGTTTCCAGCCCATATGGACAACATGCCGCATACTATCACAAAAACTGCAATCGGTAGCAGCCACACGGTTTTTCGTTTTCTATTCTGCTTCATGTTGAAAACCCCCTCCTAATCATTTTATATGTTTGATTGTATCATATTCCAATATATAATGTTGTCGAATCAAGAAATATTCATAATATATTTTGTAGATACGCATATATACTTCTCGATATTTGTGCTATTTACACAACAATATGTTTCCATTTATCGTAATCTGACACTCCCCCTTTGATCAGCTACGGCATATACTGCTAAAGACATTGCAGCAGAAACGGAGGGATTTCCATGCTTCACATCCTTGCCTATGATCGCGGAAAGGCGATCGATTACGCGATTGAGTGGGCTCTCAAACGGAATCCACGCTATCTGGATTTTCATGGAATCGGAGGCGACTGTACCAACTTTGTCTCCCAATGCATCTACGCAGGAAGCGGCATCATGAACTACACGCCGACTTTCGGATGGTATTACAGCACAGCCAGTAACCGTTCCCCTTCTTGGAGTGGCGTGCAATATTTGTACAATTTTCTCACAGGGAATGACGGACAGGGGCCTTACGCAACAGAAGAAGGTCTAGATGCAGCGGAGCCGGGAGACATTATTCAATTGGGAAGGCCAGATGGTACCTATTACCACTCCCTTTTCCTGACCAAAACCGGACACTTTCCCGACATCAGTAATATATTGGTTGCCACACACTCCGACGACGCTCTCAATCGTCCGTTGTACAGCTATGAAATTCATCGCCTTCGCCTGCTACATATACGGGGTGTCCGCAAATATACATAAATCTGTTCAATGTTTACTAGAACCCGCCCGAAGCATTCGGACGGGTTCTGTTTTTGACAACTTTCGCCATTGTATCCGACTGGAATGCCACTTTGGCTCACCTTTCGCTATACAGAAAAGCAAAAATGTGGTACACTAAAAATAATCCCCTCAAGCACTTAACTTCCGGGATGAGGATATATGTAATCGCTTTCATGCGTTCATTGCTCTCAAAGGATGGACTTGCGCTGGTTTTACGCCATACATGGCTGCTATTTACAGCAGCGTTTGTCCGCCATGATTCCCGCTCTTTTGCAATCATACCATGAAAGGATGTATACGAAATGGAGTTTCCGTGTATCCCGAAGCGCATACTAATATTTACCGGCCATTACGGCAGTGGCAAGACCACCATATCTGCCGCTGCGGCATTCGCATTAGCAGCATCCGGCAAGGAAGTAACCATCGTCGATCTGGATATTGTAAACCCTTATTTCCGGACCGCTGACTTTAAAGCGCTGTTTGAAAGCCGCGGGATCCGCTGTATTAGTCCCGTGCATGCAAACAGCAATCTTGAGACGGTCATGCTGTCTCCTGCTGTTGATGCCGCACTACGTCAGCACAGCGGCTATGTTGTTATCGATGTCGGTGGGGACGATGCGGGCGCCGTGGTCCTAGGGCGTTACACCAGCCTCATCGCACAGCAACCGTACGATATGTTCTACGTCGTCAACGCCTACCGTTTCTTAACACAGTCCCCTGTACAGGCAGCAGAACTACTGTCGGATATCGAAGCGGCATCGCACTTGGACGCCACACATATCGTCGCCAACCCAAATATCGGTGCCAGCACTTCCCCCGATGACGTTGATAACGCCTATTCCTTTGCCGTAAATACGTCTCGGTGCCTGAGCCTTCCGCTTGCATTTACCTGCGCCGTAAAGGGAATCGCACCGCTGTGCAAGACTCGCCCGATATTTCCGGTTTCCCGTCTTGTCAAGCCGGTCTGGGAAAGCGAAACATAAAACATTTTGTTCGATAAGTTTGTAAGGAGGTCGTTTCCATTGATTAGGAAATATAACGTAATGATTGACGTAGAAAGGTGTAAAGGCTGCGGTTTATGTGTTTCAGTCTGCCCCAAAAGGGTGATTGAGCTATCCAATGAACATTTGAATACTAAGGGATATCCTCCCTCCCGCGTCATTCGCCCGGAGGAATGTATCGGCTGTACCATGTGCGCAACCATCTGTCCCGATCTGGTGATTGAAATTGAGGAATGCCTCCTAGAAGACGAAAAAACGGACCGTATAGAACAAGACTGCTCGCCAAACAAAGCGTAATTGCATAATACGCTACATAGCGAATGAAAGGATGATTCGTGACATGCCTCAAAAATTTTTAATGAAGGGAAATGAAGCCATCGCTGAAGCCGCTATCCGTGCAGGCTGCCGCTTTTTCTTTGGATACCCGATTACCCCACAGACCGAGGTCGCGGCTTATATGGCAAAACGAATGCCCGAAGTGAACGGCGTCTATTTACAGGCGGAAAGCGAAGTGGCAGCAATTAATATGGTGCTTGGAGCCGCAAGCACCGGCGCGCGGGTAATGACGTCTTCCTCTTCGCCGGGAATCAGCCTGAAAAGCGAGGGGATCTCCTACATTGCCGCGTCGGATCTTCCCTGTGTTATCATCAATGTCCAACGGGCAGGGCCCGGCCTAGGCGGTATTCAGCCCTCCCAAGCGGATTATTTCCAAGCCACACGCGGGCTTGGGCATGGCGACTTTCATCTGATGGTCTTTGCTCCGGCCGGCGTGCAGGAAATCACGGATCTCGTCGCTCAAGCGTTTGATCTTTCCGATCGATACCGTGTCCCGGCGCTTATCCTGGCGGACGGTATGATTGGACAGATGATGGAACCCGTCGCTTTCAGTGAACAAAGTCCGCATCCCGCCGAGAAGCCCTGGGCTTTGACAGGCCACCGTAACCAAAGACGCCCGAATATCATCAATACGCTGCATTTAAGTCCAGACAAACTGGAACAGACAGTCATCGAGCGCTTTGCACGTTATGATTCCATTTGTGCGAACGAGACGTTATGTGAGCAGATGTTAACGGACGACGCCGACGTCGTGGTCGTCGCGTATGGCGCAGCATCGCGTATCGCTAAGGCGGCCGTACGGGCGGCACGGGAAAAAGGGATCCGTGCAGGGCTGTTCCGCCCCATCACACTATGGCCCTACCCCTCTGCCGCCTTGGCAGCTTTATGCGAAACCACAAAGGCTTTCCTATGCGTTGAGATGAGCATGGGGCAAATGGTAGAGGACGTACGGCTGGCCGTCAACGGACGGCGTCCTGTCGAATTCTATGGCCGGACCGGTGGCAACGTTCCACATCCTAATGACATCCTTCAAGCGATTGAGTCCGCCGCTCAAATGGCCCCTCAAAACGAAAGGAGATGAACCCGTATGCCTGAATTCCATCGAACGAATGGTTTGACTGAGGTTGCTACCCATTATTGCCCTGGCTGCACCCATGGCGTAATTCACCGCCTAATTGGAGAGGTGCTCACCGAACTGGATGTCCTAAGCAATACGATTGGAGTCGTACCGGTCGGCTGTGCCGTCATGGCATACGACTACTTTAACTGCGACTGTGTCCAAGCGCCTCACGGCCGGGCTCCTGCCGTTGCGACCGGCGTCAAACGAGCGTTGCCGGACGCCACCGTCTTTACCTATCAGGGGGACGGCGATCTCGCTGCTATCGGAACGGCCGAAACCGTCCATGCGGCAACGCGCGGGGAGAATATCACCGTTATTTTTGTCAACAACGCAATTTACGGTATGACGGGCGGGCAAATGGCGCCGACAACGCTGCCCGGACAGGTCACACAGACAACGCCAGAAGGACGTGATGTCCACAGAGCGGGCTTTCCCGTTCGGATGAGCGAAATGCTCGCCACACTAGACGGCGCAGCCTATATAGAACGCGTCTCAATGGATAGTGTCCCACATATCCGTACAGCGAAAAAAGCCATCCGGAAGGCTTTTGAAACACAGCTCGCCGGCAAAGGCTTTTCTATGGTAGAAGTGCTGTCCACCTGCCCGACCAACTGGGGGATGTCCCCTGTCGATGCACTGGAATGGGTCAAGGAAAAGATGATCCCTTATTATCCGCTTGGCGTTTACAAGGATCGAACAAAGGAGGGGGTATTCTGATGGATTATCAAATTCTCATCGCCGGGTTCGGCGGACAGGGTATCCTGTTTACTGGCAAAATCCTGGCTAAGGCAGGACTGACACAGGGCAAAAATGTTTCCTGGTTGCCCTCCTACGGACCTGAAATGCGTGGCGGTACGGCAAACTGCTCGGTATGCGTTAGTGACAGCGAAATTTCTAATCCTATGGTGCTCCAGCCCAATATCCTGATTGTGATGAACCAGCCGTCCTGGAGCAAATTCATCTGTGCGGCGCAACCGGGTGCGGACGTCTTTTGGGATAGTACGCTGATAGCGCCCGAGGGGACCCGTACCGATGTGTCGCTCCATCCTATCCCGGCCACGGGGATTGCGAGGCAAAACGGCGTCGAACGCTTGGGCAATGTCGTCATGCTGGGATATCTCCTTCACCAAATTCCTATTTTGGAGAAAGACGCTTTCTTTTCGCTTTTGACCGATAGTATTTCCGAAACCAAACGCCATCTGGTACAAGCAAACCGTACCGCTTTTGAAGCGGGTTATGCGTATTCGCCGCACGAAGGGCAAAAAAGCAGACACGACGCGTGAATATGCGTGGAATCACAAAGCCTGTAAAGTTTTGTAAGCAGGAGCATAGGCAACTTGTGTTTTCCTCGCATGGTGATATAATAGAGACAGGAAAGGAAGGATCTGCTATGAAAGCATTGCTTGTCAATGGAAGTCCGCGAGCAAAAGGCTGTACCTACACTGCTCTAGCAGAACTGAAAAAAACATTGGAACTAGAAGGTATCGAAGCTGAAATTATCCATGTAGGAAATCAGGACATACGTGGATGCATCGCCTGTCGGAAATGCCACAGTACAGGAAGCGGCAAATGCGTCTTCGACGATATGGTAAACGAAGTAGCGCCGAAGCTGGCGGAAGCAGATGCGTTCGTGATTGGGTCCCCTGTATACTTCGCCTCTCCTGCTGGCGGCGCAATCGCCTTTATGGATCGGCTGTTTTTCAGCACAATCCATATCGACAAAACGATGAAAGTCGGAGCAGCAGTCGTTTCCTGCCGGCGCGGCGGCAATACGGCTACTTTTGATATGCTGAATAAATATTTTACCATCAGCGGAATGCCTATCGCTAGCAGCCAATATTGGAACATGGTTTACGGCAGCTCACCGGAGGAAGTGTTGGAAGACAAAGAAGGCCTTCAAACGATGCGTACCCTTGGCCGAAATATGGCGTTTCTAATGAAAAGCATTCAGATAGGAAAAGAAAAGATCGGTCTGCCGGAAAAAGAATCGAGTATTTTTACAAACTTTCATCGTTAAAGGAGGATAATGGCCCTCCTTATTCCACCCTATCTTGCTGACTGTCGTCAACTGAACGCTGTCTATATGTCATTCCGCCATTGATCTTCGGATGGACAGCTGCCCTTGAAAAATCAAACCGGTTATCGAAACGGCATCGTATCATTGCAATAAAAGCAACCTGAACGTGTCTAGATGCTACAAAATCGGTTCAACATTCTCCGCGATGGGCGCCTGCACAGAATTGTATCTTATACTAATTTCCGGGAACAAAAAACGAGGACCTCTTCTATAGCCACCTCCTCTCGGATAAAACTGCACTTTCCGCTATTTGAGCGACGCAAAATGAAATAGAAAGGAAAATCGATGATGAGGAAAAATTTTGGAGCAAAAACTTGGATGTACCCTCTGCCCGTCCTAATTGTGGGCAGCTATGATGAAAGCGGGAGGGCGAATGCCATGAACGCCGCATGGGGCGGTATTTACGATACCAACCATGTGGTTCTCTGTTTGAGCGAAGGACATCAGACAACCCAGAATATTAAAGCAAGAAAAGCATTTACCATCAGCTTCGCAGACGCAGCTCATGTGGCAGCCTGCGACTATGTAGGTATTGTTTCCGCTCATCAGACGGACGATAAAATGGAAAAGGCCGGTTTTACCACCGAAAAAAGCACTTTTGTAGATGCACCAGTAATCTGCGAGCTTCCTATGACGCTGGAGTGCCGTCTCGTCAAAATCAATGAGGATGGCAATATCATTGGAGAAATTGTCAATGTTAGCGCAGAAGAAAGCATTCTCGGTGAGGATGGGCTGATAGACGCCGGAAAGTTGCAGGCTATCACTTTTGATCCTGTCCATAACAATTATTTGGTGCTTGGTGAAAAGGTAGGAAATGCCTTTCAGGATGGAAATGCTTTGAAATAATCATGTGCTGAAAAGGCCGGGACTTTGTCCCGGCCTTTTCTTGATTCAAGCTTCAGCTACATTCAACTGTCCATTCCACTACCCACGGGATGGAAACCAATAGCGTCTCGAACCATTCGTACTACAACAAGGATGCTCATATCACAAACTACTTTATCGTACCTAAACAGTTACGCATTTGCCAATAGGCGGTTTACCGAATCTAGACGTCTTTTCATCTGTATATACTTGATTTGAATCTAGGAATCCTTTCCGCCTGCATATCGTCCTGACTTCGGTATGAATGACATTTTTATGGGAAAATTCTCCTAATCCATGAGTATTTATTTATCTTTTAACATTTAATCCCCTAGAATACAAGTATGAGTATTGACAATATACCCAAAATATGATAAATTTGTTTCATCAGTATTTTTCTGGAAAAGTTATGTAGAAAGGTGAAGATGAATTGATTCGGAAATATAAAATCGTATGTTTTTTTCTTTCCCTGATACTGATGATTTCTCCCTGTCTGGCGGCACAAACGCAGAAAAATACTTTCTCGTTTCCTGAGCTATCTATGGATGTCAGTATTCGAAATTCAACCGGTTACTACATCACGCGGGATGTCAAAACAACTGACCCGGTATTCGATGATATTGACACACAACCTCAAACGATTAAGGACTATTATCTGAACAACAACATCTATCTGGGTGCCTTTTTCCCAAATGAGAAATATGATATCACTCTTTCCTATATAAACAACAGTTCCTCCCGTCGTATTCACAACCTGCTGACATACTCGGAAGAGGAATTGGAGTCCTTGGCTGTCAAAATGATGAATACCAGTCCTCCGGAGCTAGTTCCTGATGGAATGCAATTCAAAAGTTATAAAAAATACGGTCATTCACAGACGGTTATGCTTAAATTTACCGGTACATCCACAGTGGATGGGAACACCTACCCCGTGATCCAGATATTCTCTATTGTAAATGGAAACATCGTTTATTATACGCTCCGTTGCTATCAAGGAAATATTACGGAAGCTATGGAACTGAATCTCAACCAATTTGCGGACGGTACCTTCTACACAGAAATTATGCCCAAACCTGTCATCCCATGGACAATCGCCGCTCTCGTTGCTGCCGGTATCATGATTGTGGGCGCGCTGGCCGCCATCTGCTTCTATCTATGGAAAAAACACCGTCCTGTAGCATCCGATACGGAATCCGACACAAACGATTCTGAGCACCAGCAGGATCTTACCCGGCTTTGACCAAAACAGCAGGACGTTACGTCCTAATAGCCGATACGATACCCGTATCGGCGTTTTTTATGAACTCCCTTTTCGGTATTGAAAATAGAATCACATCATGTTATGATAAATGAAGAGCTTGGGCATGAAGTCAGAGAGAGAATTCATGTAAATCAGGAGGGCTTTTTATGAGGGCTGTGAAAATTGGCGTTATTGGCTTAGGCGCAATCAGCTGTGGTTCCCATCTGCCCGGGATTCTCGGGTGTCAAGATGCTGTTTTATCTGCTGTATGCGACATCGATGCCGATGTTTTAAAGCGTGTCGGCGACCAATACCAGATCGACGACACACACCGTTTCACTGACTATCGTCAGTTGATTGCCAGTCCCGACGTCGACGCCATTGAAATCTGTACGCCAAACGACTGCCACTTTCCAATGGCAATGGACGCTGTATCCGCCGGGAAACCGTTTTCGTTGGAAAAACCGGTTACTTTGACAGCAGACCAGGCCTACCAGCTAGAACAAGCCACACGTGCGAGTAATATCAAAAACATGGTATGCTTTTCTTATCGTTTTAAAGCTGCCACCCGTTATTTGCGGCACCTGGTTCAAACAGGGGCTTTGGGGGAAGTTTTTCATGTCAATTTGCGCTACTACCAGTCCTGGGGAATGCCAGAAGCTGACTGTCCTCTCGTTTGGCGTTTTATAAAAAAGCGTACGGGTTCCGGCGCACTAGGAGATCTTGGAAGTCACGCCTTGGATTTGGTTCGCTTCGTCACCCGACAAGAGTATCGAAGCGTAGCTGCTCACCTGGGTAACCGTGTCCCTCTCCGAAAGCTGGAAGACGGAAGCGGTACAGGGCAGTCCGATGTCGACGACTACTGTGACTGTTTGGCTCAACTTGACGGCGGTGCCAGTGCTTCTATTCAGGTCACTCGTCTTGCGTACGGTCGGGTGAACTACCAGCAAATGGAGATTTACGGTAGTAAGGCTTCTGCCGTATACACGCTGGATGAAATTCCGAATCTGGACGAGCTGCAGATCTGTACGGGACAACCAATCCTTTCCGCGCGCGATTTTGTGAAGGCGGATATCCCATCTTCCTTCCAGGCAAACCAGACGCAGGCTTTCCTGGATATACTCAACGGATGCGAAGACGGGCTTTCCGCAACGATTTCCGACGGCCGTATCAACCAACAGATCATGGACGCTGTGTTGGAAGCAGGCGAAAAACAAACGTGGATTCCCCTTGTAGGGAACGATATACAGGAGGTATGTTTATGAGTACAATTCGAGTAACGGTATGGAACGAGTATCTGCATGAAATACAGTTTGATCAGGTAGCCAAAATCTATCCAAATGGCATCCATAACTGTATTGGAGATTTTCTGAAGGAAGCAGGAATGGACGTCAAAACTGCTACGTTGCGGATGCCGGAGCACGGCTTGACAGAAGCGGTGCTTCAGGATACAGACGTGCTCATTTGGTGGGGGCACATGGCTCATCATGAGGTCGCGGACGATATTGTCCAGCGTGTTTACCAGCGCGTACTGGACGGCATGGGCTTGATTGTCCTTCATTCCGGACATGCTTCCAAAATTTTTAGCAAATTAATGGGGACTAACTCCGGCAATCTCAAATGGCGTGAGGATGGTGAAAAGGAAATCCTCTGGGCGGTTGATCCAGGACATCCAATCTGTGAAGGCTTGGATGAGAAAATTATCATTGAGCATGAGGAAATGTATGGCGAGCATTTTGATATTCCCCAGCCGGACGAACAGGTGTTCATTAGCTGGTTTGCAGGCGGCGAGGTATTTCGAAGTGGCTGCTGCTGGCATCGCGGCAAAGGCCGTATCTTCTATTTCCGCCCCGGACACGAGGTCTTCCCCATTTATCACATGCCGCAAATCCAAAAGATTATCATAAACGCGGTTAAATGGGCTTGTCCCCGGAAATCTCCTGATGTCACATACGGGAACACGCAGCCTATCGTCAGCGTCGACTCCAAGGTAGAAGGGGTTACCGGTAATCCTGGTCTGCAAGAATAATATGTTTGCTCCATATTTGGATTATGGATGGATATCTGAAATATGTGTGTACGCCCGTCCGGTTTCGACCGGACGGGCGTCGTGAACGGAGGTACCCTATGAAAGATCGAAACTATGCCCGTGAGATTTATCTGGCGGGTGACTGTTTTTGGGGGACGGAAAAATACCTCTCGTCTCTGCCGGGTGTGATGGAAACCGAGGTAGGGTATGCAAACGGCCATACGGAGAACCCCTCTTACGAGGAGGTTTGCACCAAAACCACTGGTTTTGCCGAAACGGTGCATGTAACCTACGATCCGCAAGTCCTGCCTCTCGATTTCCTGTTGGAGATGTTTCTCGAGATTGCCGATCCGACTATCGTACGTGCGCCGGGCGATCAGTACCGGACCGGCATCTACTATACCGACACTGCTTCCGGCACTGTTGTCCGCACTGTTTTGCAGCGGCTCGCACGCACATTAGATGATCCGATTACCGTTGAAGTGCAGCCGCTCAGATGTTTTTACCGAGCCGAGGAATACCATCAAAAATATCTGGATAAAAACCCAAATGCATTTTGCCATGTAAGCCTCGACAAGATTGAGAAAGCGAAGTCTGCTTTTGTCAACCCCTCATTATATGAGCGTCCTGACGAAGCATCGCTGCAGCTGTCCTTGACCCCGCAGCAATATGCCGTCACACAGGAAAACGAAACCGAGCCCCCCTTTACGAATGCCTATGCAGCGCATTTTGAAAAAGGGGTTTATGTGGATATCACTTCAGGCGAACCGCTTTTTGTCTCAGCTGACAAATTCGAATCCGGCTGTGGTTGGCCCAGCTTTTCCAAGCCCGTTGACCCCAATGTCTTACGTGAAATCACCGACGATTCACACGGCATGCACCGAACTGAAGTGCGCAGTCGTGTTGGCGATGCGCACCTTGGGCATGTCTTTCCGGACGGGCCGGAAGAATCGGGAGGGCGACGGTACTGTATCAATAGCGCCGCCCTCTGTTTCATTCCTTTGGAACAGATGAAGGAGGAAGGCTACGGTTATCTGATTCCCCTGGTGGAAAAAGAAGGTTGACATACTGCCAGTACCGTTGCTAGAAACGTATCCCTGCATAAGACATCTACCGTACAGGCAAGAACCGATTGCTGAAATCAGCAATCGGCTCTTGTCTTATTTCTTTCGTATAAAAAGGATCCCCAGCGTATTCGGTCCACAATGATTGGCGATCGTACAGCCTGCGTCTGTCTCCTGCATTTCGTCAAAAGCTTTGATTTCCTTCACCTTACGCGCCACCCGTTTCACTGCATTTTCGGAACAAGGCGTATGGGTAATAAAAATTCTTCCCTTTTCAATATCTTCCCGACCTGTCAAACGATCGGTCACATACTGTTCCAAGACGTTTTCCCAATTACCCCGGTATTTTTTCCCGACACTCATTTTGCCGTCCCGTACCTCAATACAGGGTTTGAGCTTTAATAAGTTCGCTCCCAAAGCAGCCACGGTGGAACAGCGCCCACCCTTGTGCAGATACTTGAGCGTATCGATCACAAAGCTGGACTCAACCCGCGGAATGAGGTCCTGTAGCTCATCGACAATCTGCTGAGCTGCCATGCCCTGCTGTGCACGAATGGCAGCCTCCAGAACAATATGCCCTGTCCCTGTAGAAAGGTTGAGGGAATCCACCACATACACATTGCCCAGCTCCTGCGCCGCAAGACGGGCGTTTTGATGGCTGCTTGAGAAATGGGAGCTGATGTTGATGTGAATGACCATATAGCCGTCTTCCACAAAGGGTCGGAAAGCGTCCAGATAATCCTGTACGCTCGCTGCCGACGTAGTTGCCAATGTTCCGGTCCGATCAGCAAAATCGAACAGCTGTCCCACCTGGACGTCAACGCCATCCTTATAGGATTTTCCCTCCATATTAATATAAAGCGGCACAATGGAAATCTGATACCGCTCCAGCAGCTGCGGAGACAAATCGCAGGTACTGTCCGCAGTAATTTTAATCTTCTGTGTAGCCATGATGATCATTCCTTTCTCCTGTTTCCGTACATACGCTTAAGGGAAAACATCTTCCGTTATGGAGCCTTTCACTGCAAACGTATCATTTTCTGGCAACGATACACATCCAGTTAGGAAGCGCCGCCAATGGATTGGTTTTCCAGTCATACATACGATCGACCTCCTCGCGGCCAAGACGAAACCCCTTCTCATACTCTTCATTCCGAATCCAAAACGGCAGGTCGTAATCCTTCTCAGCCGACAATTCATCAAAACGCATCATTTGCATCCCGGCCTCCAAAATAGCATTGACAATATCCTGGATCCGCCATGCAAAGGTAATGTTTGTTTCGCTTTCAAACGGCCCTGTACAATCATACGGCTTGACAATGTTCGCATCATCGTCAAAAGACCACATGTAAGGATACACGTCACACATGATATATATGCCGCCCGGCTTCAGGATACGATAAATATTTTGATACATGGCCTGCAAATTATCAATCCAAACATGTACGCCGTTGGATGTGTAAACGAAATCATATGCAGCTGTCCGAATCGCATCCATCTGCATCGTATCAGCTCGAACAAATTCTATCAACGATTCAACACCGATCTTTTCCGCCACCTTGTATGCGTTTGCCAACTGATATTCGGATATATCACAGGACGTTACCTGGGCCCCAAGCAGAGCAAAGGCAAAAACAGCATGATTGTCCCCGCTGGAGGGTACGCAGATGCGCTTCCCAGCCAAACTAGGAACATACTGCTTGATGTGATTCCATACTGTGGGATGAAACGCCTTGGACGGTTCGGAGACAATACGGTTTATCAGCTTATCAGCGTGGTGCAGCTTTGCATATTCATTTGCATAATGATTCCAGTCGGCTCTATTCTTTTCCGATGGAGCCTTATTTCTCAGCATATCATCCCAATACCTCCTTGAACGATATCAAACAGCGACACAATTATCGTATCCTTTCCAGAACGACTAGCCATCGTATTGTGAACCATTGTACACCATTTTACTGAAATTTGCAATCCTTTTTCCGATTGATACAAAAAAGCACGCGCCGCTACACCATCGGGTGCAGGTGCGTGCTTTCTATTTGCAATTTTACCTATCAAGCAGCAAGATCGCCCAAATTGGTTTCCGTATAGGAATCCTTATCCGGAACGACAATCTCGAATGTCTGTCCAGGATTGTTAACAGTCGCATCCAGCTCAACTTTTGCATTCATCGACTGCCCCTCGACATCCATCGTGCAGTCCATCACAAGGTTTTGCCCAGAAATATAACCATCCTGATTAACTGTAACGCTTCCGCTAACACTGTTAATCGTCATACCGCTCTCATCCATTTGCTGGGTGACCTGAGAGGTCAGCTTATCGGTGTATTCCTTCATTTTAGCAGGATCTGCCGTAAAGGTAAACGTCTTGCTGCCATCTTCTTCCTCGGTCATATTCAGTTCGCTAAACCATTGAGGATCCATCTCAAATATGGCAGACTGCGAACCTGTCTGATTCAAAGCGTCGGTAGCCGGCATTTCCATTTTCACTTTCTGTCCCATGATATCAGTATACATGACCCCATCGACGTAATAAACTTTAAAATCAAGTGTCTGTCCGAACATGTCACTGTTCATCGACATTTCCATATCAAAGTCGTCGTCGCCCTTTTGCAGCATCTTCATGACAAGATCGACACCTATCGAAATGGACGCACCTTCGCTTTCCATTGTAATTGTCATGTCAGCGCCCATATCAAGTGCTTTGAGTTCACTCAGCTTCGCTACTGCCGCCGAATAAACCTCCTCAGGCGTTTTGGCGGAACTGTCCCCATCTTTTCCACAGGATGCAAAAGACACCAGCAACACTGCTCCCAGCAGAAATGCTAAAACCTTCTTCATTCAAATTCTCCTATTCCCTATTTTATCCCCGATGCAACGCCAGTGGTCACGTTGACATTATACTATAGTCGCAAAGAAAAAGCAAGTTAAATCGGCAAAAACTCCAAAATGACCGACCATGCGCCCAATAGACGTTCGAAGCTGTACTGCGCGTTGGCCGGACTAGTGGAGGGCAGACAAACACAAGGCGGACAAGCGGTACAAAAACGCTGATAGAGCTCCTGCGCCTTTTTGCCGTTGGCAAAGACCTGCTGCACGCCGCTTCTACGCATCAATGACGCAACATCATTCGGTACCGGATCGGTTATCGATGCGTCCGACGCACCGGTAATCGTACAGTTATCCAGCACATCCCATAGCGCAATCTGATGTCGCAGCAGCAGCGCTTTCTTCTCCGGCACTGACTGCGGTAACGGACATCCCAGAAGAGCTGATAAAAGGGGCCAAAAGCGGTTGCGCGGATGTCCGTAATAAAATCCCTGCTGCCTCGACAGAGGCGAAGGATAAGTTCCCAGTATCAGAATCTTTGCCTGCGCATCCCAAATGGGCTCAAAAGACATATCTTTCATCCCTTTCCTGTTTTCTCTCGTCTCGAGGATGAAGTGTTCCCTGCGTCATCCCTTTCGATTATAACGTGAAGAACGCTGCTTTTTGTCAAGTCTGCGGTAATCCTTCTTTCTTGTCCCTTTTTCTCCTTCATATGATCTCATACTGCGGGAGCTGCGGTCCGACGGCGCGAAAACACGCACTGTGATCCGCTTTCCGTTGATTCGGGACCCCGACATGATGCGTAACGTATCCTCCAATTCCGATGCCGGAATCGAAACAACGGTCTGATCGTCGGAAATCTCGATCTTTCCAATCTCCTTGCCCGACATCCCCGTTCTATCAGCCAACGCAGCGACAATATGGTTCGGCGCAATACGGTCCCGCCTACCGACATCCAACGCGATACGCGCAATGTCAAAACCATGCGGCGAAACCTGTTTTTCCTGTATGATGTCGGCTACAGCAAGTTTCTTTCCCCCAAAATGCAAATCTAGTACGACTGCCGCAATCTGCTGTGCAGAGTATCCTTTCTCCATCAAAGTCTGTACCATATCCAGATAAGGGAAATCCTGCGTTTGAAGCAGCGCACGCTCCACCGACGCGCAATCACGCTGCCGTTGGTTCTCCAGTATCTGCTGCGTGGTTGGGATCTGTTCCGCGGTAATATTTGCTTTGACCATACGCCCAATCTCCAACAGCTGGGATACCTGCCTGCGTCCTGTACAGATAGTAATCGCATTCCCCTCCTTTCCGGCTCGACCTGTCCTGCCGATACGATGGACATAGTATTCCATATTCTGAGGAATGTCATAATTTATCACATAATCGATATCCTGAACGTCGATCCCTCGGGCGGCTACATCGGTTGCTACCAGCACGGATGCCCTACCCTGTTTGAAAGCATCCAGCACCTTTGTACGCTGTGTCTGCTTCATGTCCCCATGCAGCCCTTCGATATCGAATCCATGCTGTTCCAGATAAGCCACTACTTCATCGACCATCTTTTTCGTGTTGCAGAATACCATCGCCAAATGCGGATGTTTATCGCATAAGATAAGATTCAACGCGTCCAGTTTTCTCCCTGCCGGAACGTCGTAATAGGTCTGTGTGATCGTATCAAGTGACACTTCCCGCCTGCTGACCTGTACCAGCTGTGGTTCCTTCTGGTACTGTGCCGTAATGTCCAGGATCGCCTGTGGCATGGTTGCGGAAAACAGAATGGTCTGCCTGTCCTGGGGTACATCCTGCAGGACTGTTTCAATGTCCTCCCGAAACCCCATATTGAGCATCTCATCCGCTTCGTCGAGGATCAGCATTTTCAGCGCTTCCAAATTGATCGTCCGGCGCCGCATATGATCCATCACGCGTCCCGGCGTACCGACAACAATATGCGCTCCCATTTTTAGTTTCGCAATCTGCCGATCCATCGCTGCACCGCCATAGATTTCCACAACCTTGACACCGCGCCTGTACCGAGCCAGCTTTTTCAGTTCTCCCGCCGCCTGCATAGCAAGTTCCCGTGTGGGACACAATATCAAAACCTGTACCAAACGCCGGTCATCCTGGACATCCACGCGTTCTACTGCTGGAATACCAAAAGCCAGCGTCTTTCCCGTGCCAGTCTGGGAGCGGCCAATCACGTCATAACCGGCTTGGATCAAGGGGATACTTGCTGCTTGGATCTCCGTTGGAGACTGAAATCCCATATCTGCAATCGCTTGTTGGAGAGGCTGTGAAATGCTCATTTCTTGAAACGCTTTTATTTCCATTTATTTTCTCCCTTGTTGGTCTGGCGCCAGGGAATGCATTTCTTCTCCCTACACCAGTATTTTTCATCCATTCGGCGACAAAAAAACGAGGATGTTTCATCCTCGTTTTTCAGCCATAGCACTTATTCATGGTAGGGCATGCAGGATTCTATGCATGAAACGTTCCCTTATTCATGGTCGTGTCCGCAGGAACAATCGTCAGAGCAACTGTCGCCTTCACAGCCACAGTCACAGCTGAGATCAAATTCTAGCTTCTCTCCACAGCCTGGACACTCCATACCGCCTTCGTTTGCCATGTCTTCGTTGATATAGGTAACCTCGCCGCAGTAAGGGCAGGTAACCTCGTACATGTCGTCCAGATCGATGTCTTCTTCGTCTTCATCGTCGTCTTCCGCCTCATAGAAATCGGACTCGATTTCGCCCAGATCCTCGTCGAGAATATCCACCAGTTCACTGAGCTCATCCTGTGTATTCTCAATGTCTTCAATCGCCAGGGCCATGTCGTCTAGAACGTCGACAATTGCATGAATGATTTTGCCGGTATCGGTGCTGTCGTCGAGCTTCATCCCTTCTGCAAGGCCCTTAATGTATGCAACTTTCTCTGAAATATCCATGTTTCTGCCTCCTCATTTTCCTCAATGGACGATGTTGGCGGAGGCGATTGCCTCCATATGGACGCTCCTTTCGGAGCGGTAGAAGATCAAAAACAATGGACGGCGAATCCGCCTTTACAGGCGTCCGCCGCTCATTGTACGCTGAAATGTATCGCTTATGCTCTTTCCATGTATTCGCCGGTTCTAGTATCAATACGGATTTTGTCGCCCTGATTGATAAACAGCGGCACCCGGATTTCCGCACCAGTCTCCAGCACCGCAGGTTTGGTCACATTGGTCGCCGTATCGCCACGAACACCCGGTTCCGTCTGTGCTACCTCCAGTTCCACAAAGAATGGGGGCTCCACGCCAAAGACCTTGCCCTTATAGGACAGCACCTTGCAAATTTCATTCTCTTTGATAAACTTAAACGCATCACCCAGAACAGAAGCGTTTATCGGCATCTGTTCGTAGGATTCCATATCCATGAAATAATACAGATCTCCGTCACTGTAAAGATACTGCATTTCTTTTCTTTCCACATAAGCAGTCGGATATTTATCGGAAGGGTTGAATGTCTTTTCCAAAACGGCACCAGTAATCACATTCTTTACCTTCGTGCGAACGAACGCAGCACCTTTTCCCGGCTTCACATGCTGAAATTCCACTATCTGCAACACGTTTCCGTCCATTTCAAAGGTTACGCCGTTTCTGAAATCTCCCGCTGTAATCATATTTGAAACAATCCTTTCGTCTTTTCCAGTTTCCAGATGTATTCGTATTTATTGTACCTTATAGAGACGTTTTTTGCAACCCCTAATTTATAAACAGATCAGATTTTTGGGTGCTTTCGTCAGATTTTCATATCCATTCTCACGAATGACCACCATATCCTCAATCCTGACGCCGAATTGTCCCGGCAGGTAGACGCCTGGTTCCACCGTAACTATCATCCCATCCCGCAGGATCGCATTACTGCGTACACTTGCATTGGGAAGCTCGTGGATCTCCAAACCGACGCCATGTCCAAGGCTATGCCCAAAACAGTCTCCATAACCAGCCTGATCAATGATATCGCGAGCAACAGCATCAAATTTCTTACCGGTAATTCCAGCCCGCGCTGCCTCCAGTGCGGCTTCATTGGCCCGCAATACAAGCTCATACACTTCGCGCATTTTATCGCTCACCGCACCTACTGCAACCGTACGTGTCATATCGCTATGGTACCCGTCGACCACAGCCCCGTAGTCCATCGTAACGAAGTCCCCCACTTCCACCGGTTTCTCACTGGGGACACCGTGAGGAAGAGAGGAGTGCGTGCCGGATACCGCTATCGTATCAAACGACAATGCCTCCGCTCCGTTGCGCAGCATAAAATAGTCCAGTTCCAGCGCGATCTCCTTTTCCGTCCGACCCGGCCGTATAAAATCAAGAATGTGCGTATACGCCTGCTCCGCGATCCGCTGCGCCTGAACAATTTTGTCGATCTCTTCCTGTGTCTTGATGATGCGCAAACTGTCCAGCAGGTTACTAACGGTATCGTCTGCCAGGACACGTACCGGCAATACTTTCTGATATGCCGCGCATTCGCTTACCGTTACGCTCCTACTTTCCAGCGAAAGCCGTTTGACGCCGTGCTTTTTGCACAGCTCCGACAACTGTGCAGCCATATCTGTCATCATGACAACCTCGCAGTCTTTCACAACCTGGGATGCCTTTTCATAATATCGGAAATCGATCAGCAGATATGCCTTATCCGGCAGAATCAGAACCACGCCCGCCGACGATTTGAACTGCGTCACGTACAGCCGGTTTACGTCCGAAGTAATCAGCAAAGCATCCGTATTTTGGGGAAAATTTTGTAGGATTCGTTCCATAGCAGACATTAAAAAAACCGCCTTTCCATCTTCATTGAGATGTTCTCGTCTATATCATTGGGAGCACACCGGTAAGCGCTAATGTGTAACTATACTTGCCAAACCCAGAAATAACGCCCGCACATACCGGGGAAATCACCGACGTAGCCCGGAATTCGTCCCGCGCAAAAATATTGGACAGATGCACTTCAATGGTAGGCAGTTTAATGGCGGCGATCGCATCCCGTATGGCATAGCTGTAATGGCTGTAAGCCCCTGCATTGATAACAATACCGCCAAACTCATGCCGCGCGCTGTGGAGTCTGTCTATGATGTCCCCCTCGCTGTTCGACTGATAGATTTCCAGGTAAAAGCCCTCTCTCCCGGCAAATTCCATGAGTTCTCGGTTAATATCGTCGATGGTTTCCTTGCCATAGATACCAGTCTCCCTTTCCCCAATCATATTAATATTGGGACCATTGACAATCAAAACCTTTTTTTTCATGTTTCATTTCCATCCTTCCTACTCGCATTCTGGTGAGGGATGTTTTACACCCCAGCCGAAAAGGAGTCGTAGCACGCTTTCATCGCTGCTGCATCCTCGGCTTGTGTCCCCGCCGATTCGCAGATAAAGGTCACCGCAAGATTGCGTTGAGCAACAAGCTCCATCAGCGGCTCATACGGCGGACCGTACTGGGTGTCGGCAAAGGTCAGATGCCGCTTTTCCCCGCCCTTTTCGGTATATTCAATTTTACTGAAATGGGCATGAAACCGCGTCGCACGTTCCCGTCCCAGGCAGTCCTCTATGTGGTCAAGGACTGCCGCAAAGTCCGATTCAGAAGATAAACTGCCCAATGTACGCGCGTTCAAATGCCCAAAATCGATGCAGGGGATCAGCCGCTCGTCTATACTGCACAAGTCCATAACCTCATCCAGATCTCCCAACTGATTTATCTTCCCCATTGTCTCAGGACAGATATGGATGTGCCCCAATCCCTCTGCGTCCAAGGCACACAACGACCGCATCAGCGTGTCCTTTGCCAAGGAAAGCGCATCTACCCGCGGCAATTTGCCTGCCGTACCTGAATGGACAACGATGCGCGTCGCACCCATTGCGTCTGCCGCACGGGCGCTGTCCAGGATATATGCCACGCTTTTTTCACGTTTCTCCGCCTCCAGGCCGGAAAGAGAAATATAGTATGGCGCATGCAGGGACAGGGAAATTCCCATACTGGCAGCTACAGCACCGAACTCCTTGGCCGTTTTATCCCCGATACGAACACCGTGTCCGCACTGGTATTCGAACGCAGTCAAGCCCAGAGAACACGCGTGCTCAAGCACCGCAGACGTCCCTTTTGATGCGGCGTCAAAAGCGTCCACGCTTTGCGACCTCCCCGCCGGTCCGAACCGCACCATTCTTAACTCCCTCCTTTGGGTGTGGAAAGCTTTGCAGCCCTCCGCCGGTAGTGCCGGATGAAAACACCTTCTAGCCTTTGTTTCATCTTATACAGTACGATACCCTTGTCGCTCAACGGCGTGACAAGAATCGTTTTGATACCGAAAAGGTTCCCGCCCAGCGTATCGGTAAACAGTTGATCGCCGACAATTGCGATCCGCTCCTTTGGGCACTCTAACGCTTGAGCAGCTTCCCGTATTCCTTTGGTCAGTGGCTTTAAGCCGTTTGCATGATAGGGCAGATCTAAAATCTGCGCAAACGGTTCCACCCGTGAGGGGGTATTGTTGGAGACAATCCGCATACGAAGACCAAGTCGTTTCATCTTGTCCAACCATTCTATCACACCTTTGGCAGGCTCATTGCTGCCATGTACGGTTAAGGTATTGTCCACATCCACAATCAACCCCTCGATATGGTTTTCCTGAAGGAAATCCGCATCAATGTCCAGCACACTGTCCAGAATGATAGCGGGTCTGAGTAAGGCCATTGATTGGCCACATCCTTTCCTTTTTTCTGAGCCGTCTATCCGGTTTTCCGTACAGGAGACACATCTCCTACAAAAGATAGAAAAATGAAAAAGCGAGCATTCGCTCGCTTTTTTCGGTCTCTCAACCGCACAATTCTAACTATTTGAATTTGCGCTTCCGAGCGGCCTCAGACTTCTTCTTGCGTTTCACAGACGGCTTTTCATAATGCTCTCTCTTGCGGACTTCCGCGAGCGTGCCATCTTTCGCGCAGGACCTCTTAAACCTTCTGAGGGCGCTATCTAAAGATTCATTATCCTTCAGATGAATTTCTGCCATTTTATTCCCTCCCTTTGCCACCTAAAGCAGAGGTTTTACAAATTCTTGTAAAAACAATAACATATTAATTATAAGGAATCCAGTGCCTTTTGTCAAGCACCTATTTTCATAATCAAACAAGAACGTTCGACAAAATGCGCCTATAGGTTCATCGGCGGTATAGATTTGCTCTCCCCCGCTTGCCGATACGTGACACCGCCCCAATATGCGCCAAGACACGCATCGCCGTCTGCGCAGATGCAAGCGAAATCCCGCCGCACTCCTTCAGATCCGAGCAGGTAAATTCCTCCGGAAGATCCTGTGGCAGCAGGCTACGGAAATCCATAGGCGAAGCAAGCCTTATTTCATCATGCAAATCGACTGGTACACGATCAAAGCGGCTGGATCCCTTCTTTCTGTCATGGCTCCACCCATCCAGATTACGATACTCTTCCACATCCAATAGGATCAAATGGATACAAAGCCCCTCACGGCACAAATAATCCTTGACCTTATAAAGCTCAAAAAAGGCCTCCAGCGGAGAGCCTGTTTTCGGGGATTTCCGCTTATTAGACATTTCCCCCGTATTTGGATCCATCCAATATAGCCATTTCGTATGCGCAATAGGATAAACCACTGTAACCGGACAAACAGGCAAAAAAGCATCTAACTTACGACGCAGACGTTCAAACTGGCGTGTTTGTATCTCAATAATACCTGTCTCACCGACAATGTCCGCTACATAACCACCGACCTGAATTTCATGCCTGTCAGCTACCGGCTCATAATACCGCTTGAGCACCGCATGTACCGTTTTTTCTCCTAACGTGCCTATACCGTCACGTGTACGGACCTCATTTTTGACTAGGGAACAAGCTTCATAAAAAGCCTGCTTATTCATGCGTCTCATCCTGCGCTTTTGGCAATTCCTGAGACGGGAGCGTCACAGGCAAGTCGCTGTCATTTTTGACCAAAAGTATATCCTGAATTTCGGGAGGGGTATCCGAAAATCCCTCCGTGCTCTCCTTCATGAACATAATTTTCACCGTCATCAACATCAACTTAATGTCCATCAGCAATGAATAATTTTCAATATAAATGAGATCCATTGTCAGTTTGTCTTTTGGACTTGTATTGTATTTTCCATAAATTTGCGCATAACCCGTCAAACCCGCTTTCACCTTATGGCGCAACGCAAATTCTGGCAGCATCTGCGTGTATTCCTCGACATTTTCTATCCGTTCCGGACGTGGACCGACGAGAGACATATCCCCTTTAAATATATTGATGAGCTGTGGCAATTCGTCGACACGTGTCATCCGTATCAATTTACCTACCGGCGTAATCCTGTCATCGTCGTTAGTGGCCTTTTTAGCACCGTCCTTTTCAGCGTCCACAATCATGCTACGGAACTTTATCAGGGTAAACAGCTTTCCATCCTTAGTAACACGATCCTGCTTAAAGAACACCGGCCCCTTGTCATACGCTTTAATCGCAATCGCGATTAGCGCCATAAAAGGGGAAGCAACGACCAGCCCGATGGACGAAAAGACTATGTCCATCACACGTTTCACCAACGCCTGTTCAAAGTTAATCCCACGGTTTTTACATAGCATCACCGGTGAGTCAAAAATTTGACACATCGTCGCATTTTTCACCATGATGTCGGAAACCTCGGGCAACAGGTACAAACGTTTTTTTGATTCATAGCAGTACATCATGATTTTATTTTTGACATTTTCATTCGTACTGCAAAGGAAAACCGCTTCATGCATATCGATTTGCCGGCAAATTTCATCCATCGGCAGATTGGTATTGATGATGCTTTTAATGGCATAACGTTTTTTCTTCTGACTCATCTTATAAATGGATTCTAACGCTTCTGATTGATTCGAGCAGATGACAATAACGTCATGCGTTGGGTTCAGCAGGAAATAAAGCTTATATCCCACGAAACTAAGTATCACGTAGGTCAGGATTTGCCAAACCGTAGCCATCAGCAAATATACCGGACTGAGCAGCATGCGGGCGATCAGGCACAGTTGAAAATAAGTGATCAAATTGGTCAGCAAAATAGAAAGGACAAAAGAATACATGGTATCAGAATAGGTACTGACTCCAATTTTAAACGCGCCATATAGTTTCATAAACAAAAACAGCACAACAACATAAGAAAACATAACAAGGTAGTTGCCCTTGTTGTCAAAAGTTGCTGCTTCATAAAATCCCTTCCAAAAAAACACATAAATACCGAACAACGCAGCGAACGTAATCAGGTGCATCGTAAACATAATGGATTTACGGAATTTTCTGATCGTATTAATCCTAACCGCCCCCATCATTATTTGACACTTTATTTATTCTAACATACTTACACACTTTTTACAATACTGCATGAATTGCCCCCTTGTCAGCTCTTCGTTAATGTTACGAATAAAAAATGCAAGCAATCAAATCGTGTCTGTTTTTTGATTTAAATTGACATATCGTGATTTTTATGATACAATTTACGTAGTAATAGTATGCGCAAAAATATGCCGGCAGTCAAAAAAAGCTGACCAGGCATTTTCTTTTTTTGTCTCCTCAAGCATAAAGTTTGCTATAGATCATTCCACTACTATATCAATTATATGCCTTTTTGTCCTAGAACAAAAGGACGTCAGATTGGAGTGTTTCTATGTGTGAGGACTGCCATCGAACCCAATGCCACCCGCAATGCCCTAACGCAACGCCGCCCAGCCCGCCTGCTTACTGCTGCGTGTGCGGGGAAGCGTTCTATGAAGGACAGATTTTGAAAGAACATCTGCTCTGCGGCTCCATAGAATGTTATGAGGCCGTCATCGATGGACTCGCTACCGACAGAGATTATGAGCGCTATACACGGGAATATCTCTCCCTGTTTTGGGAGGAGTTTGGAGAAGATATCCTGTCCGCGATTGCGCAGGGACATCCCCTTTACGATCAAGGAAGCGGCTCCCCATCTCTATTTAAACAATTCGCCCGGCTTGACTGGTACTGCTTCTGTCAGTGGTACCGCGACAACGAAGACGACAGCATACCGTTCCCTAAACAGCTGTAATGACCACATAAAAGAAGAATGTCTGCCCAATCACACAAGTATCCTCCGCCTCTTGGATACGATCATCTTTTGAAACAACGGGCATCAATTGATGCCATGATAAGCTCTGTCTTATGAGAATGAAACAGGATCATTCCAGGACGCTTGCATCAGCCAAGGAGTCACTACGAAACATAACGCAGAAAGAACAAACGGCATCTTGTATGGCTTTACCGGCCACGCCTGAATTCGAAAATGGACCTAAAAATATTTCTCCCAACTCGCAAATCCGGATGGGAAACAAACCTTTGCAATACATCCTCCTATACAAAATACCGCAGAGGTCAGGAGCCCTGTCCGTAGCGGGGTTCTACACTTGACAGACGAAACGATTCGTTATAAGATAGGAGTGGTTTTAGTTCCTTAGAAATGCATCCGGCGAATATGGACCAGAATGATAGAAAGGCGTGTACTACAATGACCAGCAAGGAAATCATCAAAAAAATATTAGCCCATGACCATCCGCCGCGGATTGGTTTTTGCTTTGGAGACGGCAACCCCAACGATTTTGCCTTCTGCAATGCTGCAACACTGCTGAATCCGCTATATGACAAGTATGCGGAATGGGGAGACTACCCGGAACTTAAGGAAAAAGCTGGCGGCTTTTCCGGCGAGGTCCGTCAGGACTGTTTTGGCAACATTTATGGGCGTTTTGACCAAAAAACCAAAGGAGAATGTATCTACGGCATTCTGCAGGATGGCTGGGACGGACTGGATAACCTTACCTTCCCTATTATCAACGAGGAATACGATCAGTATGTCAAACAGCAGAAATTCGCAGCCTGCGACAAATATGTCCTGGCAACGATGCATGTCGCCGTCTTTTCTTCCCTGCGCGATTGCCGACACATGGATAACGCGCTGATGGACACTGCTTTGGAGCCGGAAAATGTTACTCGTTTTTTAGGAAAAATCCAGGAACTTGCGTTGGAAATGGTTCGCCGCGCGGCTGCTAATGGTGTCGACGGCCTACTCATGTACGACGATCTGGGTATGCAACATGCGCTGTTCATGAGCCCTGCCACCTTCCGCGAATTGTTCCAACCGGTATATGGCGCTATCGCACAGGAAGCGCACCGGTATGGAATGCATTTCTTCCTGCATTCCTGTGGACTGGTTTATGATATCATCGGAGGCCTGATTGAGGTGGGAGTCGACGCGTTCCAGTTTGATCAGCCGGAGCTGTCCGGCAGCGAAACACTGGCAAGGGAGTTCGGTGATAAAGCAGTCTTTTACTGTCCGGTGGATATTCAAAAAATTATGCCGACCGGTGATCGTGCCGTTATTGAAGCAGGCGCTCTCAACATGGTCAACCAGTTCAAGAAATGCGGCGGCAGCCTAATTGCCATGGATTATGGCAACTGGGACGACCTTGGCGTACTTCCGCAATGGCGTCAATGGGCACGTGACATCATCATCCAGAATGCTAATCTGTAAGCTTCGACAAAGACAAAGAAAGGCTCCTGCCGTAAAATGGCAGGAGCCTTTCTTCTATTGTAACCGCCTACTATGCGGATTCTTTTTCCATCTGCGCCGGCGTTAAATGATCCTTTTTTCCTGTAATGCCTGAAACAAAGAAAATACCAGTCAGGATTGGCAGGTAGAAGGTAATGACACGCCAAATCAACATAGCAGGGTTGAGTGCGTACTGCGGGAAAAACATTCCAAAAAAGGTCACAAAGCTCAGTTCTGCGCCGCCGATAGCCCCAGGCAATGGGACAAACGAGGAAATCATCGTGACAAACGCTTGAGCGGCGATCATAATGGAGATGCGGGCCTGATTGAGTCCGAAGGAACGGTATACGAAATAAGGGATGAGAAAGAACACAGTCAACTGCACTGCGGAAAGCAACAACATTTGGATCACCATCCAGGGGTGATCCTTAATTGCACGGAAGCTCTCATAAAACTTCTTCAGCTCCCCTTGGATGTAATCAATTTTACGCTCCTTGTTTTTGATAAGACGCAACTTATGCAGCAGCCGGATCGTCCCCACGCAGACCTTGGACGTAAATTTCTTAAAGAAACAGATACAGACCAGCGCGGCTAGAATGATAGTATTGATGGAAAATCCGATGAAAACAAGATATCCAAATTTATGAATACGCGCGGCAAAGTACCCCCAACGCAAAACAAGGACGGCAAGGGAGTAAATTGTCAGCGTAGTCTGATATACGATAAACTTAACCAAGAGCGTACATCCGGATACTCCCAGAGGAACACCTGTTTTGACCATGTGGTACGCCTGCATCGGCTGACCACCGCTTGCAGAAGGGGTCACACAGTTGAAAAACTGTCCAATCATGGATGTATGGAGAGTCGTGCCGAATCGCTGTACAGGATGAAATTTTTTTACCGGTATGTGCAGAACAACAGCTTCCAGCAGCCAGTACAGAATCATAACGCAAACTGCGCAGCCAAGCCAAACAGGATTTACGCTTGTCAGCGCGTGGACCAGATTTTCTACCCCGTCGACCATAATGATATAACCCAGCAGCACAGCAGACGCCGCCAAAATGATTATAATATTTGTTTTTTTGAATTTCATGGAAAACCCCTTTACTGTGCTGCCTGCCGGCAAGGTCACCGCCGGCAGCAGGATGCTGATCCTGGAAAGATACTCCCGAAGAAACAGCTTCGTATACCTTGCATTTGCCAATCCCTTTACTCTTTCATGGTTCCACCAGCTTTTAACAGACGCTGATAGGAATCCGTAACCATATCCATCATATCGGAAACGGATGGAAAAGTCAATGAAACCACAGAAAAACAGCCCTGCAAACGGCTCAATGACATTGTTTCTATTATATGTGATTTGATTCGTTTTTTCTAGAGATTTGCCTTACATTTTGCTTACAATTTTGTAAGAACGATAGAATCAGCGCCATAGGAGGATCCTCCTATGGCGCTTGCTTTTTCAACGTCACCCCTCCTGTTGGCAAAAGGCGCGATATATCGTGAGATGCGGGGCGCTGTCATTCGGCAGTATTTCCGTCCGCCCTTGAAAAAGGACATACATTCATTCCGAAGCTTACCAGCAAGCATATGAACGGAACAGGCGGGCAACCTCTTGTCAATTTAACTGGTCCCCTATTCCTGTGTTTCCTATACAAAGGACAGCCGGGATACCGACAAATAAAAAAATTGCATGGAGCTCCTTATCTTCCCTTCCACTTTAATAGCAAAGCCGAATGAATGATAACAATCACGGAGCCAGCATTATGTACCAGTGCGCCGACCACCGGATTTAAGACTCCCGCGATAGCCAAAACAATCGCCAAAAAATTTAAACCCATGGAAAACGACAGATTGCATTTGATAGCAATCATCATTCGCTTGGACAAAGCCAGCAGGTGTGGGAGCTGTTTGACTTCATCGTCCACTAAGGCGATATCCGCCGCATCTATGGCAATATCACTTCCCACGCCGCCCATTGCGATCCCTACCGTTGCCTTTTTCAGGGCAGGTGCATCATTGACGCCGTCTCCGATCATGCATACCGGCTGTTGTCTCTCCTGATACTGTTCAATCCAGGTGAGCTTGTCCTGTGGCAAACAGTTGGCATGGATATCACGGATATGCAGCTGCCGTCCTATGCTTTGAGCCGCTTCCTCATGGTCTCCGGTCAACAGGACAGGCTGGACACCGAGACGCTCTATACGGGATATCATTTCTACGCTTTCCTTGCGCAGAGTGTCCGCCAAAGTAAGAAATCCCGCTGGCTGCCTGTCAATTGCAAGGTAGATGATCGTGCATCCCTGCGCAAGATATTTCTCTGTTTGAGGCAATATGCTATCGAGAGGGATCCCGTACTCAAAAAGGAGCTCCTGATTTCCGGCCAAAATTTCTTTTCCTTGTGTACGGGCGAGAACACCTCGTCCAGGAATCATTTGAAACTGATTGGGTTGCGGCAACGGAGATGCGTCTTTCTGCTGGTAGCAGCGTACCACTGCTTTCCCCAATGGATGTTCTGAGCGTGTCTCCGCTGATGCAGCTAACAGATAGAGCGTGTCTTTGGAATAGTTCGGTAGGATACTGCCTACCGCTATGACCTCCGGCGTACCATAGGTCAGTGTACCTGTCTTATCAAAAGCAATTTTCTCGACTGATGCCAGCCTTTCCAGCGCGTCTCCCTCCCGGACAAGAAATCCGTGCTTTGTTGCGTTGCCAATTGCGGCCATGATCGCAGTTGGCGTAGCTAACACGAGTGCGCAAGGGCAGAAGACAACCAAAATCGTAACGGCGCGAATGACCTCACCAGTGATCAACCAGGTCAACGCTGCCGCTGCCAAGGCAATCACCACAATCCATGTCGCCCATCTATCGGCAATTCCGACAATCTTTGCTTTTCCTGCGTCCGCTGACTGAACCAGACGGATCATTCGTTGGATAGAGCTGTCCTCTCCCACTCTAGTTGCCCGCATATCAAACGCTCCAAATTGGTTGACGGTGCCGCTAGCGACCTCGTCCCCTACTGTCTTATCGACCGGGAGGGACTCGCCGGTCATCACCGCCTGATTGATGGAGGTCTGCCCTACCACAATGATGCCGTCGACTGGTACGCTTTCTCCAGGAAGGACGCGTAGGATGTCGCCGACGCGTACCTGCTGTGCCGGTATGACAGCTTCTTGATCGCCGGATAGAACCCTCGCCGTCTGGGGCGTAAGATGCACAAGCTTTTCGATACCGGCGCGCGCTTTTGCCACGGTAAGGTCTTCCAGCAAAGCACCCAGCTGCATAATAAACGCCACCTCGCCGGCAGCAAAGTCCTCCCCGATGATAATGGAAGCAATCAGTGCAATAGAGACTAGGACATCCGCTTTGATATTAAAGGCGGTGACCAACCCGATTACCGCTTCCAAAACAATCGGAACTCCACATAGAATAATTGCAACCCATGCAATGTCGAACGGTAAGGAAAGCACCCCGGAAATACTGAAAAGTAGGGCGATACCGGAAATCACTAAAAGTGTAATGTCTTTTGGAATCCCGCCCAATTCCAACAAATGCTCCAACTGTTTCATTGCTTGTTTCATATGATAATGCCCCCATGAAAAAGAAAGGATATATGCCTATTATACCTATAGGGGTATAAGTTGTCAAGATATGCGAGAGAACACTGCAACCGACTGGAGAAAAAAAGCTCTGTATGACGCCCTATTCGAAAAACAAAAATCGTCTGATGAAGCCTAGTAAACAGTTATTTGATTGCATACAAAATAGATTTTGCACCGTCAGGCGGCTTGTTGGGTATCCATTGATGCCAGGCTCGTTTGAGACGAATGCTTGTCCAAGATAGCCATAGGCGCCTTGCAGAGATCCCGATACAGGCGCACGCCCCCAATAAAGAAACGTCTTCTATGGAGCATAGAAGACGTTTCTTTCCTTATTTAAAAATCAATATACTGTCCGGACGCATACCCCCAAAGGCTGCCGGATTCGATCACGTTCCACCCATTCCATGTACCCCAGACGTTTACACTTTGGCCTGGCGCAAGCCTGCCAATAATAGGAGCCCCTGTATTGGGGCGGCTGCGGACATTCAGTCCCGAAATATTGGGATCTACAATGCCGATACGAACCGGCTGAGGCTGAATAAAGGGAATCCCGAAATATTCCGTTAGCGATAAAACAACGTTTGCAGCAATTTCCTCAATATTATTGATAATCCAGTTGGCATCGTCAACATTATCATGGTACGCAAATTCAATCAGTACCGCCGGAGCCCTGGTCCGTAGAACTTCTCCAAGATAGTCTGTCGGCAGTGCGCGGACACGGTCAGGAATCGGGTAAATCTGCTTGAGGTTGTCTGCGATAATGATAGCAGCGCGCTGGCTGGACGAGCTGCCGGGTGCATAGTAAACTTCTGAACCCCGATTTTGTCCCGCCCGCGATTCAGGCGAAGCATTGGAGTGCAGCGCGACATGCAGGTCATAGTTACCAGCATTGGAAGCGCGGATGGAGGACGCAGCCGTCATATCGGGTGTGTTGCGCGTGAATTGGATGCCGCTGGATCTTAAGTATGGCTCCATCGCGTCAGCGATAAGGTTCATGTAGTATTCTTCCGATCCTCCGGTGACATACATGTTCCATTCCTGTGTCGATGGGGACAGATATATATAGGGCATCAGTCTGACTCCTTTCCAAAAATAAATTCCTCTTTGCATGATATGCGTTGGCACCGGATATGTTGAAAACCGGACAGACGGAACGGTTTTGATATTTTTTCTAAGTGAGCACTTGACGGATAAAAAAAAGAGTGGTATAATATTTTTCGTTCTAGGGGGCATGGCTCAGTTGGTTAGAGCGCTCGCTTCACATGCGAGAGGTCGATGGTTCGAGTCCATCTGTCCCTACCAGAAAGAAGCACAACATGGAAGAGCTAAACTCTCGTGTTGTGCTTCTTTTGTTTCATATGATATAATAGATAAAATCGCAGGAAGGATGGGAATTTTAATGATTGATCTCCAGCGGTGCAAGATTTAAGGACACATTATTTTGATAATCCTCAAATAGAAAGCTGTACAATAGATTTGCCTTTTACAAAAGAAAGCTGGCACGGAAGAATGAAGGCATGTAGAGGCGTTTTGGCCTCAATGGATCATAAAATATTCAAAGAATTGGAAGAGGCCCACTTAAAAATGCTGCAGCAATTGCCGGAACAATTCACTATAAAGCATAAAGTATTTTTCACATATTATCATATTTCCAAATCGATGGATTGAAACTCTCTATGGATGCGGAATCATAGGCTTTGAAAGATCTCGAAATTCGTATAACTACGAAATAAGTCTGTCTTCGTCTTTGTAAAGTCTTGTCCAGTGTGAGAAGTTCAAGCCTCTCATCTGAAGTCGCCTTGTCCCTCCTCAAACAGTTGGTCTCACCATCACAGTCCGGATACTACACGGGATTCCTCTTTTTGCAATTCTTAGCAGTTTTGGCTTTGACACTGGTGCTCTAACGTCAGCAACCATAAAAATGAAGTGATGGCCCTGTTTTGGGTATAAATGGCATTTATGTCGTCGCTCGATAGATTTTCTCTGTGTTCCGATGTCTCATGACCCAACCTGATTGTCAGTTTTTTGTAAGCCGAAAGATTCCACCTATATTTACAGCCGATTTTTCCATTGACATTTTTGCAAAGATGGATTACGATTAAAATAATTCAATACGCAAGTTGACGCGCCAGCTGTTTCTACGGCGGCGCGTACTACATGGAAGGGGCACCTTCATGAAAATGGATTGTAAAATAATCGGCGCTCGCGTCATTACGCCTTATCGGATCATTGAAGACGGTGAAATCTGTATCGCGCAGGGCAAAATTCTCTCGGTAGGGCAACGGCATACTGATACGGACGCGGAAAGCGAAACGTTTCTCGACGCTGGCGGACGTTATGCCGCGCCCGGCTTCGTCGATATTCATACCCACGGCGCTGGCGGGCATGACTTTATGGACTGTACGCCGCAAGCGTTTCTAGAAGCGGCAAAAATGTATGTGCGCCACGGTGCGACGACAGTCCTGCCGACAACACTGGCCTGTCCCGGCGACGAGTTGCTGCGTATGATCGACGTCTTCGAGTCGGTACGGGATAAAAGCGAAGGTGCAAACCTCTACGGCCTGCATCTCGAAGGTCCGTATTTCGCTATGGGACAGCGCGGCGCACAGGATCCCGCTTACATTCACCCACCGCGTGAAGAAGAGTACCGGGAAATCCTTGCCGCTTCGCAGCATATCGTGCGCTGGAGCGCCGCGCCGGAACTGCCGGGCAGCGCTGCGTTTGCTTCCTGCTTGCGACAGGAAGGTGTGTTGCCCAGCATCGGCCACAGCGACGCCGAATACAATCAGGTCGTCGAGGCTTTTGAGTGCGGCTTCCGGCATGTAACACACCTGTACAGTGGTATGTCTGGGATGGTACGGCGTAATTCCTACCGTTATCCGGGCGTGATTGAAAGCGCCTATATGCTCGATGAGATGACGGTGGAGATCATTGCGGATGGGCGGCACCTGCCCCCCAGTATCCTTTCGCTGGTTTACCGTTCCAAGGGTCCGGACAAGACCGCGCTGGTTACGGATTCTATGCGCGCAGCCGGTATGCCGGACGGGAAAAGTATCCTGGGCAGCCTCAGCGCGGGACAGGAGGTCATCGTGGAAGAAGGCGTCGCTAAGATGCCCGACCGTACTGCTTTCGCGGGCAGCGTCGCGACAGCGGACCGGTTAGTACGTAATATGGTACAACTGGCGCATGTGCCTCTGATTGATGCGGTACGTATGATGACATCCACGCCGGCACGGATCGCTTCTATTTCCAGCAAGGGCATCCTGGCAGGGGGCTACGACGCCGACGTCGTACTGTTCGACGACGACGTCACAGTATGGAAAACGCTGGTTGGCGGCAAGGTTGTCTATACTGCGCCGTCTTCGATAGATTAGGAAATCATTTTGAAAGGAGCCGTTACGGCGATGAAAACATTTGTCAAGGACCGGCTTTATGTCCGGCAGTTCGATACACGTGCGGAGATGGGAGCAGCAGCCGCGCAGGATGCGGCCCGTACCATACGCGATCTGCTTCTTGAGAAAGAGGAAATCAGCGTCATCTTTGCGGCAGCACCGTCACAGAATGACTTTTTGCAGGCGCTTGCAACAGATCCATCCGTGGACTTTACCCGTATCAACGCCTTCCATATGGACGAATACATCGGCCTCCCCGCTGACGCGCCCCAGGGCTTCGGTAATTTCCTGCGCGACAGGATGTTTTCGTTAGCCCCGTTTAAATCGGTCCAGTATCTCAACGGGCAGGCAGACGATCCGCAGGCAGAATGTGAACGGTATGCATCACTGCTCAATCAGCAGGTGATCGATATTGTCTTTATGGGTATCGGTGAAAACGCTCATATTGCTTTTAATGATCCCGGCGAAGCTGATTTCAACGATCCGTGTGACGTGAAGGTCGTCACATTGGATCAGAAGTGCCGCAACCAACAGGTCAACGACGGTTGCTTCGACGCGCTGGACAAGGTTCCTACCCACGCTTTAAGCCTGACTGTCCCTGCGTTGCTGAGAGGGCAAAAGATCTTTTGCATCGTTCCTGCGCCGACCAAGGCTCAGGCGGTACACGATGTGCTGACACAGGCCATCGATCCGATGATCCCGGCAACCATCCTGCGTACGCATCCGAACGCAACGATGTACCTGGATGCGGATAGCAGCGCGTTGCTGAAGATGGAATCATGAAAAAACGGAAGGGGACAGAAAATGTTTCGTAAATCAGTCATTACCGATGAAGTGTCACAGGACTTCCAAACAGCCGTCAATTTGGCGCTTAAATATCGGCTGGACGCCGTGGAAATTCGCTCTGTTTGGGAAAGAAACCCTTTCGAGCTGACGAAAGAAGACACCGCTCAGATGAAGGATATCCTTTCGGATGCCGGATTGACCGTCTGCTGCATCAGCGCGCCGTTTTACAAATGTTCGTTGAATAATGATGCAGAGATCGCCTCCCATATTGAAGGGTTGAAGCGTAGCATTGAATTGGCGGACGCTTTGGGCGCGAAGCTCATCCGCGGCTTTACCTTCTGGGATGAAGGGAACTTTGAAGAAAACTTGGAACGGATAGCCGCGCAGTTTGAAACGCCGATTGCTCTGTTGAAGGATGCCGGCATGCGCTTGGCACTGGAGTTCGATCCGTCGGTGTACGCTTCCAACGCGAGAACACTGATGCAGGTTCTCGATCAGATCGATTCCCCACAGGTTGGCGCGCTGTGGGATCCCGGCAACGACGTGTATGATCCGCGCGGTGAAGTGGCCTACCCTGATGGATATGAACTGGTGAAAAGCCGGATGATCCATATGCATCTCAAGGACGCCAAAAAAGAAGGCGACGAGGTCAAAGCCATGCCGGTAGGTTGCGGTGAAGTTGATTTTCGTGGACAATTTGCCGCGCTATTGCGCGACGGTTACGACGGTTACGTCTCTTTGGAGACGCATTACCGTCCAGCGTTCGAGCTGTCGGAAGAAAGCATGCGCCTGCCGAAAGGTTCCGTCTTCTCCTATAAGGGTGAAGAAGCGAGCGAAGAGTGCCTGCAAAATTGGGAAAAACTGATGCAGTCACTTTAACCATTCGTTTTTGTTAGGTTACATACCAACCTATGAAAGATATATGCCAAGGAGGAAACATGATGAAACAGTTAAGACTTGCCATCCTAGGGCAGGGACGAAGCGGACGCGATATTCACGGCGCTTTCCTGCGTAAGGAAACCGAAAAGTTTAAGGTGGCTTACGTCGTTGATCCCCTCCCCTTGCGCCGTCAGCGTGCACAGGAGGAATACGGCTGCGAGGTTTTGGAGAATTACCAGCAGCTGTTCGACAAGACGGATATCGACTTCGTTGTCAACGCGACGCCAAGCTATCTGCATCCACCGATCACGATTGACCTTCTTAACCATGGCTTCAACGTACTGGTGGAGAAGCCCTTCGCTAGCACCGCCGCCGAAGCCGACGCGATGATCAAGGCGGCGCAGGATAACGGAAAAATGCTGGCGATCTTCCAGCAGTCCCGCTTCGCGCCGTACTTCAAGCAGGTGCGCAAGGTGCTGGATAGCGGCGTACTGGGACGTATCGTCCAGGTTAGTATCGCTTTCAACGGCTACGGACGTCGCTGGGACTGGCAGTGCTGCCAGGAATTCTACGGTGGCAGCTTGTATAACACCGGGCCGCATCCGGTTGACCAGGCGCTCAATATCCTCAATTATGACGGTATGCCTGGCATTCTTTGCAAAATGGACCGCGCTAACACCTTCGGCGATGCAGAGGACTACGTCAAGCTGATCCTCACCGCGCCTGACCGTCCGCTCATTGACGTGGAAATCTGTTCCTGCGACGCTTACCCCTCCTTTACCTATAACATCAAGGGGACCCGCGGCGGCCTGAAAGGCGTCATGGACAAAATCAACTGGAAGTATTTCAAAGAAGAAGAAGCGCCGGAGCAGAAGCTGATCAAGACTCCTCTATGCGACGAGAATGGCTATCCTGCATACTGTTCAGAGCAACTGAAATGGTATGAGGAAGAATGGACGACAAAGAATTTGGGTACCTTCACAGACGCGACGCAGGATCTGTACCAGACGGTGTATGATCATCTGATGGAGGGCGTTCCGCTTGTCGTCACACCGCAACAGGTTCGTCAGCAGATCGCCGTTATGGAAGAGTGTCACCGACAGAATCCCCTGTCTCGGATGGACTAAGCATAAAAGAAAGGCATGAGCAAATATGTTTAGAATTGGCATTATTGGTACAGAAAACAGCCATGCAATGGCGTTTTCCAAAATTCTCAACCTGCCCGACGAGCACACGGGAAAAATTTTGTACCCGGATGCACGTGTCGTGGCAGTGTATGGCCCTGACAAAGAGCCGGCTGAACTTGTAGCGAAGGAAGCAAAAGTCGACTGTATCGTCAACAGCCCGGAAGAGCTGATCGGGAAAGTAGACGCCGTTATGCTGACCAGCCGTAAAGGATCTGTCCACTACGGTTACGCGATGCCACTCATTGAAAAAGGCATCCCGATGTTTATCGACAAGCCCTTCACCATCAAACCGGAAGAAGCCCGGGCGCTGATCGCAGCGGCAAAAAAGAACGGTGTACCGCTGACAGGCGGATCCGGCTGTAAGCTGGCGTACGATACGCTGCTGCTACGGAACACCGTACGCGATCTGAAAGCCAAGGGCGAGATGATCACCGGCTGCATCAACTTCCCCGCTGATCCGGACGACGGTAACGATGGCTTTTTCTTCTATGCTTCCCATCTGACCGAAATGGCATTGACGGTATTCGGATACGACATCAGAAGCGTCATGGCGTTCGAAAAGAACAAGAGCCGCGTTGTCGTCTGCCGCTATGACGATTATGACGTCACCTTCAACTACACCAAGGACGATCACACTTATACTGCGGTTATTTACGCGAAGTCCGGCAATACGGTGCGCTACATTGATATTTCTCTGATCTACTGGCATGAGGTGGAGCACTTCATCCACATGTTGAGAACCGGTGAAATGTACCAGCCTTATGAGGAACTGATTAAACCGGTGTTTGTTATCAATGCGATCGAAGAATCGGTGAAAACCGGCCGCGAGGTCGCCGTGGAAAACTAGTTCCCTTTTTCAAAAAAGCCGATCCGGCAAAAGCGTGATATCCTTAGAGGATAAATCAAAAAGCAACTGAATAGGATACAAAAACCAGTCTTCTGATTCGTCTCAGAATACTGGTTTTTCTTTGTGAAAACAACCATCAACTATGTCGCTGAAACGAAAAAAGCAAAGTGATACATAGGACGAAAAAACTCCTTTTAGTGCAAAATAAGCTTGCTGTCTGGCAATTGCAAGGTACGCCTAAGCGTGTCAAACTTTATGGGTTTTCTCAAAGGAAAGAGCAGTTTGATAATAAGGGTATTATAGTTGCGTTCCAGCCGTTCGGCTTCGGTCATAGCCTGCGCCACTTCGTCCGAAACTTCCAAAAGGGTGTCCTGTGTATAAAACGGGTAAAAGTCCCGTAGATTGATGATTTTCATAGCTTGTCCTCCATTCGATTTTTGGTAGGTAGATGTACAAATCGAATGGAGAGCGGTGGGGAACGGCAACGGGGCTGTTTACGCTGTCGGACACTTACTTCGGGCCAACTTGGCCCGAAGTAAAGGCCGGATAAGCACAAAACGCCCGACAGCATAAAGCTGCCGGGCGCAGGGTGGCACCAAGTGCGATTTTCACTTTTTCGGCTTTTGGATAAACCGTTGCTTTTTCATCACTTGCCCCTTATAACCGCGCATTTCGAGCAAAACAAATACGTCAATTATATCTATTCTGTCTCTTTTATTCTCTGGAAAATCGAATCGATCATGCGCGGGAACGAACAGGCCGCGTTGTCAGGAGATAAATCCAGTCTATCGTGGAGAAAGCGGCCAAATCGATATGAACGCAGACAATGAGCAATATATTCTTCTACGGCCCTTTTAGCATCATCTCCCACTTCCGTACCAATATCCTCAAGGGAAATCTTGAACTGTGGGTAAGAAGCATTGACGGCCTCTCTTACCGCCTTGTCAATCACGACACCGCAGTCTTCCAATCCGGCGTTTTTCCATGTCCTGGTCGAACACAAAAAGCGCCCGCCCTCCTTTGTGAAGCGATCTATGATAAAAATGCTATGCGGAACATGAAAATGCAGGAATTTACTGCAAAAAGAGACTTGATTCCGATAAACAAGGCTTTCATAAATGCCCGCATTATGTTTTCGATCATATTGCTCCGAGGCAGCCTTGAACATTTCATTAAACAGGGCCACGCACATGATGCCCTGCTTCAGCCGTTCGATATCTCCCGGTGTGCCGTCAAAACGAAGGGGAGAAAGCTCTCTCAGGCACGATGTCAATTTCGGATAGCGCCCGTCATTGCACAGAAATGCGGCTGTTTCCCGAAAATATTTTCCCGTACCGTCACCGCGGGTTTCCAGATCTTTTTCTTCGTCAGCGCCGCGGTCATCCTTTTTTCTGTAATACCGTCGTTCCGGCGAGGCGGCATAGGAACGCCCGATCAGCCAGATTTTGTCCGCCAGCCGATTTGGTTCGCCCCACGGATTATTTTTCGGTTCGCACATATCATAAAGGATTTGATTGCCGAATGTGTTTTTTCGGTTATACCTCTGAAATCCCTGAAGCAGCCCGGTCAGGGCGTTTTCTACCGATTTGATGCTGTCCATCTGCAGTCCTCCTAAAAAATCAATTATATAGCAGCGATAGATTTATCACATTTATCTAAAAAAGCTGCATTCTGATGTTCGTAAATAGTATGTATACATGTTGCCGTATTGTATTATCTCATGGTTGGTGCCTAACAAATACGCAGCATTTAATGTAGCATTGGGATTATAATCACAGGAATATCTTCTAGTATAAGTCATGCCGTCCTTTATGAAATACATATTACCAGTTTCAGTAGGAGAAACGCGCCAGCTATTATTTCCCTGAACTATTACAGTTGATATTCCACTGCCATAAAACGCTTTGTATCCTATTGTTGTAGTGCTTGCAGGAATAGTAATATTTTTCAACGCAGTAGTGTTGGAAAATGCATAATATGAAATTTCTTGTAAGCCTTCGTTTAAAGTTAATTCTGATAAAGAACTACACCCATAGAAAGCTCGAGTACTAATCTTACTTACGGTACTTGGTATAGTAATTTCTTGTATAGACGAACAGTTTTGAAATGCCTGTTCACCTATTATTGAAATGTTATGTGGTAAAATTACATTTTCTAATAATGAGCAATCTTGAAATGCACTTTTCCCAATCTCTTTGATTGTATCTGGAAAAGTAATTGTTTTTAAATTTGTACATTCTGCAAATCCTTCAGTAGCAATTTGGGTAACTTTCTTTCCCTCATATTCTTCAGGTATATTCAAAGATTCAACAACCGTTCTGTAGTCGCTTTTGATTGCTACACTATACGTGCCATCAGCTAAGGGAGAAAATATAAGATACTGCGAATCCGTAGCCTCTCCGCTTCCAACGCTCCCCAAATTCTGGTTTGTGCCGTCGGTATAATATACTACCAATTCGCCGTTGTCATTAATTTCCATGTGGTCGATTCCGCGGCCTGCTTCACCGGTATCGCCCTTGTCGCCTTTTTCACCCTGCTCGCCTTGCGGGCCCTGTGCGCCTGTCGCACCGGTTGCGCCCTGCGGGCCCTGCGCGCCGGTGTCGCCTTTATCACCTTTGTCACCCTTGGGGCCTTTGACGTTGCCCAAATTGAGCACGGAATTGTCCGTCAGCGTCACGCTCAAATCGCCGCTGGTGGAAAGGGTAACGGTCTTGATGCCGACGCCGTTCTCACCGTCGGCCCCGGCCGCGCCGACCACATTGCCAAGGTCAGTGGTATTTCCGTCCGAATAGGTCAGCACCAGATGGCCGGAAGCATTGATTTCAGACTTGGTGATGCCGATGCCGTCCGTTCCCTTGATGTTGCCGAGCTGGAGCACGGTGCCGCTTGTCAGCTCCACATTCAGCGCACCCTCGTCGGTGATGGTGACGTTGGCAATGCCGACGCCGTCTGCGCCCTTGTCGCCCTTGTCACCTTTCTCACCCTTGTCGCCTTTGGCTCCGTCGGCTCCGTTTTGCCCCACAATGCGGCCCAGGTTAATGCTGTCAGAATTGGAGAAGGTCAGCACAAGCTCGCCGTCATCGTTGATGTCCGCCGCAGAAATGCCGATACCGTCTTCGCCGTCAGCCCCGGCCGCACCGGTATCGCCTTTGTCACCTTTGTCGCCCTTTTCGCCCTGCGCGCCGTCCTTACCGTCTTCGCCTACGACCACGCCGAGGGTATCATAGCTTCCGTCCGAATAATAAACGACCAACTGACCAGCTTCGTTGATTTCCGTTTTAGTGACGCCGATACCATCTTCGCCGTCGGCTCCTGCCGCTCCGGTATCGCCTTTCTCGCCTTTGTCGCCCTTTTCACCCTGCGCGCCGTCCTTACCGTCTTCGCCTACGACCACGCCGAGGGTGTCATGGCTTCCGTCCGAATAATAAACGACCAACTGACCAGCTTCGTTGATTTCCGTTTTA
>CAMMMX010000020.1 GCA_946498095.1 uncultured Clostridia bacterium
GGAAAATCCAACGCAATTAAATAAAGATATATTAAGTAAAGAACAATCAATTACCCATTCCATTCCTTTCCCTAAATCCCTTCCCTTTAGATGAGAGTGTGGCGGCAGAGCTAGAACGGAAAGGAACGGAAGCGAAAATAAACACAGCCTAGTAGAGCGCTACAAAATCATCAAAGAATTATATCGAATACTGGAGGCTCTATGTACAGCACCAAAATAATCCGTTATTACCAAAAGCGATAATCCAGCCCACCTGTAATGTTAAAGGGCAAACGTTTATTATGATTTGAACGGTGAAAATAGCGAATAAGGCTTCGTAACTTTTAAGGGCCTTCATCATTTTTTCGAGGGTTTGGGACACTTCCCAACAAGCGTTTTTGCCGCCGCTGCCATAGGGCGCGGGCGGGTAAAAATACGGAAAGGGTACCCCTTTCCTATGCTTGCTATTCTTCTTTTCACTTTCTTCCACGACAAAATGTGTATCCTTTATTGCTTGTCCGAAAGCCTAAAAATTGCATAACCATAGCGTTTTTCCTAATTGTTCATGCTGTTGTTTTTTAGTTTTGCAGATAAACTGACGAAATCTATTGCGAAAAATAAAAATGTATGCTAAAATTAAAGTACAATATTAGACGGTCTAATATTTTATGAAAGGAAGCCGGATATGAAACGTGAAGAAGTAAGAGCATATGTAAATCAGTATTGCAGACTGCGAGATATACAATTTGCAGCTTATGAAATGTGTGCAAGAAAACATAATCTAACCGCAAAGGAATTATTTGTGTTGAATATCATTTGGTTTGCGCCGGACGGGTGTTTGCAATCGGAAATTTGCGAACGGTTATCGGCAACAAAGCAGACGATTAGCGCGATTATCAAAAAGTTTTGGAAAAAGGGATATATTTCGCTAACCGAGTCGGAGACAGACCGGCGCAATAAAATCGTCCGATTTACAAAAGCAGGTATTGAATATACACAAAAAATTATTCCGCCTGCGGCAAATGCGGAAATAGACGCTATGGCAGAATTATCCGAGCATGATGTAGCCGAATTAGTACGGCTGACAACATTGTTTTCTCATTGTATGAAAGAAAAATTTGATGAAATACAGGAGGTGCAGAAATGATTATCAATACAGGTGGACGAACCGATACCGTTCAATATTATACCGATTGGTTGCTTAATCGTTTTTCAGAGGGCTATGTGCTGACGCGAAATCCATTGTTTCCAAACAAAGTGAATCGCTATGAACTTACCCCCGATAAAGTGGACTGCGTTGTTTTCTGCTCCAAGAACTATAAGCCCATCTTACCGCGGCTGCACGAAATCACCGACCGTTTTCATACATATTTCCACTATACGATTACTGCTTATGGTAAGGATATTGAGCCGGGTGTACCTTCTATCGAAGAAAGTATACAAACGCTTATTGAACTTTCCAAATTGGTAGGAAAACAGCGTGTTGCATGGCGGTACGACCCCGTTTTGCTCACGAAAAAATATACAGTTTCCCACCACATAGAAACCTTTGACAAAATGGCGAATATGCTCGTGCCGTATATTGACCGCTGCATTTTCAGCTTTGTAGAGATGTATAAGAAGCTGGAAATCAATATGCCGGAGCTTATTCCGCTGTCTGCACAGGATATGGACGGATTAGCACGGGGATTAGGCTCTATTGCAGAAAAAAACGGGATTTATCTCCAAGCCTGCGGAACCAACGGAGACTATACCCGCTACGGTATTCATGCTTCCGGCTGCATGACACTTGATATTTTAGGAAAAGCAAATGATATTTTGTTCAAAAACTTGAAGCATAAAGGCATGCGGCAAGGCTGCCATTGTATTGAAAGCCGAGATATTGGCGCATATGACACCTGCTTAAATGGCTGCAAATATTGCTATGCAAATAAAAATCCGCACAAAGCCTATGAAAACTATAAATATCATGACCTGGCCTCTCCCTTGCTGTTAGGTCATGTAAGGCCAGAAGATACAATCATACAAGGCATACAACAGTCCTTTTTAGCAAAGGAATAGGTGAAATTTTTTTCGCTCGAAGGAGGCCCTACAAAATGGAATTTCATGAAGTTATCAATAAGAGAAGAACCAGCCGGGAATGGACGGATAGAGACGTTGATTTTGAAGCAATTAGAAGGATTATTGAAGCTGGCATGAAAGCGCCCACTTGGGACCATTACAGAAATTGGCAATTCGTTGTTCTTCATACCAAAGAAGAAAAAGAAAATGCTTTTAGTTATGCTAAATTCATAGCTGAAAAATTTGATACAAGCAAATATGAGAACCGAAAGCTGAATTTGGCTCAAAAGATGTATTCTTATGCTATGCCTAGGCAGTACACCATGTTGGTTGACTGCCCCTATGTCATTATTCCGCTGTTCAAATGCTCTAAACTTAATGCTGAATGGGTAAGTAAATTAAATCCTCTTACTACTGCATGGTGCGTCGCAGAAAACATTATGCTTGCTGTTATCAATGAAGGACTTGGTTACTCCCTACGCATTCCACTGAACAAAGAACATAATATTGTTCTTGAAAAACTTGGTGTACCGCAAGGCTGGATGACACCATGTTTTATTGGGGTTGGCTACCCCAAAGCAGATGAAATAATTTTAGAGCAATATAGCAGCAGCCCTGACAAGCATATACATATGGGAGGTTGGTAATAATGTCCTCTCCACTCATTAAAGAAATTGAAGTTAAAAACATTCTCTCTAAATCTAATCTTCCCGTATGTGAATATTCCGTTAATCCATATGTGGGCTGTACTCATGGCTGCAAATACTGCTATGCGTCTTTTATGAAGCGGTTTACCGGCCATACGGAGCCATGGGGAACTTTTTTAGACGTCAAAAATTGGCCTGAAATCAAAGACCCCAAAAAATACGCAGGAAAAGAGTTATTTATCGGTTCCGTTACAGACCCCTATCTCCCACAGGAAAAAATCTATGAACGCACCAGAACCTTACTTATACAGCTAAAGGGCAGCGGTGCAAAAATCAATATTGCCACGAAAAGCGATTTGATACTGCGGGATTTAGATTTGATAAAAACTTTTCCAGACGCCCGTGTTTCGTGGTCTATCAATACATTGGACGAGAACTTTCAGAAAGATATGGATAAGGCCGCGCCTATTCAACGGAGGTTAGCTGCTATGGAGGCGTTTTACCGCGCCGGTGTCCGCACTACCTGCTTTATCTCTCCCATTTTTCCCGGCATTACCGACGTAGAAGCAATTATTCAGAGAGCAAAGGGACAGTGCCATTTGATTTGGCTGGAAAATCTCAACCTGCGGGGAGATTATAAAGCGGTTATCTTGGACTATATACAGAAAAAATATCCACACCTGCTATCCTTGTACCGGGAAATTTATCACAACGGAAATCGCAGATATTGGGAATTGCTGGACGCAAAGCTGAAAAACTATACTGCCGAAATTGGTTTGGACTATGTAACGAATGACGACAGTATAAAACGTCCGCTTGACGCGCCGCCGGTTGTTGTCAATTATTTCTATCACGAGCAGATTAAGAAATCAGCGAGGAAAGGCGGTGGCAATCATGCCGGAGTTACCGGAAGTAGAAACTATAAAGCGTGTAATTGAACCGCAAATACAAGGGCTTATGATTAAAAATATCATAGTCAATCGTCCGGAAGTGATTGCATATCCTCATGCCGGTGAATTTTGCAAGCAACTTGTGGGACAAACCATATCCAGCATGGCACGTCGCGGGAAATTTCTGCTGATTTTACTGGACAGCGGCGACCGCGTGATTATCCACTTGCGAATGACTGGCTGTCTATTGTTGACACCCGCAGATTACCCGGAAGAAAAGCACACACATCTTGTATTTCGCTTATCGAATGAAAAAGAGCTGCGTTTTTCCGACACACGGCGTTTCGGACGTTTTTGGTTGCTGCATAAGGACGAAGCCGATATATACAGCGGAGTTGAGAAGTTGGGGAAAGAGCCGTTTGACCCGGATTTTTCTGCTGAATATTTAATTTCTCACTTTGGAAAACGGAAAAAAACAATCAAAGAGTGCTTGTTAGAACAAAATGCTATTGCTGGAATTGGCAATATTTATTCCGACGAGATTTTATTTGCGGCGAGGATTTATCCGGCGCAGCCTGCAAATACACTAACTCAAAAAGAATGGGAGCAACTTGCTGTAAGCATACCACAACAATTATCCCAGTTTATCGAAAAGAACAGAATAACGCCGGAGGAATACTTGGAAACCAAAGGACAAGACTACCGCAATACGCCTTATTTACAGGTTTACGGACACGAAGGAGAGCCTTGTCCGAACTGTGGGACAGTTCTTTGCCGTATGGTCATTGGGGGGAGAAGCAGTATTTTTTGCCCAAACTGTCAAAATGGTTGATTTAATTTTTGCACAATACGCGGAGGTTACTAAGATGGAAACTATTTATTCACTTTTTCAAAACGTGGTTATGGCTAAAAGGCAAAGTATAGCCATTATCGAAAACAATAGAACAATGACTTTTGGGGAACTATCCGATTTGGTTGATATTATTTCGGGCACCTTCCCTGAGAAAATAAGCAGCGTTGGTATAGTTATGAACCACCGCGCAGAAATGATTGCAGCCATGTTAGCTGTCTTAAAATGCGGAGCAAGATATGTTCCAGCAGAGCCTACCTTTCCAACGGGCAGAATCCATTATATGATGAACGAAGCAAAGGTAGATTTTATTCTGACTGAAAGAGAGTATGCGGATAAACTGAATGGCTTTTCATTACGGTTGACGGACTGTGAAATTTGTGGATTGGAAGCGCCTACCATTGAACGAACAGCCATACAGGAACCGGAGCGGCCTGCTTATGTACTTTATACTTCTGAAACAACGGGATGACCCAAAGGGATTTGTGTTACCAACAAAAATGTTTGTCATTATGTAAGAGCATTTAATAATGAATTTCATCTTAATGATAAGGACATCATGCTGCAATATTCAGTATGTTCCTTTGACATTTTTGTAGAGGAGGTATTTGCCAGCCTTTTGAATGGTATAGCTATTGCTATTCCGTCTGAAGAAGATAAAGCCGACATTCAATCTCTTATGAAATTCATAGAGAAACACCGTGTAACAATTATTAGCGGATTTCCTTATTTGTTGGCTGAAATGAACCATTTATCGGAAATTCCTTCTTCTCTACGATTGTTAATAAGTGGAGGGGACGTACTGCGCGGTGTTTATGTAGACCATTTGCTAAAAAAAGCAGAAGTGTATAATACATATGGCCCGTCTGAAACAACAGTATGTGCGTCCTATTACCGTTGTAACGGAGGAACAGTTTTAGAAGACGGTACATATCCTATCGGATTACCCGTAAAAGGAAGCAATATTCGCATAATGGACACAGACGGGAAAGAACTTCCACCAGGAGAGACCGGAGAGATTTGTATTTACGGAGACGGCATATCTTTGGGATATATTGGAAATTATGATGAAGAAAATAAAGCCTTTGAAACACAGCCGCACGGTAGTATCATGTATCGAAGCGGTGATTTAGGCTATATTCTTCCAGACGGGAACATTGCTTTTCTCCACCGTAAAGACACACAAATCATGATTTATGGAAAACGTGTCGAAGTATAAGAAGTTGAGTCCCGCCTATATCAATGTAAAAATGTGCAACAAGCAATCGTCCGTGCTTTTACAGACGAAAATGGACTTTCCTATATGATTGCATACGTAGTACCTGCTGAACCAAATATAAAGGTATCTGCGGTGAAAAATGAACTTGCTGAAAATCTTACATCTTTTATGATACCGGAATTTTTTGTAAAAATGCCGTTTATTCCTCTAAATACAAATGGCAAGCCCGACATGACAAAATTGCCTGTCGTTATGAAAGCGGGGAATTTTTAATGGAAATCTTAATACGAGAAGCAACATTAGACGATATAGATTTGCTAATGAAATGGCGCATGGAGGTTTTGCATGAGGTGTTTGTCATTCCACAAAACCAACCTATGTATAGATTAGAAGAAGAAAACCGTTGTTATTATCAAAGAACTCAACCCGTAGGAGAACATATCGCTTGTTTTGCGTATCTTAAAGACGAAATCATAGGCTGCGGAGGTCTTTGTCTCTATCGTGAAATGCCTTCGCCAGATAATCCTACCGGGAAATGTGCCTATTTAATGAATATCTATACTCGCCCTACATTCAGAAAACGAGGTGTTGGAGAAACAATTATAAAATGGCTCGTAAAGCAGGCTATACAGAATGGCATATCTAAAATATATTTGGAAACTTCCGAAGCGGGCAAACGCCTATATATGAAAATCGGTTTTGTTCCTATGCAGGATATGATGAAATTACCTACAGACAAAAAGGATTGATGAAATGAAATCTAAATGGGTTTTATATCCTCTTTGCGGAAATAAAACAAGAGTGCAAATTCGAGAAGATACAGAACTCAAAAATTTTCCGCTGTTTTGTCCGAAGTGCAAGCAGGAAACACTAATCAATGCAAGTCAACTTAATATATCTGTTATCAAAGAGCCGGACGCACAGACGCAGAGCCGATAACACGCAGATTAAAATGCGGTTATCGGCTTTTTCTTTTTGAAGATTACATACGCTGTATGATTGCTGGTAATAGCGCAAAAGACTAAACCGCTGCTTGTGGCAAGAGTACGGTTGTAGACCAAAGGCGGCGGTTTTGAATAATCAATCAAAGCCGCCGTTTTCCTTTTCAAAAAATGGATTTGCGGAGGGTTTATTAAAGTCGCCCTTTTTTAAGGATACGGCGGTATCTTGGAGGTATCGTCATGTCCTTTTTTATTTATCGTAACCCACCTAATGCCCCACGCTCAAAAAAAGCCTTTGGTTTTCAGCGGGATATTCCGGCTATGAATATGAACTGTCAGAACATCTAAATACTGCTTACATTTCCTTTGCGCCCGTCCGCGTCTTGCGGACGGGCGTATTTTGTTTTTCTCAAAAAGTTTTTGAAAAACTTTGCTATTCCATTTGGCATAGCCACGGCATATCCGTGGAGAGCCGCCGAAAGGGGATAAATAACCCGCCCCCGGGAACGAGAGGGGGTGAGAACATGGATTACCCTGTTCGGTTTGAATGGCAAACGAGATGTGAGTTTAATGCGTACTGCAAGCGTACATTACGCAACGAACTAATTGACGCTTGCCGGGAACACAAAAGCCGCAGGCGGCATGAGGTGAACTTTTCAGACCTTACCCCGCACGAAGAAAAGCAGCTTTATACCGTTGATAAATATTTTGTCAATGAGGACGAAGATGCCTTTTGTGTGGGCGGTTTGAAGATTACCGCAAAACTGCTGGCCGAAGCCTTGCACTCCCTGCCGGACGAAAAACGTCAAGCTGTTTTACTGTACTACTTCTTTGACATGACGGACGTTGAGATTGCGGAGCTTATGAAAATACCCCGCAGCACAGCACAGTACCGCCGGACAAGCTCTTTTGAACTGCTAAAACGATATTTGGAGGAACGCGCCGATGAATGGGACGAATTGTAACAACGACGAGCGCGGCTTACTGCCTTACCCGGTCATTTTAGCCGCGACGAAGGGCGACCCGGACGCCATGAGAATTGTTGTGCAGCACTACCAAAGCTACATAGCCCACCTGTCTATGCGAAAAATCCGCGACGAAAGCGGCAACACATATTACGGCATAGACGAGGACTTGCGGGAACGACTGCAATCAAAACTAATGCGGGCTGTCCTATCCTTTAAGGCCGATTAACGGCCTGTAAAGCGTTCTACCCCTTTCCGCTTTGCGTAAATGTTCTTTGCTCCTTGAAAAAGAAAGCGCAGCAAGATAACGGCAGCGCAGTATAGGGCAAATCGGGTACGTTCCTTTTGCGCCGAGCCATGCGGAGGGTGCGCCATGACCTCAATTTTGAGCGAGCGAGAAACACCAACGCCGGGAAGTAAGTATAGCAGCTTACGGGCGACGACGCGCAAAATATATAATGATACTCCCTTATAGCTACAGTTCGAGCGTTAAGAGCGTCGCAAGCAATAGGTAGGGCTGCATGAGAACCATGCAGGGGTGAAATTCCCGTGAGGTTGCGCTAACAACCGTCCGATTAAAGCCCATTACAATACTGGAATAGTGTACTTGCTGTCTTTCATAAGATGTACTATCCGCTTATGTAAGGGGGATTGCTTTATGACGGACAACATGGTTTATCAGATTGAAAAAGCGCAAATATCCAAACAAAAAATGCAGTTTAATATTATCCACCGCCGCCCACAATATCAAACGAAAGAAAAGGAAACCGTGAAAGCTGAAATTGAAAAACAGCTTTTTGCGGTTTTTTGTAAATATGCACGTCCATAAAATTGAGATGTGGCGGGAGACGTGCTATAATATCTTTGTAGGCGGCTCAATTTTATACATCGTTATGGAGGTAAACGATGTATGACGCACTTTATTCCCGCCAGTCAGTAGAAAGAGTAGACAGTATATCCATTGAAAGCCAGCTTGAATACTGCAAGTACGAAACACGCGGCAACCCGTACAAGGAATATATAGACCGAGGGTATAGCGGTAAGAACACCAACCGTCCTGCCTTTGAGGAAATGCTTGAGGACATTAAGCGGGGAAAAATCTCAAGGGTAATTGTCTATAAGTTAGACCGTATCAGCCGTTCCATTTTGGATTTTGCAAATATGATGGATATATTCCAAAAGTACAACGTGGAGTTTGTTTCCTCAACAGAACGGTTTGATACTTCCACCCCTATCGGGCGGGCCATGCTGAATATCTGTATTGTATTTGCACAGTTAGAGCGCGAAACAATCCAAAAGCGTGTTACCGACGCATACTATTCACGCTGTAAACGCGGCTTTTATATGGGCGGACGTATTCCTTACGGGTTTGCAAAGACGGAAACCGTGATAGACGGTATTAAAACGTCCATGTATGTTCCCGTTCCAGAGGAAGCCGAGCAAATGCGTCTTATGTATTCCTTATATGCAAATCCCGAAAATTCGTTAGGCGATATTGTGCATTACTTTAACGACCACGGGATAAAACACCTGCGCGGTAGCATGTGGAATACAGCAAGAATAAGCGATATGCTCCGTAATCCCGTTTATGTAAGAGCTGACGCAGATGTATATGATTTTTTCAAAAGTCAGGGCGCAAATGTTATCAATCCTGTGTCCGATTTTACAGGCTACAATGCCTGCTATCTCTATAAGGGTACAGTATCCAAAACACGCAAGCAATGCGACTTAACCGACAAAGAAATCGTACTTGCGCCGCATGAGGGTATTGTTTCATCGCGCGATTGGATAAAATGCAGGATACGCTGTCTAAATAACAGACAATCAACAAGAACCTGCAAGCCTAAAAATTCTTGGCTTGTCGGAAAGGTCAAATGCGGTAAATGCGGCTACGGCTTAACGATTGCGAAAGCAAATACAAAATGGCATAGATACTTTGTTTGTGCAACGTCCCTTGCAACCAAAAAGGCAAAATGTCAGGGAACGGGCGGCACGGTTTATGCTGACGTTTTGGAAGAGTATATGCTGAAAGCAATCCGGCAACGATTGGCTGAGTTTAAAATCTTATCAAAGCAGGAAGAACACCGCATAAGCCCAAAAGTCAATGAAAACAAAATCCGCTTGGCTGAAATTGACAAAGAAATCGAAGATTTGCTATCAAAGGTAGTCGGTGCAAACGCTGTCCTTATGGAGTACATCAATAAAAAAGTAGAAGCATTGGACGCAGAAAGGAAGCGGCTGCAAAAGGAAAACCTGTCTCTTGCTTACCAGCCGGACGACAATTCTCTCAACATCATAACCGACCATGTTCAAAAGTGGGAAGAAACGACGTTTGAGGATAAACAGGCAGTCGTTGACGCGCTAATCAAGGTCATCACCATAGCGGACGGGAACATTGAGATAACATGGAACATTTGACGCTTTATGGAGCGTCGTTTTTAAGGAAAATTTACTTGTATTTTCCCGTTTCGGCGAAGCTTTGCGGACCGTCACCGATGATCTCGATTCCAAGAACTACTATGCTTTTAACCCGAATTTTGATATGCCTAAAAAAAGAAGGCGTTGAAGGGAGGCGCTTCATAAAGAAGCGCCTCCCTTTTCAGCTTTTACAATCAACAGGAATAACGGAATGACGGAAAATGCTGTTGGAATTCAGGAGCGAAAACCGCACCAGTTTTTCTTGAAATCAGACAACTTTTCAGCAAGTGAGAGAAGTGGATAAATCAGCAGCGGGAACTTATGATCCCCACAATGACTGTAAATGTCAATTCTTTCTCCCGTTCCCATATCCACCATCTGTTTTCTGGAAAGGGAATACTTGACCATGGATTCCAAGGCTCTTTTCGCGTTTTCTTCCTGGATTCCGCATTTTGCACTTACGGAGGAAATCGTGTAGGTTACACCGCGATTTTCCAACTGGTATTGCATGATTTTACATACATCCGTATTGGCAAGTGTATAGAGAAAATCAGCTGCGTTTTCCTTGCCAAGCAACTCTGCCAAGGCATCGGAATCCGCGATATAAACCACAACCAAATCCCTGTCGGCATAGACACCCTGCTGCATAGAAACAAAACCGGTGTGCTGATCTGGATTTTTTGATAGAATACCTTTCATTTGCTCTATGTCTGTCTCTTTCCACGCCCACATGGTATCCAGGACAGTGTCATATACCGCAAGTGAGGTTTCTTCCATCGGTATGAACTTTGTTTTGGGGTTTCTTTCAATGGAAAACAGTTCGTCAAGCGTCACCTCGAAAATTTCGGCGATGATTGGAAAAAGCAGGATATTCGGCATCGTAGTATTATTGTCCATTTAGAAATCGATTGCGAAGATACCCCGATCACGTCGGCAAGCTCTTCCTGGGTCATCTTTCTGTTTTTGCGTAATTCTGCGATTTTTTCTCCAATGGTACACATAGTAAAAATCCTCCTTTACGTGAAATGATTCGACCGATCGTGCTTTTATTATAGAGTATTACGGCGAAATAAACCATAGAGCATTTGGCGGACGATCCACCCTAACGGATACCGATTCTCTTTTAAACCTGTAGACAATCTTCCCTCGATCAATAACGGCAACCCCTCCTCAAAAATGAGAAGGAGTTGCTTTGATACTATGCTATCCTTGAAAAGGTATATACTCCAACTGTGCTTGCTCTACCTGGCACTTCCATGGGACAGAGGATGCCGCGCCCTTTGTCCCTACGGCTAACGCAGCTGCTAACGCCGCCGTATGCAGCGCTTTTTCCGGAGAGTTCCCATCCAGCAGACTGCTGAGAAAATAGCCGGTAAAGGTGTCCCCCGCCGCTGTGGTATCTACTGGTTTCATCTGATAGATACCACAAGTGGCGGTTTGCTCCCCCTGTCGGCAGACCGCACCATCCTTACCCAACGTCAGGACGATGGCCGCTCGCGGATAACGCTGAGACATGCTATCCAGAATCCCGCTCCATGCAGAACATCCCGTCAGCTCCGCACCTTCTATTTCATTGAGGATAAACATATCAATCTCCTCCAGCGGCAGCGCAAGGACGAGATCATCCATAGGCGACGGATTAAGGACGATCTGCATCCCCTTATCCCTGCCTATGCGTATGATTTCATCCAGACAGCTGATCTCATTTTGCAGCAGCAGTATGTCTCCCGCTCCGAACGCATCCATTACCTCGTGCACAAAATCTTTATCGATCATGCGGTTCGTCCCACTGTAGAGAAGGATGCAATTTTGCCCGCTTGGCTCCACTTGAATAATGGCATGCCCCGTCTTCCCATCACTAACACGTATATAATCTGTATGCGCGCCGCTTTCCTCCAACGACTGCTTGAGCATCAAACCATCCGGGCCAATCAATCCCGCATGATAGACCTCCGCCCCGGCACGCGCCAACGCAACGGATTGGTTATGGCCTTTCCCACCGCAGAATAGCGACAACGCACGCGAAGAAATCGTCTCTCCCGCTTTCACGAAATGCTCGACGTCATACACATCATCAATATTAAGAGAGCCGAAATTTAAAATCTTAGCCACTGTCCTCATTTCCCTTCCCCAGACGGTATTTTCGTTTCATAATCTACACACTACAAAGATATCCCTATCATAAACGCAACGTCAACAGTTGTCAAGCTCTATTCGCGTATCCATTTGCGTAAGATCTGCTTTGCTGTTTCTACTTCATCATCAGAAGGGACGGGCGTGTTTTTCAACTCATTGTAAAGTCCAAGTGCTTCCCATTTATATTCTCCCATCTTGTGATAGGGCAAAAGTTCTACCCGTTCGACACAAGAATAACCCTCTAGCCGCTGAGCCAACCGGCATAATTTGTCCTTCAAAAGCGTGTACTGCGGTATCAGCACATGGCGAATCCAGACTGGCTTTTTGATTTTCTCGCAATAATCAAGCAGCGAAAAGGCGTGATGGTTCCCGTGGCCTGTCAGCGCGCGGCAATCTGTTTCGTCTACATCCTTAATATCAAGCAAAATTAGATCCGCCATATCGATTGCTCCGCTTACCTGCCGAAGAGGTAACGCACCAGAAGTGTCTATCGCAGTATGGATTCCGTGCTCGTGCAGAAGCTGCAGCAGCGCTTGACAGAAATCCGCCTGCAAAAGCGGTTCACCGCCGGAAAGCGTCACGCCGCCCCGACTGATAAAGTTACGGTAATCAAGGATCCGTTCCACAACTTCCTCAGGCGTCACTTCCTGTCCGACGGCTCTTTCCCAGGTATCCGGATTATGACAGAATTTGCAGCGCAACAGGCATCCCTGCAAAAAAACAACGAAGCGGATACCTGGACCGTCGACTGCGCCAAAGCTTTCATATGAATGAACATATCCTGTGACAGCCATCCTTTTTCCTTTCTACATCAAAAGCCCCATCCGTCTAAACAGATGGAGCTTTTTTGATATCTTAAAATTTTGTATGGAAGGTGCGATGAATGACCTCAAGCTGCTGCTCACGCGTCAGCTTGACAAAATTGACTGCATAACCGGAAACCCGAATCGTGAGCTGAGGATAAAGCTCCGGATGATCCATCGCGTCCAGCAGTACCTCCCGCTGTAGGACATTGACGTTAATGTGATGCCCCTTTTCAAAGAAGTATCCATCCAACAGTGCTACAAGATTCCATCGCTTGTCGTCCTCCAACTTGCCCAGCGCGTCGGGGACAATGGAGAACGTGTAAGAGATACCATCTTCGGAATAATCGTAGGGCAGCTTCGCTACCGACTTCATCGAAGCGATGCATCCATTCTGATCGCGTCCATGCATCGGGTTTGCCCCTGGAGCGAAAGCCTCCCCAGCCTTGCGTCCGTCCGGCGTTGAACCGGTCTTCTTGCCATACACAACGTTGGAAGTAATCGTCAGGATAGACATCGTCGGCACCGATTCACGGTAGGTACGATGCTTTTTCAGCTTGAACATAAAATCCTTCACCAAATCGACCGCAATCCTGTCCACACGATCGTCGTTGTTTCCGAATTTCGGATAATCGCCTTCAATGTCAAAGTCGACTATCAACCCCGCCTCATTTCGGATCGGCTTTACCTTCGCGTATTTGATCGCCGATAGGCTGTCTGCTACGACCGAAAGCCCGGCCATGCCGCACGCCATCGTCCGATAGACCTCCTCATCGTGCAGTGCCATCTGCAAGCGTTCGTAGCAGTACTTATCATGCATATAATGGATAATATTCAAAGAATTAATATACAGACGCGCGAGCCACTCCAAAATCAGATCGAACTTTCGCATGACCTCATCATAGTCCAGATATTCGCCTGTAACCGGTGCGATTTCCGGACCGGTCTGATCGCCATAACGTTCGTCTTTACCACCGTTGAGCGCATACAGAAGCGCTTTTGCCAAATTAGCACGCGCACCGAAAAATTGCATCTGCTTTCCTATTCTCATAGCAGATACGCAGCAAGCGATACCGTAATCGTCTCCAAAGCGTTCTTTCATCATATCATCATTCTCGTACTGCACAGACGAGGTTTTGATCGAAATATCGGCACAAAAACGCTTGAAGTTATCGGGCAGGAAGCGGCTCCACAGTACCGTCAGGTTCGGTTCCGGCGCCGGTCCAAGGTTGACCAAGGTATGCAAAAAACGGAAGGACATCTTTGTTACCATCGTACGCCCGTCAACACACATGCCGCCGATGGACTCAGTTACCCAGGTCGGATCGCCTGAGAAGAGCTCATCGTAAGCCGGCGTACGCAGGAAACGGACCATCCTAAGCTTCATAATGAAATGATCGACAAACTCTTGGATTTGTTCTTCTGTATAGCGGCCTTCCTTTAAATCGCGTTCCGCATAGATATCAAGGAAGGTGGAAACGCGTCCTAACGACATCGCAGCGCCATTTTGTTCCTTGACGGCCGCAAGGTAGGCAAAATAGACAAACTGAATCGCTTCCTTTGTATCCTGCGCCGGCTGAGAAATGTCTATACCATAAGAAGCAGCCATCACCCTCAATTCTTTCAGCGCACGGATCTGCTCGGATAACTCCTCACGCGTCCGGATAGCCGGGCTGTCCATGATGTCGAACTCCAGCTTTTTTTTGGCGCGTTCCTTAAACCAGATCAGCTTGTCCACACCATACAACGCGACACGGCGGTAATCACCGATGATTCGTCCCCGCCCATAGGCGTCCGGTAACCCCGTGATGATACCAGTATGGCGCGCTTTCTTCATCTCATCGGTATAGGCGTCGAAAACGCCGTCGTTATGCGTCTTACGGTAGCGGAAAATTTCCCGCACCTGCGGATCCATCTCCCTACCATAAGCTTCAAGCGACGTTTTTACCATGCGAATACCGCCAAAAGGCATGATAGCGCGTTTCAAAGGTGCATCCGTCTGTAAACCGACGATCTGCTCCAGCTCTTTGTCAATATAACCAGGTTGATGGGACACGATGGTTGAGATCGTCTTTTCATCGATATCCAGAACGCCGCCGCGTTCCCTTTCCTTTTCCATCATCGATAGTACCTTGTCCCAGAGCTTACGGGTCCGTTCGGTCGGACCAGCAAGAAAGCTCTCATCCCCTTCGTAGGGAATATAGTTACGCACGATAAAATCTCTGACATTGATCTCATCGTTCCAAACACCTGTATGAAAATCCATTTTTTATCCTCCGCTTGGGCTCTCCTACGCATGCATACACCATGTAACATACGTAGCTGTGTCAATGCTTCAAGTCTCAGTAACCAAATGTGCCTTCGATGGAATCGTCATTGCAAACCCAGTCCGCAACGTCAATCACAGTATAGCTGCTTGGCGTATTGCGCACCACGACAGTGTCAATACCCGCATTAATGATCATCCTCTTGCACATGGAACAGGAATTGGCGTCCGGTACAAGCTCTCCCGTCTTGGCGTCCACCCCTACCAGATATAGCGTCGCACCAATCATCCCATCCCGTGCGGCCGCGATAATGGCATTGGCCTCCGCGTGCACCGAACGGCACAGTTCGTAGCGTTCCCCCCGCGGGATCTGGAGCTTTTCTCTCGTACAGTATCCCATATCGGAACAGTTTTTACGTCCTCGCGGCGCGCCGACATAGCCGGTGGATATGATTTGATCATTGTTCACAATGATGGCTCCAAAATTACGCCGCAGGCAGGTGCCGCGTTCTGCTACTGTCTGAGCAATATCCAAATAATAATTTACCTTGTCCCTGCGTTCCATCGGCAAACATCCTTTCTGATTCCTTTGTTATTGTAGCGAATAAATTTTGTCGCAAAATGTCTAATCCTTGTCTTGTTTTTAAACCCTACTAAAAAAGTATATTTTAACCTCAGAAGAAAATGAGGAACGCCACTGAAAAGCGTTCCTCATTTTTTATAGCTGGATAATACACCCCATCTGGTTTGGCACTGCTCCTACAGCATTCGCCTCATCGGTATCGATGTGCATCGCGGGAGAAAACTTAGGCGACACGCGCACAACAACATCTCCCAAGATTGTACTGCGCTGCGGCGTATCAAGCTTCACCCATACAATCTGTTTGTCTACAACACCCATCTCTTCTGCTGCTTCCGGCGTCAAATGGATGTGCCGTTTTGCGATAATGACACCCTCCGAAAGCTCCACCTCGCCACACTTACCGATCAGTTTGCAAGGTGCGCTACCCGCTACGTCACCGGACTCCCGAATCGGAGCTGCAACACCAATGCTGCGAGCGTCCGTGGCGGACAGCTCGACCTGGCACTTGCCTCTAGCTGGTCCCAAGATACTGACATTTTTCAGCTCACCTTTCGTACCAACGACGGTCACACGCTCTTCACAGGCAAACTGTCCCGGCTGCGACAGATCCTTCTTCAGCGTCATGGTTGCACCCGCGCCAAACAATATCTCAAATACTTCCTGCGTGACATGTACATGCCGTGCAGAGGTTTCCACAATAAATTCTTTTTCCTGACTTGCCATTTTGCTCCCTGCTTTCTTCTCATTTGTCCGTACCGACAAAACTTTCCAACGGAAAAAAGGAAAAACATCTTCATTTTCCCCTTCTATCTGACCTTTTCTTACTTTTATTATAGTACAAGCCGTCTGGTAAATCAAGCGTCTCACCAATTATTCGGCAATTTCAATGGGAACACGCTGTGCAATATCTTCCTGAAGGGTATATTTCACATGAAAAGTCAGGGACTCCCCGTCCTTTTCCTCCTCTATTTCCCGCGACACCACCTTTGCCTGGGCCAGTTCTCCCTGCTCATAATCCTCCAGCTGACTGAGCAACTGCAAACGTACCTCCTCTTCTGTAAAGGTCCGTGTCACCGTCGTAAGCTCTTTGTATGTATGTTGATCCAGCCATAATTGTGTCGGTATACCAAACACACGCAGCTCCTCCGTCTCCTGCTGGTGCTCATACTCCCCTTTCATCGGCCAGGCGATAAAGAGCGGCAGCTTGACGCCAAACACCTCCAGATAATTACGCCGTACCGTCTTTCCCGTATACTCCTTGACCTGCTGGGTAAATGGAAGGGAAACGGTAACTTCGTCTTCGTACTGCGCGATGATCAGCGCGCGGGAATTCCGGTAATAAATATTACCCTTATTGTCTTCCATAATACCGCTGACGAGAAGGTTCCCTTCATGTACCCAATCGCCCTCCTTCACTAGCCGCTGTCCCGCGTAGACCTCTGCATGTACAATCTGTCCCTCATGGGATGCCACAATGTTGGCAGGAGAATTCGTGTCCAGGATTTCCGGAGAACGCACCCGCTCCTTGACATCGATAACCACCTTGCTGCCAGCAGCGTTGATCCCAATCCAAGAAAGCCTTTCTTCGTTGAGCAAGATCTCCTGCTCAATCCAACGCAAATCAAGAGAGGGGCGGTATGCGCCGCGTTTTACGCCATAGGATTCCACCATCTCCAAGACTTCGTCCTGACTCAGCTCCTCATTTCCAACCACTTCAATTGTCCAGATAAAATTAGACAGGATCAGCAAAATAGCAACAAGAAAAAACGCGCCCAGCAGCAGGCCAAGTCGTTTGCGATATTTATTGGTAAAAAAGCGCAGGCCTTTACGTTTTTCCACCTGTAAATGGACGCCGCAGCGCCGAGCGTGCCGCGACATCTTACGGTAGGCGGAAACGTGCACGCAGCCATAATAGAGTTCGCCTCTCTTATGCAAGTCCCAGACGCTCAGTCCGTCCTGCGCCATGGCGTTCAGCAGCCTTTCCATGAATCCGCCTTCGGCACGAAAGCATACGTAACCCCGCAGCCAGCGAAGAATTCCGATAAATAGCAACGTCCACCCCCTCCCTACTCTCCGTCGAATTCAAAGGAAATGCCAAAAATGTCGCCCGTGATTATCGCGTTCTCATTGTTCATACACTGCGCCGTCAGGTTTACGCCGGTAAAACGGACGTTCATACCGACCACCTGAAGTTTAATGGTATTCTCGTCGTATTCCAAAATCCCCTTGCAGCGTTCCACCTCAGCGTAAGTATTTCCTTGTACCTGTATTTGTGTAACATTTGCAAGCACATTCATTGGCAGATCTACGTTGGATTTCAATTTACGCAGCATATTTTTCATACCAGCCGCTTTTTTCGGCGTATCTTGCCCATATCCCTTTTCAACTGCGAAACGGTTCCGGCTTTCCGTTGTCCTCTGTTTCATGCTGCTCCCTGCCCTTCCATGTATCATTTGGAAACGACGGTCCGTTTCCTGTATAAATATATTGTCGTCCACCGCGACATATACATGATGAAGAAGGTCTGAACCGGATGTTGCCTGATACCGGTCGTCCGGAATCTGGGAGGATTGTTATGCTGAACAATGTCAAAATGATGGCTCCGCCACACCGCCTAAAACGTTTTTTTCCTTTTGCCGTCCTGCTGCTTTGCCTGGGTGTCGCAGTCGTTCTACTTCTTTATCCCGCTCAAATCATGGCCGCCGTCAGGGAGGGGATTTTACTGTGCTTGGATACAATTATCCCCTCCCTGCTCGGCTTTTTGATCGTCTCATCTTTTCTAACCGAATCCGGGCTGTACGTCCTTCTGAGCAAGCCGATTGCTCCCGTTACACGATGGCTGCTGCGCCTGGACGGTGATTTAGGCGCCGTCGTCCTGATCAGTATGATCGGCGGTTACCCCGTAGGCGCAAAGATGCTCGCTTCTTTGCGTACACGCGGCAAGGTATCCGCTGAAGATGCGGAACGTATGCTGATCTACTGTATCAATTCCGGTCCCGCCTACCTGACAGGCGCGGTAGGTATAAAAGTCTTTTCCTCAGCGCGTACAGGACTTATCCTGTTCCTTTCCCACATCCTGGTCAACATCCTCCTTGCAGTGCTGTGCGGAATCGGACATAAACCGGGGCGCAAGTGTAACGTTCAGATGGAGCATTTTTCCTTTTCCCAGTGCCTAATTCGTGCGGTGGACAGCTCTATTCGGACGATGGCGTCTATCTGCGGCTATATCCTGGCATTCCGAGTCATCAGTGCTGTTATCCAGGTCTGCCTGCCGCCAATCCCCCCCTACACACGCAGCATTTTTTTCACCTGCCTGGAAATTAGTAATATCACCTCTTTACAACCAAATTTTTCGCTGGTGATTCCCGTCGCCGCTGCACTGACCTGTTTTGGCGGGCTATGTGTTCTGATGCAGATACAAGGGATCCTGTCCGGCAGCGATATTCGGATGCGGCGTATGCTCTGCCTGCGCCCTTTCGCTGCTTGCCTCAGCGGTATTTTCGCTTGGCTGTTGATACGTTACCTCCCCGGTATCATTGAAACCGCCGCCGGAACAGTAGCCGCCCCCTATTCTGTCTCTCCCGCCGCATCCGTAACGTTGCTTCTATTATGCTTACTATTCATCCTATTCGCCTCGGATAAGACTGAAAAGAGGAAAAATACAAGGCCTGGAAAAAACGGGAAATCAACTTGACGGACAGCCTCAGTTGTGGTAATGTAAAGTCAGGCTCTGTATTGTATGATAGAGGAAGGAACGAGACAAACCATTGAAAAAATTTCAGTTCTTTGGGAAGCATATTGAACCAGCTTGCGAATATTGCCATTATAGCCGTAAGGTCGGAGACGGCCAAACCATCCTCTGCCCCAAGGCAGGGGTAGTCTCGCCTTATTACTATTGTAAGCGTTTCTGTTACAACCCGACGATGCGCGTACCTAAACGGCAGCCTCCTTTGCCGCAATTTGAGGCGAAGGATTTCGAGATATAGTGGCAGGATCAAACGGATAAGTTCTTTGTCTTAGAAATCCCCCCTACCGCAGAGACAAAATGAAAGATACAAAACCAGAAAGGAAACATACGGAAACATGAAAGCTGACAAGCATACTATTATGATTCCACCCAGCAAGAAAAAGAAACGACTGCTCATCGCGCTGATTAGCATTATTATCATAGTCGTCCTGGGGATTGCCGCATTTATCGGGATCCAATTTTACATTGTCAAGTACGCCGAGCCTTACTTCACCAGTTTTTCCAGCGACATTTCAGCAGACGCTGCGCTCGTGCTGGGCGCCAAGGTCAACGAAGACGGCACGCCTTCCTTAATGTTGCAAGATCGTCTGGATTGTGGATATGAGCTTTACCAAAGTGGCCAGGTCCAAAAAATTATCATCAGCGGCGACCATGAAAAAAAGGGCTACGATGAAGTGAACTGTATGAAAGAATATCTGCTAGAAAAAGGTGTTCCGCGGGAAGACCTTTTTCTTGACCATGCAGGCCTCAATACTTATGACAGCCTTTACCGTGCCAAGCACATCTTCCAGGCGAATTCTGTCATCGTTGCGACGCAGCGCTACCATATGTACCGTGCTATCTATATCGGACGGAAGATTGGGCTGGAAACTTATGGGGTACCGATGGCTGATAAACCTATCTATGACATGTGGAAGCAAAACATTCGCGAGTCCCTTGCTCGGGTAAAGGCTATCCTCGATATCGATATTCTCAAACGGCAGTCCACCTACCTGGGTGATCCTATCCCGGTATCCGGTGACGGTAGCGTCACCGAAGGGTAAGGCTCCGTCCGGTAAAATTCTACTTCTTCCGCCATCAATTGTCATCTTCGTGCCTTGACATTCCGCTGTATTTGAGCTATGCTTTTTTTATCTGCACAGGAACGGGACAAGCTGTCCCGCGTTTTTCTCACCGGTTAATACCGGGCAACTAGAAAGGTATGGGACATTTACCAATGAATCACACATCCAAAAAAGCGCTCCATGTTACGTTCGCTGCGGTCTGCGCCGCTTCGCTTCTGCTTCTGACCGCCTGCGGATCCGGCCAAACGAGCTCCCAAAACGCGTCAAACGTTTCCGACTCCTCCTCTTCTTCTACACAGCCTGCTTATAACGAGGAACAGCTCAACCCCTTAACGGGACTTTATAACCTTCCTGAAGGTGCTTACGGCAAGCGTCCCATTTCAGTGATGGTCAACAATATCAAGCAGGCGCTTCCCCAGTACGGAATCGGCAGCGCTGACATCTGTTACGAATCCCTGACAGAGGGAGGTATTACCCGTATTATGGCAGTTTTTGCGGACTATGCGTCCCTACCGCGTATCGGCTCTGTGCGCTCCGCACGGGACTGTTTTCTGGAGCTTGCAGCGCCGTTGGACACAATATTTGTCCATTTTGGCGGCAGCTCATCCGCCTATGATACGATTGCTGCCCGTGGTATTGATACGATAGATGGCATTGCTTATTCAGAAACCGGTTTTATGTCGGACAGTGCCATCGCAGCCAGCAAAGGGAGAGAGCACAGCTTCTTCACGGACAAAGATTTGATTCAGAATCCGATAGAGCACAAGAAGCAACGGACACAATCCGAATCACCGCTGAAGCCCATCTTTCATTTTGTCGATCCCAGTGAACCGGAATACGTCCCTCAGGACGGAGAGGCACTACAAGCAACCATCTCCTTTTCCGGCTACGCCACATCTGTCTTTGACTACAATGCGGGCGATCAGAAATACTATAAAAACGAATACGGTTCTCCACAAATGGATGCCGGAAGCGGAAAGCAAATTGCTGTGGACAATGTTTTCGTCGTCCTGACCAGCATTACCTTGAGCAGTGACGGCGTGCATACGAACGTAGCGTTTGACTCCGGTGACGGTTACTATATCTCACAGGGCAAATACCAGAAAGTACACTGGGAGAAGGACGGTTTTGATGCGCCGCTGGTCTTTACCAACACAGACGGCAGCGAGTTGAAAGTCAATCCCGGGCAAAGCTGGGTGTGTATTGCCCCCATCGGCGACAACATAGTCCAATTCAGCGGAGGCGAGGCCGCTTAATAAAAACTTAAATATTAGGCACTTGGAATGCCTATGTTTAAAGCCGGCGTAGTCTTTTCTACGCCGGCTTTTCCGATCTGTTTAGACTGTCTTCCCCTTGTTTGATACATTTGACTAATGCTTTTCTTCCCGCAACTTTTGCATTTGATCCTCGCAGACAACGGCGTTGACAAAAAGCTCCTCTACCGGAACTTCTTCTGAGAAAATCTCCTCTTCCGCAGCGCCGGATCAAGCCCAAAAGGTCTTGGAGCATCCCCCCGATAGAGACATCGCTGTCGATTGCCATGGCATCGAACGACATCGCCAAACGCACCGACGCTGTGGCCGAGCTGTCCCCAAAACTTGGTACCGTACTTCTTGTGGGAACCACGGCAACACACGCTCTTACCCATCCGACTGTAGCGGCTCGGGCGTCCCTTTTTCGAAAAAGGTAATGGCAACTCCCATCATAATCGGCAGGTAAAAGGTCAGAAGACGCCATATCAACATGGCCATATTGACTGTCTGCCCGAAAAAAATACGGAAAAAGACGAAGAAAGCCCCTTCCGCCGCCAGCATGGAACCCGGCAATGGGCTAAACGACGATGTCAAGGAAACAAAGGATTGAGAGGCAACTAACGTTAAAACACCGTATTCATTAAAGCCGAAGCTACGGTAAATCAAATAGGAGATCAAAAAATAAACCCAATGCTGCACCATGGATATCACAAACATTTTCAGCAGCAATGGAATGTTCTTCTTGATAAAATCCACATTATCCCGGAACTTGTCAATTTCTTTTTCAACGTATGCGATCGCAGCGCCCTTCTGTTTGACAATCCGCAGTTTAGCAAGCACCTTCACGCAAAGGACAGCGAACCATAACGTTGGCTTTTTAAAAAAAGCGACCAACAACAGCGCGACAATCACCATTGCAGTGACAAAAAATCCAAACAGAACAGCCGCCATAAAACCTCGTACTTGTTGTGCAAAAAACTGAAAACGCAACGCGAGCATTGCGGCGGAAAATACCGTCAGGGACACCTGGAACACAATAAACTTCGCCACCAAGGCGGTCATCGCACTGCCCAACGGGAAGCCATACTTCACCATATAGTAAGCCTGTACTGGCTGCCCGCCCGAAGCGCAAGGCGTGATACAATTGAAGTACTGCCCCATCAAGGATACTTTTACAGAGGAACGCAAACGCTGGCGTGGGTAAATGCTTTTTGCCACCGTATGCAGGCACAGGCTTTCTAACAGCCAATAAGCGAGCATACATCCCAACGCAGCCAGTATCCACCACAGGTTGACAGAACGGACGACACGGATAATATTATCCGCGCCGTCCACACATAGCACATACAGAACCAGCAGCACGACCGATGCCGCACACAAAATCAGATTAAACTTTCTTTTTTTCATATGACAGCGTCCGTTTCGCCCGTTTATCCGCCTTTACCTTAAGCAAAACATTGGCGTAATACTCCCTCCACATGCTCTGGACATGCTCCCTCGAATAGAAGGTATTGCCCCTCTTTGATGCTTCAACCGCGCTTTGGCGGTAGCTTTCGTCATTCTGCAGACGGCGTATTTCCGATACAAAGTCTTCTACATTGCTCCCTTTACAGTAATAGTCGAATAGGATATTCGGATACAGATCAATATCCCTCAGCAGTATCGGCTTATGACAGCACATTGCTTCCAGAATCGTCATCGGAAACAGTTCTTCAAACGAAGGAAGGAACATTACATCGGCTGCGTTATACAGACCGTTCATGTCGCTACGGTCGACGATGCCTAAAAACTTCACATTTTCTGGCGGATGCTCAGTAATATCCTTAATCTCCTTATACCCATCCGTAATCTGGCCAAAGGAAAAGCCTCCCGCCCAGACGAATTCCACGTCAGGCATACGTTTTGCCACCTTAATGAAATCCATCACGCCTTTACGGATTTGCAGCTGTCCGGCACAGAAAACCACAAACTTGTCCTTCGCAATCCCATACTGCTCTTTGACCGCGTCCACCTTTTTTGGGGAAAGCGGATGGAACTGCTCGCTGGAAACAAAATTGGGAATATAGGTCACTCGTGAGGGATCAACACCATAACTAGCCAGACGCTCGATAAAATAAGGATTGACTGTCACCAGTTGATCCATCGAACGATAAAATTTCATCATATACCAGTAAAACGCTTTACGGATTGGCTTGGGCAAGTCAAGGCTCTGTTCCACGGTCTCCGGCAAGAAGTGCACATATCCAACCGTTGCCGACTTCATTTTCACAAACGGAAGCCCCAAAAAGAAGCGAAAGTTGATGGTATGGTAATGCGTAATATCGGCCAGCTTCACCTTATTCTCCGTCACCTCATACACATCGTCCAAATCCTTCACAAGGCGGACCTGCTCCTCATATGCGGACAGGACCCCCTGTCCCTTCACTTTAGCTGCGCCTGACAGCATATTGATCGTCGTTTTCATTGTTATCCCTTCCTTAGGTATCATCACCGGACAGATCCTTCAGAACGATTGCAAGGATCTGCTATATTTGACATGTAAGTATCTTCATCTATAATCTAATACAGTTTTATTGTACATCATTTTTTGAAATCTGTCTACTTACTACATCGTAAAAGTAAATGACCATTGTATAAATCTTTCTAAAAACGAGGAAACCGGCATATACGGAAAGCGCTTCCTCTTTCAGTATACCCCGGTTTTTGTCAAAATCCGTTATGAGCCGGACACCGTTTCGCCGAACTTGGCGTGGTAATTCTCGATAGCGGAAGAAATAATCTCCACAGCCTTGCTTGGACCATCCACTTCGTTGACAGCGGTCTGTTTGCCCTCCAGTTCCTTATACACCATGAAGAAATGCCGCATCTCTTCAAAGATATGTCCTGGTAGCGCATCGATGGAACGATACCCGTTGTACATCGGATCGGTAAATGGGATCGCGATGATTTTTTCATCGTTCATGCCGGAATCCAGCATGGTGATGACACCGATCGGATAACAACGTACCAAAGTCATCGGTTCAATCGACTCCGAACACAGGATGAGGACATCCAAGGGATCTCGATCATCCCCATAAGTACGGGGAATAAAGCCATAATTTGCTGGATAATGGGTCGATGTATACAAAATCCGGTCTAATATGATAAGCCCTGTCTCCTTATCCAGTTCATATTTCTTCTTACTACCCTTTTCAATTTCCACTACCGCGATAAAGTCCTGCGGTGTGATACGTTTTTCGTCAATATCGTGCCAAATATTCAATCTGTCTCCTCCTTTGAAACACGTTTTTCCTATGAAAGAACGCCTTGCGCATAAACCGCCCAGATCCAGGTGGCACGACCAATACCATGCGCACTTTCGCGAACTCCACTGTTTTCCATTCCTATTATACATAGACATGCATCCTAGATCAAGGAGGATTTGTCGAAACCGCTTATGCCTGTATCAGGGACTGCTGTGCCGATAGCACACCTGCCGCTTGGTCGACATCCGTCCGGATGATCGCACACAAATCCTTTGCAAGCGACGCGAACGTCGGCTGCTGATTGACGCTTTCAACCAGTTCAATCCACTCCGGTGGAATCGCTTTTGCGCCACAGAACGCACCAGCAATTGCTCCTCCCACGGAAGCGGATGAATCGTTGTCTCGCCCGAAATTGACGCACCCCTCTACCGTCTTGACATAATCGCCATCCGCCGCTAGGAACATGCAGACTGCTATCGCCAAACTTTCCGATCCGTCTACACAAAACTGCTGACACACCGTACCATATAGTTCCTCTCTCAAAGTCTTTACATTGCGATGACGCAGAGCAATAGGCTCCACGGCCTCCAACAACGACTCGTTTCGCCGCGCAATATAGCGGTAAAGGTCTCCTCCACTCCAACGCGGACCTTCCACTCGTGATCTATGCTTAGCCACTGCTTGCTTGGCCGCTTGTATGGCATCTACTGGTGTCCTACCCGGAATCATCGCAGCAGCAATAGCAGCGGCAGCAATGGCAGCAGAATATCTGGAATATCCCTCTGAAATGAACATCGCCTCAAAAGCAGTATCATGCGCCTTTTGCGGATCGCAAGGATGGATGGCACCGTAAGGCGCGATTCCCATAATTGCAGCGTTCACCGGATGCCCGCCAAACGCCTGCTTTTCATCGCCGTAAATCCCTTTTAGATAGTATTCTTCCAGGAAGGCTTTTGGGAAACCCTCCTGTGCATGTTCGAACGCGTGTGCATACGCCCGGCGTAAATCAGTAGCCGAACATGCACCACCACGCTCCACAAAGGACATGCAGAAAAACTTCGACATCCGGCTGTCATCGGTGTGGGTTCCCGCAGCACGTGACCAAGGTCCGTGCTCACTGAGTTTCAGGCTCTCCGGATACTCCATCAAGGAATCTACCCAACCATGTACCCGCTCAATTTCACTGTAATGCCACATTTCGACCGGCCCGCCCATGGCGTCCCCAATCGCAGCACCGATTAGTGCCCCATACACCTTATCATAAAGTTTGTCCATATTTTCTCGCTCCTTTTCTTTTGTTCAATAGGTTCTATATACCCATCTTTCTAAACGGATTTCGTTTGTCTGAGATAGTCAAATGTCAGCGGGATTTTGGACTCGTCTCCACGGCGGATATAGTCAAAACCGCATTCAAACAGCATACGCCGGCAGGCCGCCAGATCCATCCCTCTTCCCTGAGACGTTTCCTCGTGCAGGTCGCGTGGATTGACGCCGCTTTCTGCTGTTATGATGTTCGCACCCGAGATGTAGCCCAGCAAGTTCGGTTCATGAATCCCCATATACATCATTGTCTTGACATTGAACGACGCAAGCGCGACGACCGCCGCTATCTGTGCCAGCCTCAGGTCGCTGATCTGTCCGTGTACGGCAAGCGGCGTGCCCTCCACTGCAACGCGGCGCATCGCTGCGTGCTGTGTAATCCCCATATCAATCCCGATGAACATGTTTTCCACCAGCTGTTCGGGGGTGTGCTCCGGTCCGATTGGTTCACAGCAGGTATACAGCTCCAGTCCAGCGTCAAGCGCGTTATGCATCGTTCTGACCCGCTGTTTCGGATCGAGTGATGTATCCATCCCTTCTCCAATCCGGCAGACGTGGTAAACGCCAGTAACGCCAGCTTTCTTCATTTCGACAAAGGCTTCCCGCTCCGTATCCCCTACATTAACCCAAATCTGCGTAGTCGGCGGTGCAATCCGCTTAGATAGCGCAACCGCATGCAACAGATGTTCCAAATCATAGTCATGCATGGTCAGCAAATAAAGCCCGTACAAGTCCCCCCCGTCACAGAAACTGTGTACCTGCCGCTCCAACTCTTCGTCGTCCATTTTTGACGATTTAAAATGTGTGTGATCCTTCCCGAACGAGCAGAATCTACAGTTTCCCTCGCAGCCGGACACCTCAACCCCAATCTGCCCAAGGATAATCGCAGAATTTTCGCTTTTCCGCCTCAAAAGCGTATCTGCTGCAGTGCGGATCGCCGCGGCTTCCGGCGACGCCTGCGGAAAGGTCAATAGGTAAACGCAGTCCTCTTTTCCCGGCGACACACCCCCAAACGCGCGTTCCAGGATTTCTGATACCCTTTTATCCAGCTTCATCTTTTTCCATTCCTTTCATACGGCCAAGCATTTATTATCTCTTTTACAAAGTGTTTTCCATTCCAACAGTATCTAAGATCCGACGCATCAGTTCATCGATGCCATCCCTGTAGCCCCGAAGCGTTGTATACCAAGATCGCAAACATTCCCGCCCCTGCGGTGTGATCCCATACACCTTACGGATCCCCGCATCGGTATGCTGCTGAAAAGAGGATAACAGCCCGCCCTCCTCCATTCGTTTCAGCATCCGATACAATCCCGTCGGATCAAGCGGCTGCTCCCCCGCAGTCGGAACTATGGAGGCGCCGGAAAGCTGTTTGAGAATCGAAAAGCCATGCTGCGGCGCCTGGTAAACTGCCAGCAACACCGCTGGTTGGACAAAACGCTCCAGATAGAATCCTTTGCACGCACACTTCCCCTCTCTTCGCCGCGGCATCACATGTTCCCTCCCTTTCAGATAATGGAGCCTATTAGACTATGTCTAATATTATAAACTCATTTCTCAATAGCGTATTGTGCAACGGTGCGATAAATTGTATTTTTTTATGGGGATTTCAAAACACTTGACTTTCTTCTGAAAATACTTTATAATTTAAGTGTGATATCACAGATATCACACTTAAGCGCCACGGCCGGGCGCACAATAGGGAGGTGAAACGCCATGATGGTTACCATTGATTTGCGCAGCCGGGTACCCATTTACGAGCAGATTAAAAACCAAATTCTAGAACTCATTCTGCTTGGCGTACTCAAGCCTCATGACCAGCTGCCGTCAATTCGTGCCCTTGCACTGGATCTCAAACTGAATGTCAACACCGTCAAACGGGCATTTCAGGATCTGGAAGCTGCAGGAGTAACCTACACGCTTCCGGGGCGTGGCAGCTTCATTGCGGAAAATGCGTTGGAAAATAACCAGCTGAAAGGAAAAGCTCTTCAGGAAATCCGTGACGCAGTGCTCAGCGGGCGCGCCAATGGTATTGAAAAGGACGAAATCCTCGCGCTGGTAGAAAGCATATACCAAGATGAAAAATGAGCAATCTGACCGCCTTACGATAACACAGAGCGGTCAAAGAAAGGTGAGAGAGTATGATTACGGTGAACAATGTCCGAAAAGACTTCGGCAGCTTTACCGCGTTAAAAGACGTCTCCTGTAATGTCGGAAACGGTTCCATTTATGGGCTGGTCGGCTACAACGGCAGCGGAAAGACGACGCTTCTAAAGATCATCAGCGGCGTTTACGAACCCGACGAAGGCGGCGTACTGATAAACGGCGGCATGGTTTTCGACAACGAAACTGTCAAACGTCGGATCTTTTTCGTGCCCGACGATCTGTTTTTCCTGCCGCAGGCCAGCTTGCAGAGAATGGCACGCTTCTATACAGGCTACTACCCCCAGTTCAGTATGGAAACCTTCCACAAACTGGTGGAGATGTTTGAGCTCAGCCCACGCAAGCGCATCAACGGCTTTTCCAAAGGGATGCAGAGGCAGGCAGCGCTCATCCTGGCACTGTCGGCACGGCCGGACTGCCTGCTGTTGGATGAGTCCTTCGACGGGTTGGATCCGGTCAAGCGCTCTTTGGTTCGTCAGGTTTTGACGGAACTGATTGTCGAACGTGACACCAGCGTCATTATCTCTTCTCATAACCTGCGGGAACTGGAGGACTTATGCGACCATATCGGGCTGATGAACCAGAAGCATATCGTCATGGAGTGTGGTATTGGAGACGTTAGCGCCAACCGCAATAAATTCCGTATTGCTTTCCAGGACGAATTCCCGAAAAACCTGTTGGACGGTATCCCTCACCGCAATGAGGAACGCAGCGGCAAAATCCTGACTTTTGTCGCAACCGGAGATCCGGACGAAATTACCGCCAAGCTGTCGACGTTCCACCCCGCGCTGCTGGAAATCATCCCCCTGAGCCTGGAAGAGGTATTCCTGTCAGAAATGGAGGCCAAAAGTTATGATTTTACCGATCTCTTCAAATAAATCGGAAAGCGCGTCCGTCTGCCGCCACTCCTATTGGTGCGCGCTGAAGCTCAACCTGCCAATTGGCGTTATGATGACAATACTCTTATCCCTATGCAGCGTGTTACCGGTCATTAGCTACATTACGAACCCATATTTTAACGGTACCGATCAATACCGATCCAATTACCATTATATGCTTTTACGGGATTTCGGGCCGATTATCTACGGTTATATGGTTCTCATCATTGCTTGTGTCGCTGGTATCACTACCTTTGCTTTCTTATTCAAGAAAAACAGCACAAACCTCTACTTTTCTCTAGGGATCTCCCGTCGGAAACTTTTTCTGACGCGCTACCTGGCCGCTCTAACCATGCTACTTCTCCCCATTATCATTACGCTCTCCACCAACTTAATCATCAACCTTTTGTCGTTCGGCTCTTCTCTGGCGTTATGGAAAAGCTTCTTCTCGCTGCTTGCGCTGTTTGTGATATCCGCAGTCGTAGGGTTATCGGTCTCCTGCGCCGTCTGTGCCGCCTGTGGAACAATCATCGGTGCTGCTGGCATGCTGACAGTGGTCATGATTGCACCTACTATACTGAAATTCTGCATGAGTTGGTTTGTCCCGGCATTTCTCTGGGGAAACGCCCCTTACCACCTTCCCAACACCCTTGAGAAGCTGCTGACTTTTATAAACCCATTCCATTACCTTCCCTATACCGCTATGGGAATTGCCTATCTTCCCACAAAAGAAAACGACACGGCAATGAGCTTTGATCCGATTCCCTTCAGAGTCGTTGGGACTATCTTATGGGCGGGCATTGCAGTGGCTGCGTTTCTCCTTGCATTCCACGTGTTCAGCAAACGCCGCGCTGAAATCTGTGGCTCGATTCACTGTAACCGTACCTTGAATTTTATCGCTACGTTCATCACGCAGGCCCTTGGTATCGGTATGCTCCTGTCCTTCCCGCCGGTACGGGAAAGCGTCCCGTTAGCGCTGTTGCTGTGCGTCGGCATCGTAGCCGTGATTGCGGTGCTGGATCTTATCTTGCTACGCTTTCTTTCTCAAGATAAAACTGTACGTACCTCCGACGTCGCCGTATATCCGGTTCAAGCTGGGATCTACCTGGCAGTAGCTATTCTTCTGTTGACAGGCGGCTTTGGCTATACCAACTACCTTCCCCCGTTGGACAGCGTTGAAAATGTGACGATTTCCTACCCTGGAGCACCGGAGACCTTCCTAGCCAGCCAATATAACGGGTACACCACAAATGACAAAGGAGTCGTGGAACATTTCTGCAATACCACTGTGACATTGGAAACGCCCGACGAGCTGAAGCTTATCCAGGAGCTGCACCGTGAAATTGCCAAAGCAGGAAAGCATTCCATTTCTAACGGGCAGTACGCACAACAACCGGAGAAGTATACTGTACGTTTCGATTTCGAAGTTTCATACGCGATGAAAGACGGTACGTCGCTTCAACGCACATTCAGCGGCGTCCCTGCATCCTTTCTGGAAAAGCTACTCTCCATAGACGAAACGGATTCTTTTACAAGAACACAAACAGACGCTTACCAAACACTTATCCTGCAGATGAAAGACGAAACCGCCCCCTATGACATTTTCCTGTCTGACATATATTTCTCAAACCCCTATGAATACAACGCGTCCGATGCAGAAAAAAGCGCCTTGATTGATGCTCTCAGTCAGGACTTAGCTGCACAGACAGTACAGGATCGGTACTTCAGCGAAGAAAAAGCACTCGGTATCGTTCACCTTCTAGGCAAGGATGACTTTGACTACTATTATGGAACGGAACCTGACGAAACACTCCCCCACCCCAATTGGGACGGAAAGGCGCAGAACCGGATTTTTATTACGCCGGCCTTCACCCACACGATCGCCTTTTTGAAGGAACAGGGGCTGTATGACCGCCTCAGCTTCCATGGTGAAATTGACGCGGTCAACATACAGGATTACAACATTAATTCCGACTTATACTGGGGCGGAAATAAACGGCAATATTTCAGCGAGAACTATCATATGTATGATGCTGGTTCCGATTTTGACATCACCAATACTGAAGAAATAAACACCCTGCTGGAAATTGCCCGCAGTACCTATTTTGCTACGGAAGGGGGAAAGATCCTCAACGTCCATATCAAAGACCGGGAAGGCTTCGTGACTTTGTTCATTCCCTATCAGGATTTACCTGGTTTTGTAAAATAAAGAGAACTACGTCAGGGACGCTGGGAGACAACGCCTAGGAAGGGCGTGTCCCTAACAGCGTCCCTATTGTGTGGTATGAGCACTGCTACAGGCTTTCTTGCATTTTGATAGGGAGAATGTTATAATAAAAACGTTTGTGGCAGTTTTCCTGCTATCATTCGACTGTTTTGGGCCTTGAAAGGATGAGTTTTACGAATCATGGACGCTATTTCTCTCTTTTTCTCTGATCAAGTCGGACTGCATTTTTCGTTATTCGGCCTGCACCACCTTTTGCTCCTAGGTGTAACGGCAGGAGCCATTTTGTTCTTTTATCTCTGCCAGGACAGGCTGAAGCAGTGGAAGCATAAAGAGTGCATCCGCTATATCGTCCCCATAATCATGTTCCTGAATATGGCGGTATACTACACCGAACTCGCGCTGCGGGGACGGTATACCTGGCGTTCCCATCTACCGCTGCATTTTTGTTTCATTACAGGCTATCTGTTCATGTTTACCCTGATAACCGGTAGCCGTAAGCTGTATAGCGTCGTCTACTTTTTTACCTTTGTCGGACCGCTGCCCGCCATGCTGTTACCGGACCTGACACAAGGGGCCGACCGATTTATCTTCTGGCAATTTTTCTTGAGCCACCACCTGATGCTGATTACGAGCGTCTATTGCTTCCTCGTGCTGGAATACCGCGTGACGAAAAAAAGCATGTATGCCGCTATGATCACCGGCAGCGGCATCTTTTTTATCATGTACCTGTTTAATCAGATTTTCGGTACCAATTACATCATGTCCAACGAATTGCCCAAGCACATCCTCAAACTCTTCCCCTTCCTACGCTACTTCAACTACCCAGTATTCTGGCTCATTCTGACCGGCTTGGCGATGATCGGCCTATCCTATATCCCAGTACATTATTATAACCGCAATCATCCACGCCGTTTACCCGTATCGCCGCTACAAAACGAACAGGCATCCTGAACGCATATAAAGACCACCCGTATGGTGCCTACCGGAAGCGGCCCTCTTTGCGGCGGACGCTGGAGGAAGCGAACACGAACCTCGCTATCGATAGATCATCGGATACCCGTTGAACCAATTCCCTCCCGACGTCCGAAATGCGTCTCAAAACAGCGGACGGAGAACATCCCTCGTGCGCACCGCTCTACTAGAGCTCCTGTGCACAGCAATGAAAATGCAAAATGGCGACGGATAATAATCCGTCGCCATTTTGTCAGGCCATTCTATCAACAGACTCTATTCGCTCACACTTCCTGCGCATAGGAAACCATCTCTTGATCGCCGCTTTGCTTTTGACACTCCTTGCCGTTTAACGCATCCAGCATCAAATAGAGAAGCTCCAGGACACTGCGGAAATCTTCCACCTTTTTTCCGTCGAGCCATTCCACCCGGCCCTGCCAACTGGCATTTTGACGGAAATAGACATGAATGATAAATCCGCCTTTGCCTTTTCTACCATCGGCTGCATGAGGAAAAAGCGTCCTCCCATGAACTGGTTGCTCCTGTGGGACGTCGACAGAAAAGAATCTCCGTATCTCATGCGTTTTTTGCGGAATTTTCAATTCATCAAACTGCCGTTCCAGTTTCAGTACCAACTCCGCAAAGCTGAAAAAAGGTATTTCCTGTGCTTGAAGCGGTGTGAAAAAACGTCCGCTTAAATCATAGGCGCTGTACTGTTCTACCGATACCAAAATCCTATTCGCCTGCGCCGTTATCATACGGTTCATCTCCTATCGCGGACGATTCCGGATGAGAAGAGGTGTCAACTTCGTCCGTTGGGGATTCTGTCGGGGAGGAGGAAGTTTCCTCTGATTCCTCGGATTCGGGAGGCGTTTCCGCCGGTGGTTCTACGGACTGAGGCTCCCCTTTCGAATCTTCCTCCGGGTTGGAACCCTCGGAGGAGTCACTTCCCGATCCAGCCGGCGGGGTATCTTCTTCCGGGCTGCTCGGCTCCGCCGGGGCTGAAGATTCGCTTTCTCCCTCTGATGGTTGTGTCGGCTCACTCGGTTCTGCCGGTTCCGTGGGAGCCGGGGAAGAGGTCTCCGGCTCTACGGGCTGGACATTTTCTTCCGTTTCGGCTGGCTCTACCGGTTCGATGGAGAACAGATTTGGGGAGGGTACATTTTCAACAGACCGCCCCGCCGTACCAGAGGAAAATGCAGGCGGTACACTACTAGCCGGTTCTTTACTGAAACTCAGATTGCTAATCGTCACACCGTTAAACTGCGCTAAATCAGCACTTTTATAGTAGTGGAACCAGAAATAGAAACGAAGGGACTGCACGGATGAAAAATCGACATCATTATCGGGATTTGTAATGATCGCCTGATCCAGCGGCCAGCTCAACGCTACTTTCCCGCCTCCGACAGGTATCCCATAATCAAGCGTTTGGCCTGACGCATCAAATCCGATGGTTCTCGATCCACCCTGATAATACTTCTCTCCCGAACTAAAATCAAATCCTCCATTGCCGGAAATCAGGTTTTTACCAGATTTACTAAACACATCGGCTGTAAACGAACTTGGCAAGGTAATCGTGAAATTGACATACTTCATATCGGAAATATCAACCGGGGCATTAAATGCATATGGTGCATCATACTCTGTGCTAACAAGAGACCCGTCTGTAACGACACCATTCCCAAAGCTAATACTGGTACCCGAAGTAACTCCTGCTGTTAAACCATTCTTATTGTCCCTAAACAGAGGTTTCACCTCATAGGCTTTGGTGAGCAGTCCATTGTTCATATTATTCGGATCGTCTACACAGGCGTACTTGGAAGATGGAAAATGAACTTGATCAGATAACACCAGAGATTCCAACGTCGTACCGCTGCCGCCAACAAGGTTGTTGCAACCGACAAATACGCCATCGCCTTCGTTATAAAGCTCATTAGTTCCATCGCCATCGAGATCTGTAACTTTACCGATATTGAGATTTGTTACATCCCACTTATCACCCACATAGATAGTTCGGAGATTTGTACAGTCCGCAAACATCGCACCAATGGAGCCATATTCATCACCGTTAAATTTGCCACCGTTCTGTTCATCTGTTATTCTGACAGAATTGATCGTTTCTGTGCTGAAAGAGGACAAATCCAATGTTGTCAGGGCTTTGCAACCGCCAAACATACCAAACATAGACCAGACCTTAGTGGTATCAAAGCTGAGCAGATTCACTTTGGTGAGGGAGCTGCAATTCTGGAACATCCACGCCATGCTAGTAACGTTAGACGTATTAAATTTTTCTAGTCCTTTGATCTGAGTAAGCTTTGTACAGCCATTAAACATGGCGTCCATAGTTGTCGCACTTGACGTGTCGAAAGAAGTCAAATCAAGCGACGGCAGACTGCTGCAATTCTGGAATATATAGTTCAGTTTCTGCGCCTGTGACGTATCAAAATTTCCAAACTCAATATTCGTCAGACTACTGCAATTCTCGAACATATTAGCACTATTTGGATTCGCCTGAATATTTCCTCTGGAAAGAACATAACCCGTATAGGTGCCATCACCATTGGGAATTTCATAATAACGAATGGCTCCGCTCTGAGCAGCGTCAACAGTCACACCGCTTTCCCAGCTTACATTATTTTCATCCAATACCTTTTTATATCCAATATTGCCGTCAACCCGATCGTCTGTTTCAGTACCAGAATCGTCTGTTTCATAATATCCGAAAATAATCTTGGTGGTAGAGTTTTTGTCAATTCTGCCATTAAATGTCATCCCAGGTTCCAGTACATATGTGGTCGGCTCAGCTTTAATATTCAAGTTGGCAGTACCGACCTTGACTTCCTTTGTATATTTGGAAAAGGTAACGCCGATTGTGAAGGAGAGCAGGAGGGTAACGCTGACCAGTGCCGCAACGACACGCTTATATGTAAATATCTTTTTCATCGTTTCCATCCTCCTTCCTTAGTCAATCTGCACCGCATTGACGGTGACGGACATGTTCAGGTTTTGATCCTCATAGACGGTAAACGGGTCTACCGTCAGCCGCAGGGTGTAGGTATCCGTTTCGACTGTACCGGCCGGAAGGGTAAAATTCCCGTCAAACACATAGGCTTTCTTCTCTGGATCCCAGACTCCCGTAACCGACGATGTATGCCCATTCTCGTCCTGATACGTCAAAGCTACTGTCACACCTTTGGGAAGCTGTGCTCCATCTACCAGCTTCAACTGGACGGTGTAATCCATCATCACTTCTGAAGTCTTTCCATTTTCCACATTGGTCACAGAGAACTGATAGTCGCTGGATAGCTGATTTGGATCAAGCCGCGTCGTGCAGTCGATTGCCGTCATATCAGTTTCCGAACCGCTGCCGTCTACGGCAAACACTGCCACCCACGCGTTGTCGCTGCCCGAAGCTGTTTGGGTAAATTTTGCAAAGCTCACACCCCCCACTACCAACGTACAAATCACAAGATAGGCTAGGTAAGCAGAAGCCGGCAGCCTTTTTTTCCTTCTTTTCAGGCACTGCGGACTGTAGTATTTTTGAAACCTTTTCATCCTCATTTCCTCCCGAATTCATTTTTTCGCCTGACGTCGCTCGCACCATCCCGGCGCTGCAATCAGTAAAAAGCCGATCAGTATCAGGCAGAGCATACCAAGGGGCGTTTTTAAATATTCTAAAACAATTCCGATAGCCGGAATGCTCCATACCACCTTGCCCACAATCTGATCCGGGGAAAGAGGCTCCATATCCTCGGTATTGTTGGCGTCACCTTTTGTGATAAAGCCGCCCTCCGTCTCTTCGACGATGCGATGAGTGACAAGCGAATCACCGCTTACAAACGTGACTATGTCCCCGACTGCATATTGCTCTTGCGAGCGGCTTACGACCATATCGTTGACGGATATCGTCGGCTCCATGCTGCCGGATACCACCACAGCGGCAGAATACCCGAATACCGTAGACTGGGGATTCCCTGTCGCCGCTTTGGCGATGATGGTATAGAGATTGAAAGTCAGAAGCATTGCCAACAGGACGGTCAACAGGATCATGAGCACCCGCCCTGCTATCTTGAGTCCCCTCATTTTTTCTCACGCTGACGGGACAGCAGCAAAAATACCAGCACCATTGCGCTGACGACCATCAGCCCTACATACATCCCCACTGCTGTAGGATTCCCGGTTTGCGGGACATCCGGCGTAAAATAGCTGTTGTTGTCCTCCACCGTGATGTAAAGCCCAACTGTAACGTCATCCGCCTCAGACAAAGCCGCTTTGTTACCAAGCGCCGTATCGATCACATCTTGTTCAGCGTCCTCGTAATACTGCCACAGCCAGTTGATATCAAAATCCTGGATCTGATCCTTGCCAACTGTACCTGTGACCGCACGGATAACATTATCCTCACTGATTCCATCCGGCAGCAGATATTCCGTAACATCCGTACCGCCATCACTCGAAAGGGAGGCCGTAACCGGAAGCTTATCAGAGGACTTCATGGCATACAATAGCGCCGTATAGTCCACTGGGCCTTTTGCCCGGTTGCTCAGCCGGACGATATTGCTCCCATCCGTACCGGGCGCAACCACTTTTTCGCCGTTTTCCGCCAATACGTTCTGATAGGAGCTGCTAAAAAGCGACAGCTCTGCTACTCCATCCGAACTGACATCCGTTGCACCGTCCCATGTCAACTGGTTTTCTGTGTAGGTCAGAACATGGTCAGGACTTTCGCTTTTGCCGGAATAGGTAATCCCAAGTACAAACGGGAGGGTAAACACCTCCAGAATGAATAGGATCAGCATCGCAGGCAGCAGCCAGCTTTTTCGTTTTGCCATAGTTTGCATATGCTTTTCCTCCTATGTAATTTGATACGGAAAAGAGGTTTCCCTCTCAATTTCCTTATACTGATACTGCCGTACTGCGTTTGTACAGTACGGCGGTATCAATATAAGGAACATCCCGCCCCGCCACACAGGCGGGATCGTTCCTTATCACTTCAACTATGTATCGGGTACTCAAAAATCCGATTAGTCGATCTGGGTAACGTTAGTGTTGACAGTCAGATCCATCGTAGCTGCTTTGTCTGCTGCTGCCTGATTGCCCAGCGCAGTGTCTTTCGCATCGTCATTGCCTTCGAAAGCCCAACTCCAGGAAACGTCGACCATATCCGACTCAACTCCACTGAGGTCGATTCCAGGAGCATACTCCTTGGAATAGCTTTCAATCACTGTCTCTACAGCCCTTTCAAAGGTGTCAACATCTGTAAAGTTCCAACCATTGACGGTATAGGAGACGCCGGTATTATCCTTAACTTTAATGTTAATCGGGCAATAATACTCCCCATTAACAGCCCAGTATTCACCCAACTCAAAATCTGCGTCATAGGTAACCCTTACAGCAACTTCCGGTGTACCAGAAAGCTTGATGTTGGCCATGTCACCCTTGGTTCCGGGCGCAACAACATCCTCTTGCGACATGACAGTAGCAATAGCTCCGGTAAAGCTTGTATCGTCTGCCTTGTAAGATTTGGCGAAAGTATCACCGGTTGCATTTACTTCAACGCCAAATTTCGCCACACGAGCACTGTCACTACCTTCACCACTAGTGGTGTATTTTGCCATGGTCCCACCGACAAAGCAGGTTGTTACCAATGTAGCAGCAAGCAGGATGCTTGCAACCTTTGTTGTTCTATTCGTTTTCATGTCGAATAGACCTCCTTGTTTGAATTTTTCGAGGTGAGTTACCCAGTGAAAGGTTTCACCTTCGCATCTATCGTATCATTCCGGCCGATCCTGTGGCTGGAACGGCTGGCATGATAACGCGAACTTATTGATGGACGGTTTCTTTTTTCTCTGCGGCAGTGTCATTTTGCTGATCCGCATAGGGAATTTGCTGTCCTTCTATTTCTCTGAGACGGGCCAATTCCGCCTCCAACTCAGCGGCCTTTTTCTGTTCCCGGTTTGAGTATCGCTGACGCCGGATAATATCATAAATAATAAAGGCCAGCAGTGGGACACCGATAAACACGATCATCCCAAGCGGTGTCTGCATAAACATGGCGAAATCTCCGAGCTTGGGAATCCGCCACTTGTAAATACCTACCAGATTTCCCTCTAATACGGGGTTCTGATCCTCCGTATTATTGGCGTCGCCCTTTGTGCTCCACTGTACCTCACCGTTTTCGCCGGTCTGCACCTCCACGATGCGATGGGTTACGACGGTATCGCCCTCCATAAAAGCGATGACGTCGCCAACAGCCAGCTCATCCGGATTTGCTTTGCCAACGAAGATCAAATCGCCTACTTCAATATGGCCCTCCTGCGTTCCGCTCATAGACCCAGACACAACTGCCATCGGCGTGATACCAAGTACGGACGGCGGCTTGTCCGGTTGGAGACTGCCTTTGATGATGATCGTGAGGTTACAGATCAGCAGAAAGCCGAAGATAGCGCAAAACACTAACCCCACAATCGAAAGAATACGATGACCGACACTCACTTTATTTTTCATCGTAGAATCTGTCCCCATAATATGTAATAACCACCATTTCTTTTTTGTATATTCATGATTCATAAATTGGGAATATATATTTTCTTTTTTTAGTGTGACAACATAACTTTGATTATGTCGTCACATTAACGCTGTTCTGCTAATAAAACGAGAAACAGAGAGTCGGAAGAGAAAATTAAATATATATTTATTATAAAAAGGCACAGAAAAGTAGCCGGAAGGAGATTGAGTTTGCTCCCGGCTTATTTTGCGTGCCTATTTCATTTTCTGACTACTTTTTTGGAAATATCTGTTGCAAAATTTACCTATGTATGATATACTATAACTGTTTAAAAATGGGTACAGTATACCGGCTGACGACATAATCAAAGTTATGTTGTCAGCATTTTTTGTACCTGCTCCAGCCTTACGATATGCTGATTTCCAGTTTCGATCGTATAGATTCGGGTGGTATTAATACTGCTATGTCCCAGCAAATCGGCCAGCCGGACGATATCTTTGTCAATCGAATAGAATGTGCGTGCAAACAGGTGCCTCAAGTTATGCGGATAGACCTTTTGGGAAGATACGCCTGCCCGTTCGCACAGGGCTTTCATGTCCCGCCAGATATTGCTTCTATTTAATTGCTTGCCGTTTTTGCTGACAAACACCGATCCGATACGTACCCCGGATTTTTTGATATATTCCTTTAATAGCTTTTGCAGCGGTACTGGTATAAAAATCACCCTCGTCTTATTTTTGCAGTTCACTACCGCCTTTCCTTCCCGTACCGCCTCAACTGTGATGTATTGCAGTTCGCTCACCCGAATACCGGTCCCGCATATAGTCTGAATGATATAGGCAATTCTCGTGCCGGCCGCAGCCTGCACCAGACGTTGGTATTCTCTTTTGGTAAACTCCCTGTCTTCCCTACAAAATATCTGCCGTTGAATCTTGAGCGGTTTGACACAGCAATCTGCCAAGCCGACAAAACGCAGAAAGCAATTGAGGGCAATCAGCATGGAATTCACGCTGGCAGGTGCATACCGCTCTTTCAGATTATTTTTGTAAGCAATGGTTTCCGCTTTGCAGATTGGTCTGTCATGCAGGAAACTGTAAAAAGAGCGAATGTCCCGCATATATTTTTCAATGGTTGCTGTGCTCTTTTCTTCCGCGATCAGATACTGTTCAAATTTTCGTATTGCCACCGTAGCATGAGATTGTTCTTCCATAACCCTTCCCTCCACAAACTTGATAGTGTTATCATGCCCTCATTTTATTCTACTATAAGGCGGAACAAGGCTCACTGCGATGGATGTAAATTGCCACGCGGTAGACGTCGAAATACGATACTTAAATGGGTTATATTTTTCAATTTTTGTTTCCCAGCTAAACTGTGGCTTTCGTCTTGCTGAAAGTGTACAAAAAATCCGCCGCAGGGATACGTTCCCTGCGGCGGATAAATGATTCTTTCTGTATTGGTACATATGGAAACTTCCGGGGGTGCTGCCGTCAGCTTTCGACATCTGTGGCGGGCTCGTCACATTCACATTCGTCAAGCCGCGGCGGGAAGAACTGATCAATCGGGAACTTGATCCGTCTGAACATCTCACAAGGACTGTCCGTCGTGGTCGGACATTCCTTATCTGGAATACAATAATCGTAGCAAGGAATCAACAGTTGTACAGGACGTTCTAGCTGTACAATGGAAAACATGCCCAACGTTATGCTCACAATCTTCCCGGGAGCAGAGGCAAACGCCCCGTCATAACGGTTCGCAATCGCCGGAGGCACAGTAACAGGCATTTCACAGCAGCAATCGCACGGCTCGATCAACTTGCAACTGAGACAGATCGGATCTACGACCTGTACGGACGCACGCGGACGGTTGGTCACCGGACAGTCAATCGCGTCTGCGCTGAAAATGGATGTATTGGAATCGAACACCTTGACGTTCCCTTCGCTGCCGTAAAGAATCACTTTTTTGCAGAAGCTGGCGAAGCCGTGGACGGCAACCGGCGGTGCGACCGGCGAGGCATATGCGTTCAGCTTCACATCGAAAAAGAAGGTCATATCAACAGAATAAAAGCCTCTGTTGAATGGTACCGGTTCCACGTCTAAGTACACATTGATAATTTCCACACTGCGGCATTTTACGGTGACACTGGAATCCACTATGAGCTGTGTCGTTTCCGTAAAGTATACCTGCAAGTCCGTCACACAATCTTTGTCCGAGCAGGAATCAAAGATTTTGTTTGCGTTGATACAGACTGCTTCCTTGAAGCAGTTCGCCTGTTCCGCATCAGGGGTATTTCTATACTCGCTCATACTACTCCTCCTAATAAGGTGATCAGATTAGATTGGTTATGCCTCCTTACATCATATGAGCGATACAAAGTTTCGTGACCAGAAATTCGATAAAAATACGCTATTGTTTACAGCTTCTCCAGCTTTGCAAAATTCGCCATAATTTTTTTCGTCCCCTTGGTGTCAAAAGCGATTTCCACCAACATGTCGTTAGCCATCTTTGTTAGAGAGCGGACTTCCCCATCCCCAAAAATTTTATGGCGCACGCGATCTCCCGGCGCCAGACTGATCGCTGAAGCGGTCGACGCTGACTGCTTTTTATGGGATGTCATATCATTGCGGAAGGAATAAGACGTCTTGGTGGGCGCGGCAGAAATGTTCTGGTATTTGACGACGGTTTCATCCTGGAAATCCTTTAGGCTGGAAGGGATCTCCTGGATAAAGCGGGAAATCGGATTACGGGAGGTGTTGCCAAACAGCATGCGGACAACGGCGTTAGTGATATACAAACGCTCCTTTGCCCGGGTAATAGCAACATAGGCCAGACGCCGTTCCTCCTCCAGTTCCTCCTGGCTGCCAATCGCACGGAAGCTTGGGAAGAGCCCCTCCTCCATACCGATCACGAATACGCAAGGGAATTCAAGGCCCTTCGCTGAATGCATCGTCATCATAATCACGTTATCCTTGTCCTGATTCAGGTCATCAAGGTCGGTGTATAAGGCGATTTCCTCCAGGAAACCGGACAAGCTGGGATTTTCTGCCTCTTCCTCATACTTGAGAATATTGGTTTTCAACTCCGCGATGTTCTCCAGACGGTTTTTCCCCTCTTCTCCCTGCGTTTGCAGAGACTCGCGGTATCCCGTTTCGTCCAGCAGGATTTCAAAAAAGTCCCCCAGCGACTCATGTTCCGCGGCTTCAGCCAATGTCTCTATTAACATCGTAAACTTTGTTAGCACCGGAGCCTTTTTGACAAGCGCCGGATAGCTGTCGGCGGATTTCAGCACTTCGAACAGCGTTATTCCCAATCCTGCTGCAATCTCCTGCGCATTGGCCAGCGTCGCCTCACCGATGCCCCGTTTGGGTTCATTGATAATGCGGCGCAGGCGCAGCGCATCCTGCGTATTGTTAACGACGCTCATATACGCCAAAACATCCTTGATTTCCTTACGCTCGTAAAAACGAAGGCCGCCGATGATTTTATACGGGATCCCCTGCTTGACCATCATCCGTTCCAGCGCGTTTGACTGCGCGTTCATCCGGTACAAAATGGCATGGTCGGAAAATTCCCCCCCTTTGGCAACGTCGTCCAATATCGTGTTGGTAACAAAACGCGCTTCGCTGCTTTCATCGCATGCACGGAAAACCTCGATCAAATCGCCACCGCCGTTGTCCGTCCAGAGGTTTTTCCCTTTCCGCCCGGTGTTGTTGGCGATGACCGCATTGGCTGCATCCAGAATTCTCTGGGTAGATCGATAATTTTGTTCCAAACGGATTACCTTGGCGTTTTCAAACTGATCTTCAAAGTGAAGGATATTTTCGATCGTCGCACCGCGAAACTTGTATATGCTTTGATCATCGTCTCCCACGACGCAGATATTATGATGCTCCTGGGACAAAAGACTAATCAGACGGTACTGCGCATAGTTGGTATCCTGATATTCGTCGACCATTATGTAACGGTAACGTCGACGGTATTTTTCCAGTACATCCGGACAACGCTCGAACAGCTCGATCGTTTTACAAATAATATCGTCAAAATCCAGCGCATTGGCCTCTTTTAAGGACGCCTGATAACGTGTATAAACCTTTGCAATCACGTTCAGTCGATAATCTTCCCCTGCGCGGGACTGGTATTCCTCTGGCGACCACATTTTATCCTTTGCCCGGCTGATTTCGGTCATGATACTCTTAGGCGGAAATACTTTCTCATTGATATTCAATGCAGCCATCGCGTTTTTGATGACCCGAAGCGCATCGTCCGTGTCATAGATGGTAAAATTGCCAGCATAGCCGATATTTTCAATATCAACACGCAGGATACGGGCACAAGCTGAATGAAACGTTGCGGCACAAATGTCGTTTGCCATCTCCCCGAGCGAGCCCGACAGACGTTCCTTCAATTCGCCGGCCGCCTTATTGGTAAAGGTAATCGCAAGGATATTCCACGGCCGCACTCGTCCGGTAGCGATGATGTCAGAAATGGCGTCAATATCGTTGTTGGAACCGTTTAGGTAATCGTGCAGAAGACCTATCTGCTCTGGCGTTAGCTGCGGTATTGCACTGTCCTGATAAGCATTGCCAAAACGGATCATATTTGCGATACGGTTTACCACAACGGTCGTTTTTCCGCTGCCGGCCCCTGCCAGTATCAACACGGGGCCGTCTACTGTCACGACCGCTTCGAACTGTTTGTCGTTCATCCTGTTAAAGTATTTTCTAATCACCTGTTTACGCAGGTCTATCCAATCGGTTGTCTGCTGTGCTGTACCCATTTTTATCTCCTTTACCATGAGTCCGTGAATGCTGATTTGAACTTTCCTGATCTATCCTGGTGAAAGTGCTCCGGTGGCTTAAGAGAACAACCCTTTTGGTCATAAGGTCTCCTGAATGTGACAATAGGGCAGACTGCGCGTCCGCCCTATTGGATTTCATGTTATCAAGCCTGCCACCCGGTTTTCTCCCGGATAACTTGTTCAAAAGCTGCGTAAGCTTTGGCTTATTCCGCAACATACGGAAGCAGAGCCAAATGACGAGCGCGCTTGATCGCTACGGTAAGCTGGCGCTGATGATGCGCACAGGTACCGGTCACTCTGCGCGGGACAATTTTTGCCCGCTCCGAGATATAGCGCTTGGAAAACTTCGCGATTTCCTTGTAATCAATGCTTTCCACCTTATCGGCGCAGAAAGCACAAACCTTTTTACGCGATCTTTTTCCGCCGCGGTTCGGTCTTTCCATGATAATACCTCCTATCTAATACAACGATACGTCAAAACGGCAAATCCCCATCGTCGTCGATCTGTTCAAAATCGCCGATATCGCCGACGGAGAAAGCAGTTCCTTTTTCAGGCTCCTGGAATGCGGGAGGCTGAGGACGTGAAGCGGTCTGCGGTGCGTTGCCGTAGGGTGAGGCACCGACAGGCGATGCGCCCTGCGCGGGCTTGGAATCCCCGAAGTAGACGTTGTCAGCGTAAACCTCCGTCGTATAACGCTTATTCCCCTGCTGGTCGGTATAGCTACCTGTGCGCAAGGAACCTTCGACGACAATCATCCGGCCTTTGGTAAAATACCGGCCGACAAAATCCGCTGTCTGCCGCCATGCGACTACACTAATAAAATCCGCCTGCTTTTCCTCGCCCTGACGCTGGTAATTGCGGTCAACAGCGATACGGAAAGAAGCCACGGACACATTACTCGGCGTTTGCCGCAGTTCGGGATCGGCTACCAATCTGCCCATCAGGATCACTCTGTTCAGCATAGCTTTTCCCTCTTTCCTACTTCGCAATGATCAGTGAACGAAGGATACCGTCCGTGATATTGTACACACGGTCCAGTTCCGCCGGGAAGTCTGTGTTCGAGCTGAAGTTATAGAACACATAATAACCTTCCGTCTCGTCCTCGATTGGGTAGGCGAGCCTTCTTTTACCCCATTCATTCACGCTTTCCATCGTACCATTTGCACTGATAAGAGCAGTGAATTTTTCCACGATTGCTTTGATGCCATCCTCACCCAGCTTGGTGTTGATAATAATCGCGGACTCGTAATTCCCTGTCATTTTTGCCATTGTAGCACCTCCTTTTGGACTTTCCGTCCTTTGTACATCCTGTTTCCTCTGGACGGATTGACCCCAGCCTATGAACCGGAGTAAGGAATACTTTTTTATTTTACCAAATGCACCCCGCTTTGTCAAGGTTTGCGCAACGCAAACCTTACAATGTTGACAGAATGTCCATCAGCTGCCGCCAATCGTCAACGTACAGATGCTCCTTCTGTGGCGGTTCCTGTTCGTGCTTGACCGCCCCCTGGTACCACACCGCCTGCATCCCCATCCGGGCAGATCCGTCCACATCGCACAGCGCGTTGTCCCCGCAGAACCAGACGTCCTGTGCAGACAGTCCCGCCTTACGCAGCGCCATCTGAAAAATGCGCGGGTGCGGCTTTTTAAAGACATAGTCGCTGCTCGCCAGGACGAATTCAAAACGATGATCCGGAATATGCGCCTCGATGTGACGGCGCAGAAAGTCCCCGCTGAAGGTAATATTGCTGACCACGGCACTGCGTATCCCCGCCTCCCGCAACTGCGCAAGCAGTTCCAGCAGATAGGGCGTCGGGACGGCGACCTCATAATGGGTGCTGCCGAAAATCCATTCAATTTCGTCAGCCGGGATGGAAAAACGCACGCCCAGCAAGTCATACAGGTAACGCTGAAACATATGCTCGTGTACCTCCAGCGTGGGGAATCCCCCGCAGGCACTGATGTCCTGTGTCATAGAAAGCGCCGTCTCCCGCACCGTTTGCGCTGTTACCCCGTCCGGGACGTAATCGGCGTGATCCAGCACCGCCTGATTAGCCGCCAGCGGATTGATCACCTTCTCGTCCAGCAGCGTCTGGCCGTAGTCAAACAGGATCATTTTCGGTTGTTTCATTCGCGTCTCCCCCTCTTTCTGATGTGTTTATGCTTATTATAACATACCATGTGGAGCCGGTGCAACGAATGACAGAAAGCGCTTGACAAACTGCCAAATACGCTGTATACTGAAAAAAATCTTTGCAAGGAGGGCGTGCCCATGAATGCCGTACAGTTTAGAAACGTCAATACCGTCAACCCACAAGCCGATTTGTTTTTTCAATCAGGGCTGCTTCCTCCATACCTTTAATCGTGTGGTGAAAAATTTTTGCACGGATATGGATGCGGCGGTACCAGTCTAAAGAGATGGGTACCGCCGTTTTCTTTCCGAAATGTCAGAAAGAAGGACTTCAGATGGATAAAACTACAAAAATCGTCCGCGACTACTATGACGCAGCGGTACAGGAAGAATGGGATCGCCTGGCTAGACACCGGGCCGAATTCGCCGTCAACTGTCATTTTATGGACCGCTATATCCGACTGGGACAGCGTGTGCTGGATATCGGCGGCGGGCCGGGGCGCTATTCGCTCTATCTATCGCATCGCGGCTGCGACGTTACTCTGCTGGATCTGTCAGAGGAAAACGCAGCCTTCGCCAAACAAAAAGCAGGTGAAGCCGCACTGCCGCTCCGTACGCTGTCCGGCGATGCGCGTGATGCGGATCAAATCCTTGGCGGCGAAACGGGAACCTTCGATCATGTCCTGCTGATGGGACCGCTGTATCACCTGCTGGAAGAGTCGGAGCGCGTCAAGGCCATCCAGGCGGCATTGCGAATGCTTAAACCCGACGGATGCCTATTCAGCGCCTTCATTTCCTCCTACGCGGGGGTCATATACGCTATGAAATATGCACCGGAACTTATCCTTGACAAAGAGGCGGCCAGCGACTATGACCAGTTTGTCCGCGATCAGCCTTTTACCGGCGACTCGTTTACCCAAGCATACTTTATTCGGCATGCCGACATCCTTCCCTTCATGAAGCGTTTTCCACTCCAAACACTCCACCTGTTGGGCAGCGAGGGCATCCTTTCCCCCTGCGAACCGATTATTTCTGCACAGCCGCCGGAGGTGTTCGAAAAATGGTTGGAACTTGCTATCCAGGTCTGTGAACGGGAGGATCTGCTTTCATATTCCGAGCATTTTCTCCATATCGGAAGAAAAATACAGGAATGCTGATTCGCCAGGGACGCAACTTATCGCAACACATAGGGCCCGTTTCGCCTCGGCAATCGACACCTGCTCCATAGGTGGCCTGTTCTCTTATCTGTGCGTCCTCATCAAACTATCAATGCGACGCGAGTACGTCTCTATGGTTGTCCTGCAAGGATTGTCCATGGGTGTCGTATGCTGTAAGGAACGCCGTCTAAACTATCATGATGAAAGTGGGAAACGAAATGATACTACACAAGGGAACGAAGACGTTGGAAACGAAGGAACTGTTATTGCGTCCCTTCCGCAGAGGCGACGAAGAAGCAATTTTTACCGGCTGGGCCTCCGATCCAATGGTAACACAATTTCTACGCTGGACCCCACATGCCGGTATTCATGTGACACGCAGCATCCTGGATGGTTGGGTAAAGGGATATCAGCGTCCGGATCAATACCTATGGGGTATCACATTAAGGGAAAACGGGCGGCTCATCGGTTCTATTGGTGCGCATACCGTCAGCGAATACGACGCGTCCTGCGAAGTGGGCTATTGCCTGGCGCGGGAATACTGGTCGAAAGGATATATGTCGCAAGCGCTTCGCGCCGTCATACAGTATCTGCTATGCGACGTAGGGTACAACCGTGTCGAGGCGTATCATTCGGTCAACAACCCGGCGTCCGGACGTGTCATGGAAAAATCTGGCATGCGTCGTGAGGGAGTGGCAACGGAAAAATACCGATGCAGTCTCGGTTTTCAGGACAGCGTCCTTTATGGGATTACGCGTTCTCAATGGGACGCTTTGTATGTATAAACAACTGGTGAACGAACGGGATGGAATATCCTGGAAGGGTAAAATACGGGCTGCGTCCCTGATAGAACATAAAAGGTGAGACACCGAATGACAAGCACAGTCAGCCACCCAAACGTCTGACCTTTTTGTCGCCTTGTTTGCGCTACCCGTCAATAAAAAGTGTTTCTTTTGCTAAAGATTTTCACCCCTCGGTAAAACTGGGGTCCTTTTCTCCGTATCTTCCAACAAAAACATCCCGCTTACTTTAGGTCGTCCCTCTATTGGATTTGGAATGTCCCGTTCTTCTTATGAAAGTAGGCTGGAAAGGCGTTTTTGAAAAACATTAGGTGTAACGCTTGTACAAAGATGGGCCAATAAATGGTGAACGAACCATTTACGGCCAAACGACACCAGAAAAATCAGATTATGCGCCTCTAGAGCACCTTCTTGTAGTCTTCGCACTGATCGGAGATGTGCTTTTTTACTCTATTCCCATATCCGGACGCTCTGAAGCCTCATCGATGGTCGACAGACGAATTCGGTTTTTCCCTTCCCGCTTGGCGCAATACAGCAGCGGAGTTCGTCTGGAACGCTGGCCTCGAACAATGTTTGAAAGCTTCGGAATTTCAAAAATATTTTCTCCATTTCTCTTTTTCTATTGTAACACAACGGGGCATTTTACCAGCACAAAACATGTTGATAATTGCAAATGCCGTGACGTCACCGAAGCCTTGCCAACCGCACCTATAGGAGGCCGAAGATAACGGAACCGGCGGAAGAAGTTTTCACCATAAGCCTAGGACTTCATTGGGGGATATATTGCCGAACGGCTGCACCTTGAGGCTATAGGTGAATTCGAATCTCAACGCGTATACGTTCAGTTGGGCGCTTTCCGACGTATAGTATTCCATGCTGCCATCGTTATGATAGACCCAGTCGTCCAGAATATCCAGCCCCAGATAGGAGATATAACGTTCCATCAACAATTTTTTGTCATGACCCATCGGGGCAAATTTTGTACCATTCTCAACCCTATGATCATCAGTAAACTCAATCAATAGCAGCTTGCGCGTTTTATGATCCATCTGATAATATTGCTGCTCCCCGGGCACATCATCCGAGAAAAAAAGATCCAGCTGAACGTCATCCTCCGGGAAACTTTTTGTCCCCACCGAATAACCTTTCACCCTATCCTGAGGTCCCAGTCGATCATAGTACTTGAGAATTCCCTCCTCTTCGAGCTTGTCAAGCTCGCTGTCCAACACCTCGACCATATTCTCATTTGTGGTTGCGTCTATTTCATTTTCATTCTCCCAAGTGTACGTCCCATCCTCATACATCTTGTGGATCGCACGTACTAGGTAAATGTTTTCTGCTTCCGGCGTCAGCGTGCCTGTCAGCTTCCGCTGGACATGCGTCGACGTGAACAGTTTCCTGTCCTGCAGCTGGAACGCCTGTACCGGCACCAGGATCGTCGCCACTATCAGCAGCAACGTTCCTATCACTGCGCATACACTGCTCACCCAACTCTTCATGCTCCACCTCCATTTCAAACCATACGGAAGTCCCCACATCCAGACGACTAGTAAAGTGCAGGCTACCTCCATGCAGACGCGCAATCTTATCGCAAATCGATAAGCCGATCCCCGCTCCGCCGTTTGCCCTTGTTCGTGCTTTGTCTACCATATAAAAAGGCTCTGTGATACGAGGCAAATTTTCCTCGGAAATACCGCAGCCTGTATCAATCACGTACAGACGGTAACGATCTCCCATCTGTTTTCCACGAATATGGATTGTACCGTCTTTTGGTCCTGCCTTCTTCGCATTCATAACCAGATTTCGAAGCATACAGAAAAACAAAGCTTCATCCGTATAGACAGTTCCTTTCTGCGCCTGGACATCCATCTGTAAATCTCCCAGTTCGGGAACAATGATATCCTTAAATCGATGCAGCAAAGCCTGTACCGGTTGGAGGGACAGTTCTATATGTTCCTGCGTCAATGACATCAAATCCATCATTTTTTGCGACAGATCTTCCAGCCGTTTGCTCTCACGGTAAATATATCCTGCCGCCTTTTGCCGCATCTGAGGATCGCAATCCACACAGCGCAGCAGATCCGCATAGCCAAGAATCGTCGTCATGGGAGTTTTCATTTCATGCGAAAACCCCGCGATAAAGTCGTCGCGCTGTTCCACGGCAAGGTTCAGCTGCCGCACACGTTCTTCTACCGCTTCCGCCATCTGGTTAAAGCTGCGGCTTAGCTGACCGATCTCTCCACCTGAACGGATAACAGTCCGTTCATGATAAGCGCCTTGCGCAATTTTCCGGCTGGCTTGGCTCAGCTTTTTGATAGGTGCCGTCAGGAAAAGGGAGACGACGAAAATCGTAACGACTGACGTCAGCAGGATGCTGATATCCAAAAGCAGAAAAAAGCGCAGCTGCCTGTCGCGCTCATGGAATATAGATGTGATATCGTACACACTGAGGAGATATGTACCGCGATTTTGCATGTCAAGATAGGAACATAGCAGCATAAAAACACCTTGCTGCGTATCACGGATATAATAGTGGCTGCCTTCCTTATCCAACATGCCGGCAATCTCCCCCTCCCCTAGAGAGGAGGGAAGCGTACTGAAAAGACTGCGCTTATCCTCAGAATAAAGGGAAAGGTACCTCTTCTGGATATCCGAATATCCCGTCAGATGCCTACCGTACGATGCTAAATCCCCATCACTCACACTTTCCCCTCGCACAAGATCGCTGAGCATGGCCGACTCCATGGCGTACCGCTCCAACATATGCTGGCTGGTACTCTGTTCCACTGCGACATTGAGTGAGGAAGCGAAATTCTGCCGCAACATCAAATATCCGCCCACCGAGAACAGTACGGCGATGACCGCTGTTGTGCTCAACACCAGCTTGAGCCAAAAACGCACGCCGTTTCCACTTCCTTCCTATTATTTATCCGTTATCCCTCAAGCTTATAGCCAATTTTAAAGACTGTTTTGATACGGTCCTGCCAGCCCAGTTTCTTACGCAGACGCAAAATATGCAAATCCAAGGTTCGCGTCCGCCCCATGAGTTCTTCGCCCCAGACACGTTCAAATAATGTTTCCCTGTACAAAACGGCATTTTTGTTTCGTACCAGAATCATCAAAAGCTCGTATTCCTTAGGCGTCAGATCAACCTCCCTGCCGTTCTTTTGGACGCTGTGAGCCTGTGTGTTGATGGTCACATCACCGATGGTAATAAACCCCTGCCCCTTGTGGTATCGTCGCAACACCGATTCCACCCGTGCGAGCAGCTCGTCGATTTCAAACGGCTTGACGATATAGTCGTCGGCACCCATATGTAGTCCTCTGACCTTATCCTGTGTTGTTCCCTTCGCTGTAATGAAAATAGCTGGAATCCCCATCGGCTGTACATATTCCATCAACTCGTAGCCATTAATTTGTGGCAGCATAATATCCAGCAGCACCAAATCATAATCGTTGCGCTCAATGAGATCCGCTCCCTGCTTTCCGTCCAGCGCGCAGGTGCATTCGTATCCGGCGCGCGACAGGCTGATCTGAATCAACTCAGCGATCGGCGCTTCATCCTCCACGATCAGAATTTTTACCATGCTCCCTTTCCCACTCCCTTATGTTTGCCCGAAGGCTCTCCTATCCCTACGGCCAATACGTTTGTTCGCAACAATCAGATTACCTCCATAATAGAACGAAAGACCGCTCTGAAAGGATTCTTCCAACAAGGCCATTTCACCAGTCTATCTATTGACCGTCCATAATTTTGGATTGCTCTGACCTAGCTTACACATTTCATGTTTCAAAAAAGTATCCAATCTAACCCTATCTATCATACAGCAAAAGACACGTTACGTCTACTACCAAAAAAATATTAGCACTCTTTTGATTATAGTGCTAATATTCTATTTTTATATTATTATTATTCATATTTAAGAAATAATAAAGGCGTATAATCAATTTTGTACTAAAGGGAATCTCTATAAGTTTTTCCGTACAGAAAGGCGGATGATAGATGAACGCGCAGAAATTCACCCAAAAATCTCTGGAAGCTATCCAGGCGGCGCAGGACCTTTCACTCCAACGCCATAATCCTCAGATTGAAGCACAGCATTTACTGCTGGCTCTGCTGGAACAAGATCAGGGGCTTATCCCTCAGCTGTTACTGAAAATGAACGTCGATGCAGACGGCTTGCAGCACCGCGTCCAACAAGGGGTGGACATGCTACCTCATGTATCAGGTTCGGGACGGGAAGCCGGGAAGATTTACGTTTCTCAGGATGTGGACACTATCCTCAGCGGTGCCGAGGAATCGGCCGAACATATGAAGGACGAATATGTCTCAGTCGAGCATATCTTCCTGTCTATGTTGAACCATCCTGACGACGCGTTGAAAAAGTTGTTCGCTGACTTTAGAATCAGCAAGGACGCCTTTCTCAAAGCGCTCGCCTCGGTACGCGGTGCGGCACGTGTAACAAACGATAGTCCTGAAGCGACCTACGACGCGCTGAAAAAGTATGGCACGGACCTGGTCGCGCGTGCACGCAGCCAGAAGTTGGATCCCGTCATAGGACGAGACGACGAAATTCGTAACGTGATCCGGATCCTGTCGCGGAAGACGAAGAACAATCCGGTGCTGATTGGCGAACCCGGCGTCGGTAAGACGGCAATCGCTGAAGGGCTTGCTCAGCGTATTGTTCGGGGCGACGTTCCCCACAGTCTGCAGGACAAGACGATCTTCTCCCTAGATATGGGCGCATTGATTGCGGGCGCAAAATTCCGCGGTGAATTTGAGGAACGCCTCAAGGCCGTCTTAGGCGAAATCCGGAAAAGCGAGGGACGGATCATCCTCTTTATCGACGAGCTGCACACTATCGTCGGCGCCGGCAAGACGGAGGGCTCCATGGACGCCGGAAACCTACTCAAGCCCATGCTGGCCAGAGGTGAGCTGCATTGTATCGGTGCGACAACACTGGATGAGTACCGCCAGTATATTGAAAAAGATCCCGCGCTGGAACGGCGTTTCCAGCCTGTTATGGTGAACGAGCCGTCGGTGGAAGACACGATCGCTATCCTCCGCGGCCTGAAAGAACGCTACGAAATTTTCCACGGCGTCAAAATACAGGATCAGGCAATCATCGCAGCAGCAACGCTCTCGCACCGCTATATTACCGACCGTTTTCTGCCCGACAAGGCCATCGACCTCATCGATGAAGCCTGCGCGATGCTGCGGACCGAAATCGACTCGATGCCGACTGAGTTGGATGTGATACAGCGTAAAATCATCCAGCATGAGATTGAGGAGGCGGCGCTGAAAAAAGAAAAGGACGCCCTGTCCCAAGAGCATCTAAAAGAGATCCAGAAGGAACTTGCGGAAATGCGTGAAAAATTTAACACCATGAAGGTGCAATGGGACAACGAAAAGTCGGCAATCGGCAAGGTACAGTCGCTCAAGCGGAGCATTGAACAGCTTAACGCCGAAATAGAAAAGGCGCAGCAATCCTATGACCTGAATAAGGCCGCTGAACTGAAATACGGTAAACTGCCACAGCTGCAAAAACGTCTGGAAGAAGAAGAAAAGTTGGCGGAGTCCTCTCAGAAGGGAAATACGCTGTTACGCGACAAAGTAACGGAGGAGGAAATCGCCCGCATCGTTGAGCGCTGGACAGGGATCCCTGTCGCGCGGCTGATGCAGGGGGAACGTGAAAAACTACTGCACCTGGAAGACATCCTGCACCAGCGTGTCATCGGACAGGACGAGGCCGTGACCAAGGTGACGGAAGCAATCATCCGTTCCCGTGCAGGCATCCAGGATCCCAACCGTCCGATCGGTTCTTTCCTTTTCCTGGGGCCGACTGGCGTGGGAAAAACAGAGCTTGCCAAAGCACTGGCTCAATGCCTGTTCGACGACGAGCACAATATCGTCCGTATTGATATGACGGAATATATGGAGAAATACTCCGTTTCCCGTCTCATCGGCGCGCCTCCCGGATACGTCGGCTACGAGGAGGGCGGCCAGCTGACCGAGGCCGTGCGTCGCAAACCCTACTCCGTTGTGCTGTTCGACGAGGTGGAAAAAGCGCATCCGGACGTTTTTAACGTCCTGCTGCAGGTACTGGACGACGGGCGTATTACTGACTCACAGGGGCGTACTGTCGACTTTAAGAATACCATCATTATCCTGACCTCCAATCTTGGCTCCTCCGCCCTGCTGGACGGCATCGACTCCTCAGGCGAAATTACGGCCGAAGCGAAGGAGGAGGTCATGAACCTGCTCAAACGTTCCTTCCGCCCTGAGTTCCTGAACCGCTTAGACGAAATTGTCTTCTATAAACCGCTGTCACGTCAGGACGTTACCCAGATTGTCGATCTGTTCATTGCCGACCTGAACCGTCGCTTGGGGGATAAGCAGCTCAAGTGTAACGTCAGCGACCAAGCGAAGGCCTTTATTGTTGAACACGGTTATGATCCAGTTTATGGCGCTCGTCCGTTACGCCGGTATGTCCAACGAAACGTCGAAACCTTGATTGGGCGGCTCATTCTCAGCGAAGATCTCCTTCCCGGCACTCTCATTGACGTGACCGTCGAGGATGGCTCTCTAGCCGTTCATGCGCAGCACCCTCAGGAAATAGTGTCGCAATAACACCATACAAAGGAAGGGGGAAGCGTCCTGGAAAGGCGCTTCCCCCTATTAATCGTAGATGGCTGCACAAGCGGCCGTTTTCGTGCTGATACGCCCCAATGTCATCTATTATCTGTGCTACCTAGCATTGCTCCGACATATATATTACCGTCATGATAACATGAGCCCTGCGCTGACTCCCGCACCCACGCACGACTCAATCGGAGGGATAGCCATGAACACTATGCACAGGCCGGAAATGAACGCAAAACGCCCCGTCGCCACCACAGCGCCTGTCCCACAGGAACTCGCTGTCCGTGACGCTTCTCCCTATCCAGAGCTGAGCGCTTGCACTTCCAACAACCGCTACATGCCAATGCTGACACAGGATTTTGTCGCCACACACAGCGAGTTCACTACCATTTCGATGTATCTGTACCAAAGCTGGATGCTGCAGGAACAATATCCGGAGCTTTCAAAAACCATAAAACGGATTGCTCAAGTGGAAATGCAGCATTTGGACATCCTTGGCCAACTCATCGTCCATACCGGCGGGACGCCCAAGTACCGTGCCGTCTATCGGGATGGTTACACCGTCTGGAACGGGACGATGGTTCATTATGGTGTTCAAATTCACGATCTGCTTCGTCGCAACATTCGGGGCGAGCAGGAGGCATGCGAACGTTATACCCTGCAGGCACAAAAGGTCCAAGATCCAGGATTATGTGCTGTATTCAGCCGTTTAGCACTGGACGAAAAACTACACGCCGAAATTTTTCAGGAGGCATTCAACAGCCTTCCTCCGACATAACAAGTTTTCTTGCGAAAAAAACATCAAAAGGGCTTTCCTTCCAGAAAGAGCCCATTTGACGATCTTCGAAATGCACCCCAACATCATCGATGAACGCTCCAATAAATAAAGGAGAGAACTTTCGTTCTCTCCTTTATTTATTGGAGCGGGCTACGAGGCTCGAACTCGCTACCTCCACCTTGGCAAGGTGGCGCTCTACCAGATGAGCTAAGCCCGCATTTATCCTGCCTCCGATGTGCCGTTTTTGGCACATCGAAACTGGACTCCACATTGATGCATTCACTTTTGGTGCCTCCGGACGGAATCGAACCATCGACACGAGGATTTTCAGTCCTCTGCTC
>CAMMMX010000021.1 GCA_946498095.1 uncultured Clostridia bacterium
CGAAAGTGCTCATTTATCATAACACTCCTCCACCCTCTCTGTCAATCCCCTTTTTTCAACTTTTTTTGCATTTTAAAAAAAATTCTATAAATTTCCCTTATTTTTGGTATATTTCAAAAATTATCCAACGTCTGCTACACGGATTCAATGAAGTGTTACTTCATCAACTTCTTCTACTTGCCAAATACGTTTTTTTATGTTATACTATTATCCATCGATTATGAGATATCGTTCGTATGATATGCGCCCGTAGCTCAGCTGGATAGAGCGTTAGACTCCGACTCTAAAGGCCGCTGGTTCGAATCCAGTCGGGCGCACCAATCCGAGTGTTCATATGGACACTCGGATTTTTTATTTTGCAAAGTATCGTTATAAATATCCATACCAGGAAATTCTTGAAAGCAGTCGACTTCTTTGGTTTATATGTTATATGATGATAAACTGTTTTTATAAAAGAAAGTGACTTTAATGACAAAAAAACCAATTACAAATGACGACAAGCTACGGGAGATAGTCGCCCGTTATGCAGATGAATGTAGTTGGAGTGCGGGGAAAAATCTCGCCAGAGAAATGAAAACCAATAGTTTTAGCGATTGAGAACGGGTTTTTGTGGCTTTTGAAGACAATCACATTGCGGCTTATTGTACATTGACTAAAACAGACTGTATTCCGAATGCTCCCTATACACCCTATATAGGTTATATGTTTCTCGGCGAGCAATATCGAGGCAGGCAGATAAGCCAGAAGCTAATCTACTTTGTACTGAATACGCTAAAGCTTTGCACTTCAACAAGGTTTACGTTGTGAGTGATCATATTAATTTATATGAAAAGTACGGATTTATAAAGATTGACGAAAAACCGGCTCCATAGAATCCAGATATAAACGAAACCATTTTCATGCATCTGATATAATGATTTTTAATACGAAAGTTTAAGTATCTTCACGAAAAATGCTAGGCGATCTTTTTTGTCTCACCTTTACATGTGAATAGAGGTCAGAATTTGGAACTCAAAAATGGGACACCTGGCAGTAAAACTAAAAAATTACTATGCAAAAATGAAAATAGTTCTTGACGTGCAAGTCGCGTTCGGGGTAGGGATCTATTTTGTCAACGATTCCCATAAACAACAAACTTAAAAAGCTCCCCCAGCGGGAGTCATGAAAAATCAAGGTTTTTGGGCATTTTGACGGTAAGTTGTTCAGCATGGATTTCATAGATGCCAAACGGCAAAAATCGTATACGGACAGAACTTAAACCCACAACAGAAAAAGAGGCATATGGAGAGTTAAAATCCATACGCCTTTTTTTGCCCGAAACCACAGGGCATTTAAAATTTACTGACAGCGAGCAATCTTTACCCTGCGACACATAACAACCGAATGAATAAACGAACCATTACGGCCTTTTTACAATGAAAGCTTTTACACGATCAACGACAGTTTGAAACCCGGGATGGGTTTGTAAAACCTCTTTTCCTTTCATGTTCGTAATTTGGTTATAATATGTGCTTGGAAAAATCAGATAACATGTAGTCATCCCGTCCATCGACGTATTGATATATACGGCTCTTTCTTCGTGTTCGTCCGGATTATTAGACTTTCGGAACCAGGTTTCCTCAGCATTCCAAATCATTTTATCAAGCCAGCGACAGGAAGTACCTAACGTTTGTAATTGAGTTATTTTCATTGTTTCTTCAAGTAACGAAGCAACGGCATTCAGCTTGTCGATGGCCTCTTCTGTTTGACCATTTCGCAAAGAAATCGAAGCATCTTGAATGCCTAAAGTCAAACGGTCGTCTACCCAGCAATCCGGAATATTATCATTGCCGTTGTCACGTATGATATCAAGTAGCCTGATTTGAAATTTTACCGCCGCATTTTCATTTTTATCGTCTGATTCCAACCCTTTTAACACAGAAGGTTGTAGCAATGTAGCGACGGCATTGAAAAACCTGTATTGCCGTTCGGGTTCCAGTTTTTCCTTATCATTCCTCCGCAGATACCTTGTATAAAGCAAAGTGCGTTGTAAAGTATCGAAAACCGTGGAATATTTATTCAAAAATGATTGAATATGTTCTTCATCTTCAATATAGGCCATTGTCTGCAAAACATGAGGATCCAATGGATGAACAGCCAGGTAAGCTTCTGCTGTAAGTCTTACTTCAGGTAGTATATCTTGGTCGCTAAAGCACCTGTCATTGCCTTCACACCATAGTCGCCACGCTTCCGAACTTCTCATATAATTTCTTCTTATCTCAGGCAGCAAAGAAACAACTTCATTGGTATCCATGTTTTGTTTAAGAGAAGCACGTCTCAAAGCATCAAATGCTTCGTGTGCTTTCTGTTCTGTCTCGATATCCGGTATGCCCATCAGTTTATCAACTGTTATTTTAAAAAAATTCGCGATTGCCGGCAGGAGCTCCATATCCGGATAAGTTTCATTGTTCTCCCAACGACTACCGACTGAAATGATACCCCCAGCTTCTCTGCAAATTTTTGTTGCGTTATATTTAATTCATGACGATATTTGCGTATGTTATCACCTATTTTCAGTTTCATTGAACCAACCTCCTTTAATTTTCAGAGCTCTTCTTGTGCACAAGTTTATGTTAGCATACACGAAAGTGATTTTTCAATCACGCATATGATGAGTTTTTTTCCTGTTGACCGGGAATTTGGGGATTCGCTATCCATATTGGCTGGTTCTTCGTAAAAAGTATTTTTTGTCAACACTTCCTATAATGTCGAAATGAGTCGATTGCTGTAAGGTCATCGACTTCTTTTGCGTTTTATGATAAGATATAAACATAATTATTTTTATAATCTAGGTATATTATGGATTCTTGTTGCAATGATTTTTCACTTGTAATTCCTGACCCAAGTCATGAAGCAGAGTATAATCAAATTATGGATAAATGAGAATCTCTCGAAAATAACATTCAACCAGAACTTATGCGACGTTTCAGTAAAAAACTTGGTTCAAATATTCCTTATAAAAAATGGCTAGATTATTGTGAAGATGATCGTACAACTGGTTCAATGTTGTCAACACATGTTCCTTGTACTTTGTATTCTCTTGTCAATCAAGACAATGAAATTTTCGGTTCGATAGTTTTAAATCACGAAGATACTCCCAGGGGGCACTTACATGCAGGTATTGTTCCTTGGCATCGTAATAAAGGATATAGTACGATAATGCTACAACTTGCTTTTTCCAAATGTCTTCAAAAAGGTATTAACTGTGTTCATATTACACCTCACAAAGATAATTTAGGTGCTATACAAACTATCGTACATAACGGTGGTATATTATAAAAGAGTTTTTTGATAATGATATTCCAATATTACGTTATGAAATAAACCTTGAATAGCCCAAAGTTGATTTCATAAAGGGTATAAGCATCATCGCTTCTCTGTAAGCGTTCGAGTCTCCTCATCTATAATATCTGGTGATTATTTTGTATGATAATGAGAAAAGTGACTATAAGCAATATCGACCTGCTAGAGGAGGGATTTACATGATTTATCCACCGAAATTGAGACGCGGAGATACAATCGGTGTGTTCACACCTTCATATCCGCTGGCCAGTGACGCTACCGAGGCTACTATGTTGGCAATTTCTCATCTTGAAGCAATTGGCTATAAAGTGAAATTGGGGAAATTGATAGACAAAAAAGATGGATATCGTTCCGGCTCTATATTAGATCGGGCCAATGAATTGAATACCCTTGTTGCCGACGACTCTGTACAATGTATTATGGCGTCTGTTGGCGGGATGGTATCCAACTCCATTCTTCCGTATATTAATTATGCACAGCTGCAGAAAACACCGAAAATTATAATAGGTCATTCCGATGTGACGGCTATTCTTCTCGGCGTTTATCAGATGACGGGAATAGTCACCTACTATGGGCCAAACCTTATCACAACATTGGGGCAATATCCTCCGTTTTTAGAATCAACAAGTCAATGTTTAAAGGATATCCTAGGAGGGTATTCTGTCCCATATACTTATACAATGACCTCTCTTTTTTCAGACGAACTCACCAATTGGGGAAAGGGACCGACACATAAAACACCAATCCCCAATAAGTGGACTACTGTGAATGGGGGAAAATCAATCGGCCGATTGATAGGCGGAAATCTAAATACCATAACTGGAATTTATGGTAGCAAATATATGCCTGAAATTTGCCAGGGAGATATTCTGTTTTTGGAGGATACTGAAAAATTCGCCGCTCATACTGAACGATATTTTTCATGGCTGAAGATATGCGGGATATTTGATAAAATCGGTGGGCTTCTTTTGGGAAAGCATCGAAAATTTAACGATCAGGAAACCAGAAAAAGGCCTTATCAGATTTTGACAGAAATCATTGGGCAGCCTCATTTTCCGATACTTGCTGATTTTGATTGCTGCCATACCATCCCGATGTTAACCCTCCCAATAGGAAAAACAGTTGAGCTAGATGCCGATTTACAGACAGTAAGACTTCTTGAATAACTTGATTTCTGTTTTTTCAGAAGGGTATCGCTTTTGTCAACACTTTCTTTTATTTTTTATAATTTTGATTTTCTCAGCGAAATTTCATCTCCTCTGTAGTTCTTTACAATGACATAATGAAGAGGAATGGGCATGATGACGGTCAATAATATTTGCATATATAAATTAATCCAATCACTTATATGTCCAAGGTCGATCAATTATGGGGAACATTGTCCCTTAAAATAGTTGGAAGAACTATTCTTCCGGATCATAGCATTGTCTTATGTATAATTGATCCACAAAATAAGATCATCTGAAAATAGGTTTTAGATGCACGCAAAGGTATCGAAATTCATTTGCAATTTTGCGACGTTTATGAAAAAATATAAAGCTAAAAAACTGTTATCTAGTAAAAATATTTCTCCTAATTTTGAATATCGGGCTGATTGATCCAAGCTTTACTTTATGATATCATTAAAATATATCATACAACAGCATTGGAATAGGAGTGAAATTATGAACAATATGTATCATGGTTCCCCTGTGCAAAACCTTCTTTTTTTGAAACCTTTCTGCAAAACGGATAATACCATTAAAAAATCTTTGGTATATTTAACCCCTAACCCATATCTCGCACTGTTCTACATCTGGACTAGAACTTACAAGTTTGTTACTTTTGAAGAAGATGAAAGCGGGAAAGTTATTTACACAGAATGGTTTGAAAATCAGTTATATGATTTTTACAATCATGTAAGCGGATCGATCTATATATGTAACGCTGAAACCCCTTCTATCCGTTTATCACATATCAAAGGCGTATACACTTCCGATTCCGAGGTAAAAGTCGAAAAGGAACTGCCTATCAATAATGTATATACGCACATTCTAAACCAAGCGGAGCATGGAAATATTATTATCAATCATTATCAGCAGCTTTCCGACGACGAAAAGAAGGAAATATCCGAGAAAGTAATCCGGGCAATCCATATGCAGCATTTGCTATTGCCTGAATCCAATCATTCACAAAATGCTGACTTTATAAGAGAGCATTTTCCTCATGAATGGGAGGAAGCCTCTCAGATGGATGACGCTCATGTGAAAACTATGATAGATCAATGGAGAAATTCTCTTAAGTAAATTTTTTGTCAGCCAGGCGTCTAAGATTGCCGTAAAATTTTTCCTCTTTAAAAAGGCTTACCAACTTTCTTCCATAGGACAAGGTTATGGTAACTAGATATCCTCCGCTTATTATGACCAGTAACGCCTAGTCCTCTCCATGTAATAAGGCAGACCGTTTTATTTGATGGAGTCTGCCAGGATCTCCATTCCATCCCCTCAAAAAGGTTATGCCTGCATGCAGGAGGGGTACCCCACCCAGTGGGGTACCCCTCCTGCGACTACTCGGATTCAGATGGCAAGCGGAACATGAATGTGGTCGTTGTCGCACTTACATTAATTTTCTCTTATAGTTACAAGGGGAGGGACGCATTTTCCACCCAAAGCAAAACTGTATGATATGGTTTTCCGACGGTACTCTTCCCTTCTTGTTCATAAATATCAAAACCGACTGCTCTTATTTCGGCAACTTTAAAACCTGACCCGGCTGAATGACTTGGCTGCTTAACGCATTCAGCTGCATAATTTCGGTATAACGGCTCCCCGATCCCAGCTGTGTTTTCGCAATTTTCCAAAGAGAGTCCCCACGTTTTACCGTGTATGTTTGATAGGATATCTCCGGCTTGCTTTCACTGGAGGCGCCTGGTATCTTCAGCTGCATACCGGGATAAATCCTGTCATCGGAAAGTCCGTTCAACTCCATAATTTCCCGATATCTGTTCCCTGCTCCCAAATACCGCTGGGCAATCGTCCAAAGGCTGTCTCCTGATCGCACTTCATAGATCACATACTCCTGTGCAGGTGGCTGCGGGGTGGAAATTTCCGGTTCCTTTTCAAAAGTCAGATAGGCTGCTGATAGATAACCTGTCTGTCCGTCTGCAAGTTTTACCTGATAAATTCCATTTCCCTTATCCAGGGCGGCAACCGCTGTCCCTCCCGACAGGGAAGCAATGACTTTTCCTTTTAAATTGGAATTTTTGTATACCGGCACCGCAGACTCGCCTTTTTTGATCCATGCGTCTATAAACTCATTTTCCGAAGGCGGCGTGCTCACAGAGTCGTCGCTTTCCGGCGGAACGGGTTGTTGGGGTAAGGACGGAACGGAAGAGGACGTATCGTCTTCCGCCTCCGTATCTGATCCGTTGATCCAATCCTCGTAGTGTTCCCAAATAGACGTATCCTCCTGTCCCAAGGACCACGCCCCGGCACCTTTGAGGTCATATTTTTCAATAAGGCCTAACTTAGCCTGATACGATTGGTCATTCTCAAACCAGGCAACATACTTTCCCGGCTGCAGCACAACATCGCCGCCTACCAAGTATTCGCCGCTCGTCTCCGTTATGGTAAATTCTGCTTTGACCGATTGGCTGTTTGCGTCATAAGTGACTGTCGCCGCACAATTTTGGAGGATGCGCTGAATGGTTTTGCTGCTGGCCCCTTTGCCGACAATTTGATTATTATCCAGGCTCCATACCCTTCCATAAAAAGGCACACCTATTACAATTTTATCCGCGGTTGTTTTGCTCAACGCATATTGAATAGACTTTTCCACAAAATTGATACTTGCGACCGGACCGGCTTCTCCCCCTTCATAATGTTCGTCATATGCCATAATCACAAGGTGATCCGCATACTGGGCAAGCGCGGCATAGTCATAGGAACCATGCCAGCCTACCTGCCAATTGTTCGGGTTAGCGGCAACCGCAACCGAAATCTCCTTGTGACTTGGAATTTTTTCACGCAGAAGTTTAACCAGCTGCGTATATTGATCCCGCTGCTCATGGGTGACATTTTCAATGTCCACATTTACGCCGTCCAAATCATATTCATCCACATAATTAGCAATCTGCGTGGAAAGCGATTCGACATCTTTTAAGGCGTTTATGCCGGCGCTCCTGTTCCAATGGTTGCTGAGGAACGGAACTACTTTGACCCCGTTTTCGTGCATAACCTTAATGAAATATGGGCTCAGATAATTGAGCTTCAGGCTTCCATCGTCACGGATGTCAAAATAACTGGGCGACACCACATCCAGCGCTTGATTGGTCTGGTTGACATACGCAATCTGCTGATGATCCGTCCCGCCGTACAGGTAGCCCATCGTATACCGATCGGTGGCTGCAAAAACATTTAAAAAAGAGGAAAATGCGAGTGTCGCCACTACCACGCCTGAAACCAGTATCTTTACACTTTTAATTTTGACGTCCTTTACCCGTGAAAGAATCGCGCTGGAAAGCTTTTTCGATTGCTTTCCAATATTTTGCTTGATATCGAATTCCTCTGCAAATTCAACGTCCGCACCTGAATACAGGAGCAAAAGATCATAACTGCCGTCCTTATTTGGTATAAGCTTCATATCGGGAATCATGGGACATTCACCTTACCTTTCTCCATACAACTTACACGATTACTCATTTTACATTATGATGCGCGGCGATTTGGATCCATGTCCAGCAAACAAATCTATCCCGGTTGGCCGCTAAAGCTGAAACAACAAATGCTAGAAGCATATCATTCTTTCCTACTAGCGTAAAGTGGACACTACAAAATGGCCCGTTCTATTTAGTGCAACATGAAGTACATTTGTATTTTGCTTCATTTTCCCCTTACCAGATTGTGATAAAAACTGTTGTGGTGTCAAACGGATCAACAGATACCCACTGGGAAACGGACACGCCCGCTTCCAACGATATGTTTACGACATTCCGTCAACGCGTCCGTTACTTAGCCACACCTGATAGGCATTATTCTCTATCGCCGAGGCATACCTTCTCAAATCCTCCTCTGTATGAATAGAATCGCCGCCCGCGTGGAGTGTCATCTGTATAGGGACTGGCAGAGGCAAAAAGTAACGGCGCGTACTGCTGCTGTTTTGGATAAGCTGCCGCCAGTTTTTATGTTTTATATTTCTCAACCCAGTCATTATTATGCGATGTAGGCGCCCGGATCATACACTCTTCTCAATATGAGCCTACCGGAGCGCACACCCCATACGCAACGTGGTAGATGGCGCTTTTGTTCGGTGGAAGCGTTGTATTAACGGATCCGCCTCGCGCTACAGGAAACAAACCGGACTCCCCATAAACCGGCGCTGGTCACTCGGCTTGACAAAGCGCCAGTTTCTCATTATGATATCTAGTAGAATATCAAACGATGGGGAGGCTAAGCTATGAGACAGTGTATGGACGCGGAAAACCTGCACCGCAGACTGAAAAAAATTATCGGCCAAGTGCAGGCGATCGACCGGATGATTGATGAGGACGTCCCCTGCGAAGACGTTCTTTCGCAAATTAACGCCGCAAAATCCGCCTTAAATAAAGCCGGACAGGTTGTGCTGGAAGGACATATCAAGCACTGCGTCAAAGACGGTATCGAGCACGGCGATGCGGACAGGACCATCGAAAAATTTACCAAAGCTGTCGAGCGTTTTGCAAACATGCAATAACGGTGACCCAAAAGTGGTGCCGAAACTTTCATTATTTTACAAACAATGAACAACGCCCGGGTAAAACGGGTGTTTTTTATTAGCCCGCCAGAAGCTTTTGCGCAACCTCTGTAGGAGAGTCGGCATACCGTTCCGACTTCTCACGCCCCTCTTCCTTTTGGAAACCAAAACCATAGGTGACCGCCAAAAAATGGACACCCGCTCTTTGTGCCCCAGCCTGATCAAACGCACTGTCCCCCACCAGAATCGTCTGTTCCGGCGTGCTTGACGCCTCTATTACTCCTCTAGAGATTAAGTCCGCTTTGGTAAGCTGATCGTCCGTATCCATACCGCATACGACGTCAAAAAAAGGTAAAACACCGGTTTCACTCAGAATTTCCCGGGCAAAGCTCTCCCTTTTCAGCGTAGCGACACCAAGAAAGCACCCCGCTTCCTTCAGCCTTTGGAGCATGTCGCTGATTCCGTCGTAAAGACGGACCTGGCTTTTCCCCCGCCTGCTGTAGTAATCGCGGTAATACTGGACCGCTTGCCGAGCGTCCGACGATGCCATGCCACACATCCGCTCGAACACCTGAAGGAGCGGCGCGCCTACCGCCGTACGGACGAAACTGTCGCCGGGAAAGGAAACTCCCATCCTTTGAAAAGAGTACTGGTACGCGTTGAAAATTCCTTCGTACGAATCCACCAAGGTACCGTCCATATCGAACAGAACGCATTTATACATAGGTATCCTCCTGGCTGTATGCCGACGGCGTCAAAAATTCAATTTGCATGGACTGAGACAGCTCTCTCAATTGTCTGCGAATCCTGGTTTGCTTTTCGACGATTTCCTCCTGATTTTGCGGCATTTGTAAGTCTTCTCGGTAGTAATCCCCCTCTGATTGGAGTAGAAAACCGTCAAAACCTGCCAGAAAGACCTTCTCTGCACCACATCGCAACAGCAACTTGAGTAGCATTAAGCCCGCGTTATCCGAAACCATTTGATCATCATTGAGATAACGGTTATAATCGACAATCAGGTCTCCTTCTGCACCGCCTCCTGGAATATTGGATGTCAGGATAGCGCGTACCTGACCATAGCGCCGGATATCCTGTCCAAGAACGTCCATCCGTTTATGATTGCTGATAAAACATGCGTCGGCACGGTACTGTGCGTCGATAAAGTTGACGGAAATCACATACGGATGTTGCTTCTCCATAAATTCGCCTATAGCCTCATATTCTGTTTTTAACGTTTTACCAGGAGCCAGAAGCAGGACCTTTTTCCCCTGTATGAGCCGGCTGATTTCCCGCACCGCCTCACTGTCGTCGATCTGCTTGCTCTGGAACTGGGTATAGAGCCGTTCAATCAGCTTCTTATCATATATAACCTTACTTTCCTGAGGAATCATCTGAATAATCTTTTCGATGTCCTTCATGGTAAGCGTCTGCTTGTTTATCAGGTAAGAGGCGTAATTGGGGTGACAAACATGGCTTGCCGCAATGTGATAAGGTACGCTGTACCCCCATTCGTACTCCTTCCGGATGGCGGCGATATACTCGTCGTAAACATCCATCACCATCGTTACATCATAGCGCGACGCAATATTTTCATTGATGTACTGCGTTATGAGCTCCGTAGGGAGGTTCCCCGCTCCCCGTCCCATTCCGTACACGGTGGCGTCCAAGATAAGTGTGCGCTTGGTTTGTATCTTTCCCAGCACCTGCGCATTGGAAAAGGCCAACTGCAGGTTGTTATGTCCATGGAATCCCAGATGGATTTGTGGGTCCATATTCTTGTCGATCAGGTAGAAGCGGTGCGACACATCATTTCGGTACATACTTCCCAGTGTGTCTACGATATAGAATGCGTACGGCTGTAGGACGTTCATGATTTCCACCAGCTCCAGAAGCTCCATGTCGCTGTAGAATACCGTCCCAACCGGCTGCATAAACACCCGGTACCCCTTGTCCATAATAATCCTGGCCCATTCGACCGCCTGTCCAATCTCGTCCTGATGGAAAGTCAGCCGGATGCCCGAAATACTCTTCCCATCATAGGGCGAAAGCTCGGAAGGGTGAAGTTCCTTTTCCCCAATGGCGATCATTGCCACATACATGGACGTTCGGCTGTGTTTGGGGAGTACTTGTTCAATCGCTAATACATTCTGAAAGAGCGCACACTCCTCTTCTTGTACCATACGGGTCAGGAATCCGCATTCAATGATATCAATTTTAGCCTCTTCCAATTTTTCTAAAACTGACGAAATGGTTTTTTTGCCAAACCTCCAATCGTTGATGTATCCGCCGTCCCGCAGGGTGCAGTCCAATATCTGAATGCTCACAGGCAAATCTCTCCTTTCTCGAGCTTGTTCCGAATAATCCCCCGGACATACTCCAAGTCCTTAGGTGTATCCACGGACAGAGTTTTGGCCTGAACAGGTATCATCTTCAGCCTTTTTCCATGTTCGATGAAGCGAAGCTCGTTGATATCCTCAATTTTTTCTACGCTCCCTTTTGGTGTTTGAGCAAAGAACTGCAGGGCTTGGAGGGAGTAAGCCAGAACCCCCAAATGCTTATAGAAGTCGTAATGTATGTCCGCCTTGGGATGGGGGATCGGGCTTCTGGACATAAACAGGGCGTTGCCCTCGGTATCGGTGACCACCTTGATATTGGTATCGTCCACCGCCTCAACGGGGTTTTCGATCTTCGCCATGAGATTGGCCGCAAAAAAGCCTGCCGTATCTTTTGGGATGACCGCCTCAATAAGGGAAGGCTCTATCAAGGGTTCATCCCCATTCACACAGACATAGACGTCTGCCGGTACCGCCTGCGCCACCTCATAAAGACGTTCGGTGCTGGTACGGTGTTCCGGGGAGGTCATTTTACAGTCAATTCCATATTGGACGCAAGTGTCAAGGATTTTATAATGGTCGGTTGCCACATAAACCACATCGATACCACGCACCTTTTTTGCCTGCTGGTACACCCACCAAAGCATCGGCCTCCCACAGATATCCGCCAGAGGCTTCCCTGCCAGCCGGCTAGACTGGTATCGTGCTGGAATAATCACTACTGTTCGCATGCAAATCCTCCTTTACCGGCCAAACAGCCGGGCAAGCCATCGAAGGGGCTTGGTAATCCGCCAGCAGGTTGAATGTTCGTAGGTATCCACGACCTCCTGAATCCGCTCCTCCAACTCCCGTTCGATCAGTGCTTGAGACGGCGCCTGCACCGTAACATCAGCTGGCTTTATTGGGGGTGCGTGCCGCTTGTTCTTTTCCTGCTTATAAAGATTCCAGTTTTCCATTAAACGGTCCGACCACATCTTGAGCATTTTTTCACTCACTAACTCGTAGCCCTCCGGAATGGGACACTCTGTCTTTTTGCAGCAGTTCTCGCCGTTTTTCATATCATAGGCAAGGACACTGGGCAAGTACACCTGAACCTCATGCTTCAACAGCTGGCTACGTCCGTTTACCTTTAATTGAAAATGGAGGAGCAGCAAATCTCGGATCCGCTCCTGTAACGGTAGAGTTGCCTGATTGAAAATAGAGTCTCCTTCATACGAGTCCAGCAGCGCCTTGATCACATAATGCCCCTTCAACGCCCCAAAACAGCCTGCTGTCAGCTCTTCTTCATCCTCGAAGCCGAAAAAGATACTGTTGAGCCGAAGCCTTTTCAGGTTCAAGTTGGCCCGCATCTGTGGCTGGAGCACAATCCCTCCTTCCTCATATAGTAGCTTCAGCGCAACATATTCCTCCGCAAAAGAGAAGTTTCCCTTCGCCAGCGCTTTCTGGACCGATTCGGGGGCATGTTGCAGCCCACTATTGTTTTCGTCCGCCGTAAGCAGACGGGCTTTCGGAAAATCAGCATGAATTTCATCCAAATAGGCCTGTGGGATATCCCGATGGAAATGGACGCAGATCATATTTTCAGGTATGACCTGCCTATGAATCTCATCCAGGAGCTTTTGGAGCCCCTTATCCTTAGCCAGATAAGGGTTCAGCAGAAAATCCTTTTTATACTCCTGCAACAGCCCGATAAAGTCTGCCCGAAAAAGAACTCTCGACTGAAACATGTTCCAGTAAAGCTGCTTTGCGGCGCAATATATGACTTCTTCCCGGTAAGCTGGATCGCTCCTATCGATAAAATTACGAAAGGCCTGAATGATGTCAATCATTTCGCCCGCAAAGGTGGTGGAAATGGTATTCGCCCTACGGTAATAGTGGTAAAACGGTTTGCGCACATATCCGATGTTATGGTACCTTGTGACAAGGGAGGGGATGAGGGAAATATCTTCGAATAGCATCTTTTCATAGCAGTTTTCTTCCCAGATGCTTTTGCGGAACAGTTTATTGACGCTGTAAGTGATATTGTTGCCGTTTGCAATGTAATCCGCTAAGTCAAGTGTCTGATGGGGATAAGAAGAAACGACGGAAGACCTACCCTCCTCCACATAGATAATTTCCACATCACACATCACCATATCATATCGGCCCTGCACGGCTTCTTCATACATCTCCTCATACATATGCGGATCTACGCTGTCATCGGAATCCAGAAAGGCGATATATTCGCCCCTAGCAAGCCTGACACCTGCGTTACGGGTCAGGCCAAGCCCCTCGTTTTCTTTATGAATGACACGCACGCGTTCCGGATTTTCCCTGCCGTAACGATCGCAGATAAGCGGGGACGCGTCGGTACTTCCGTCGTCCACCAAGATAACCTCTATCTCCTGTAGGGTCTGTGCCAGGACGGAATCCACCGCCCTCTCCAGGTAGTTTTCCACTTGATAAACCGGTATGATTACGGAAACCTTTACGCTATTGCTCGTCATGACGCCCTCCCAAATACCCCAGAATACTCCTTAGTTCGTACACCGTCTGCGGCACATAATAATTTTTTCCTGCAAACTGCCTGTGGAAAGTTCTTAAGTACCGCCAAAGCACTTCATCCTCCTTCCACAGGACCTTGCCCTGGAACAGCTTGTAAAGCATGACTGTATTGACATCCATTCCAAAGACTAGGCGGCTGGTCAATGCGGCATTGGAACAGACGGTCAGGACCGTCTTCCCTGCGGCTCCCCCATTGAGCAGGAACAGCTCCCAAGGAACGTTTCCCGGATATTTACGCGTCAGGCCTCTCTCATACGGAAGGTTTTCTGGATTCCTGGGGTGAGGCTTTACCAGGAAACACCCCGGACCGACAGCATCACGGCATTCCTCCATCAGCTGAATATCGTTGTTTTTCAATCCTTCCGCGCGAAAGGATTGTTCGAGAAAAATAAAATCCGCGATACCCTGTGGTGGTTGATAGTCGAAAATAAAATTCAAAAGCTCCTGAAGCGCCGTATCGCCGCTTTGTATCTTGGGCAGCGCGCAGTTACGAAGCCCGTCGCCCCGCATCGCAAGACGCGGTTCATATAGGTACACCCGCTCGACTTTCTCACGTATCCTGGCTCCTTCCGGGTGTCGGTTTATGGGGGCGCGCTCCTGGCGAAGATAGTCAATAACATAGGAGGAAAACCCGTCTTCATACCAAACAAACTCGCAGGGCTGCAGATAGTACCAGCTGGCTAGTATCCGGGTAAACAGATCAAAATTCGCAAAATATACCTGTACGTAGTTTCCTAATTCGCCATTTAGCATCCACCGGAACATTTCCCTGCTATGGACAAAAGCTTCGTCCAGCGCTGCGTCCTTTGCTGCGCCGTATTTCTTCTGCATCTCCTGCGTGGCAGCGCTAATGACCCTCTCAAACAATCTCGATTCTTTTAAGCGCGGAACATACGCGGTTAGTCCCGGCGTCATATCCGTCACAACCAGATCCGCTTCCCGATCGGAAAGGATGCTACGCTTCATATGCACAGCTGTTAACAGCTGGTAGACAGAATTGACAATGACCAAAACCCGGTTATTCATCATATGGTTCCCTTCTCACTTTCCTAATGTTAAAATGCCTTTGCAGATTCTCGCACCCGGTGGAATCAAAAGTATAAATGGTATCCGGCTTTCGCCAGAAAACATATGGAAGCAGTTCTGCCGGAAAAACTTCCCGAATGAATGAGGCGTTTGGAAAGATATCACGGTAATCCAGCGTGTCGTCCGGATGCGTCTTGATTAACAGCCTCAGCCCTTGCAGCACTTCGTCACGCATACGTAGATACAGCCTTTTCTGTTTTTCCTCATCCATCAGGCCTAATCCGGCATAATGCTGGGTAAGTAAAATGGCATCGGCTCCGCCCATAAGGCGGTGTTTGAGGAAAAAATGGATCACACGGCGCCTTTTTTGAGCGGATAGGCGTTCCAACGCTTCCTCTACGGAAAAATCCTGATAACGCTCCCCTGTAACGTCTATCGACTGTGCCCTCTTTAAGCAGATTACATGGCGTACATAAGGGTTTTCACCATGAAACAGACCGTACTTATAAGCAATTTCGGCATGGATAGGGAAGGTGTTCCGGAGGGCGCCGTACAAGCTCTCCCACCTGCTCACCACCCCCGCGGCATCTTCAAAAAAAACAAAAGGGATCGCTTGTTGAATGAGGTAGAGGGAAAAATAAAAATGCGCCCCCGCTACATAAACATGCGAAAAGTCGGTAATTTCATAGGGGATCCGCTGCTCGAAACAACGATTAACGTCTTCCAAGATATGGGCTTCGTCTCGATGCGGAATGCGCAGGTAGGGAAACAGGTAGACCTCATCAAATATTCCAAATCGCTCCAACCTCCGGTACTGCGGATACTTCTCGACAATGAAATCCGGTAGTATCAGGATTGCCTTTTCCATTTCGTGATAGATCAAACGGTGCAGCATCACTTCCAGCAGCTGATAGGAGCTGACGGCATGATACAAAACCATTGGCTTCTCCGGCTCGCTATCCAATATGAATTTCATCCAAAAGCCCCTCCAACCCGTCCATGAACCTTTTGTTTTTTCGGTCGGATGCCAAAACCATCGGCGCATAGGCATCCCTTCCGCTGACAGGGAGTTCTATCCCCAACCGTTTTTCTATCTCCAGAAAACAGCTTACAAAGTCAAGGATCCCACGGTGAATTTCCTGAATTTTTTGAGTGTCGGCATGGCATGGCTTAAACTTATATGTCCATCCACCTTCTGTATCGGGATAAAAACCTATCAAACTTCCATCCGGCGCTCCCAAAAGCAGTTCCCAATAGAGATTATGTCCCTCAGACGGGTCATGAAACTTCCAAATATCACGGTTTTCCCGTTGAGAAAAAAGGAAGCTAACCAACTGACCGCTGAGGAAAAACGCCTCGGACGCGTCCGTCTGTGGGCTACGGCCGGCGTTGGTCCCCGCCAAAATTCCCACGACGCTGCAATCCATCCCCCAGACTTGGTTAAGCACATAGTTGAGCATCACCGCGCCGCTCCCAGCCCAGCCTACGTCCACTGTGGCTACCCTTTTGCAGCCTTGCAGGAGAGCCTGATAGTAGGCCTTTCCCGCTTTCTGCTGGTCCTCATAATGTGCAAGCACCTGCTCATAGGCGTCTATCAAATAGTCTTGAACAGCACGGACGTTTTTATTCGTCAGTTCCGTCTCCGGTTGCATATGAAGCTGATGGCACAAAGAGGGAAGCATGTCAGACAGCTCCATACTCTGTAAAATCTTCGCAAGGGGGATCTGTTGCCCAACCTTATGCATAAGAAATCTTTGCAAAAACTCCTGACGATAGTAGCGGGCGGATAGTTTGACCGCCGCCAGCCTCGACCAATACGCATACACTGCCGTTTCGTCCTCCTGGGGATACATTCTGCGATAAGCCTGTAGGAGTACCGCTCCATCGCGGGACAAAAACAGAAGTTTATCCAAGGAAAGCCGCTCTCGCCAAGCATGAATAAAACGACAATAGCCCACAACGAACAGTCCGCCGTAAACAAACCCGTATTCGTATTCGCGGGAATAGGCAGTTATCCCACAGTGCAGCCGGGCATTGATAATCCCCCGGTACACGCTTCCTGTCATGGCGGACATGTCCTGAGGCCGATAACGCGCTCCCTGGCGGTTGACATTCGGATACAGGAATGCTTTTATTTGATAGTTTTGGGCCTGTTGATAATCGGCGTGCTCATGATCTCCGATATGCACATAGGTCAAACGACTTCCTAGGTGTCGCCGGACAATTTGATATAAGCCACCGTCGCTTTTGGAAACCCCATAGTCGCAGGAAACGAAAATGTCTTCCATCGCATCGTAGCCGTTCTCCTGTAAAAGCTCCGACAGGTAATCCCGGCCCAGATACATATCCGACACCGCTATGACTCTTTTCCCTTTCCTTTGCAGGAAATCGACCACCTGACGCATATATGGATTGGCGTAGCAGCACTTCTTCTCCCATTCCCATTCGACTTTCATTCCCTGCTCTTTCGGGATACCGGTTTCCCTCTCCAGCCTTTTCCAAATCTCTTCAAGTGTAACCTCCCGTGTACCATACTTTTCCCTTTTGCTTTCCCTCGCCTCTTCCTCCGCCCGTATGCGAATATGCCTGAAATCCGGGTAATTCAGCGTTGCTCCGACAAAGAAGAAGACGTCTGTCGGCTGAGAGCAGGTTCGAAACAGCAAGGTATCGAACACGTCAAAGGAGACGATGTCGTACGCCATTAGCCTCGCGGCGAAGGCTTCCGGGCTTTCCCGGTATGACAGGGCCGATTCCGCCGAGACGTAAGGAAGGCGCCTGTGCTCATAGACACAGCAGTTTTCCGGCAGCGCCAAGCTCCGCCGAAACAACAAATAGTACTGAATATTCAGCCATAACAGGGAGAGCAGGGCTATCCATCGATGCTTTCCCAGCTTCAAACGCTGTCTGCTATACCGATCCCGGATCCCCGGCACCCGGTTAACCAGAAGGCCATACAGCCGGTCTTTCATCTTCTATCCTCCTTACATGTTCTCGTAAGCATCACAGACCTCCTTCGGGTCCCCCACTGCACGAAGCCGCCCTTTTTCGATCCAAACGGCCATGCTACAATTGCTGCGGATAACGGATGTGGAATGGGAAACCAGCAACACAGTCGATCCACCGTGGATCATCTCCCGGATTCGAGCCTCACTTTTTTTCCGAAAGAACAGATCGCCGACACTGAGCACCTCATCCAAAATCAGAATTTCCGGAGTATCGCGGACGGTTGCGATGGCAAAACCAAGCCTTGACACCATGCCGGAGGAATAATTGCGCACCCTTTCCTCCATAAAGCCTTCCAGTTCGGCAAAGCGGACGATCTGATCATATTTTTCGTCAATGTACTGTTTTGTGTATCCAATTAAGGCGCCATTGAGATAGACATTTTCCCGCCCCGTCAGTTCCGGGTCGAACCCTGTGCCGAGGGTCAGCAGCTGGACCTTGCTACGGTCCACCTTCACCCGCCCACTGGTTGGGATCAGGGCGCCGGAAATGATTTTTAAAACCGTACTTTTTCCCGAGCCGTTGGTTCCAATAATTCCCGCGACCTCCCCCTTCCCCACACGAAAGCTGACGTCGTCGAGCGCTTGAAAAGTTTCATAACGGTGCTGCCGACGAACGGTCCTTACCAATAATTCCTTGATACTGGTAGCTTCATCCTTCGCACGCCTGAACGCCATCGTAACATGTTCGACTTCGATCGCTGTCTCGAGAGACTCCGCCGTTTCTATTTTCTTTTGCTTGCACCTTTCCCAGTTTTCCATGCCATTCCCCCTAAAGCTTCTGCATCATCCGGTTTTTACTTTTCCGAAACACCAAATGTCCCACCAAGTACATTCCCACTCCCCACAAGAACATTTGCAGTAACTGAGATCCGGCAGGAAACTGCCCTTGCATGACCGCTTGGCGCAAACAGTGAATAAAGGTGTAAATAGGGTTCAGCTGAATCACGATCCGAATCAACCCCTGCAGCTGATCGGCGGGGTAAAAGATGGCGGAGCAATACATCCACAATGTCAACGCCACCGTGTACAGATGCTTGACGTCCCCGAAAAAGACATACGCCACTGCAAGGATATACGACAGCCCCAATGCAAACAGGAACAGACCTAGCACAATGACCGGGGCGACCAGCATACTCCATGCAGGCGCGATCCGAAAAAACAGCAGCATAATGACATACGCTACTAGGGAATAGGCCAGGTTGACAAGTGCGGTGTAGGCCTTGGTCAGGACAAAAAGCTCCATGGGGAATTTTACCTTGATCAGCAGCGTCTTATTATCGACCAGCGCCGTCATCGCTGAGGTAGTCGCACCGGTAAAGGTCTGCCATAGAATGTAACCGGTCAGGTAGTAAATGGGGTAGTTCTCGATGGATCGTCGGAACAGCTGCGAAAAGATGAGCGAAAGGACTACCATAGAAAGCAAAGGATTCAGAACGCTCCATATGACGCCCAGGTAGGATCGGGTATATCTACGCTTGAGCTCCCTGGCCGTCAACTGGCGAATCACAAAAGCATACTGACGTTTCTGTTGTAACTGCGTCACATCTTTCCTCTCCTTTCCGTCCGATACCTTATGCTCTTGTGTATCTGCCGCAGGTACTGGTAAAGCCGGTACTGCCTCAGATGCCGTGGGCCACGCTTGCCGTATAAAACCGCACTACCCTCGTACCAAGCACTCTCCCGGACATGCTCCCGCTCTCCCCGGACGACGGCAAGCAACTTTGCCACCGCATGGCTTTTTTCCAATTCTTCCTCTGTCAAACCGGCTGCCAGCGCCGCTTCGTTACCTGTGATCACATCGTCGGAAAAGGGCAGGCTGCCGAACAGGCGGGCTTCCTGTGGAGACGGCGATGTCATAAACATCCGAAGCAACCGGCGAACCGTACGCCGGTCACGTACCTGCTTCGGCTGTTCCATCTCCACACCGCGTAATTCTTGTGCGAGTAGCCGAACATATCGTAAAAGGTGTTCGCTCATTTGCTGGGCAAACGCCTTTCCCCGTTCCGACACCGGAGCGTAACAAGGAAGATAACGTCCCCCTTCCTCCCGGTAAGAAAGGGTCATCCCATGGGGCGCGGTAAAGATCGCCTCAAACAGGCAGTTGTTAAAGGAAACCTTTTCCCTCAGCCTTCCCTCCGGCCCGAAAAAGTAGGTATGATAGCGATGACGTTCTGCTTTGTCCGGCAGCTCATACAGCCCCCAGTAATATCCCTCCAATGGACGCACCCTCCCCAGATGGGTAAGGATCTGGCCGATCGTCTTTTGCATAGAACCTACCCATCCGCTGTCTACGATGGCGTCCGCAATATTGTCCAGCAAACCTTCCTGTTTCAAATATCCTGCCAATCCGGGGAACGCCTGGAAAGAATGCTGATCCATATACGTAAGGAAGGGACGGCACTGCAGGAGCGCTTGACGGACCGTCGGCAATTTAGACGGCGGGATGCTATCTATCCTGGACACAGGAGGGCCAAGACGCTCTATGACCTCGTCCTGTTCCACATGGTTTAGCCCTGCCCGTCCCAACACCGACGCAAGCGTCACATGGAGTCCTGGCCGGCATACGTAGTCTAAGGCGGCTTCGTGATCCATATGAAACAGGGGAAGGCGTAATGCATACCGTGAACAACTTAAGTACCTGCAATCGACAGGCAGACCAAGCGTCTCACTGAAAATGAGAGCGGCATGATACATCAGATAGCCATCGCGCGCCAAAAAATACAGTCTTTCTTTCCCATGTGATAACGCATGGCAAAGTAGCCATTGTACGAAAGTGCCTAGCGCCGGACCCAATACATAACTGGCTGCGACAGCAGCCGTGTCATCTTTCGATGGGTGCATGCCCTGCGCCGCCCGATACAGCTGCGGCGACGCTATTAGAATTTTTTGATAGCTTTCGCTCCTGTTGCATCCGCTTTTCTTATTCCCCATACCCTTCTCCTTGCTTTTTCCGCCATTTTTTGCTTTTTCTGCGGATAAACCCGTATGCGCCACCGGGGATCATGCCTACCGCCAGAGGCTTTATCACATAAGGAAGCGCCGCAGGCGTCATGATGCCAAGTTCCTGAAATCCATGGTAGCGCAGTTTCATCTCCCGTACCCTGCGGGCGTATGTTCTCTTGCGATAAGACGACCGGTCTTCCCAGTATTGCAGTAAAGGCTCTTGGAGATTAAACCCCGTTTCTCCCTGACTGTGCAGACGCATAAACAGCTCATAATCCTCACATTGCATATATCGGGCTTCCTCCCGATAGCCTCCGCTTCGCAAAAGTACCTCTTTGCGGAACATCACGGAGGGATGGATATAGGGGGAATGCGGCAAAAAATCCCTGGTCTGCGGGCGCTGTGGTACCCTTAACAGTCCCCAGACGCCGTGCTTATCCATCAGTTCCGCATTGGATCCCACCCACTGATACTTCGGATGTGCCTCCAAAAAAGTGACCTGCTTCCTCAATCGATCCGGCATGGCCCAGTCGTCATCATCCATCCGTGCGACATAGCAGCCGCGGGCGTGTCGGATCCCCTCATTCAGTGCATGCGCCAGACCACGATTGTGCTTTCCATGAAGCAGACGGATACGGCTGTCAAGTTTTGTCGCTGCCTGGAAAAGCGGCAGATATGCCGCCTTTGAACCGTCGTCATATATCATTAATTCCCAATCCTGAAAGGTCTGCCGGACAATGGAGTGAACCGACTCCAGGAACCGATTTCCATCGGCTGGGTTATACACTCCCATCACAACGCTGACTGTTACCAATCGATTCACGATCTCTTTCCACCTTTTGCGTTACCCTGGCATAGATCTGCCGCATCGCTGCAACCGCATACGCCTTGTTGAAGGGGCGGACGGATTGTACGCACCGTACCGCCATCTCCTTCCGCTCCTCCAAGCTTAGATGCCTGATAGCCTCGATGCCGCGGATAAAGCCGTCTACGTCGTTGTCGCGGCAGACGAATCCGTTTTTTCCATGCTCCATATATTCCCGTGTTCCCCGATTGTCAGATGCAATGACGGGAATTCCCATTGCCAATGCCTCAAGCCCTGCCATTCCCAGCCCCTCCCGCTTGGAAGGAAACACGGCCGCATCCGCACATCCAAGGACTTTTGGAACATCGCGGCAATAGCCGAACAGAACCACCTCTCTTTGAAGATCCATTTGCTCAATCCACTGCTCCATCCTGTCTCGCAAGAAACCATCCCCGCAGATCCCGTAGCGGATGGGAAGCTCTCCGTTGGTTTGTGCCTTTACTTTTGCCAGAGCTTCCAGAACGATCCTTTGGTTTTTGTTTTCGTTGAGCTCCCCTACCGATACCAAAAAAAACTCATTTTCGTCAATACCAAGCGATTGCCTGGCGAATGCTCTTTGCAAAGCGGAGAAAGGATAAAACATGCTGCTATCCAATCCGACGCCTGGAATCCGGTAAACTCGTCCCCCAGCACGCAAGCGAAATGTCTGTGCCTGGCGGAAATCTTCTTGATTGATAACAATAAGGACGTCAGTATAATGGGCGAGCCACTTCTCCACATGGTAATAGGTGAGATGGTTCCAAAGCGGCGCCCCTTTGTAAAAGTGAAAGCCATGCGCGGTATAGACAATAAGCGGTGCCTGATTTGTATCAATCTTTCCTGCCAAACGTCCCAGTAGCCCTCCTACCGGCGTGTGGCAGTGGATAACTTGTATCTGAAATTTGCGGATCAACCACAGTAGCTGTCGCAATGCCCTCTGGTTCTCCTGGAACAGGAAAGGCGATCGGGCGATCTCGATATGGTGTACTCGTACTCCCATCCGTTGTAATTTGTCTTCATCGGATAAATAACAGGGATCGTTTAAGTTGGCCGCATAATGCACCACATATCCCATCTCCTGCAAAATTCTAACGTTATCCCGTTCAAATTTCCAAAGGAAGTCATGGGTTGTGGTCAGTATCAGGATCTGCTTGTCCATACTACACGCCCCCTTTGCCCTGAATTCATCTGCAGGCCTATCATCTCGGATACGCCCCGCTCCATATAGAGCCTTCCTGTCGGTTTTCTCTAAACAGTGTCACCACTTATCGTCGTTTTTATTCTATCAGCGAAGAACAGCTGTTATCGGATCCTGTTATCCGGAACCTGACCCATCTTTTTTTCTCCCATCAAAGGCCCTCGACAACAGTACAATGCTGTGCTATACTAAAGGAAAATTCTTGGTATAGGACAGATCTACGCGCTATACATGAAAGGGGCACTGGATATTTGAGCCCTGTAGGATCCGTGCTTGTCCCGGTTTCGACCAGACTATATACATTATCGCTATACAATGGCTTTGTCTATAACGGCGAAAAAATTTTACGGATAGGGAAGGATACTGCTCAATCACCGAGTATCCAAGAAAAGGGATGACACTGGAAGGCGAACAGGTTATACACATGTAAATCATAAATATGGAGGGTTTTGGGATGAAACATGAAACACTGCGTGCTCTTGCGCGCGACTATTACGAAATCGCGATGGGGGAGGAGAACCAGCAGCGTGCAGCGCTGCACCGTGCCGTCAACGATCTGCATATGGTCCGGCCTGTACTTCTGATCGACGAGCTTCCTTTATACGAAATGAACGTCGACAACGAGCTGACAATGACCGAAACTGACCCGGTATTGCGCGAAGCGGAATGGTTCCTGCGCGTGCGGCTGTATCTACGCCGCCATTTTGCATCGGACCTTGTGCTGAAACCATTCCTGCCGGTAGGGAAGGTCGTACGCAACACTGGCGTCGGTATCGGTGTTGAAGAGAACACGCTGGCAACAGATGCGCGCAACCATATCATTTCCCATGATTACCACGATCAGCTCGCCACCGACGCCGATCTCGAAAAACTACAAACGCCGCATATCTCCTACGACAAAACGGAAACGCTGCGCAAATACCAGCTGCTTGGCGACGTACTGGGTGACATCATCCCCATACGCATCACCGGCATCGGTTACTTCGGCGTCACCACCTGGGACGACATCGCGCGCTATCGCGGTGTGGAAAACCTGCTTGTCGACCTTGCCGACCGACCGGATTTCACCCACCGCCTCGTCGACCGACTGACGGCAATTAAGGAATCCGAACTTGCCCAGTATGAGGCGCTAGGACTGTTCGATACCGAGGGCGAGACGCTGCACTGCACCCCCATCCTGACCTCCGACCTGCCGTCGCAGGAATACGATGGTACGCAGGTCACCCGCAAGGACATTTGGGGGCGCGGGGCTGCGCAGATTTTCGCTTCTGTGTCCCGCGATATGCACGACGAATTCGACATCCAGTACATGAAGCGTACCATCGGTACCTGCGGGCTGTCGTATTACGGCTGCTGCGAGCCGTTGGACCGCAAAATCGACCTGGTTGCGCAAATTCCGAACCTGCGCAAAATTTCTGTTACCCCATGGGCGGACGTCAACATCGCTGCGGAAGCAATCGGCAAAAAATACGTGCTGTCAGCCAAGCCGAATCCCGCCGCTCTCGCGTCGTCGACGCTGGATCGCGACTTCGTGCGCAGGGAAATCACTGGTATCCTGGATGCCTGCAAACGATACGGTTGCGCCTGCGACATTGTCCTCAAGGACGTAAGCAGCTGCGCGGGCCACCCGGAAAACGTTTTTGAATGGTCACGCATTGCCAAGGAGCTCGTGGAAAACTACGATTAACAGCATTTCAAAGGTACATTTTCGATGGATAAACAGATTCTTGCAAGAACAAAGGAGGTGCATCCTCTTTGCATCTATCCAAGAAGAAAGTGTGGATCCTGACCGGTACGGTTGTCCTCGTATTGGCAGCCGTAACCACGCTGATGCTGATGATGCCGTCGATCCAAATCCGACAACTGGAAAAAAGGCATCAAAAAGAATTGGACATGCTGCTGACCGAGGGGGAAGTCCAGTCTATTCTGATGTGGAATCCCAATCATCAATACCCAACAGAAGTGACCGGGAAAGAGGACGTGCAGGATTTGGTCAAAGCCTTGGGGAACTTCGGCCTCAAATGCACGGAGGAAATATACGACAAAAATGAGCACGCAAGCGAACTCGGCGGCCCATTCGGATTTTCTGTTTGTTTTATGACAACGGAAAAAGAAATTACCATGTCCCTTTCCGACGATGAGATCTTGTGGGACGGGTTGCTCTACAGCGTGAACGAAGGTCATGACCCGGCACGCTATTACTATGCGATGTTCCAAAAATATTATCCAGAAAAAGGGGAACAAACACAGCGCCGGGACGATATCCGCCCCGGCGCTGTGCTTACGCTGTTCTTTCCACTGCTGTGGACGTCCCGTCCACCTCACGCCCTACCCAACGCCTCAAACATCCCAGCAAAGATCACATCTCGATCCACCCAGTCAGCGCAGCGGATGAAGTGGCGGCGGCTGTCAAAGCTGTAGCGACCGCTGTTGTTGACAATCGGGCTGTGCACCAGTACGTCGCGAACTCCTTCGCCCAGCAGCCACGCGATTGCGCTGACGTCCCAGATGACGCGACTCCAGCACTTCCCGCCGCCGTACTGCGCAACTTCATTACAAGTCGTCTCATACAGATAGTCGGCGATCGCGCTTTTTCCCTGAAGATGATGCGCAAGTTCCGGCTGTGTCGTAGTTAAATGGGACACCACCCCCATACAGGGCAGCTGCACCACGGCCGCGCCGCAGTCAAAGACGACGCGTGCGGCGGCGGTGTCCTGGATGAGGTTAAATTCCCGCGTATCTGGCCAGGTGTAGGCGTTGCCGCCCAGCCAGACAATGACAATCTTTTCGATAATGCGTGGCTCCATCAGGATGGCCGACGCGACGTTGCTGATCGCCCCAATGGCTACGACGTACAGGAATTCCCCGTCTGGCAGCGCCATGGCCCGACGCACCAGATCCCGCGCTGCGTCGGACGGCTGCGGTGTATCCTCATTGGTAAGGTAGCCGCGCGATCCGCGCAGGACGCGATCCGCCAAATCCGTCCTGCTCAGCCGTTCAAGCACGCGCAAGATTTCCTCGTAGCTTTTCTCCATCCCTTCGGCGGGCGACGCAGCGTGCATATTCGCAAAAGGCGCGGCGTAGATCGCCTCTACGTTGAGACGATCAGGGCGCAGCAAGGCGTAGGCGATCGCATACTGATCGTCTATTTCGTTGTATGCGTCGGTGTCAAGTACCATCCGTACTTGTCCCCATGGATGCTGCAACCGTTGCAAAAGTTTCTGTTCATCAACAGCCGGAAATTTCATGATATATTTCTCCCCCTCAGCCCACCAGACTTGCCTGGACGGACTGCTTTTTTTCTGTATCATAACATACCTTTTCTACTTCTGCAAGCAATCGCATCCGGTACCTCTTTGCTTCCTCTGCGCATAGAATGAAGGGAGCTCTCTCTCCAATGCCAGAAATACCGGAAGGAATGGATGCTATGATCACCGTCAGCCTATGCATGATTGTCAAAAACGAGGAGGACGTTCTTGCCCGCTGCCTGGACAGCGTGCGGGATGCCGTCGACGAAATTATCGTCGTGGATACTGGCAGTACCGACCACACCAGAGAGATTGCGCTGCGTTATACGAGGAAGGTGTACAATTTTGCATGGATCGACGACTTCGCAGAAGCCCGCAACTTCTCCTTTTCCAAGGCGTCGATGGACTACTGCATGTGGCTGGATGCCGACGACGTCCTGGAAGCAGCGGACCGCGATGCCCTAATCGCCTTAAAAGAATGCCTACCGCCGGACACCGACGTCATCATGATGCCTTACCACACCGCTTTTGACGAACAAAATGTTCCAACCTTTTCCTATTACCGGGAACGTCTCCTACGGCGGTCAGCTGGCTTTCTCTGGCAGGGAGCAGTGCATGAAGCAATTACGCCCCGTGGCAACATTGTTTACTCCTCCGTAGCCGTCTGCCACCGCAAAATACGCCCGTCCGATCCTGACCGCAATCTGCGTATTTTCGAAAAGCTCCTTACCGATGGCCAATCTCTTGAACCCCGCCAACAGTTTTATTACGCACGTGAACTGTATTACCACCAACGTTACGCCGACGCTATCCGGATTCTGGAAAGCTATCTGGATAGTAGTACCGGGTGGGTAGAAAATGAAATTGAAGCCTGCCGATACCTCGCTTTCTGCAAAGAAGAGTCCGGCGATGCATCCGGTTCCATGCAGGCTCTTTTCCGCAGTTTTTCGCTGGATCTCCCCCGTGCCGAGATCTGCTGTGAGATCGGTGAGCGTTTCCTGCGCTGTGGGCGGTACGATGTTGCCGCCTACTGGTACCAACGGGCACTGGAATGCCCTTACCATCCCCAAAGCGGCGGTTTCGTCCTACCGGACTGTTACGGCTACATTCCCTGTATGCAGCTGTGCGTCTGTTACGACCGCCTAGGTGACCACGAGTTGGCTTTCCAGTACAACGAGCGCGCGGCGCAGTATAAGCCAGATGCCGACGCCGTTCGCTATAACCGCGCCTACTTCGCCCAACTCGACACAATGAACGAGGTCTCGGACTGATCCCATCCATACCACCATCCTTATTGCTTCTCCTAGACACTCTTTGCTCCGCACAGAACCATCCGTACCTTTCACAAACTGTTTAGAAGGGTTTGGTGGTAAAGTATCTTCCTCTTTTCCATAAAATGTGCTACAATAAGGCCGGATGGTACGTCCGGCCTTATTCTTTCGGGCGTCCGGCATCAAACGTAAAGGAGACTGAACGATGAACCCGTTGATTCCCACCGTATTCAGCGCCGATCCCTCCGCCCATGTCTGGCCCGGGGACGACCGTATCTGGCTCTACGCCTCCCACGACGAGCCCGGCACCAATACCCACGACACCATGCAGAGCTACCACGTTTTTTCCTCAGACGACATGACCAACTGGACCGACCATGGACGTGTCCTCCACCTCGACCAGGTATCCTGGGCATCGAGCCATATGTGGGCGATCGACGCTGCTTACCGGGACGGCGTCTACTATCTCGTTTACTGCGCAGTTGAAAGCGCGACCGGCATGTTCCGTACCGGCCTCGCTACCAGCGACCAGCCACAAGGCCCCTTTACCGACATCGGCTTCATTGAAGGCGTAGAATGGGGACAGGATCCAGCGCTCTTCATTGACGATGATAGTACGCCATACCTGTTCTGGGGCGCAGGCGGCCATTGCAGTGCCTGCCGTCTCACCGACGACCTCCGTGCCGCCGTACCAGAGACCATCGTCGACCTGACGCCGCAACTGAAATGGGTATTTGAAGGGCCATTCGTTCATAAATATAACGGGAAATACTACCTGTCCTACCCGGGGTTATTCGAGGACAAGTGGCCAGAGCACATGTATTACGCTACTGCTGATCATCCTCTGGGGCCTTATACCTTTGGCGGCGAGTACATCCCCGTTTTCAGCGGACAGGCCGGCACCAATCACGGTTCGATCATCGAGTATAAAGGGCAATGGTACGCCTTTCACCATAGCATGTGGGTGTCCCACATGAGCGAGTGCCGCAGCCTGATGTGTGATTATCTGACCTATAATGCGGACGGCAGCATCCAGCCGATCTATCCCTGCACCATCGGTGTCTTTAACCTAAAGACTGGCAGTGACAAAGGTACCGTCACGATCCTGCTGGATGCTTCGGTCGCCGATCGCACCGGAGGCAAGTTCAGCGGGACGCATCCAGCGACACAGCGGGACGGTTACACCGGCCACGGTTACTGTACCGGCTTCGACCGTAACGAAAAAGGCGTCACGGTATTGATTCAGTCCTGTATAGACCGCTTAGGCAGGCTATCCATCCGATACTGCGCCCCAGACGGCGATGTACGGATGAAGGTCATGCTGAACCATGTCCTGCTCGCGCCGGCAGGCGCTTCCGAGCGTCTGTTCACGCTGCCACAGTGCAACGACTGGCAGGAAATTGAGCTGTGTACACTTGCCCTCAAGGCTGGGGATAACGCTCTTCGTTTTTACTGCGGCGACGGAGGCCTGGATGTGGACTACTTTCAGGTTAGTGAAGCATAATGTCTGCAAGCCGGGATCTTCCGTCCCGGCTTTTGCATTTGGGCAGGCTTTCGTTGAGACGTTGTGGCGTGGAAGTACAGCCGCCCTGCTGATACTTCTTTATGCCGCGCGGTTGCATATGATTGGCTGGATGTTTATAATAAAAACAGGAAGCGCTTTCCGTCACAGAGGAAAATAGGTTGAACCTCTCCTCTGTACATGGACGCAAACAGAAATAGAGGAGCTGATAAATTAAATGCTAAGGGATTACCAAAAAGAGCTAAAGGCACGAGTGGCCTTTATCCGGGAACTTTTACAGAAATCAGGTGCAAAGGGGATCGTTTACGGCAACAGCGGCGGAAAGGACTGTACGCTGGTCGGCATCCTGTGCAAAAAGGCGTGTGATAACGTCTTATCGGTGCTGATGCCTTGTCAATCGGCACAGAATTACGGACAGGATACACGCGATGCTCTTGACGCCGCCGCGCAGTACGGAATTGAAACGGTCACAGTTGATCTCACCGCTGTCAAGTCTGCGATAATGGACGAGGTTGGCAAGGTCTGCGATGTGTCCTCCCAAGCACAGGTCAACATTGCTCCCCGTCTGCGCATGACCACGCTTTATACCATTGCGCAGACCCGTGGCTGCTTAGTAGCAGGGACAGGCAACCGTAGCGAGGCCCAAATGGGTTACTTTACAAAATGGGGCGACGGCGCGTATGATTTTAACCCTATCTCTGATCTGACGGTTACCGAAGTGTACGAGTTTCTTGACTTTCTGGGCGCGCCGGAAAGTATCCGGACAAAAGCGCCATCCGCCGGCTTGTACGAGGGGCAGACTGACGAGAAGGATCTGGGGATTTCCTACGCGGAAATTGACCGCTATCTGCTCACCGGAGAGGGGAATGCTTCCGTAGTGGAGAAAATCCGGTCGGCGCAGGCGAAAAGTGCGCATAAGCGTGTCCTGCCACCTACTTTTGCTTAAATCAAAAAGCGGTTATAATCGTACCATTTCACAGTCTCTCTCCTACAGGACTCGGAAAGGGGAAATCAGACATATCTCATCAGTCAGACGAGCCCTCTTCGCTGCTGGGCGAATTCACAGCTCTGCTCCGACATAAACAAAACAGCGGCGCATCCGAAATGGATGCGCCGCTGTTTTGCTGCTCTTACTACGATTCGTTCGCTCCGCAGCATTTCTTATATTTTTTCCCACTGCCACAGGGACAGGGATCGTTACGTCCGACCTTCTTCCCAACCTTCACCGGAGCCTTTTCCGATTCCTCGCCGGCGAAATTCGTGCTAACCGGCTTGGCCACCTGCTCGCGTTTGGGCTCCTCATCGGTTTTCAGTTTTGCCGTCAACAGAAGCTTAACGGTATCCTCACGGATCGAAGCAACCATTGCGTCAAACATATCAAAGCCCTCAAGACGGTACTCTACAACCGGATCCTTCTGTCCGTAAGCGCGTAGGTAAATACCCCGTTTGAGCTCCTCCATCGCATCGATATGGTCGATCCACTTCATATCGACAACCCGTAGCAGCACCACCCGCTCCATCTCGCGCATAATTTTTTCGCCGAGCGTCTGTTCCTGCTGCTCGTAACGTGCCAGCGCCTTTTCCTGCAACGTTGCGATGAGATCCTTCTTCTGTAGATCCTCCAGTTCCTGTTGCGTGTATAGGAGGTCATCCTCGTCGAGAATATAGATGTTGAGCGCATCCTTGAGACCGACGATGTTCCATTCACTATGCGCGACATCTTCGGGAATATACTCGTTCACCACGTCAGAGACATGATCCTTGAGCATATTGATGATATAATCCCGCAGATTCTCGCCATCCAGCACCTTGTCGCGCTGGGTGTAGATGATCTCGCGCTGCTTATTCATGACATCGTCAAACTGCAGGACGTTTTTACGGGTGGCGAAGTTACGCCCTTCTATTTTTTTCTGCGCCGATTCAATGGAACGTGTCAGAATCTTCTGCTCGATAGGCGTATCCTCGTCAACGTTGATACGATCCATCATCGCCTGAAGCCGTTCCCCGCCGAACAGGCGCATCAGATCGTCTTCCAGCGAAAGGAAGAAGCGGCTCTCCCCGACGTCGCCCTGACGGCCGGAACGCCCACGCAACTGGTTGTCGATACGCCGTGACTCATGCCGTTCTGTACCGAGAATAAACAGGCCGCCGGCTTCCTTGACACGCTCCGCGTCGACATCGGTTGTCTTCTTGTATTTGTCCTTCAGCTCATGGAACTGCGCACGGGCAGCGAGAATTTCCTCGTTATCGGTCTCACCATAGCCCATCGCTTCTGCAATCACATGCTCGTCGATCCCCTGTTTCTGCAGATCCGCCATTGCCAGGTACTCGGGGTTACCGCCGAGAATGATGTCGGTACCGCGTCCGGCCATATTGGTTGCGATGGTAACGGCCCCGTACTTGCCTGCCTGGGCGACGATCTGGGCCTCCTTGGCGTGGTACTTGGCGTTGAGCACCTCATGCGGGATCCCGCGCTTTTTCAGCATCGCGCTTAAAAGCTCTGATTTTTCAATCGATATCGTGCCGACCAGCACCGGCTGCCCCTTCTCGTGACAGGCGACAATTTGGTCGATGACAGCACGGAATTTACCCTGCTCAGTCTTATAAACAACGTCGTTGAGATCGTTACGGATCATCGGGCGGTTGGTCGGCACCTCGATGACGTCCAGACCGTAGATATCCCGGAACTCCCCCTCCTCCGTCATCGCAGTACCGGTCATACCGGACAGCTTCTTATATAACCTAAAATAGTTCTGAAAGGTAATGGTCGCCACGGTACGGGACTCACGTGCCACTTTGACGTTCTCTTTGGCCTCTATCGCCTGATGCAGCCCCTCGTTGTACCGCCGCCCCATCATCAGACGCCCGGTAAACTCGTCTACGATAACGACCTCGCCGTCCTTTACGACGTAATCGATATCGCGCCGCATGATACCGTTTGCCTTGATCGCCTGGTTGATATGGTGCAGAAGTGTCATATTCTCATTATCCATCAAATTCTGCACATTGAACGCCTTTTCCGCCTTCTTCACACCCTGCGGGGTGAGCGTGGCAGTACGGGCCTTTTCATCCACGATGTAATCAGCGTCATATTTCGCGTCGTTATCCTCTTTTGAATCAAGCTCGCGAACTTTCTCCATCGTCAGGGTCTTGGCGAAGCGATCGACAACCTTGTACAGTTCGGATGACTTGTCCCCGGGACCGGAAATGATAAGCGGGGTACGTGCTTCGTCTATCAAGATGGAGTCGACCTCGTCGACGATGGCGAAATGATGACCGCGCTGTACCTTTTCTTCCTTATATATGACCATATTGTCACGCAGGTAATCAAAGCCCAGCTCATTATTGGTCGCATAGGTAACATCACAGTTATAGGCGGCACGACGCTGGGCATTATCCATGTCATGCAACACGACGCCGATTGTCATCCCCATGAAGCGGAAGACCTTTCCCATCTCCTCCGACTGGAACTTGGCCAGATAATCGTTGACCGTGACGATATGCGCGCCTTTTCCCTCCAGCGCGTTGAGATAGGCGCTGAGGCAAGCGACGAGCGTTTTCCCTTCGCCGGTTTTCATCTCTGCGATACGGCCCTGATGCAAAACAATCGCACCAATGATCTGAACCGGGAAGGGACGTTTTCCCAGCACCCGGTCGGCCGCCTCGCGACAGGCAGCTAAGGCATCGGGCAGAATATCATCCAGTGTAGCGCCATCGGCAAGGCGATCCTTAAATTCTTGTGTTTTGGCCTGCAGCTCTTCGTCGCTGAGCGCTCGGTACTCGTCCTCCAGTGCAAGCACCTGATCCCGAATCGGCTCAATCCGCTTCAGCTCCTTTTTGCTGTAGGAGCCGAAAATCTTCTGTACAACGCCCATTATGCTACCACCTTATCCTTACAATTTATCCAGTTATGCCGTAGCGGTTCTACCGTCCGGCGTGTTCTCAAACCCGGTGCGAAATGTCTTCACTCACTCCCTGTTTACTGGCAGCGCTGCGAAAAGCGCACAAAACAAACCGGCGGCAGGCGCCCGCGCCGGAGCCCCAGCCGCCAAGGGTACAAGTTCCGAGAATAATCTTATTGTACACCGCATTCCAAAAGTTGTCAAGCCGGCCTCCCCCCACGTACAGCATTTTGGGCCATGAAAGCGCGTATGCCGTCACATCGCACTTGGTTTGGTAATATCATACAAATATCCGCCTGTAATTTTGTATAAACTGACTTAAGATAGGCGGTTGTTTCCCGCGTAAAAATCAAGTATAATGATAGTAATCTGTAAAACGTTTTCTCCGGCGGCAGACGGCCCCGCAGAGACGTGCGTCCATAGACGCAGAAAGGCTTGACAATGGAACAATCCCCGCAACATCAGCGGCTACGTCCTTATAAGAAAGATTTTGATATCTCCTACACGCTCGGCGCCTTCCCAACCATTGAGCTGCTGCGCGCACGACCTAACAGCGCACGGCAGATTCTGATCCACCCAAACTATCGTGAGGCTGACGCGCTGCGGCATCTCTGCGCCTCCTGCGGCGTCCCCTGTTACGAAGACCCAAAAAGCATACAGCGCCTAGGCGGCAAAGAAAGCTGCCTGTGCGTAGGCGTCTTTGAGAAATTTGACTGTACTTTAAATGGCAATGCGCCTCATCTGCTGCTTGATAACCCTGGAGATATGGGGAACTTAGGCACCATTATCCGCAGTATGGCCGGTTTCGGGATCCGCGACCTGGCTATCATCCGTCCCGGCGCGGATATTTTCCATCCCAAGACGGTACGCGCGTCGATGGGCGCGCTGTTTCGCATTCGCCACCATTACTTTCCTTCGCTCGAGCAGTACCGCGCGGCCTACCCTTCCCACCGTCTTTTCCCTTTCATGCTCGACGGAGAGCATTCCCTAAACCTGTACGACCATAATGGACTGCAGGAGCTCCTCAGTAGTGCCCCCTATACCCTCGCTTTCGGGAACGAGTCCTCGGGCCTGCCCGCATATTACCGCGACGTTGGTCAAAGCGTCTTCATTCCCCAATCGTCCGACGTGGACTCGCTCAACCTGACCATAGCAGCCGGCATCGGCCTGTATGTTTTCACCCAGGCCGCACAGGCCTTGAACCAATCCGATCGAAAGGACTGAATCTCTATGAAACATCTCAACCGCACTTTTGCCACTGCCTGCGCAGTGATGATGTTCACCGTTGCGCTAACGTCCTGCTCGTCCCCTGCATCCTCCTCTACAAGCTCCGAAAGCACCTCCTCATCGTCCACGTCTTTTCAAAAGCCGGAAAAGAACGTAAATCTGGATCTGGATACTTTTCCTGCTGCCGATGTGATGCAACAACCTTCCGAAACCTTTTCCGAAACCTTTGAATGGGAAAATGGTGAGATCTCTGGAGACGTGAAGGTGTCGACAGAAAAAGAAGGATACACCGGCGAAGGCTACGTCAGCGGCTTTACGGAGGAAGGCTCGAACGTGCTGCTCTCCATCGAGGTGCCTGACACCTATTATTATGATATCACTCTGCGTAACGCTTCTTTAGGCGGGGAGAAATACAATTATCTTCTCGTCAACGGAGGAGATCCGTACGAGTTCCACACCACCGACGACCAATGGCAGGATGCCACCCTCTCCAATGTGAAACTCCATAAGGGCGTCAACACCCTCTCCATTCAGATCAGCTGGGGGTGGTTGTGCCTCGACAACGTAACAGTGTCCACCTCGGAAAAGGTAGCGGTTACAAATGATAGCTTTAACGTCGAACCGACACTCATTAATGAAAATGCCAACGACACCACGAAACGCCTGATGCAATTTTTAACCGATGTTTACGGCAAATATACCATCACTGGCCAACAGACCTCCGGTTATGGCAAAAGTTCACCCGAAATGATCGCTATCAAGAAGGCGACGGGCAAGTACCCTGCCCTACTTGGCTTCGATTTTATGGACGATTCCCCTTCCCGTGTGGAACACGGGGCCAAGTCACGGGAGACGGAACTCGCCATCGACTGGTGGAATCAGGGCGGCTTGGTCGCTTTTAGCTGGCACTGGAACGCTCCGTCAAAATACCTGAAGGATACGGAGGAATACCCTTGGCACGGTGGTTTTTCCACCGACTATACCACCATCGATTTGGAAAAGATTATGAACGGCGAGGATCAAGAGGGATACGACCTCCTGGTGAGCGATATAGACGCTATCGCCGCAAAATTGAAGGAAATGCAGGAGGCAGGCGTCACGGTCATTTTCCGTCCGCTGCATGAAGCCAGCGGGGGCTGGTTCTGGTGGGGCGCCAGCGGAGCGGAGCCGTATAAAAAGCTGTGGAAGCTTCTTGTGGATCGCATGACCGACTACCATAAGCTTAACAATATCATCTGGCTGTGGAACGGCCAGGGCGAGGATTGGTATCCCGGAGACGACTATGTTGACATCATCGGCGAGGATATCTATGCCACCTCCTACGACTACTCGTCGCAGTATGCCAAGTTTGGCCGTGCCGCCGGCTGTACCTCCGCCCGCAAGCTGATCACCCTGAGTGAATGCGGTGTCATCCCCAGCGTGGGGAACATGTTTGCCGATAACGCCCGCTGGAGCTGGTTCATGACCTGGAGCGGAGAATTTGTTTACAACAAGCAGAGTATGTCATACGGTGAGCAGTATACCTCACTCGCACATTTCTGGGAGGTCTACCAAAGCGAACGTGTACTGACACTGGAAGAAATTCCTGATATTTCCTCCTATAAAACGAGTAAATAGCCGTTCTCTACCACCTATCTTGCCTGAAAGGAGCCAATTTAGATGCGTATGGATAGAATTCTTGGAGAAGGCACCTGCCTGCTTACCATTTCCCTTGTATCCTTTATACTGTCAGGCTGTAACCCGTCCGAGTCGTCTTCCAGTTACTCGAACTCCTCCACGCTCTCAAGTGCATCGCTGTATGCTTACCAGGACGAACTGCTGCCATATGATCGGCCAGAAAAAAATGTAAATCTGGATTTAGAGATCTTCCCCAGTAGCGAGACGCTTGAGGCTCCTGAACGTGTATTTGAGCAAGTATTCCAGTGGGAAGAAGGTCGAACTACCGGTAGCGCAGCTGTCGATAGCGAAAAATCTGGATATCAAGGTGTCGGTTACGTGGACGGCCTAGAAAGTGAAAACGACATCGTATCACTGACTGTAACCGTCCCCGACACCTTCTACTATGATTTAACTGTTCGCTCCGCCAGTTACGAAGGAGAAAAGGTAAATATTTTACTTATAAATGGAAAGGACTCACATGAGTTCAAGACCGTATCGGAGGACTGGAGTGACACCACTGTCGAAAAGGTTTGGTTGAAAGAGGGAGAGAATACGATTTCCTTTAAAAAAAGTTGGGGCTGGGTGAGGCTGGACCAACTTACGGTGAAAACCTCCTCTTATGACACGAGTACACTTTATGAAGTGCCTGTCGTCCTCTCCAATCCTAACGCTGGTGAACCTGCTATGCGATTGATGCAATTTTTGACCGACATCTACGGCAGGTATTTTATCAGTGGGCAGTTCCAGTACGGAGGCGGTAAAAACGGTGTTGAAACACTGGCAATCAAAGCTGCGACGGGCAAATACCCCGCTTTGCTTGGTTTTGACTTTATGGGTGACACTCCTACCATGCTTGACGCGCCTAAGGAGGTTTCAAAGGAGGTCAACGAGGCGATCGGCTGGTGGCAAGAGGGCGGCATTGTCACCTTCTGCTGGCACTGGTTCGTCCCCAAGAATGTAGACAATCGGAGCGCCGGGCAGGACTTTTATTCAGAAAAGACTTCCTTTGACATTAAAAAAGCGATCATCTCGGGAACAAAGGAAAACGAAATCATTCTGCACCATATCGATGCAATCGCAGGCTATCTTCAGCAACTACAGGATGCGGGGGTTCCGGTACTGTGGCGCCCACTGCACGAGGCCAGCGGGGGCTGGTTCTGGTGGGGTGCAAAGGGGCCTCAGCCATACTTGGAACTTTACAGGCTACTGTACGATCGCTTGACTAATTTGCATGGCCTGAATAACCTTATCTGGGTTTGGAATGGACAGGATGCGGCCTGGTACCCTGGAGATGAATACGTCGACATAATCGGTGAAGATATTTATCCTTCCAAAGGGGACTACTCATCGCAATACAGCCGTTTCAACAAGGCTGTGTCCTACACATCAGCGCGTAAGCTGATCACGTTGTCGGAAACATCCTGCGTACCCAGCTTTGAGCTGATGCTAAAGGATAACGCCCGTTGGAGCTGGTTTATGATCTGGGGCGGTGACTTTGTCTACGACAAGCAGAAACAGGCATATAGCCAAAGCTACAACACCCGTGACCATATAAAAGAAATTTATAACCACGAGCGGGTACTGACACTGGATGAGTTACCCGATCTGACCAACTACCCGCTGAAATAGAACCACGGAGGAACCCTTATGAAAACACAGCCACGTCGTACCAGCGCACTGCGCACACTGCTGGCCGCTTCAGCGGCCGGACTGCTGCTCCTGTCAGGATGCGCCGAAAGCGACAAGGCTTTGTCCACAAGCAGCACATTAGAGGATTCCAATTCAGACAGTACATCACTGACGGACTCCTCCAGCCTCATTCTCGCCCCTTTCGAAGCACCGGAGAAAAGCGTCGATATCGATTTAAGTATCTTCCCGGAATCGAACGGCTTGGAGACACCTGACCACATTTTTGACGTAACCTACGAGTGGGAGGATGCACAGTTGGAGGGCGGTACCGCTATCCTGACTGAACAGGAAGGGTACAGCGGATCGGGGTATGTCGGCAGCTTTCAAGAGGAGGAAGCCGGCGCGGTACTGACCGTCACGGTCCCAGCCACCACCTATTATGATTTGACACTGACTAGCGCCGCCATCGGAGGAGAAAAATACAACTTCCTTTTGATTAACGATAGGGACACTGCGGAAATTCACACAACCTCTGAGCAATGGCAAAGCACGGTAATCCATCGTATCAAGCTGCATCGGGGAGACAATACCATCGCCATCCAGCGTAGTTGGGGCTGGTTCAACGTCGACACGCTGCGTGTGCGCACCTCCGATTATGAAGGTAACGCTCTCTATGAAGTATCCGCACAGCCGGTAAGCAGCAACGCAGGAGAGCCCGCCAGAAGACTGATGCGGTTTCTCAGCGATGTCTACGGCTATTATACCATCAGCGGACAGTATGCTTCCATTGGAGGAAAAAATTCGGTAGAGACACGGATAATCAAGGAAATTACGGGCAAATATCCTGCTTTACTTGGCTTCGACTTTGGGAACGATACGCCTACCCATCTCGGTCCATCCGTCCGGGAATCATCTGCGGTTAAACAGGCGATCGACTGGTGGAATGAGGGCGGAATCGTTACCTTCTGCTGGCATTGGTACGTCCCCAAAGACATAAACGATTTTAGCAAAGGCCGCGCATTCTATTCCTCCGATACCCCTTTCGACGTGGAACAGGCGATCACCCCCGGGACAAAGGAAAACGAAATCATTTTGCATCATATTGACGAGATTGCACGCCATCTCAAAACGCTCCAAGAAGCGGGGGTTCCGGTACTGTGGCGCCCACTGCACGAGGCCAGCGGGGGCTGGTTCTGGTGGGGCGCCAAGGGGCCAGAGCCATATCTCTCGTTGTACCGTCTTCTTTTTGAGCGTCTGACCGAATACCATGGACTCGACAACCTCATTTGGATCTGGAACGGGCAGGATCCTGCCTGGTACCCTGGGGATGATTACGTTGACATTATCGGCAAGGACATTTACCCGGAAGAGGGGGATTATTCGTCACAATATATGTATTTTAATCACGCCGCGGAGGTGCCAACCTCCCATAAAATCGTCGCAATGACTGAAAATTCCTGCATTCCCGGCTATACCGCGATGCTTTCGGATAACGCCCGCTGGAGCTTTTTCTGCACCTGGAGCGGGGATTTCGTCTTTGACAGCAGTACCGGACAGTACAACGAGACGTACAACAGCGCTGAACACCTGAAGGAGGTCTACAATAACGACCGCATCCTCACACTGGACGAAATCCCAGATCTGACATCCTATCCGTTGGAATAGCCAGCCGTAAGGGGAGTTTATCAGTTTCTCCATAACATGTCCTTGAGCGGGATTCTATTTTCTCTGTACGAAATCTAAAAACTGGTAGACGCTGTAGCGACTACCAGTTTTTTCACTTTCATGCAAATGTAATAACTTTTGGTTGGCCTCCTGGCATCAACCAGCCAGGATTTCCTCTCTCCGTTGTAGCAACTCATCGGACAAAAGCGCCTTCTCGACCTCTTCTGCTCCCAAGCGTTCCACCAAGGACGCGAAACGTTCCCCTGGACGCCCCTTGCTCTTGAACAGCAGGATCGCCTTCTCGCAGGCATCCATCGCCTGCTCCTTCGTCAGTAAAGTACGTAAGGCATCGCCCCGCCGGATCTGCTTTCCCCAGCGCCCGCCGACGTAGACTTTGTACATCGCTTCTCCATGGGTGACAGCGCCGAACGGACATTTCCCCGCACACCGTGCACAGTTATTGCAGACGTCGCGGTTAATATGCAGCTTACCTTCCTCCGTACGTGCCGCAGCCATGGGGCACACCATTTCGACACTACATTTCTTGCAACCACGGCACCGCTCCTCATCCACCATTGGGACGCGCTGCCCAATGATTCCCAAATCGTTGAGATCCGGTTTCACACAATTGTTAGGACAACCTCCCACCGCGATCTTAAATTTATGCGGCAGCGCGACGTTGCCGTACCCGACAAAAAAGCGATCGTGGATTTCCTTCGCCAGTCCCTGCGTATCAATCAGGCCAAAGGTACACACCGTTCCCTTGCAGGCGACAACCGGACGCACTTTGGCGCCAGTACCGCCCGTGACCATCCCCTCCTGCCCGACAAATTCCTGAAAGGCAGGAATATCCTCATACTTTACGCCGGGCAATTCCACTGTCATTCGGGAAGTGAACGCCAATTGTCCGTTACCAAACTTTTCGGCTGCCTGACTCAGACAGGCCATCTGAGCTGCGGTTAGCACACCGTTTTCCGTTATAATCCGCGCCGAGAAATGCTCGCCGTCCTTATTGGACAGGAAGCCCTGTCCCTTTACTTTTTTTCTCATTTCCGCCGTCAGTTCCATCGCATTTCCATCCTTTCCATCCTGTTGGATTTGTCGACTCTATTATAACGCAGGAATTATCTATTGTAAAATAGAAATAATCGATTATTTTGATAGGCAAAAGGCTATGATTCGTTGGATTGACGTACCAAATTCCCAGCATGCCGGCGCAGGTAAACCTGCCGTCCCGCCAGATAGCACAGCATCCACAATGCCGTAAACAATACCATCATTATGACACAGGAGGCAAAGCAATCCTGTAGGAAATAGGCCATGGGCGTTTGCGGCAGGTAAATGATCAAGAACATACTGTCGACCGGCTCCCGCAGTCCCACCAATGACAAAGCAGGCAACAGATACAATACACCTGCAATCCCCGCCACAATGAGCATCCGCCGGACGCTGAAACTGCCACGGCGGGCGTCCGTTTTTCCGGCACGGTAATAAAACAACGCGAGCACAGCAAGGACAACCACTGCAACGACGATCGCAACCCCATATCGGGGAACCAGCACCTCATCCGGACCTGCCTTCGGAGGTTTCAGACCTCCGTTTATCCGACCAATCAACAAAACCAGACCTGCGTCAAAAACGTAATAGCAAACAGCATAGACAACTGCCTGCCAGATTGTCCAAGCAACACTTCCTCGCTGCTGAAGACGGAACTTTTCATAACGGCTCCCCATCTGCCGAAACAACCCTCCTAAAGGGCGGAACACGCCCAGCGCGGATACGATCAGGAAAGGAAGGCTTACAACTGCCACAATGAGGCTGGATACAAACCCGTCCCCCGTGAAACGCGCAAGCAGAAGCTGCGGTGCGTAAAAGAAGGACAAAAAGGTCTCCGATACGTCGCCCTGACCGATGAACAGCAGTGCCGGTACGAGGAAAAGCGCCGTTGCCGCACTCAGACGGAGCACGGTCCAGCCCGGATGAATCCGGCCCTCGTCCTTAAACCGGGAGGCGAACCATATGCATGCGCAAGGCAAAAATACCACCAGGGCGGTGACATACACGACGGTACCTCGTTGTTCACTCGCAGGGAGCACCTCCTGAAGTGCGACGTCCCATATCAGCACCGATACAAAGCTGCCGAGGATACTCCATACAAAAAGCATCCCCATGTCCTGCAGTGTCCGCCGAATTCCGGAAATACAAGCCGTCCATTTCATTTGTTTTCCTCCAAATCCGGGCCTAATCCGGCCCCATTGTCTTTGAGGTCCCCGTCGAAATGTCTCCGATTGATCCTAAGCCGCCATCCTACTTGCAAATTCAGGCTTGCCCGGTGAAAGTTTCTTCGATAGACTGCGCGGCAGCATCGAGATAATCCGATCCAAAGTCCTCCATTAAGCCTTCGTCGGAAATAGCCGAAATCAATGGATCGAACGGCAATTTTGCCAACACCGGTAGGCCGAAGCTCTGTGCAATCTCATCGATATGGCTTTCCCCGAACACCTTAATTTTCTTTCCACAGTCGGGGCAGACGGCATAACTCATATTCTCTACCAGTCCAAGGATCGGAATATTCATCTGTTGTGCCATCTTCACCGCCTTGGTCACAATCATCGACACCAACTCTTGTGGCGAAGTGACAACAATGATGCCGTCAACCGGCAACGACTGGAAAACCGTCAGCGGTACATCACCCGTTCCAGGCGGCATATCCACAAACATAAAGTCGACGTCATTCCATATCACATCTGTCCAGAACTGTTTAACCACGCCGGCGATCATCGGCCCGCGCCAGATTACCGGATCGGTGTCATCCCCCAGCAGAAGGTTCGCACTCATCACGTCGATACCGGTACGGCTCTGTGCCGGCAACATGTATGGCTCACAATAACCTGCCTTGTCCCGGACGCCGAGCATCCGCGGAATCGACGGCCCTGTTACGTCGGCATCAAGTACAGCGGTCCTGTAGCCCTTACGGGACAGTAATACAGACATCAGCGCCGTCACCACGGACTTACCTACGCCACCTTTTCCGCTCATCACCGCGATCACTTTGCCTACGCGGCTAAGCTCATTGGTCTGTTCTACCGGGATTCCAGCCTGCGCGCGCTCCGCACAGTCCGCCCCGCAGCTTTCGCAATCATGATTGCATTCACTCATGTTTCTAGTCATTCCTTTCATCAGGCCCGCGTACAGCACAGTTTTGCTGAACCGACCTGCGGCTTTCTATCCAGGTTTCCTGGACGAAACGCTCCTGCCGCCGGTTGAACGCAGGATTCTGTCCAACCTATCGAGCCCTTCCTGTTATTGATTCTGAAAGCGAAATCAAGAGCTGTGGCGGCAGCGCTTACAAGGAAGCTGTACGCCGTCTTGCCTGCACCGGCGGTGACAATCGGCACATAGCGCGTAATTGCCCCCTTCTATCCGCAGCGTTCCGCCCTGTGTAAGAAAACACCCAAGCTTTTTTCGTGCACAGGCATAAATCCGCTGCACGGTCGTCCGCGCGACGTCCATTTGCTGCGCGCATTGCTCCTGCGTCAGGCCAGCACAATCGATCAAACGGATGGTCTCGTATTCTTCAACGCTCATTGTCAGAACAGGATCATCGCCTCGTGGCTGAGAGACAAACGCTGCCATGCGTGGCAGCCCGCATACGCGCCTGCACTTTTGTGGCCGCGGCATACGCCCCCGCCTCCTTCGTTTCAGACTATTTTTATTATAGAACGCTTACAGACATATGTCAATAATCGGGCTTGGAGGGGGCTTATGACAGCTTCTCGATAAAATGGCGGGGATACCTGTTCCAATAAACGTCATAGACCGGTGAAACACCGTTTAGGTTCCGTTGGTACATACGGAAGGTGACCTGAATCTCCTTCGGTTTCCACTGCTCTACATAGGAATAGTGGTAGGTCATCCCCAACTTTTTCATGACCGCGCCGCTTGCAGGATTATTGACATCGTGCGTTGCTGTGACATAGGAAACACCGTCCTGTTGCAGCTTTGCCAGTACTGCCCGACATGCCTCCACAGCGATGCCCTTTCCCCAGAAATCCTGCCTCAAACCGTAACCCAGGTCGTGGCTAGCGTCCCCGCTGACATGGACATATCCAATAAGAAAGCCATCCTCCTTCCGGCAGAGCGCGTACCGGTATTCCCCCTCCCGATCATAGCTTTCCATCCATTCGTGCAGCCTCTCTTCTGTCTCCGCAAGCGTACGTGATGGGAACCACGGCAGAAAGAGATTGACTTTCTTATCCCGTAGTATCTCATGTAGTGCGATAACGTCTCCCTCGCAGAACCTACGAAGATGAAGCCTCTGTGTCTGTATGGGTGGTGAATTTTCTCTTACCCCGTTCATATTGTCCTCCTCTTCAGCAGTATTCGTACAGGCATGCGCGCATACCTGCCCGTCTTTTTGTACTGTACCATATTCCTCCCTACGGCGCAAGCCTCCGATATCCAGTACAGACTTGACGAGTTTACTTTTTACCCAGGATGTGCTACACTGAAGAACAACCAGAAGCATCCACGAAAAAACGGATACCGAATAGAAAAGGATGATTGTGATGAAAACGGTAATTGTCGGAGGCGTAGCGGGCGGCGCCTCGGCGGCCGCACGGCTGCGCAGGCTCGACGAACAGGCGGATATCGTCTTGCTGGAAAAAGGAGCATATATTTCCTTTGCCAACTGCGGCTTGCCCTATTATATAGGCGGAACCATCAAAAATCAGTCTGCGCTGACTTTGCAGACACCGGAGAGCTTTCACCGCCGCTTCAACGTGGACGTACGGGTCTGCAATGAGGCAGTACACATCAACCGGGACGCTAAAACGGTAACGGTACAAGACATCCGTACCGGGAAAAAATACGAGGAGTCTTACGACAAGCTCATCCTTTCTCCCGGCGCACGGCCTGTCATCCCACCAGTACCAGGACTGCCCTGTACGCGTGCATTTACCTTGCGCAATATCCCTGATACACTCGCTATCGATACCTTTGTCAAGGAAAAGGCACCGCAATCAGCGACCGTTATCGGGGGCGGATACATTGGCGTCGAGATGGCGGAAAACCTTACCGAAGCAGGACTTTCGGTGACCATCGTGGAGATGGCCGATCACCTCATTGCGCCGCTGGACTACGATATGGCCTGCGACTTGCACCGACACCTGAAAAGCCATGGGATAAACGTCCTGACCGGGCACAGGCTAGCCGCTGTCCACGAAACTCCATCAAGCCTTACACTGACGCTATCCGGCCCCAGCGGGGACCACAGCCTGGCCACCGATCTGCTAATCCTAGCGGCAGGCGTGCGCCCTGAAAGCGATCTTGCGTCACAAGCAGGCCTTACCGTCAACGCCCGCGGGGCCATCGTCGTTGACGATCATATGTGCACCTCCGACCCCGACGTTTATGCCGTCGGCGACGCCATCGCTGTAACGGACTTTGTTACCAGCCAGGAGGCATACGTCCCTCTCGCGGGACCAGCCAATCGTCAGGGACGTATCGCCGCCGACAATATTTGTGGCCTCGACAGCCGTTACACCGGGACGCAGGGCTCGTCGATCCTCAAGGCGTTTGACATGACCGTCGCCGCGACCGGATTAAGCGAGCACGCCGCACAACAGCAGGGCGTGCGCTATGAGAAGGTATTTACCTTCTCCCCCTCCCACGCGGGCTACTATCCCGGCGGCAAGGGGATGAGTATCAAAACGCTGTACGATCCTGTGGATGGGCGTATCCTCGGCGCGCAAATCGTCGGATTCGACGGTGTAGACAAACGTTGTGACGTCCTTGCCACCGCTATCCGCGCAGGCATGACTGCCTACGACCTGACCCGGCTCGAGCTATGCTATGCACCGCCCTTCTCATCGGCGAAGGACCCCGTCAACATGGTTGGTTTCGTCATTGAGAATACCCTGACCGGTAAGGTCAAAAACTTCCACTGGCATGACGTGGCCTCCCTCCCCCGGGACGGCAGCGTCACCCTGCTCGATGTGCGCACTCCTACCGAACGCGCATCAGGGTACATCGACGGCTTCGTCCACATCCCTCTGGACGATCTGCGGGCGCGTTATACCGAACTCGACCCGGCAAAGCCGGTTTACATCCACTGCCACAGCGGCCTGCGCAGCTATGTCGCCTGTCGCCTGCTCGCTGGCTATGGCTTCAACTGCTATAACCTGTCCGGCGGATGGCGGCTGTACGAATCGGTGACAGCTGACCGTGCCGTCCCGGAACATGGCTGTTACGACCCAAAGTAGGCTCTGCAAATGAAAATATGCCCCGGCGGCACGTCCATTTGGATGCGTCGCCGGGGCGTTCTGTTCAGCGCATTTGCGTGACGCAATGAACACGTCAGCGGAATACGCATCCCCCCTCTTTATAACGATGCCTCATTCCGATCACAAAGGGGCTTTCGTGGAATAAACTCTACAAGCCATCGCACAGCAGCGTCTAGACACATAACCGCAGCTGCGGACGTCACCGATCCGTTTGCACGTCCGGCCCGCTCGCACAGATATCAAGGAAACGCTGCAGCGGCTCCGAGACGTATTTGTTCTTATGCGTGATCAAACAGAACTGGCGTACCAGATGCACGCCCTCCAACGCAATCTCGCACAGCGTCCCCTGCGTAATTTCCTGCTTGATCAGGCGACGAGAAATCACCGTCACCCCCTGCCCGGCGATAACGGCGTTCTTAATCGCCTCTGAATTACTGGATACCCACTTTTCCTCAATTGAGACGCCCTCCTTTGCCAGCGCGGCATCGAACAGCGCACGGGTTCCGCTGCCCTTTTCCCGCAGGACAAACGCTTTCCCCCGCAGCTGCGGCAACGATACCGACGACAGACCGGCAAAAGGATGCCCTCGCCCTGCCGCAAGTACTAGCTCGTCCTCCATCACCGGACGGACTGCAAGGTCGGAGCTTTTCACCCTGCCTTCGACAAAGCCGACGTCGAGCTCGCTTTTACAAATCTGCTCCTCGATCTGTGCAGTGTTACCGATGGTAGCCTTCACCCGCATCTGCGGGTTCTCCGCCTCAAAACGGCCCACCAACGGAGCAAGCACGCAGGTGCCAACAGTGATCGTCGCGCCCACACGTACAATCTGCCGCTGCCCGGACCGGCGCATACCCTCTTCCATTTCGTCGAATAACGCGACGATATGGCGTGCATAGTCGAGCAGTCGTTCGCCTTCGGCGGTGATATACAGTTTACGCGACAGCCGTTCAAACAGCCGTACGCCATAACTGGACTCCAGTTCTGCAATCGCCTGGCTCACCGTCGGCTGCGCGATATAGAGCCGCTGCGCCGCAAGGCTCATTTTACCGGTATCCGCTACGGCGATAAACACCCGCAGATGGCGTATCGTCATCATTTCTCTCCTTTTTGCAAGCGGTTAAGGAAGCTTCCAGACAATTCTCCAGCGCGTAGATTATTACGAGAATTCTGTGATATTCCCCGCGATCTATACATTTTGTTTTAAACATTTTCCACGGACTTTTCCACACTCGTCCCCACCAACAGCTCCGACGTGTCGAATGATGCCGGAGGGAGTTTTGATTGAACTTCAAAATGACGTGGAAAAGTTTCGCCTGTTTTCAACATGAAAAAGTTGAAAGTGTTAAAAGCGCAAATTTTATACGCAAGGTTATCTGTGCGTTCTACGTTTTTTCAGAAATCGGGAAGAAAGTCGGTCTACAATATAGACCAAGTCCTTTAAATTCAGTAAAATGAAAAGCACGAAAAAGCCCAGCTGCACCAAATGGAAAGGTTTCGCGTCGAATAAAACCGCCAACCCCTGCAGGACAAGCAGTAACGTATTCATGAACAGCTTTCCTGCTCCGATACGGAATCGAATATACCGTCTGGTATCGATAGCACGCACGATAAAGACGAGCGCAAAGCTGATAAAGGTCGCTACAGCGGCACCAGTTGCCCCCATCACTGGAATCAGCAGGAAATTAAGTACTATATTTGCCACTGCTCCGATACAAGTGGTGACCATAGACATGACCGTCTTCTTTGTCGCCACATAAATCGTCCCCGTAAACTGTACCAGGCAGGTAAAGACCACAGCGGCAATCAGGAAAGGCGCGTAATGGTAGGAAGTATAAAAATCGTCGCTGACAAGGAGGCGGGTAGAAATTTTAATAGTCATCAAAAGTCCCGAAGCGACCAGAAAGACAATTAGCCGATAATAACGGAAAACGCTGGAATAAAAACGCCCTTTGTCCTGGCTGCCATTCTCCTCCACGGCTGACATCTGCCATGCCTGGTAAAAAAATCCGGCAAATACAGTAATAATCGTAGGAACCTTGTAGGCGATGGTATACAATCCGTTGACGCTGCTGCCCAGGAAATAGGTGACGATGTAACGGTCGGACATATTGATCACCCACCAAGATACAGCGGTCGGAATCAGAGGGATGCTGTAGCGCAGCATCATCTTGGAAACTTGGAGATTCAGCCCTTTGATGTCAATAAACTTACGCAGGCTTGCGATCAGGAAAAGACATATGGTGGAAACAATATCCGCAAGGATAATCGCGAAGATATAGCCGTTGATCCCCATCTGTAACGGCAGCAGGAAGACAACGGTAAAAACGATAGTCAGAATAGTGGTGAAGATCCCGTCAAGAGCATAAAGCTTGACCATCCCTTTTGCACGAATAAACTGCGCATGCACACCTTTCATCCCGGAAGAGAGCACGTAGATGAAAATATGCCATTTAAAGTCCCGCAGAGCGTCGAAGAAGTTTAAAATCCACAACAGACATAGGAAGACTGCCGCGCCTACCAGTACAGTCAGAACCCCTGTGGTATAGACGTCACTGCGACGGTAGAGCTTGCGCTCCAAGCCAAATCGGATTACTCCCTCGGTCACGCTGAGGGTGATAATAGGGATCAGTAGATTTGCGGTTCCCGTTACCAGTTCGATGGTGCCGTAATCCCCAGGAGTGAGCACACGGGTATAAAGCGGCATCAGCAGAAAGACCAGCACCTTGGAAGAAAAGGAGCCGATGACGAAGATCAGGGTATTGGAAATCAGCTTCTTGTATTTATTCATGGGAGAGTCCATCCACTCCTTTCCAGCATGAAGTTATAGAAAACGCGGCAATCCTCCAACCGCCGAACAACAGCCAGTCCCGAATGAACGCATACCGCGTCATCAGGCGAAAGGAAAATACCGCTCGTCTACGGGACGTCCGCCCATGCCACAAGCAGTACAACCGGATTTCTCATCGGCACCTAGTACGCCGTCGGGGGATAGCCGATAGGATCAGTATACCAGAAAAAACAGGAAAGATCCACCGGGCAGGCAAAATTACACCTCGCCGTAAAGGGTTCTCCTGCTAAATTCCTCTATTTGCCTGACTCTTTCCGGCCGATTGAAACGTTCGTTGTCTTGTCTTAGCATCTCCAAACTAGACACATAAACCGTCTCTCCCTGGTAGACTACCTTTCCCAGCTTGTTCATATCAAAGGGCTCAAGCTCTTTGTTATGAAAAGAAAATCCAATTACGGCTTCCAAGAAAGTTTGTCCCAGCCCGCTCATAATCCAATTATCACAGCGCTCAAACGGCTTTATCGCTTGTTGATAAAAGTGCTTTCTCACTTTGTCAAAGTCCGATTCATTCGGTATGATAATATTCACATCCTTCGGTGCCACATAAATCCCCCATAATGCCAGCGCCACGCTGCCATGTACATACCAATCCACGTCCAGACGCTTCATTTCGGGGATAAGCAATGTCAAAGCCTTTTCCCAGGGGGCAGGAATCAGCTTGAGCTGCTGTTTTACAGCGTTCTCTCCGTGTCTGGCAAAATTTCTGGCACAGTACTCAAAATCCGGAACATTATCATACGTTTTAATAAATCCGTCCCCCAGCTGCCACCACAAATCGTTTTTAAAATATTCCCAATACGCTTCGTCCACGTCCTCCGCATAATATGCGTAGCAATTCCAGTCAAACATCTGTTTCACATACAGTTTCATGTCTTCCCTCCGCTTGTATTAAGCCGCCGGTTCTTCCTCCGCGTATCTTACACGTGGAAAAGAACGCCTGCTTCGCTGCAAAAACAAAGGTTTCCTTCTATCGTAATAGCTGTTCTCAGTTTACACCAGATAGTAGGATTTTTCAATGCCCCGATTCGGGAATTTCTACTGCTAAAATCGGTTTCGTCTCACCCATATAGAATATTGTACCGTCCGCATGCAAAACAAAGAGATATGAGGTACACTCGCCTAATACATACTTTGTGAGTCTCTCGTTCTGCCAGGAAAACAAGTTTTGTACCTCCCAGTTAAAGGTACCCCGAAATATCTTGACTTTTCTCCTGCCGCCTGTATAATGAAAGATATTGAATCCTGCCGGGATGCTTGTCCCGGTTCTAAAGATGTGATACAAAAGGAGCGTAACACCGATGTTATTGGACAACACACCACTGTATCAGGCGCCCAAAGGCGTCAAGACCCGCTGGGCAAGCTTTGAAAACCCAGACGCTCTTCCCGGAAAGGGCGGTATGAAAAACGGCGGTCGCAAGGGCGACGCCAACCGTGTCGTAGCCGCCGGCGAGAGTGTTATATTGGCGCACGCCGAAGGGACGAGCGGTATCGTGCGTCGTATTTGGATTACCATCAACAACCGCAGCGCGAAGTTCTTGCGTGGCGTGCGCATCGACATGTACTGGGACGGCGCGGAGAAGCCGGCTGTATCGGCGCCTCTAGGGGACTTCTTCGGCCACGGACTGGGACGCATGGCCACCTTTGACTCAGCGCTGCTGTCCTCGCCGGAGGGACGTAGCTTCAACTGCGTTTTCCCCATGCCCTTCCGCGACAGCATGAAAATTGTCTTCACCAACGACTGCGACGAACAGGTGGACATGCTGTTCTACGACGTCGACTACACCATCGGCGACGATGTGGGCGACTGCCTGTACTTCCACGCCTTCTATAACCGCGAGCGCGAGACGCAGTACAAGAAGGACTACACCATCCTGCCCACACTGCGCGGCAAGGGACGTTTCCTGGGCGTCAATTTCGGCGTTATCGCCAATCAGGACATCTACTTCAACACCTGGTGGGGCGAGGGCGAGGCCAAGCTGTACATCGACGGCGATACCCAATACCCAACTCTGTGCGGCACCGGTACAGAGGACTACATCGGCAGTGCCTGGAGCCAGGGGCAGTATGCCAACCTCTACCAGGGTTGTCACGTCGCTGACCACGAGAACATGCAGTTCTGTTTTTACCGCTACCACCTGCCTGACCCGATCTATTTCTACGAGAGCATTCGTTACGAGATGTTCCAGATTGGCTGCTATTACCCGGAGCACAGGGAGATGTTCCATAAACTGGGCAAACCGGTGTACACCAACGCCGAGGGCTACCATGAGATCGACTTTACCAACGCTCCAGAATTCGGGCTGTTTGAGCGCGAAAAAGACGACTGGTCAAGCGTGGCTTACTTCTACCTTGACAAGCCGTCGTCCGACCTCCCCTCTCTGCCCTCCTACGCCGACCGTATTGCCGGTCTAGTCGCGGAAGAAGCGGCCGACAGCGGCTTCATGAAGCTGGACTGATTAAAAAAGAGAACCCATCCGCTTAGGATTCACAAAGAGCCACGGGAATATATTCCCGTGGCTCTTACCGCTTTTCCGACTGTAACGCTGTTACCGGTCAATAACAAGAAGCATCAAGTTTGCCGCTTGGTAAATCTCTCCACTTTGCCCAACTTCCAGCGAATCAACGCCTCGCGCCACTGTTCCGTCCTCATAATACGGCACGACAGCCAGCAGGATTTGATCCGCCCGAATACCGCCCTGCCCGTTTTCGATCCCTACTGGTTTTTCTACAGGGACGATTTGTCCATCATGATAGGAAAAACACCTTACATGGGCGTCTGGATTGGCAATCATATCGTACACGCTGCTGTCGGGATAAAAATGCACCTCGTAGAAGGAGGGTTCCCCAATCTTCTCCTTTTGCGTCCACGCGGAGACGGAAATTTCATCCCAAAGCGCCGCGAACTCCTGAAGAGATACCCAACTGGAGGCATCTGCATAATCGGTAGCAAGGACGTTTTCCTGGATCCGGTTATACCTAATGGAATCTACGGTAGCCTGAAAGTTGGGGGCGGTTTCAGAAATCTCGCCACAGGAAACCGTTCCGTCCCCGTAATAATTGTTCCCGTTTTCCTATCGTTCCAACGCCCACACCTGTGTATGGATATAAGAAATCCCACTGCCCGCGTTGAGCTTGACATGAGCTTGATTGAGCCAGACCATGTCATCCTTTGCGTGAATTTTCCTGCATGCTTCATCTGAAAACTGAGTAAATGAATCCAAATAGACTGGGAAAGGCGTCTGATTATTTTTACACCCACTAAAAAGCGTCATGAATATTACTAAAAGTATAAAAGCCACACGGTTTCTCATGAGAAAATCCTTCTTTTCCTTTCGGCACATTATCAAACTTGGCGTGCATCCTTCCATTCCAGGTATTCGTCGTAAGTGCCGGGACGGTCGATGCAGCCGTCGGACGTCAACTCAATGATGCGGTTGGCAATTGTCTGCATAAACTGGTGATCATGGGAGGCAAACAGAACGTTCCCTTTAAATTCGATGAGCCCGTCGTTCACCGCCGTAATTGACTCAAGGTCAAGATGGTTGGTCGGCTGGTCCAGCAGCAGGACGTTGGAGCCGTACATCATCATCCGCGAAAGCATACAACGCACCTTCTCTCCACCGGAGAGGACGTTGACCGGCTTAAGCACGTCATCGCCGGAGAAAAGCATCTTCCCGAGAAAGCCGCGCAGATAGGTCTCAGTCGTGTCGCGGGCGTACTGTTCCAGCCATTTGAGGATGCTCAGCTCACAGCCGTCGAAATAGGGTGTGTTGTCCTTCGGAAAGTAGGACTGCGAGGTACTCACGCCCCATTTATAGCTGCCTTCATCCGGCTCAAGTTCCCCGGCGAGTATCTGCAACAGCGTCGTGGTGGCGATTTCGTTTTGCCCGACGACGGCAATCTTGTCCCCCTTCGCCATGCGGAAGGACACATTCTTCAACACCTGTACGCCGTCGACAGTCTTTGACAAGCTGTCCACCGTGAGGATGTCCTTGCCCGCCTCTCGATCCATCGTAAAGCCGACGTAAGGGTAACGGCGGGACGACGCCGGCATCTCCTCGACGGTCAGCTTTTCGAGAAGTTTACGCCGCGAAGTGGCCTGTCGCGACTTGGACTTGTTCGCCGAAAAGCGCTGAATAAAGTTTTGCAGATCCTTGATTTTCTCTTCGGTCTTGCGGTTCTGGTCGCGGAGGAGGCGCTGCATCAGCTGCGAGGACTCATACCAGAAATCGTAGTTACCGACATAGATTTTAATTTTGTTGTAGTCGATGTCGACGATATGGGTGCAGACATTGTTGAGGAAATGGCGGTCATGCGAGACAACGATAACAGTCCCCTCATAGTCCAGCAAAAAGTCCTCCAGCCAACGGATGCTGTGCACGTCAAGATGGTTGGTTGGCTCATCGAGGAGGATGATGTCCGGTTGGCCAAACAACGCCTGCGCTAAAAGAATCTTGACCTTGTCATTCGCAGGCAACGCCGACATGGGGGTGTAAAGCAGGTCGGAAGAGAGGGAAAGGCCCTGTAAAAGACGGGAAGCGTCGGTCTCGATGTCCCAACCATTTAGTTCAGCGAACTCGGCTTCCAGCTCTGAGGCGAGGATACCGTCCTCGTCAGTAAAATCCTCCTTGGCGTAAAGCGCGTCCTTCTGACCGATGATTTCGTAAAGACGCGGGTTGCCGAGAATGATCGTGTCCAGCACCGTATAGGAATCGAAAGCGAAATGATCCTGTTTCAGCACGCTCATGCGTGTCTTGGGATCGCGCGTCACCTCACCGGAAGATGGCTCAAGCTCGCCGGAAAGGATTTTCAGAAAGGTGGATTTGCCTGCGCCGTTGGCGCCGATCACACCATAACAGTTCCCTGGAGTGAATTTGAGGTTGACGTGCTTGAACAGATCCTGCCCGCTAAAATTGAGGCTGACATCGGATACGTTTAACATGTTATCTTGCCTTTCTTTTTTGTTATATTTTTATCAGGACTTATGTCCCATATTCTGTGGATGGGGACTTTGCGTCCCCACGTCCTTGATTAGAGGGCTTCCAGCCCCGCACCCGAATTCCAATTCAAATGTTACCTTTCTTATGACCGGGGCCTCCGGCCCCGAACCCCGGCCCAAGGGGGTGTGGCTGACACCCCCTTGGGATTCCCCCAGCATAGGGGGCGAGCTAGTCCGTACCAGTCTTAACGCTCGCCCCCTATGTACCCCCGTTCCAATCCCAATAGAAAATCGTACCTAAAGTCCTTCCCCTGACCCAAGTCCAAACGCAGGATTGATGTCCCAAATGAAGAAACAAGTCACCGCCTTTGTCCAACAAGGACGGTTTCACGTCAAGCCTAGTCCGTTATAGGATCCAATGCTGTGACTTATCAGGAAGGGAAGGGAAGAAAATAAAGAAAAAGACATGGCTCTTGCCCAGCTATGACGCTGCTGCGCGAGGGGATGACCGTTCCAGATAGCAGTTGACGCTTACTACCACTCTCTGAAAGAGATTATGGCATCAAATTATCGCTTCCAGTCCTGTTGCCAGTCGTGGGTGAAGTGGATATTTGAGGTACAGTACGAGAAGTTGTACCGATTCAGGGGGGATTCTAAAGGGGGGACAAGATTAAGGACTGGTACTACGTAAGCTTGTCCCCCCTTTAGCCGTGGGGATTGGCAAGGGGCTGTCGGTACAGCCCCTTGCTCGAGGGTCCGGGGCGAGCAGCCCCGGTCATAGAAAAATAACGTTTGAATTAGCGTTAAGGGATAGGGACAGAATATCTGTGGATTCAAACACCCCTTACCGATTGACCTCCCGATTCTCCGTCCGTCCCAGCAGATAGTCCACCGAGACGCCGTAAAAGTCGGCGAGGGTAAGCAACGTTCCGGCGACAGGTTCACGGTCGCCGCGCTCATAGTTTTGATAAGCGCGCAGGGAAAGCTGTACCTGACCGGCTGTCCATTCCTGTGTATAACCACGTTCTTTCCGCAGAAGGGATAAACGCTGAGATAAAGTTGTCATTTTTTCACCTCGGCCATTGACAAGCACAATGGTGTGCTATCGATTGACCTCCCGGGTCTCCGTCCGTCCCAAGAGAAAATCGACCGAGACGCTGTAAAAGTCGGCGAGGGCAATTAACGAGCTTGCAGAGGGATCATATTTCCCACTTTCATAGTTCTGATAACCACGGGGGGCAATCTGAATCGCTTTAGCAACGTCCTCTTGCGTCAACCGGTGCTCTTTCCGGAGAAGTATCAAACGTTCTTTTATGACACTCAATTTCTATCCCACCTTTAAAAATAAACTCTTTACACGCATAAAAATTCGTGATACAATTATAACACGAACAAAGATGCGTATAAGGAGGCCATACCATGTACGACACCATCGATCGCCTGTTCGAGGGCGAGATAAAACCCACCGAAACCTGCCCCGACAGCAGCGAATACCGCGACGCGCTCAAACGGCAGAACGATCTTATCAACGAACTGTCGACGTATATCCCTCCACAGCGGCAGGAGCTGATAGAAGAAGAGTTTTTCGCCGAGTGCGACATCATCCACGCCCATTGCCTGACGACTTTCCGCGAGGGCTTCTGTCTCGGCGCACGGCTGATGCTGGAGACGCTGCGGGACGGGGCGCACCGCGCGTAACAGCGTCGGACACTACTCACGTCTGAACGCGAACTGCAAACGGGCTCAGCCCGCAGGACGGATACTGCATCCTCTAACGGATCGCCCGTCGCGCGTGCAAGCAGCGTTGGACGCCCGCTACTCACCTGTACGCGAATTGCAGGCG
>CAMMMX010000022.1 GCA_946498095.1 uncultured Clostridia bacterium
TTAGCTCATCTGGTAGAGCGCCACCTTGCCAAGGTGGAGGTAGCGAGTTCGAGCCTCGTAGCCCGCTCCATTTTTTGATATCATTGGTATCAAACGGTTGCCTGGTGCATATGATAAAGTATCTGAGGATTCACGGCGCTATAGCCAAGTGGTAAGGCACAGGTCTGCAACACCTCTATCCCCGGTTCAAATCCGGGTGGCGCCTCCAAAAAGGAACCCATCCTATGACAAATTAGGATGGGTTCCTTTTTTAACCGATGGGTTCAACATACGTAAAATGGAGGAAAAACAATGTTGATTCGTCAGGAAACCGAAAGCGATTATGATAAGGTTTATCAGGTAGTCAAAAAGGCTTTCAGTCGTGCGCAACATAGTGATGGGAACGAACAGGATTTGGTTGTCGCGTTGCGAAAAAGTGATGCGTTTCTTCCGGAATTGTCGCTGGTTGCTGAGGTTGATGGGGACGTTGTGGGACATATTCTGTTTACAAAAAACCGAATTGGCAGTCATACTGGACTTTCTCTGGCCCCGCTTTCTGTCAGTCCGGAATTCCAGCGTCAAGGGATCGGTATGGCATTGATCAAGGAGGGTCATAGAATTGCCAAAGAGCTGGGATATGCGTACAGCGTTGTTTTAGGCAGCGAGCGTTACTATCCAAAAGCGGGATATCTCCCCGCCTCCCAGTTTGGTATCAAAGCCCCCTTTGACGTACCCGATCATAACTTTATGGCCATCTGTCTACAGGATGTATGTCCCCCTGTCTGTGGGGTCGTGGCATATCCGAAAGAATTTGGGATATAGTCCATGGAGTGATTTGTGTGAAATGCCCTTTCGCGTGGGGAGCGGCTTTTCTTTTACAGATTGATTCCGCTCTATTACCGGTAAAAGTTACTCCCCTTTCCTGCCTTGCAGTGGGTGTCCTTCCTCGTTTACGTAAGACGGCGCCGTCCAGGACATCGGTCGTTGTGCTGTGTCAGTGTCCTTCTATAAAAACAGAAGAAGCGCTATGTCAATGGGATTTTAACCTTTTGACACAGCGCTTTTTTTAGATTTAATCCTTGATCCGTCCAGTGGAAAATTGGATGGAACGGCTGAATGGGTTAAAAACGAGGCCTGACACGGAACTGCTCATGAAAAAGTATTCCTTCTGGTTCGCAATAGGAAGAAAAACTGCCGCTTCGGATAAACGTTGCTCAGCCTGCCGGTACAACTCAACGCTGTCAGCCAAGTCCTTTTCCCGTACGGCCTGTTCCAACAGCGCTTCAAATTGAGGATCTGCGTATCCAAATGTGTTCCAGGAAGCATCTTGTTTAAAATTGGAAAGATAGGCATAGGGACTGTTATATGCTCCAGTAAGAGGCATGATCGCACAGTCATACTCCCCTGATTCCAGTCGCTGCTGAAACGCATCTTCCTCTAGCACCTCAATACCCGCGTAGACATTGAGCTCCTTCTGCCAGATTTGTGAGGCGGAAGCAACAAACGTCTCCAGTCCATACCCATCTGGAACGAGAATGACAGCTTGTTTCAGGCTGCTTGATGAAGCATAGGCTTGCTCCATGTAACTATCTGCCTGCTCTAAGTCTAACGGGTAAGGTAAGCAGCTTCCGGCAACTTCACGGTAGGAGGCATCCAGAACCGTTACGTCCGGCACAATCCCGATCGGGAGACTGTAGCCACGTCCCAGGCTATGCTGATAGGAGTCGTAGGACCAGGCGCAAGCTAATGCACGGCGTAAATTAGCGTCAGCGAAGATGCGGGGCTGTCCCTGTTCATCCGGAGCCAGATTAAATGCCAACCCCCAAGTGACAGTCTCATAAGAATCGGAATTATATCCCTTATCCAAGAACGCATCCAATTGCGATCCCGATACGGCAATGCAATCCGTGCTTCCGCCAAGAAAACGTTCGACCGCGGTTTGCGGCTCGCCGAATTTTTCACGCTCACCGATGTAGAGAGTCACACCGTTTACAGTAATATTTTCGCAATTCCAATACGCTTCATTCCAAACCAAGGACACAAAATCGTCATGTGTCCATTTACGAACGTAGAAGCTGCCGTTCGAGAGAATAGCGTCACTTTCCAGGCCGTAGCGACCTTTACTGTCATGAAAGAACTGTTCATTACATGGCATGGCAGCCGGCGTCGTTAGCAGTGAAGGAAGCTGGCTGTTCGGATATTCCAGCTCAATCCGGACGGTGTAATCGTCCGGCGCAGTGACCCCTACCTCAGACGGATCCAGCTCACCTTTATGGATACGCTGCGCATTTTTGATGCAATAAAATTGGTCAGCATCAGGTGCGCGCGTGTCAGGCGTAAATAGCCGTTGAAAGGCGAAAACGAAGTCCTGCGCCGTTACCGGGCGCGATTCCCCTTTTTGCCCCAGACGCCATTTCGCGTCTGTTCGCAGTTGAAAGAGGTAGACCAATCCGTCTTCACTGACGGTGTAATCCTTTGCTACGCCTTCTGTCAATTTTCCATCGGGCGCAACACGTAACAGTCCTTCAAAGGTGTTTTCGATAATAATTGTTGAAGCAGGATCGTCTGAAGATTGCGGATCGAGATTGACGGGTTCATTCGCAATATCATATCGTAAAATGCCTTCATCGTTGCCGCATCCTGTCAACAACAGACATACACAAGCTGCCAGAGCGGCCAGCATCCTACGGATTATCGGCTGTTTCACTTGTGGCAGCACCCTCCACAGCGTTCCCGATTGGGGCAAGCTCCTTGCGCTTTTTTGACATAGATATTCGGGTTTTTGTCGTAAACAGTCTGCAGCTGCGTCGATGTGCAGGAGGGGCAGGCAATGCGCTGCTGCGTCTTATCCGCAATGGATGCACGAGCGGTAAAATCGTGTCCGCATTTTTGGCATTTTAAGTGATAAAATGGCATGTTTTCTTCCTCCATCTTCATTTTATAGGTCAGCTTCCACAGCCCTATTTTGTTCCAAACTTTTCTTGCAATCTAAGATACGCTGGTTACGACTGCCGCGGAATCGCAACGTAAGATCACGCTCTTCCAGCAAAAAGGGGCCGTCGATTAAATAGTCCAGTGTGAGAAGAAGATCCATAAAATGATTTTTTTCATCTCCCAACTGGAGAAGCTCTTCAAAGGTGTAACCGGTAAAGGCAATAATATCATATCCTTTTTCCCGTAACCGGCGACCTAAATGGGTAAGCGGCACCGCCTGAAGAAACGGCTCCCCTCCGCTGAACGTGACTCCCTTCAGCAACGGATCAGAACAGATTTCGTCATATAACTGATCGGTATCTGTCAGGTATCCGCCGTCCAGTGCATGAGTCTGGGGATTGTGGCATCCCGGACAGCTATGCAGGCAGCCCTGCACGAACACCGTATATCGGATTCCCGGTCCATCAACAATGGATTCTTTCACGATACCAGCTAATCTGATTTCCATAGCGGTAAGCCTCCCTTAAAAACGCGGCAGGCATCTGACGCCGGCCGGTCTTTTTATTATAGCACAACCTGCCATAAAACAAAAGAGGGCATGGATACGAAAAGCGGAAGGTCATGTGAAACCGATCAAAACAGGCCCCGTTTCAAACGGAGCCTGTCTTTTGAAATATGGTTCGTCTGTGAGAAACACAGAGCATCTGGTTAGAGAGAGCCTGTCATTATTGTGCCGAAGATGGCGCGTTACAGGTCATGACGTCATGCTTGACGCGATCGCGTTCTTCCGCTCGTTTGGCGTTGTTAAAACGTTCCAGTGTTCCTACCAGATACCCTGTAATTCTCCGGATACGTTCAAACCCATACTCGCCCTCATCTTCTTTCCGGTGACATTTCGGACATTCATGGCCGATAATACCGGTATAGCCGCATATGGGATCGCGATCGACCGGATGATTGATGGAACCGTATCCGATTCCTTGTTCTTTCATATAGCGGACCACCTGTTCAAATGCTTCCAGGTTATTCAGCGGATCGCCGTCCAGCTCAACGTAACTGATATGGCCGCCATTGGTGAGCGCATGATACGGGGCTTCAATCCGGATTTTTTCAAATGCGCTAATGTTATAGTACACCGGTACATGGAAGGAGTTCGTATAATATTCACGATCGGTAACGCCAGGGATAATGCCATATTTTTTCTTGTCGATACGGACGAAACGGCCGGACAGCCCTTCAGCAGGCGTTCCGATTACTGAGAAATTGAGTCCGGTTTTCTCCGATTCCTCGTCCATCCGCTGCCGCATCCTGCCAATGATTTTCAGGCCCAGTTCCTGCGCCTCCTTACTCTCACCGTGATGCTGGCCAATCAAGGCTTTGAGCGCTTCAGCCAAACCGATGAATCCTACCGTCAACGTGCCGTGTTTCAGCACCTCCCCGACCTCGTCGTCCAAGCTCAGCTTATCAGAGTCAAGCCAAATCCCTTGCCCCATTAAAAATGGGAAGTTGCGCACCTTCTTCGCCGACTGAATCCGGAAACGGTGTAACAACTGATCAATGACCAAATCCAGCATACTGTCTAGGTCCCGGAAAAATTTATCCACGTCGCCATTCGCCTCAATGCCCAGACGCGGGAGGTTGATGGAGGTAAAGCTCAAGTTACCGCGTCCGCAGGTCACTTCACGGGACGGATCATAAACGTTGGCCATCACGCGGGTACGGCATCCCATATATGCGACTTCCGAATTATAGTCGCCTTCCTTGTAATATTGCAGGTTAAACGGCGCGTCCAGGAAAGAAAAATTCGGGAAAAGACGCTTCGCTGATACGCGGCAAGCCAGCTTGAACAGATGGTAGTTCGGATCGCCGGGATTGTAGTTGACCCCTTCTTTGACTTTGAAGATATGGATGGGGAAAATGGGCGTCTCACCATTGCCTAACCCGGCTTCCTGTGCCAGCAATACGTTTTCAATCACCATTTGGCCTTCGGGAGAGGTATCAGTGCCATAATTAATCGAGGAGAACGGTATCTGTGCGCCGGCGCGAGAATGCATCGTATTGAGATTATGAACCAACGCCTCCATTGCCTGGTACGTGCTGCGATTGGTTTCCTTGTACGCAGTTTTCCGCGCGAATGCAGCAATGTGGTCAATATCCTCCGCTGGGGCATATTCTGCTAAAACCTTCCGCTGTGCCTCCTCGTAACCGTTGTCGTTCGCCAGCACGGGAACCAGCTTGGTTTCGTCGGTGACTCTCCGAATAATTTCCGAAGCAGTCTTGTCGCCGTCCTCCATGTCGGCTAGAAGCTCGAGCGCTTTGCCTAAATTAGTTTGGTAGCGCTTCTGATACGTCTTGCGCACACCGACCGCCAGCGCGTAATCAAAATTCGGGATGCTCTGCCCGCCATGCTGATCGTTTTGGTTGGACTGAATGGCAATGCAGGCCAGTGCGGAATAGCTTTGAATGTCCTTTGGCTCACGCAGGAACCCATGTCCGGTACAGAAGCCTCCCTCAAACAGCTTTTTAATATCGATTTGGCAACAGGTGGTGGTAAGGGTCAGAAAGTCAAGATCATGAATATGGATATCACCGTTGGCATGGGCGCGGGAGTGCGCCGGATCCAGGACAAAAAGCTCGTAGAACTTTTTCGCGCCCTCGGAACCATATTTCAGCATCGTACCCATCGCTGTGTCGCCGTCAATATTCGCGTTTTCACGCTTGACATCGTTGTCCTTTGCTGCCTTGAAAGTTAAGTCTTCGTACACCTTCATCAAGCTGGAATCCATTTCACGCAGGCGGGTACGTTCTGCACGGTAAAGGATATAGGCTTTTGCCGTCTTGGCATGGCCGTTCTCCACCAAAACTTTTTCTACCGTATCCTGCACCTGTTCCACAGTGGGTATTTGGAGCTGTTTTTGTTCCAGCTGCGCGCATACTTTTTCCGCCAGCTCCATAGATTCACCGAAATCATTGCCACCAACTGCCTGAGCGGCTTTAAAGATTGCGTTAGAAATTTTTTCAATAGTGAACGGAACCTGTCGGCCGTCACGCTTGGTAATTTTGGTAATCATTGTAACGTCCCTTTCCTGCCGGATAACACATCTTATGTTGGAGTTGTTCGTCAAAACATGCCTTCCTACCATAAAGCAGAGGTTTTATCCTCACAATTCCAGAATCTTTGCTTGAAGTGTCCCCTTTTAGTATGTACCGGCCAACGGACATACAATATATAGTATACCCATTAGCCGATAAATATAGTATATAGTATTCATAAGCAAAAGTCAAACTGCAATTGGAACAAAAAAATAACGAATATTTGGTCATTTTGCCTATAGACAAAACCAGTAGAAAATGCTAAGAAATTGGCGAGAAAGTATACCAATATGGTACATTTTCCCGCCTTACCTCAATATCAGGCCGTTCCTAGCAGCCGGTAAGCTTTACTTTTGTGCAATTTGCAGATTACTGAATTCTTGAACGCTTAACACACCATTATCTGTAGCAGCGTATTTCATGAAGACTGTATCGCCTTTTTGTGTCAAGACAAGCTGCGGGCTGACCGAAGCGGCTGCTTGGTAGATGACGCCAGGCGTTTCCTGCAAAAGAATACTGTAGACCGTATCCCCTTCGCGGACCTCATAAGCGATCCGGTCAATCGTCCCCTGAACGGTTTCTAACTGCTGAGGTTCCTGGGGCGTCTCTTCGCCTGTGCTACCTTCAAATCCACCCGTATTGTTCATGAACTCCTCGTACTGTTCCAGAGCCTCCGGCACGGTTTCCCCTACGCCGACGATCGAATAATCCTCAACCGATACGTAGGCATACTGTTTGACCAAACCGGCCGAGTCTTTCAGGGTCATAAAATAGGTCGGTTTCCCTTGAATGTTCAGAATCAACGGGAAAGTAGCGGAATAACCGTACTGCTGGACTTTTCCCTGCGCAGAATGCATGGCCGCATATTCTGTTGCGCCATTGATACGGTACATCGTCGGCTCCTTGGTGACCATATCGACCATCATGAAACCGATCGTACTTTCATCCCCACCGACGCTGGTGATACCGGTAAAGAGGTTACAACGACCATCGTTGTAAACGATAATGTGTCCCTCGGAGCTTCTAAATTTATCAGTATCTGAAAAATTGAAGATACCATGCACATATTTGCCCTGATTATTAATTTGGTCGACGACAAAATCTTCCGGTTGGACACGATCCACCCACGAAGGTACTTCACCCAGTTTGTATTCCTGCATACTGCCTGTTTGCGCATCCACAATGATAACGCCATCCGCTTCTGGAAGAGAAAAACCGCGCTTATAGTGATAGGTGGAGACCACCCAATAGGGTTTCCCAGAATCATCAAGTTCAAAAGAGTAGTCCGTAATGCCTGTAAACAGCCCTTTTGTAAACCGAACCCTGCGTGTCAGGTCGTCCAGCAGGTAAGAATTAGGCTGAATTTTAATTTTATAATCGCTGACATAAGTGACATCCTGAGGGTTTGTCGCTGACACAACGATGTAGCCTTCTGCACCGTCCATTTTGGTCAGCCACTTGAAGAAGCCGGAATGGTGCAAAGGCACGGCCCAAATGAGCTTGCCATCCACCTGCTGGATAACAGGTTCTCCCAGATTTACCTGGCTGCCCAAGGAAGGCTTCTCCCCCAGCTTTTTGTCGGCCAACTTAGCAGCCAACTCCTTGTCGACAACGGGGATTTGCTCCGTATCGATTGCCTGGATATCCTCCTTGAATTCCTTCTGAACCGGAGTTCCCAGCTGGTCGCGATATGCGCCCCAGAAAAACAGCGGAGAAGAGATAAGGCTGACAAGCAGATATGCCGCCCACAAGCTCCCCACGACAACCAGGGTAATCGTTATCGAACGCTTTTTTACCTTGTTCCATTTGAAGCTTGGACGATCGTCCTCTATGGAAAAGGAGAACAGGTTAAAGTTAATGATTAAATTGACTGCAGCGATGACTGTTACCAGGAAGCACCAAAAGAATGCGCCTTCCGGATAAAGTGGATTAAGGTTCGTAGAATTGATAAACACGAACAATGCCGCCACTACGACCAGTACTACATTGATTATAACCTTTGTTTTTCGTTTCATCATGGCTCACTTTCCTTGATTCTTGTGCTTATTCATATACATATAAATTGAGGTAGAACACGACCAACAGCAATATATCAAAAGAATAACACAAAATCAAATAAGTAATTCTGCTTTTTCTTTTACAAAATTTGGGTAATACAAAAATTGGGGTAACAATTGCGGCAGCAAAGGCCACGACAATTGCAATTTGAAGCAGTACAAAGGGGAGCTGCTTTTCCTTGGTTACGGTATGTAGCATTTCAATCAGAAGCGCAGAAAACGGAAAAACAAGCAAAGGCAGGACGGACAGCGCGTAGCTGCCCTTCCTGGCCTTTGCAAAAATCCCCATTGCTGCTAGCAACAACGCGACTATGACAGCGTTCTCAACGAGCACGCAAACACCTCCCGGATTACTGGAATGCCTGGTTAAACGCCTCCAACGCCGCTGTGTTGTCTGCGCTCATCGCAAAAAAGACATAATCATCGATGACTTTTATCACACTGGTATTGATTTTTTCCATCTGTTCCGCGGTGGCGTAATCCTTGTAAAGATCCGACTGATCGTCCCGGCGTTTGATGATAGCTTTCTTAATATCGGAGACTTTGCTTTTGTCCGCTGCACGCGCTACCAAAACTTCGTCCGGATAAGCGGCGGAACCGCAGATGTATAGCGTTACTTCCTTCAAATCCGCCGGATCGATGGCATAGTAACTGCTGACTTTTGTTGAATTGTCCGTCATTTCCGGAAACTCTACCGCAGCTAATACAGCGTCCGCTACATCCTTGGTGGGCGGCGTCTTTCCGCTGCTAGAAGTGCAGCCTGTGAGGAACACAACCGCCCCTATTGTTGCGATAGCAATCATTCTCTTGATCTGTTTCATACGTTTTCTCCTTCTGTTTCATTGTGTATGGGACGCCTGCGGAAAAGCTGGCGTACAAAAGCGGTCGTTTCCGCCGCTTTTATGTCATTTAGGAAACCGGATGCGTCAGAAGGCAGTCCAGCATTTTATCATATGTCGTACGTTTAAAATGCATGCCGTCACCTTCTGCCGATTCTGCGGGGAATTTCCCATCCGGTCCTTTCAGCGCAGCGTTGAGATCGATAAAACGCACACCCTTATTATTCGCCATCTTCAGAAGCTCCTGGTTATATACGTCAATATCGCTATTGCTGATAGGGCTTTTCGCCGCGGTTTCCTTCGCCGCGGTGACCGGCGGAATCGACAAAACACAAATCTGTGCATTGGGATGCGCCTGCTTCAGACTGTCTATAAAGTCAGAGTAAGAGGCAATCATTTTCTCGTTGCTCAGCCAGGCAATTCCGTTAGAGCCTAGCATGATGTAAAACTTATTTGCCTGTAATTCCTTCGAGGCCTGCAGGATCGTCTTGCTGCCCCCTGCCGTATCCACCTTTGCCGTATTGATTTTTTCAATGTTCATGCCGACACTCGCCAGTACCCGGCTTTCATCAATAATTTGATAATTAGCCAGTCCGGTCATAATGGAGTCGCCGATAAACGCCGCGTCATCCAGATAGGTAAGCGGTCTTTTCTCCGCCTCTGGCACCGGATTTGTCGTCATATCGACAATGTTGGAACTGGTTTCCTGTTCAGAAGAAGTTTCCGGCGAGGAAGATTGATCCGAAGAAGTTGATACATCAGAACTGCTGGAACTTATCTCAGAAGACATGCCTTCTTTTTTCTCAATAATCGCCGTTACCAGTGCGTATAGCACGAAACTAGCGATAAGACAGCTGATAATCAAAATAATTAAATATAAAACAAAGCGGTTTTTTCGTTTTCGACGTCTTTTATTTTTATTGTTGTCAAAATAATATCTGTTATACTGATTGGCCACTGGTTCATCCTCTTTCTTGTTGTCTGGCACTTTCTAGGGCCGAAACTGCCCTGTCAAGAGATAGTTCATCGCGCGTTTATTTTTATTATACCGTATCACGCATAAATTGGAATGAAAAAACAATGAATAATGGTTACAATGTTGTGACGCTGGCAATGCGTGAAACATATACTGAAAAGGTACGGCTTTAACCGTGTCCCTTTGGAACATCAGAGGAGGTCCATACATATGTGCGGATTTGTTGGCTTTACCGGCTACATAGAAAATCAGGAGGTCGTTCTTCAGCGGATGCTTGACAAGATCGTCCACCGCGGACCGGACTCGGAAGGAAAATACATCGATCATGGCGTCGCGCTTGGCTTCCGCCGTTTGAGTATTATTGATTTGGACGGAGGAAATCAGCCCTTGTTCAACGAGGATCGTTCGCTGGTCCTGGTGTTCAACGGCGAAATCTACAATTACCAGACCCTGCGCAAAAAGCTTGTAGAGCAGGGTCACCGATTCGTCACGGACGCTGACTCGGAGGTCCTGGTTCACGCCTACGAGCAATACGGTACAGGAATGCTGCGTCAGCTGCGCGGGATGTTTTCTTTCGTCATCTGGGATAAACGCAGGCAGTCCCTATTCGGCGCACGAGACTTTTTTGGAATCAAGCCTCTGTATTATGCCTGTATGGACGGCGGATTCTTGTTCGCTTCAGAAATCAAAAGCTTCCTTCCCCACCCCTGTTTCCGCAAATGCCTCAATGAGCGCGCTCTGCAAAGCTATCTTACTTTTCAGTATTCCCCTACCACAGAAACCTTCTTCCAAGACGTCTACAAACTGCCTGCCGCTCACTACTTCACCTACTCCAACGGTTTGCTGAAGACGCATCGTTACTGGGAACCGCGCTTTCATCCACAGGAAGGACGTTCCTTGGATGAATGGGTAGACGATATCGATACGGTATTCAGTGATTCCGTCCGGTCGCATAAAATCAGCGATGTAGAAGTCGGCTCCTTCCTCTCCAGCGGCGTTGACTCCAGTTACGTCGCCTGCGAGGCAAAGGTTGACAAGACTTTTACCGTTGGTTTTGACAACAGCGGCTACAGCGAGATATCTTACGCGCAGGAACTGTCCCGTTACATTCATGTTGAAAATTTTTCCCATATCATCACGCCGGAGGAATACTGGCAGTCGTTGTCCCCGATTCAGTATCAGATGGACGAACCGCTTGCAGATCCTGCCGCAATTGCACTTTATTTTGTCTGCCGGGAAGCAGCCAAAAAGGTAAAGGTGGTGCTGTCGGGGGAAGGAGCGGATGAAATTTTCGGCGGTTATAACATCTACAAGGAGCCGATGAGCGCACGCGGCTATAATACCATCCCGATGCCAGTACGCCGCTGTATCGGCGGTATCGCAAGACAGTTCCCACACAAACGCGGCGTTAATTTTCTGATCCGCCGGGGAAAAACGTTGCAGGAACGCTTTATCGGCGGCGCATATATTTTCGATCCGGATGAGAGCCGTGGTCTGCTGTGCCGCTACCGGGAGGATTTCCCTTCCCCGCAGGATATTACACGCCCCTTTTATGAAAAGGCGAAAGAATGGGATGATGTGACACAAATGCAGTATCTGGATCTGCATCTGTGGCTGACTGGCGACATCCTGCTGAAAGCGGACAAAATGAGTATGGCACATTCGCTTGAGCTGCGGGTCCCCTTCCTGGATAAGGAGGTCATGGCGCTGGCTAGTCGTATCCCGACGCGGTATCGCGTCAATAAGGAAAATACGAAATATGCTATGCGTCAGGCCGCGCTGCGGAAATTGCCGCCACAGACGGCGAATAAAAAGAAACTGGGGTTCCCCGTCCCGATCCGTGTCTGGCTGAAAGAGGAGCCTTACTTCCAGATGATCAAGCAAGCATTCACTTCCGACATCGCCGAACGTTTTTTCCATACCGACATGCTGCTGCGCCTGCTGGAGGATCACCGTGCGGGGCATTACGATAATTCCCGTAAAATCTGGACGGTATTCACTTTCCTGATTTGGTACAACGAGTATTTTGTCAAGCGCTGAGCACAGAAAGCTTCAGGCAGTACGAGACAGGACGTTTCGTACTGCCTTTTCGTCCGGACATCGCCGAAGAAAGGGACGTCGGCCCCTTTTTACGATGCGAACATACGTCCTTCTCCCTACCAGCATACCGAAACGGTCTTCACAAGGTTCCATCCGAAAATTTGAAATAGCATTTCCAATCGAACATTTTTAAGACATTTTCAGCCAATAGATACGACTGAGCTTCCAGGTAAAAAAGCGTCCGCCTCGTAGATGCTGACAACAACGCTCGGACGCTTTTTTACAGTTTATCCAATGAAAATTATCCAATGAAAAACGGATTTTTAGGGATAAAACGAAAATCACCAGTCCCGCCCGGGGGAGATCTGTAGAAAAGACGCATTATAGCTTTTTCCTGGGACAAGCGGGCTCGGTTACGTTCTCGAATGCCGTTACATGCAAACGCCCGCCACAGCGTCCGCATCGGTAACGGAATGGTTCCCGCACCAAGCGGGAAGCTTTCTGACGGAAAATTTCCGCGCCGCAGCCCGAGCAAACAATCCGGTAACGCGGCGCCTTGGTTGGAAGCGGTTGCATACCGGGCGGTACAGGGCTGCAGCGTGCCACCTCGTAGGGATAACTGGCGTTGACCTTTCGCGCATAATAGCCCCAGCGTTTACCATGGTTCATACAACCTGGCAGCGTGTGCAACAGTTCATGGATGAGGACCCGCTTGATTGCCTCGTCGTCTTTGTCAGATGCAAAAACATCGGATACTTGGATCTCGTAGCTTCCGTCTGCAAAGCGCCTGCACAGTCCAAGCCTTTTCTTGGCCCTGGTATTGACACAGTATCTGATTCCCGGCGGCACATGGATTCCGATCCGGACAAGTTCCTGCCTGCACGCGGATGCAAGCTGTGCCAGGTGTTCCGCCGTCAGCATTCCGATTCCTGCCACGGTGCGATAATAAATTTTCCGTGTGCACGCAGGGACGCGTCGGACAGAATTTCGGGAAGCCGCTGAAGTGGGCAAACCTCATATACCATGGAACTGACATCGATTCTTCCGCTGTTGATAAGCTCCACTGCCCTTCCCTGGGTATATGGATTAATAAAGGAAGCCTTGAGCACGACCTCCTTGCGGAAGATGTCAAACGGACGAATAGAAACTGTCTCGTCGGGTTTAGTCAGGCCGAACATCATGACCGTGGACTGGTGAGATGCATATTCGATCGCCTGTGCAATGGTGGAGGGCAGGCCGGCGCACTCGATCACACAGTCAATCCGGCGGATTCCGTTGCGACGCAGTTCTTGAGGAACATCCTGTTTCAGTGGATCCAGGCAAAGATCGGCGCCGAGCCTGCGGCCCTGGTCGCGTTTCCCCTCAACCGGTTCCAGCAGGGTTACCGACGCTGCGCCGCTCAGACGGGCAAGCTGTACCATCAGCAACCCGATCATGCCGCCGCCGATTACCATCACGCTGTGGCCTGGACGGATATCGCACATGTCTATGCCATGCAGGCAGCAGGCGAGAGGCTCTGCCATCGCCCCCTGCTCGAAGCTTGTACCGTCGGACAGGCGGTAAGCTTGCTTGGCCGGTACTGCGCAATACTGGGCGAAACCGCCGTTAACTGTCGTACCAATCCCACGAATGGCCGTACAAAATTGCGCTCTGCCACTGCGGCAGGCATCGCATGCTCCACAGACATCATTGGGATCGACACAGACACGATCGCCGGGGCGAAAATCCGTCACGTCGCTGCCTACCTCTTCTACAATTCCGGCGAACTCATGTCCCAGGATAGTCGGCGGTGTGCAGTCCGCCGCGCCCTTGTCCCCTTCGAAGATATGTACGTCCGTGCCACACACGCCGCATGCCATGACCTTGACCAGCAGCTCTCCCTGGGCAGGGACAGGCTTTTCTGCTTCTACCATCCGTACATCGTGTTTCCCGTAAAAAACTGCGCTTTTCATGTTTGATTCCTCCATTTTTAATCTTCAATCAGCTGATGCTTGTACCATTTCTCCCCTTTGAATCGAAGCAGAAAAATTGCGCCGCGTACGCCCCATTCTGCTATCATAGCGACCCATACGCCAATAATCCCAAAACCGAAAACAATCCCCAGCAAATATCCCAGAACAACGCGGAACAGCCACATGGACAGCAGTGAGACCACTGACGTAAATTTAGAATCCCCGGCCGCACGCAGCGCCGACGGCGTGATAAAGCCGATGGACCAGAGCACCGGCTGTGACAATCCCGTCATTAAGACGATGGTGAAGATGGTTCCGACGATTTGTGCCGGCGGCGAGAACAGCCGTACTAGCAGGGGGAAAAGCGGAAGGAGAAGCAGCGCCTCCGCTACAAAAGAAAAAAAGGACAACCCGATAAAGGCGCGGATAAAGCGGCGTGCATCCGGCACGTCCTTTCTACCCATACATTGGCCGACCACCGTTACGACAGCCAGGCTTAACGCGTTGGAACCGATCTGAAACATTTGCGTCAGCGAATTGCAGATAGCGTTTATCGTCATAGATGTCGTACCAAGCTGTACGATAAAGGTTTGTGTGAGAAGCTTACCACCGTTAAAAAACATTTGCTCGGCTGCAAACGGTATGCCGATAAAAAGGATTTTTTTCAACAGAAACAGATCCAGATGAAGCATGTCACGAAAACAGAAATGTAGCGTATGGTTGAAGCGCAACAGGTAAACAAGAGAGACGATCATCCCCAGCCCACGGGAGAGCAATAATGAGATCACCATCCCGGTGACCCCTAGCCGGAGCAATGTAATGAAAACCAGGTTCAGTAAGACATAGGAAAGATTCATCACCATCGACAACATCAAGGAAGCACGCGTATCCGCGACGCCCCGCAGTACACCACATACCGCCTCCATGACTGCGGCAAAGCTGGCTGTGGCGCAGACGCCGATAATGTAGATACGTGCATTGTCAAATACTGCCTGTTCAGCGCCGCCGAATAGCAGCCGCAGGATGGGATCATGGAAAACCAGCATAAGAACGCTGACAGTCACCGCCAGCAGCGTAACCGTACTGACGGATTGCGCAGCCGCTCGGGAAACCTGCGCCTCGTTTCCGCTTCCTTTATATTGGGCGACGACGACGGTACCTCCTGTCGCTACGGCGACAAATACGTTCAGAATAAAAACGTTAAGGGAATCTACCATGCTGACTGCGCTGACCGCAGCCATCCCGGAGGAGCTAATCATAGCCGTATTGAGCATCCCCAGCCCAATGATAAAGGCCTGATCGACAAATAATGGGAGAATGATGGCAATTACCTGCCGGTAGGACATCGTTTCTCCTGACAAATATTTATCCAATAGCGCCGACGTACGCCTGCGTAGCGCGGGGAAAAATGTATGTACCACACAACCACTTCTCTTTCCATATCCTGTTATGCTTTATTGCGCCCTTTTATCAATAAACTCCGGTTTGACTTTGGAATAGAGTATTTTCTGTTCGCTATAAAGCCCATAATAGCCGGACATCATGTAGCTGACTGCGCAGGCCACGGCGTACAGGGCGATCCCTTGCGTACCGAACAGTTCAAAGCTGAGGATGAGGGACGTCAATGGGCAGTTGGTAACGCCGCAGAAGACAGATACCATTCCCAATGCCGCGCCAAAGGAAGGCGGCAATCCCAATAGTCCACCCATAACATTGCCAAAAGTAGCGCCAATGAAAAAGACAGGAACGATTTCACCGCCTTTAAAGCCGGCGCCAAGCGTCAACGCGGTAAAAACGAGCTTAAGCGCGAAAGCCTCCCAACGTGCCTCTCCGGCGATCGCACGCGCAATTACGTCCATCCCGGCGCCGTTGTAGTCCTGGGTTCCCACCAGGAAACTCAAGAAAGCAACAAGCACGCCAGCAACTGCAATACAGAGGTAACGGTTGGGGATCACCCTGCGGTATAATGCAGGCGCCTTGTGCATCATGATACAGAAAAGAATGCTGAGTAGCGCGCATAGCACCGAAAGACCGGCAACCTGCAGCAATGTCAACGGCGTCAATGGAGGAATTCCTGTCACGGTAAATTGCGTCGGTGCAATCCCGCACATCGAAGCCGCCATCGCGCCAATGACAGACGACAGCACGCACGGGACAATTGCCGCATAATACATCACACCCACGCTGACGACTTCCATCGAAAAGACAGCCGCTGTCAACGGCGTACCGAATAGCGCGGAAAAAGCGGCGCTCATTCCGCACATTGTAATGATGCGTTCGTCTTTGTCATCCAGGCGCATCCAGCGCCCAATCCGGGAAGAGATACTGCCACCCAGCTGCAGCGCGGCGCCTTCCCGCCCGGATGATCCCCCGCACAGATGAGTCACAAGCGTGCTGAAAAAAATCAGCGGGGCGGTCCGTAGAGGCATGGGCTCATTGGTACGGACTGCAATTAGAACGAAATTGGTTCCCCGGTCCTTCTCCATCCTGCAAAAATGGTACGCAAGCAGGATCAGCAGTCCACCGACGGGCAAAAACAGGATGAGCCAGTCATATGTCTTCCGTAATCCAGTGACAAATTCAATTGCGTAATGGAACAGAATCCCCACGCCTCCCACAACAACGCCTATCAGACAGGAAAATAACACCCACTTGACAAACGTGCCGAAATCTTTCCATACGGCAAGCATCCCCTTTTTCAGCTGCTGCAAAACTGCCCCCATCTCTTTCCGACCATATTTTGCTTTTCTGACGATTGGCAGATTGAAACGTTTCGTGTAAGTCCAATACATCAAAAAAGCTAGACATTATTTATTATAGCATATCAAATCGAAAATAGCTACCCATAAAACCGGACAGCTGCCTGAAATGTCTGACGCGGTGTGTTCCTTTCTTCTGTGCGGACAACTTGTGAGAAGAAATACTTTCCAGAATCCTAATACCGAAATTCTGAGAGGCGCTGTCTTACGCATCCTTACAGGAAATTATGCTGTTTGCACAGAAATAGGAAACCGCCCTGAAAGCAAAGCCCTTTCGCTTAGCGTTCACGGCGGTTTCCTATGTACAGCCCACTGACTCGCAGCTTGTCAATCTTCCTTTTTTATCCGAAAGATCATCCGTAAAATCGGAGAGAGGAACTTCGGACTTCTGACAACGACAATTTTCATTACGCTCTTCCTCCTGTCCATGCTTAAAAACGTACCAGAAACCACAAGCCCATGACAATCAGCAGGATGGCCGCAATCAGGACGATAAGCTTCAGTCCGCACACCAGTATTAAGAACAGTCCTGCGCCAAACGCCAGCGCCAGCAAACACGGCGTCTTGTGTCCCCCGCCCCGGCGGCAAGACCGACGCGGTCTTCCCATTGCGCTTCCCTCCCTCCTATGTCTGTGGTTACTGTATTATACGCCGCTTCTCATTTTTTGGTTACTCTAGATTCTGCGTCACATCTAGCAGGGACATTATCAGTGAAAACTTCGTGCTGAATCTCTCGTTTTTCAAAACCGTCTTCACGGAATTAACACAAACAGAAAGGGCTTTGGCCATTGCAATTTTTTACTGTTCGCTCTTCTTCAATAAAGATATGCCCCATCCATAGGATTTGTATATCACTTTTCGCACACAGACGTTCATATATTATTTTGCCTTCCTTTATTGACGTATGACAACCTGTCATATATAATAAACGTCAGAACAGATTTTTATCATAGGAAGGAGGGGGCATATGCCAACATCCACTTTTTTCAATCTGCCACAGGAAAAGCGGAACAAGCTGTTGTCTGCAATCAAGGACGAGTTTTCCCGCGTCCCTTTTGATGAGGTGTCCATCAATAAGATTGTCCATGCCGCGGGTATTCCACGCGGGAGTTTCTATCAGTATTTTACGGATAAAAATGACGTCTTGTGCTATCTCCTGTCCGATTTCCGCCAGGAAATACTGGGAATGGCCAGGGAAAGCATGAAAAAAAGTGGGGGTGATTTGTTCCAGCTCTTTTCCGAGCTTCTGGATTTTACCCTGGCGTTTGCTTCGCAGGAGCAGGTCAACGGGTTTTGCCGAAACCTTTTTGCCGACATCCGCGTCAACAGCAGCCTGTATCCAAAGCAACCCGGTAAAACGGCGCAAGAGGCGGCGTTTCGGGAGCTATCCCCTCTCATTGATAGAGGCGCCTATGCGCTACAAGGAGAAGACGAATGCTTTTTACTGGTAAAAATCCTGCTCTTGATTTACCTGGACACCGTTACCAATATTTTTTTGAATCCCCAGAACGCTTCGGTAATCCGGACACAGTATGACCAAACGCTCGCGCTTCTCAAGCGCTTCATGACAAAAGAAAAGGAGTAATTGTATGCTTGAACTGAAAAATATCCATAAAACCTATCACGTCGGGGATATTGAAACCAAGGCGCTGGATGGGATTAGCGTGGCGTTCCGTGAAAAGGAGTTTGTCGCTATTCTCGGCACCAGCGGATCTGGAAAAACCACCTGTTTGAACATCATCGGCGGCCTGGACCGTTATGATGAAGGCGAAATGAGTATCAAGGGCAAAAAAACGTCCGACTTCAAGGACCGGGATTGGGACGCTTACCGCAACAATTCTGTCGGCTTCGTTTTCCAGAGCTATAACTTAATTATGCATCAAAGCATTGTCTCCAACGTGGAGCTTGGTATGACGCTCAGCGGTGTTTCGGCGGAGGAAAAACACCGTCGAGCCCTGCAGGTGCTGGAACAGGTCGGACTGAAGGAACATCTGCATAAGAAGCCGAACCAGCTGTCCGGCGGACAAATGCAGCGCGTCGCCATTGCCCGCGCGCTGGCCAATGATCCGGAAATTCTTTTATGCGACGAACCCACCGGGGCATTGGATACCGCAACCAGTTTGCAGATTATGGATCTCATTCAGGAAGTGGCCAAAAACCGTCTTGTCATCATGGTGACGCATAATCCGGAACTAGCAGAGAAGTACGCGGACCGGATCATCCGTTTCCAGGACGGGAAAATTATTTCGGACAGCCATCCGCATCAGGAACGCCCCAAACCGGACAGTTTCAGCCTGAAAAAGACGAGTATGAGCTTTTTCACTGCGCTGAAGCTCTCCTTTAACAATATCCGGACCAAAAAAGGGCGTACCTTCCTGACGTCATTTGCTTCCAGTATCGGTATCATCGGAATAGCCGTGGTTTTGAGCCTTTCCAGCGGTTTTCAGGCACAGATCGATAAGTTCCAGAGCGACGCTCTGTCGGAGTTCCCTATCGTTATTTCCCAGTCCACGATGGAAATGGATGCGGAAAACATCGCCAGCTTGCAGGAACAGATGAAGGATCAGATGATGGGGACGCAGGAATATGCGGAGTCTGACGAGGTCTATTTGTACGATCCATCGGACACGACCTTCCTGCATACCAATGACTTTACACCGGAGTTTATGGATTACCTGTCGGCGATTGATACGGAAATCTGTAACAGTATTGGCTATACACGGATTGTTGCAATGAACATGCTGCGCGAGGTGGATGGACAGATTGTATCTGTCACGCTCAACAGCTCCTCGTCCCAAAGCGACATCACCAGCGGTATGACCAGTATGAACCTCTCCTCCTATCCTAAGCAGCTACAGGAAGGCGATGAGTCCTACCTGGAGAAAAATTATGACCTGCTGGCAGGTGCATACCCGACCTCTCCCACCGATCTGGTGCTGGTAATCGACCCCCGCAACCGGGTTGATGTTAACATCCTCAAGAATCTCGGTTTTGATACAGAGGGAAAAGAAGCCATCAAATTCACCGATCTAGTCGGTACGGAATTTAAAATTATCCCCAACGACGATTACTATGTGCAGACACAGTTCGGCTCCTATCTACCGGGCAGCGACTATGAGGCAATGTATGCTTCCAACGACGCAATTACCGTTCGTATTGCAGGGGTTGTCAGACAGAAGCAGGATGTGACAATCGGGCTCCTGGGCAATGGGATCGCTTACAGCGACGAGCTCTCCCAGATGATCATCGATTCAGCGGTGGACTCGGAAATTGTGCAGGCGCAGAAAGCGTCTGATAAAAACGTCATTACGATGGAAGATGTCGATGCACAGACCAAGCAGCAGCTTTTGTCTTACCTGGGCGGCGACGAAACGCCCTATATGATCATGGTTTACCCCGATAATTTTGAGGACAAGGATGCGGTACTCGCCTATCTGGATGCTTTCAATGAAGGCAGGGCGGAAGAGGAGCAAATTATTTATACCGATCTTGCGGGAACGATGTCGAGCATGACCAGTGGCATCATGGATGGCATCACCATGGTCCTTGTTGCTTTTGCCGCGATCTCTCTGGTCGTCAGCCTCATTATGATTTGTATCATTACCTACACCTCTGTCCTAGAACGGACGAAAGAAATCGGCATCCTACGCGCACTTGGCGCCCGCAAAAAGGACATCACGCGGGTATTCGACGCAGAAACCTGTATTCTCGGTGTCTTCTCCGGATTACTGGGCATCTTTATCGCATGGCTGCTGACCTTCCCGATCAACGCATTCCTGTACCATATGACGGAGCTGTCCAATGTAGCGCAGCTGCAAGTGCTTCATGCCGTCATATTGGTGCTGATCAGTACCCTGCTGACCATTTTGGGCGGGCATATCCCGGCTAAAATGGCTTCTCGGAAGGATGCGGTCGAAGCGCTGCGCAGCGAATGAGGCAGCTCGCATACAGGTTAAAAAGGAACCAAAAATACCGCCAGTCCCAGAACCATGGGGCTGGCGGTATTTATCGCTCGTAAGCTTTTTTCGTTTTTGCGCAGTATGCATGTACAGAGGCACTCGTTGGGCGTTGTATAAAAGAACTCTCAGCCCGTTTTCCCGTTTATTTCAGCTCCGCGATAGTGACGCCATCCTCCCCTTCGCCATACACGCCGGGGCGGAAGCTGCGGACATTCTTATGCCCGCGTAGGTGCTGCCGGATCGCATTGCGCAGCGCACCTGTCCCCTTTCCATGAATGACGGTGATGGTGCCGATACCGGTCAACAACGCGTTGTCGATAAAACGATCCAGCTCTAGGATCCCTTCCTCTGCCGTCTGGCCGCGAATATCCAGATCCATCTTAGCTTCTCGATCCAGTTTGCTGCGGACGCTTTTTACCGTCCTGCCGCCGTTGAGCTTGACTTTCTCCTCTTCCAATAAACGCAGTCCGCTTACCGGTACGCGTGTCTTGATAATCCCTGCTTGGACCAGAACGTTGCCGTTGTCATCCGGATCCGCGAGCAGCGTGGCTTTCTTGTCAATATCCGTAACGAGTACCGTATCTCCCTTTTTCAAGGGACGCGGCAGGCGGTACTCTTCCTGGCCGGCACTACCTTTTCTCACAGGAGATGCAGAATCGTAAAGGCGGTCCAAACGGTTTCGTGTTCGTGACTTGGCCCCGCTGACCATCTGGGAAAAATTCTCGCTTTCCTTCTGGCGTCTTATTTCATTGAGTTCGTCTAGGATCGCTTCCGATTGCGCTCTGACGCTTTCGATAATCCGCGTCGCTTCTCCTTTGGCGCGCTCCAGTTGGGTGACACGCTCCTGTTCCAGCTCGGATAGCTGCGCTTCCAGTGACAGGCGGTAGTTGCGGGCCTCTCTCCGCTCGACCTCAATTTCGTCTTTTAAGCGGTCATATTCAAGTCTCGACTGCTCCAATGCAGCGACGACGTCCTCAAAGCGTCTTTGTTCCGAGTCGATCAGAGATTTGGCGTGCTCGATGATCTCATCGTCCAGCCCTAGCCGGGAAGAAATTGCAAAAGCGTTCGACTTACCGGGAATCCCGATCAGCAACCGGTAGGTGGGCTTGAGCGATACCACATCAAATTCACAACAGGCATTCTCCACTCCTGGCGTAGTGAGTGCATAGGTCTTGATCTCCTGATAATGTGTAGTAGCGAAGGTTCGGGCGCCATATTTATGAAGACGTTCCAGAATGGACACAGCCAGCGCGGCGCCTTCCACCGGATCGGTACCGGAGCCAAGTTCGTCAAGCAGTACCAGCGAATATCCGTCCACATGTTCCAGGATCGAAATGATATTGGTCATATGGGCGGAAAAGGTTGACAGGCTTTGTTCGATACTCTGTTCGTCACCAATGTCAACCAGGATCTGATCGAACACTGAGACCTCGCTGGGTTCCGAAACGGGGATCATCAGGCCGCACATAGTCATGGCAACCAGAAGCCCTGCCGTTTTCAGCGAGACCGTCTTGCCGCCCGTATTCGGGCCGGTGATAACCAGCGTCGAGTAATCCTTGCCGATGGCGATGTCGACCGGGACCACCTCCTGGGCCGGGATTAGCGGATGCCTGGCGTTTTTCAGCATCAGGTTACGATCGTGCGTCAAGCGCGGACAGGATGCTTTCATCCGTGACGCAAGCGACGCTTTGGCAAAATAAAGGTTCAGCGTCAGGACAGTTTGATAATTTGCGATGATGGCGTCTGCCTGCTGCGCGCATTCTTCTGATAACTGCCCAAGGATATTTTCGATTTCGATCGCTTCCTGGGATTTTAGGACGCGAATTTCATTGTTTGCCTGTACCACGCCCATCGGTTCGATGAATACCGTCGAGCCGCTGGAGGAAGTATCGTGGATCAGCCCCTGTACTTCGCCGCGGTGTTCAGATTTGACTGGTACGACGTAGCGGCCGTCCCGGATAGTGACAAGCTGCTCCTGTAAGATTTTCTGCATCGATGTGGAACGGATCATACGGTCAAGCTGCTCCCGGATGCGCAATCCGGCATTCGCAATTTTCCTGCGGATGGAGAGCAGTGCCGGGCTGGCGTCGTCAGCCAACTGATCTTCGGAGACAAACACCTCGGAAATCCGTTTTTCCAGCGCCGTGTAAGGCGTTAACTGTGCAAAAAGATAACTGATACTGGTCGGCGCGTTCTCACACTGCCGGTTCCATTGGCATAGCGAGCGGATTTGCCGCAGGACGTCGGCAATATCCAGAAACTCCCTTCCCATCAGTACCGCGCCGGCCTTAGCCCTGTGCAGCGCATCGGATGGATTAACGATCCGATAAAATGTTGGCGAACCGAAACGTAGCGACAATCCATAGGCGTCAAAAGTACGCGTCAGAGCGTCCTGTACCTCGTCGAAATCCGTCTGTGGTTCCAATTCCAGCGCCATTTTACGGCAGTCGTCGCTTGCACATTCATTGGCAAGCATCTCGAGAATCTTATGAAGCTCGAGTGTACGGTAATGTTTATTCAGCATAACAAATCCCCTATGATTCTAAAACGGGCCGGACGCATCCCTACGGCTGCGCCGGCATGATGTCAGCCGCCCGCACCCACATGCCGTATCGTACCGGCATGCAGGCATTTAAGGCAGCAACGATTTATAATAACTTAATGACGTATAATTGCGTTCCGTTTGCGCCAATAAATACGCTTCCGCCACCTCCGCCAAACGCGAGCAGACCTCCTGTGACACCTGGAAACGGAACAGCTTTTCCAACTCCGAATAGGTTATGTAGCGCAATGTATACAAAACAGATGGCTGTAGCAGAAACCGGGGACGCTTTTCTTCCCCCTCCGATCTGTCGCACGTCTTACAAATGATATGACCATCAATAGGATAAAAATACATTCCCTGCTCATTTTCATAACATCCGCAGCAAGAACATGCGACAAGATCCGGCATGTTTCCAATCTCACACAGCAGCCGCCATTCAAATATCGCTTTATATAACGCGCAACTTCGGACACCCTTGCACAAGATATGCAATGTGTTTAACAAAAGGCGCAGGATTTGCCGGGTATCCCGTCCCTTGACCAAGACGGACACCAAGTCGCACAGGTATACACCCAATGCAAACCGCACCAAATCCTGTCCCAAATCGAAAAAGCTGGCTTGCAGCTGCGCGCTGTTGACAATGTATCCGCTTCGGGTCTGCGCCAGACTGAAATCCGCATAGGAGAAAAGCTGCGTCGCAGCCAGCAGTGAACCAGTCAGCTTCTTGTAGCCCTTGATTTTAACCTCAATGACTCCTTCGTCAGCCGTTAAAATGTCCGCGAATTTGAGATTCTCTCCCGCCACCCGTTCTTTGAGGATGAGTCCCCGTATTGTCCACATGTATTTTCACACCTGTCCCACTGAGACATCCCGTCTCAGTCTGTGTAGACTGGATATATGCCAGATAATCCGCTATTTTGCCTGTCTTGGCAAATACATTCCAAAGCTCCAGACTGTCCAAAACAAACACCCTCTCCGCAAACCAAGATATGCCTTCAAGTCATGCAACTCTAGCAAACGCCCTGCTCCCGACTGCATCCTGCAGTGGCCAATCAAGAGCGGTTCGTCTCACTTGCTTGAAAACATACTTTAGTATCTGCGCAAAGATGGTGCCATATGTCTGGTAATAGTTTGCAGGAAAAGAATCCCTTGCTATTTCATGTTCATGAAAGGCCCAGCGTCTTTATCAGGTTTTCCTTGTTGCGCCAATCTTCCCGGACTTTCACCCAGCATTGCAAATTCACTTTGACATCCAGAAAGCTTTGGATTTCCGCGCGTGCTTCACTGGCAATCTTTTTCAGCATGGCGCCGTTTTTGCCAATGACGATTCCCTTATGAGATTTACGCTCGCAGTAAATCACCGCTTCCACATCCACTAATGGACGCCCTTCTCTCTCCTTCATGGACTCAATCGCGACGGCAATCCCGTGAGGGACCTCCTCTTTCAGACTGTTGAGTAGCTTTTCCCGGATAATTTCTGCCGCAATGACACGTTCCGGTTGATCGGTCAGCATATCGTCAGGATAAAAGAAGGGCGACGGTTTTGCGTATTTGCGCACGTTTTGCAGTACAAGATCCAAGCCGTCTTTTTCTGAAACGCTGATGGGGATAATTTCGTCGAAATGATGCAGTTGGCTAAATTCATCGATTCGTTTTATCAAAGAGGCTTTCTCCTGCAGCAGGTCCACCTTGTTGATCAGCAAAATCGCATGCATATTCCGTGCCCGAAAGCTTTCCATCAAAGAAAGCTCGTCCGGTCCGATAGGCCCCGATGGCTCTGTTACCATTAAAGCGATGTCGACCTCCGCCACAGAGTCCGTTACCGCCTTGACCATATGTTCACTGAGCTTGGTCTTAGGCCGGTGAAGTCCCGGCGTGTCGATGAAAATATACTGCGTATCATCCTGCGTCAGTACGCCGGTTATGCGGGTCCGCGTCGTCTGGGGTTTGCTGCTGGTGATGGCGATTTTTTCGCCCACCAAAGCGTTGAGCAAAGAGGATTTTCCCACATTCGGCCTACCGACAATTGCTACAAATGCGGAACGCGTCGACAGGTTGTTGTTTTGATTGTATGTCATAAATTCCTCCTGGCAAATTTTATTTTCTAGTGCCGCGGCGGACAGCTCTGCGGACTGGCGCTGTCCCCATGAAAATGAACAGCACTGCTGCTACCGCATAGGCGGCTACGCCGACCAACGCATATGGATACCGGCAAAACCATTGGAAAAGCCGGATGAAGCCGTCCGGTTGCCAAAACAGGCATACCCCACACACCACAGCGAAGATCGCAGACAAGAGAACTGCCCCTGCCGCAATATCCTTCGCCACACGTGCCAGCGCGTCATACTGCGGCGCACAGAAGTCCACCAGCGCCTCCACTGCCGTATTCACCATTTCAAAACCCATCACAAGTGCGAAAGCCACAAAAAGCAGCGCATACTGAGTGAGGGAGAAGTCGAAAAAAAGTGACAACAATACAACGGTAACTGCACAGACCACGTGAATGCGCATGTTCCGCTCGCTTTGGACACACCGAACCAAGCCCTTGAAAGCATATTGAAAGCTTTTCAAGAACGGTTGGACATGATCTTGAACGATTTTACCCCTCTTTTTCTCCATACGCCTCCCCGCAAAAGCGAAGGTTTATTCCTTTCCTGTTATGTAGCTGGTTTGCCGGGCAATCCCCAGGCTGCTCAGCACGGATTCTTCCTTTTCCCGCATGATCCGGGATTCCAAGGCGTTCCCCTCGTGATCGTAACCAAGCAGGTGCAGCGTTGAGTGTACGGTTAGAAAACCGATTTCACGTTTGAGCGAGTGCCCATAATTTTCCGCCTGCTGGACAGCTCGTTGCATGCAGATGACGATATCCCCTAACAAATAGGCCCCCGTTTCATTGTTGACATCGTACTTGCCGTCGGCACCGAGCGGGAAAGACAGCACGTCGGTCACGGCGTCTTTCCCGCGGAACTGTTCGTTAAGCTTCTTGATTTCATCTGCTGAGACGAAGGATACGCTGACCTCGACGTCATGATCGAATTTTTCATATACCAAAACCGCATTACAGCACCGGCGCACCAGCATCCGGATACCGGTTGGGATTTTAACCTCTGTTTGATTGTTTTTTATAAGTACCTTTATCTTGTGCATAGCTCGTTTTACGTTTAACCTCCTGCGCGTATTTTTCATATGCGGCTACAATGTCCTGCACCAAGCGGTGACGAACAACATCCTTGTCCGAAAAACGGATAATGGCGATATCGTCTATATGTTTCAGGACTTTGACAGCCTCCACCAACCCGGACGCTTTGTTGTCCGGCAGGTCAATCTGTGTAATGTCCCCAGTTATGATCATTTTGCTGTTGAATCCAAGGCGGGTCAGAAACATTTTCATCTGTTCCGGCGTGGTATTTTGCGCCTCGTCCAGGATGATAACGGAATCGTCGAGGGTACGCCCGCGCATATAAGCAAGCGGCGCTACCTCGATGGCACCTTTTTCCTGTTGGCGTGCAAACGCTTCCGGACCCAGCATATCGAACAGAGCGTCGTATAGCGGACGCAGATAGGGATCTACCTTGTTTTGCAAATCGCCGGGAAGAAACCCAAGCTTTTCTCCGGCTTCCACAGCCGGGCGGGTTAAAATGATACGGGATACCTCATGCGCTTTAAATGCCTTGACCGCCATCGCAACGGCGAGATAGGTTTTACCCGTCCCAGCGGGGCCGACCCCTAATACAATCGTATTTTTCGCAATTGCCTCGACATAATTTTTTTGTCCGATGGTTTTTGCCTTAACGGGCTTCCCTTTTGTCGTGATACAGATACAATCGTCGCCGAGCTGCGGAATCAGCTCATGTCCGCCTTCGTTGACCAAGGAGGCAATATAACGAACATTCTGATCCGTAATGGTTTCCCCCTTGCGGATCAACGATAAAAGCCCCTGTACCGTTTGGACGGCATGCGTTACATTCTGTGGTTCCCCGGTAATTTTAATTTCGTCTCCTCTGCAGAGGATGACCACCTGGAATTCCCGCTGCAGATCGGTAATATTCTGATCGAAATTTCCGCACAACGCGGTCATATCCTCTATTTTCTCAACGTGGAGCGTTTGCTCAACACTTTCCGACATGGATCCACCTGCCCATAAAGTTCATTACATTCTTTATTATATCACATTCATCCGGTAAATCAACGTTATGTCACAATATTTTACAACTTACCGGCGGGATATTGTTTTCTTTCCTGGCGGAACAAGCGTCCATCGCTTCCAGCTACCGGATCGGCTCCCCATCCGACCATTCGGCAAGACTGCGAAACTGGGAAGGGGTATAACCCAAATAACTGGAAAAAGTACGGATGAAATAACTCAGATTATAAAAGCCGCAGTCCATCGCGATATCATAGATTTTCCGATCGGTCGATTTCAGTAGCTGCGCCGCTTTCCCGATCCGGTATTCGTTGATATAATCGACAGGTGTGCGCGACGTCATCTGCTTAAAAAAACGGCAAAAATGTCCTTCGCTCATTCCGACATACCTGGAAATCTCCGCAATGGTCAACTTGCCTGCATAATGCTCATGGATGTAGGACAGCGCCTGCTTCAGCCGCTGCGTCTTATAGCTGACTTGCTGATCGGGATTGCCTTTGCGGCTATAGGAGCGTACCATCAGTCCCAATGCGAGGCAAAGCTGTGCCTTCACCACTAGTTCGTATCCCAGACGGTGCTGCTCGTTCTCGCAGATCGCCGTTTGAACAGCCTCTATGATGGAGCGTGCCTGTCCATCCTGGCCACAAAATACTTGTTCCAGTACCAGTTCATTTCGAACAATGGGCGAAAGGTAACGCAGCATGGCAGAGTCGCTGCTGTGGCTGGATAGAAATTCCAAGTCGAAGACAATCGCGTTGTAGACACAGTCACATCCTTCGGCTTTTCCCGCATGCAGCTGAGAACTACTGATGTAAGCAATATCCCCCGCTTGGAGCACATGCTCACAATCCTCTATTTGCAGCCGCGCGCTTCCGCTCACCACCGAAATAAATTCCGCCTCACGATGCCAATGGCAACCTAGGACTGTACTGGCATCAAGGCGGTTATTCCCGTAACTGGCAACCGGAAACAAGGCATCCCCGTGGCTGCGCTGCTCCAGGAAAGGTTTCGTCTCTATACTGCGGGCAAAGCGGGCCATGGATTTTTCCCCTTTCTTTGCAAACTATCAAAATACCGTTATAATCCGTCGGTATCGTACAAGCATTTTGATGAAAATATCAATATAATATGATTATAGCATACCGTCATCCAAATGCAAGATATGCAGGAAAAGAAAGGAATGGTATCTGATGAAATTCACCAATGGGCATTGGCTGATGCGGGAGGGGATTCAGCTGTCCTCTCCGGCGCAGGTCCGGGACTATGAGGTTGACCCTGACGGCGTTACCGTTTACGCCCCCTGTTACCCGATTGTCAATCGTGGGCAAACACTTGCCGGCCCGCTGTTCACGATTCGTTATTCCTCCCCGATACCTGATGTTATCCGTGTTCAGGCCTGGCATTATATGGGCGGGAATGACAACGGTCCGCATCCCGTTCTGAATCAGGAATGCGGAAAGCCTGTCATCACAGACGAAGAAGACGCCATTACGCTGAAAAGCGGAGACACCGCTGTACGTATCTCTAAGCAAAGCTGGAACGTTTCCTTTTCCTACAAAGGCGTTGTGATGACGCAGAGTGAGCTGCGCCAGATGGGATATCTCCGTGATCGGGAAGGGAGTTCCTATTGGCGTGAGCAGCTAAATCTGGATGTCGGCGAATACGTATACGGTTTTGGAGAACGTTTCACACAATTTGTGAAAAACGGTCAGGCGATCGATACCTGGAATGAGGACGGCGGTACGTCTTCGCAGCAGGCTTACAAAAGCATACCGTTTTACTTTACCAACAAGGGGTACGGTATCTATGTCAACCAGCCGGAAAACGTATCCTTTGAGGTGGCCTCGGAAAACGTGTCCAAATGCCAGTTTTCTGTCCCGGGTGAATACCTGGACTACTGCTTTATCGGAGGCAATGCGCCCAAACAGGCGCTGGAGCGCTATACCGCGCTGACCGGGCGCCCTGCCCTGCCGCCGGCGTGGTCATTTGGACTGTGGCTTTCCACCTCCTTCACGACGGACTATGACGAGAAAACCGTAAACAGCTTTATCGACGGTATGTCCACCCGTGATATTCCATTGAGTGTCTTTCATTTTGACTGCTTCTGGATGAAGGAGTACGAATGGTGCAATTTTGACTGGGACAAGGATGTCTTCCCCGATCCTTCCGGTATGCTGAAGCGTCTGAAGGAAAAGGGGCTGAAAATCTGCGTCTGGATCAACCCCTATATCGGCCAGAAGTCGCCGCTTTTCCGGGAGGGAATGGAAAACGGCTATCTCATCAAACGGGCGGACGGCAGTGTCTGGCAGTGGGATATGTGGCAGCCTGGACAGGCTATCGTCGATTTCACCAACCCTGCCGCGCGGGAGTGGTACTGCGGATACCTGTCCCGTTTGATCGATATGGGCGTTGACTGTTTCAAAACCGATTTTGGCGAGCGGATTCCGGCTGACGGCGTCTATTACGACGGTTCTGATCCGCAGAAGATGCACAATTATTATGCTTTCTTATATAACCAGACTGTCTACAATCTTCTGAAAGAGAAGCTGGGCGATGCGTCTGCGCTGGTATTCGCCCGTTCTGCCTGGTCCGGTTCACAGCAGTTTCCGGTCCATTGGGGTGGCGACTGTGAATCACGATTTGAATCGATGGCGGAGACGCTACGCGGCGGCCTCTCCCTCACCTCTTCCGGCTTCGGCTTCTGGAGCCATGATATCAGCGGATTCGAGCAAACCGCCTCCCCTGACGTTTACAAACGCTGGGTACAGTTTGGTCTTCTGTCCAGCCACAGCCGCCTGCACGGGAGTGGCTCCTACCGGGTGCCCTGGCTGTTTGACGAAGAGTCCGTTGATGTACTGCGGACCTTTACCCAGTTGAAATGCCGTCTCATGCCATACCTGTATCATCAAGCGGTCCTCGCCCACAAACAGGGTATTCCGTTGATGCGTGCGATGGTGGTGGAGTTCCCGGGGGATCGTGCTTGCGATACTCTGGAAAGGCAATATATGTTTGGCGACAATCTGCTGGTCGCTCCCATTTTCCGCAGCGATCATTTTGTTGAATACTATCTCCCACAGGGTATCTGGACCAACCTGCTGACGAACGAGGCCGTCGAAGGCGGACGCTGGGTCAGCGGAAGCTATGATTACTTTTCCCTTCCGCTGATGGCTCGTCCGAATTCGATTGTCGCTATGGGCAGTGACGCGAGCCGTCCGGATTACGATTACACAAAGGGACTGGAACTGCACCTTTTCGCGCTGGACAGCATGGCAGAAACGGCGGTGGACGATATAAACGGGCAGACAGTCCTGACTGTTCGAGCGGTACGCAACGGCGACAAAGCCTGTGTGACGCTGGATGGCGATACCGGCGACGTTACCCTGGTTCTGCGTAACATAGAGGAAGTATCGGATTTGTCCGGCGCTACTTTGCAAAAGTCGGCCCAAGGCTGCAGGCTGAAAGTATCGCCAGGCGCAAAGGAAGTCTGTTTCAGATATTCGGGGAGCTGAACAGGATAAGCAGCTTGAGGGAACGCTGAAAGGCTGCTCCCCGCTTCAGCGGCCCATTTGTTTGACCTCTCACGATTTTGAAACGCAGCTGTCCGGATCCTTTTGTTTTTTCACAGCCATCATAAAAGCAAAGAGGTGCTCCCGATCACGGAAGCACCTCTTTTTGTCACAGATTTAAACTTCCACTTCCAGTATCGTGATACTGGCCGGCGGAAAAATATAGGAACCGCTTTGAGATGTGTGTTCTGTTACCGTCTCCCGTACGGGACATTCTGCCGGCGTACAGACACTGTCCATTGCTGGCGCTTGCAGCGTATGTGCGCGGATAATCCGTCCTGCGGCGTTATCAAAAACCATATTTGCCGTCACATCATATGTAGCCCGGTTGACTACCGCAATATGGTAACGGCCATCCTGAGCCAAAACGCATGCAGCATCCAGTTCATCCAGTGGATTGGCGTCATGTCCGGTTATTTGGCCACAGGAAACCCGGCAGTCGGCCGCCTGTCCCAGCATCCATTCCCGGTAAAGGCGCAGAGGGAAGAAAGTCGTCTGACGGTAGCAACCTGTTTTGTCGGCAAGAATCGGCGCCAAGATATTGACCATCTGTGCCAGACAGCATATTCCAATCTCAGGCATGGACAAAAACAAGTTGAGCATGGACGCCGTCCATAAAGCGTCACGCCACTGATAAGTCTGTTTGAGGCCATACAGCGGTGGCTCGGGTGAAAAATCCCAGATATTCCATTCGTCAACAGCGATACGGATAGGGCCGCTGCGCGGCGGAAAACGGTAGAAGGCGGGGAAGTTATCCACTTGCTGCGGGTATTGAGCCAAGAGAGAACGAATATCATAAAGCCCCTTACGGATGTTGGCAATATGATCAAATGGCGTGTAGATGCCACGTCCCTTGGAAACTGCGTAATAATGGACGGAAAAATAATCTGTGACCTCATGTAAATTGTCCAATACTGTCTGATTCCACGCTGGGTTTTCTGACCCCACTATGACTGTACGGATCGAAGGGTCCTGCAGCTTCATAAACTTGATAAAGTCCCACGCGTCCTGCACATAGACATGCACGTCGGACTGCTTGCCGATATCGAGATCCGCGTAGGATTCGTTGCCGATACACCAATATTTTACGTCGAAAGGTTCTTCATAGCCGTGGCTACGCCTGAGGTTCGCATAGTAGGTGTTACCGGTTCCGTTACAGTACTCTACCCAGTTCCCGGCTTCCTCGGCGGTTCCCGACGCCATGTTGACGCACAGCATCGGCTCTGCGCCGATTTCCCGGCAGTAGCGGACAAACTCAGCCGTGCCGAATGCCGGATCAATTTCTCCGCCCCAGATCAGGTTCTTTTTTCTCTTGCGCTGTTCAAGCGGGCCAACGCCATCCTCCCAATGGTAAATGGCGATAACCGTCCCACCAGGGAAACGCAGGATAGGCGGCCGCAGCTCCTTCACAAGAGCTAACACGTCCTGCCGGATACCGTCCACGGATGATTGCGGATGGCCAGCGTCGTAGATCCCGCCGTCAATACAATCGCCGAGATATTCCATAAAGTTTCCATAGATGAACGGGCTGACTGGATGGGTCCGCTTCGTATCAATGGAGATTTGGGGCATGCTTCCCATTACACATTTACCCTCCTTCTTTTTTCACTATTTTAGCATACCTTTTCCAGAAAATCCAGTCATAATTTACAGCTTCCAAAGTTTTTCATAATAGGACTTGGTATTATGCTGGCGAAACGACGCAAATAACGGAAATCGGAGCTGTCCTACATGGATGCGTATGCCGACATGGCGGAATCCCAACCATACGGGCGGTACCTTCGTCACAAGATCGTTGCCGTTTTCAATCCGGAGTGTTTTGTATACCCGTTTGTCATAAGACTTTTGAAACGCCTTGTTCCCTACACGCGGGCAACCGAAGAGAGCCACCTCATAATAGTGATCCGGATAATTGTATTGCAGATCAACGGCACATAGCACAGCGAGCGCCGCACCGTAAGAGTGTCCTGTAACGGTGATCTGATCCACGTCGTCTGGGATACTGCTCAGAATCCGCTGCCGGACTTCAGGCGATTTGTACGCATTGAGAAACCCGGTATGTACCCGTATCTTGGTCGCGGTATTATCATATGGGATACATTTGCGCCAAAAGCGAAGATCGGCGACGACATCCTTCAGCGAATCTGTCCCGCGGAAGGCAATCAGCAGGGAACGTTCCTGACGTCCGATATAGTACTGGACTCCGCTGCGGCAGGACTCTTCAAATCGGATAGACTGAAAATCCAGCGAGCGCGGGTGGTCGGAATAGGCCAGCATCGCGTTGTCAAGCAGCGTGAGCAACTTACAAGTGTCCATCGGCGGTATCCTCCATCAGGAAACAGCCTTTTGCTGTGCCGCTGGATGTTGGACGCCATTGGCGTCGATATAGTAATCGTTATGGTAAATCAGGTCGCTGACACGGACGAAGGAGTACCCTTGCTGCGTCAGCTGTGTGAGAATCTGATCCAGTGCCTGTGGGGTGTTGACCGTATCGGTATGGAACAAAACAATTGACCCATTTTGAGCTTTGGATACGACTTTTTCCACCATCTGCTCTAAAGAAGGCTTCTTCCAATCCAGGCTGTCGACGCTCCACTGTATGACTTTATACCCCATTCCTTCGATGGTTGTCAGCATGCTGTCGCTGTATTCGCCGTACGGGCCGCGGTACAGGCTGGGGCCTTCGCCGGTAATCTGCTTGATTTTTTCATAACAGGCTTTTGTATCTGCAATCAGATCATTTGTATTGATTTTGGCGACGTGAGGATGCTGGTCGGAATGGTTTCCGATTTCATGTCCGGCGTCGTACAGTTTTTTGAGATCCTCCTGGCAACGGTCCACCCAGTCCCCGGTGACGAAGAACGTCGCCTTGGCCTGATGCTTGGCTAACACTTCAATCAGCTCGTCGGTGTCGCTGTTCTCCCATGCCGCATCAAACGTAACGGCAATTTTCTTGTCATCGCCAGGACGATCCACGCTATAGATGGGCAGTCGGCGGCCTTGCGCCGATGCATGAAATCCATAAGCCGCCGCAAGGATGCCGATGGTGATGCCGCATAGGAGTAACGCTACTGCAAGAGAGGTATAAACCAGTTTCCGTTTGTTGATGCAAAAGACAAACACAATATCCCCTTCTTCCGGCTGTTGTTTTTGTACAGGATATGTGTGCCTGCTTGTCCGATATACTTGTGACGGCCACTCTTATGGTGAAAACGAGTTTTCCCTTGTGTGGTTTGGAAAGCCGGTATGGGGAATATGCCAGGAAAATAGAAAACAAATCACATGTTACTCTTACACAGGCTGTCTTACTTCATACAATACGCGCAGTTTCGTGGAAACGCCTCCTTACATCCGCAGAAATAGAACGACAAAGAGGAAGAACGCAGTTCATCGAAGCGTTCCTACAGGGAAATTTACGCCGGTACGTTTGGACGGCGGTATACAAAGCCTGGCTTTTAAAACTGACTGATATCAGAGCTGTTCACGGCCTTTAAAAAAGACTCTGGGGCATGTGCAAACTGTAGACGGGCATAGTCCTGCGGGGGCATGACACGCTTCAGGATGGGCAGGCACAACGCAATGTCATTGGAACGTGGCCCGATCTGCTTTTCTGTCAAAAAGGAAAAACCGAAGTCTGTGTAGAGTTTAATGGCCTGATAACTGCCCGGCTGCGTATGTAAATAAACCGGATAGTCGGACGGTTCCAGCGCTCCCATCACTTTTGACAGTAATGCTCGTCCAATTCCCCTTCCCTCATACTCCTTTTTCACTTTAAACCAATGTATAGTGGTAATTTCGCCATAAGCCTTCCAGCTAAAGCAGGTCGCTATCGGATGATCATTTTGGTCGCAGGCGAACAGGCAGTGCTCCCAAAACAATGCTTCGTTTGGCTGATAAACGTCCTGAAAATACTTGGTCATGTATGCAGAATATTTTTTCGCTTCGTTGGCATCGTCAAAATGGATGGATTTCCATAGCCAAAGCTCGTTTTTCCTGCAAAGCCTGATCTTATACTGCTGCGGCATATCGGTCATAGCCGCCTGATTCAGCCTCTCACACATCATAAATAAATTGTAATCCGGTATGTAGTCGCTCAAACGGAACTCCTCCTTGTTATATTCGGATGTACGCTTGTCTTCTTGCCTGGAACCTTTTCCTTTGAGGAAAGTAAGCTTTCGAATTCAGAAGAAACTGTCATACGCATCGCACAGCAGATACACAGGTGTTATGAGGCAGCTCCATATCACTCACTTGTCCGAACAGGATAAAATATATTTTGCTTGCAATGCTGGAATTTTGTTTTGCATGCCCTGGCCAAAAAATTTCCACCTATATGAATAGAGCCGGTGGTCTGGCAAAAGGATATAAGAAAAAGCGCCGTATCGTACGGCGCTTTCTGCTCAAACACATCAATGACACAGGAGCAAAATTACTGTTCTTCTCTCATTTTAGCAAAGCACTCACTGCAGTATACCGGCCGGTCTTCACGCGGCTTAAAAGGAACTTTGGCTTCTTTGCCACAGGAAGCGCAAGTAGCGGTGAACATTTCTCTTTCCGTCTTACCGCCGTTCTTTCTGGCATCGCGGCAGCTCTTGCATCTCTGGGGCTCATTGACAAAGCCTTTCTCTGCATAAAACTCCTGCTCGCCTGCTGTGAATACAAACTCCGCTCCACACTCTTTGCATACCAATGTCTTGTCTTCGTACATTTCTTTTACCTCGCTTAGGATTTAAAATTTGCCCTCAACGGAATTGCACCGTTTGCCTTGATGAACAACGCTATTGCACTACAATAGGGCTATATCGGCAGCATACACGCTGCTTGAAAGCATTGACGCATCTGAAGCGGTTTATCCTTCTTCAGACTCCTGATAAATGTTTTTCAGCTTTCGCCTGACTCGTTGCAAAGCGTTATCCACTGACTTACGCGAAGTACAAAGTTTCTCTGCAATGAGAGGATAACTATACCCCTCTAAATGCAAAAACAAGACTTGCTGCTCGAACTTGGATAAGGAGGCAAATCCTTTCTCCGAGATAAGGTCAAAAACCTCTTTGCTGAGTACAATTTGTTCTGGGTTCTCTGAATCATTGGAAGGAAAGTCATTTTCCTCTTCCGGTAACTGCGCGTGACGCTCTATAATCGCATTTTCTTTACTGACTGCACGCAACATGCTGTTGACGATAGCTTTCATCGCATAGGAAGAAAAATCCTTTTGCAAATCAAATTGATATCCCTTGATACAGGCAAACAGAGCCATCAGGCCTTCCTGCGCCAAATCATCCGCATCAATGCTACCGACAGAAATTTCACGTGCTTTTCTGCATATGAAACGAATATAACGGGAGAACAACTGCGTCAGAGCAGCTTCATTGCCAGATATCCCGTCATTGCGCAACAACTCGACCAACTGACGATCGGAAAGCCCGGACAAGTCACCGCTTTCTGATGTATAGTTACGCATCGTCAAATACAGACACCACCAAAACCAACGTCGCCATACGATTCCTTAGAACCTTTTTTATCATACACTGTTTTCCCGACTCTGTCAACATATTTTTTAAAAATATTTTTCCTTCTTCCGGCGCTTTGTTAAATTTGACGAATTCCTACGTCTGCTTTATGAATATATTTTTCATCACAGTGATCAGCTGCGTAGACAGGGATATTTCCGATTCCTTCCCTTTTTGTCGGTACGTCATTCCAATACGGCGTACTCCTTACGTGTCAATAGCCATAGAAATATTCCACCTTTTGCTGTTACGAAAAAAGAGACGCATATTTCATTATTTTTTAAAAAGCACTTGCGTTACAGGGAAACTTCTGCTACAATGTGATCAAAATAGAAAGCCTGCCTATCGCAGGGATGGAGTGATTATGTATGTGTGAGTGCTATTCCAATTCTGAAACCTACTTGTCGAAACGTTTCGACCTTATTGCCGCCGCCAACCGTTTTCATGGTTCTTCCATTGAAGATTATATGCAATGGAAGGCCAATACCCGTGCTCGGCTTGCTGAAATTACCGGCATGCCCACGATGATACGCTGCGATCCGAATCCGAAAATTCTTTCGGAAACCCAATGCGACGGTTATAAGCGTATCGAGATGACGATTGAAACGGAGCCTTCTATCCTCACCTCCTTTTTTGCCCTCATTCCGGACGGTTTGGAGGATGGCAAGAAGTATCCGGCGATTGTGGCTACCCACGGCCATGCCAGCTGCGGCAAGCTTGCGGTAGCAGGCGTGCGCGCTTTTCCGGAACTTTCCGACAGCATCGACCAGCATAATTACGATTATGGTGTCCAATATGTCAAGGAAGGTTTTATCGTTTTCTGTCCGGATGCGCGTGGTTTTGGCCCACGTCGTGAATCTGTGCTGCACGGGGACGAGGGCTGGAAACGGATTGGTTCGACCTGTGCGCAGCTGAACAGTATGGCGATGCCGCTGGGGCAGACTGTTACCGGTATGTGGGTCTGGGATCTGATGCGTTTGGTCGATTATATTCAAACGCGTGAGGACGTCGATCCGCAGCGGATTGGATGCGCCGGATTGTCAGGCGGCGGTTTACAGTCGCTGTGGCTGTCAGCCATGGACGACCGTATTCAATGCTCCGTCGTGAGTGGCTATTTCTACGGTTACAAACAAGCGCTTTTGGAAGAGGCGTGGAACTGTTCCTGCAACTACGTACCTCACCTGTGGGAAACCGTTGATATGGGCGATATCGGCGCGTTGATTGCTCCCCGCCCCTTCCTGGTGGAAACTGGCGACGAGGATGATCTCAACGGCCGGGACGGCGTAGCGAACGTCACCTCTCAGCTGGACATCACTAGAAAGGCTTACGCACTGTTTGACAGTACCGATAAAGTCTATCATGACGTATTCCACGGGCCGCATCGTTGGAACGGCGTCTATTCTATCCCGTGGATGAAGAAGTACCTGTAAGGATAGATACCTATTACGTCACGATGAGTGGTTACCTGAAGCAAAGGAGCCTGTTTGTAAGGCTTCCGCGTTTTTGAAAATCACCGATGAAAAATCGCAGCCTATAGATTCTGTGAAATCTTATAGGCTGCGATTTTTTATATCGGCATAAAGTTTCAGCGTTTACAGCATTTGCGTTTGCCCAACCACTGACGCTGTCCGACGCATCAGTCCTGCTCTCCCTTTTCGACATCCGGATTGCGCGGGACATCTCTCAGGGACATTCCTGCTTATTCGTGGAAGAAGGTCAGGAAAGCCTGATACGCCATGTAGACGTCGATTTTGGAGACGACTTCAAACGGGGCGTGCATCGACAGTACCGGAACCCCCAGGTCAATGACATCGACGTTTAGATTGGCGATATATGCCGCGACCGTTCCGCCGCCGCCCTGATCGACCTTGCCCAGCTCACCGGTCTGCCACAGAACGCCGCCTTGGTCCAGCATCCGTCTGACCTTGCCTGCAAATTCTGCGGACGCATCCGACGTCCCGGATTTGCCGCGCGCCCCGGTATACTTCGTAATGACGACGCCATAATTGAGGTAGGCGGTGTTGCGCCGTTCCGTAACATCAGAGAAGGTTGGATCGAACGCCGCGTTGACGTCCGCGGATAAGCACTCGGAATGAGAGAGCACGGTACGTCCTTCCACACCGCTGCTTTTGGCCAGATCAGCGATAAAGTATTTGAGATAAGAGGACTGTAGTCCCGTGTTACCGTCACTGCCAGTTTCTTCCTTGTCGGCAAGGACACATACCACCGTCTTAGACGGAACCTGTTTGCAGTCGAGGATAGCGCGTAGGGAGGTGTACCCGCAGACACGGTCGTCCTGCCCGTAAGCGCCGACCATACTGCGGTCGAATCCGATGTCCTTTGCTTGGAAGGCGGGGACAAGCTCCAGCTCCGCGGACAGAAAGTCCGCCTCGGTCATACCATATTTTTCATACAAAAGCCTCATGATATTCAGTTTAACTTTCTCGCTGGCTTCGTCATCCCGGAAGGGACGGGAACCGATCAGGATGTTCAGCTCTTCCCCTTTGATGCCGTCTGAAAGCTTACGCGACATTTGATCCTTTGCCAAATGAGGAAGCAAATCTGTGACGCAGAAAACAGGATCGCCCGCATCCTCACCGATACAGACTTTGATCTTTTCCCCGTCCGCCCGGACAATAACGCCATGCAGCGCCAGGGGGATAGCCGTCCACTGGTATTTTTTGATGCCGCCATAATAATGCGTTTTAAACAGGGCAAGCTCGGCGTCTTCATATAGCGGGCGCGGCTTCAAATCCAAACGTGGGGAATCGATATGCGCCGCAGCGATTTTCACGCCGTTTTCGATCGGCTGGGAACCAATGACGGCCAGCATGACCGCCTTGCCCCGGTTGTTACAGTACACACGGTCGCCCGGCTGATAGGTTTTTTGATAATCATACTCCGTAAAGCCTTTCTGTTTCGCCAGCTTCAGCGTTTCCTCCACCGCTTCCCGTTCCGTCTTTGCGCAATCCAGAAAACGCTTGTAATCTTCGCAAAACGAATCGGCTTGGTCGACTGTCTCTACCGAGAGCGTTTCCCCTCCGTTTTTCGGCTTTAACAGCAGCTTTTCCTGATATTCTTTTGCGTTCATAAAAATCATCCTTTCCTATGTTTCAATAGAGAGACGCATAAGCGCGTCTCGCCTGGTTAATCTTATGGATGTAATGATTGGTGCTTTTCAAGGGCGTCGTCTCTAAATGTACACCGTCCGGGCTGTAGCGTTCATCCTTCAGCCATGCCTTGACGTTGCCCCAACCGCCGTGATAAGCGGCAATCGCGGCATCTGCGTCCCCAAATTCCTCTATGAGCAGGGATAAAAGCTTGGTCCCATAACGGATATTGGTTTCCGGATCAAACATGTCGTCATAGGTAACGCCGTCGTCCCCGGGTTGCTTGGACTGCACCCACTGAAAAGTTTCTTCCATTAACTGCAACAACCCCCGCGCCCCTACTTCCGAGACTGCGTTGGGATCAAAACCGCTTTCGGTGCGGATGACCGCATAGACAAGATTGACGTCTACTTGATATTCCTGCGCATATTTTTCCACATGTTCCTGATATTTCTGCGGGTACATCCCTCTGCGAATGTGCACGGAAAGCAGCACCGCGATGAGAGCACAGATGAACAGCGCCACCGCTACCGAAATCCAAATTACTTTATGTTTCTTCATCCGCCAACTCCCTGTACCGTTGGGCGAAACGCCCTGCTTTTTCCCGCAGGGACAGCAAATCGCCGTCGTTTACGATGACATAGTCTGACCGGCTGATATAATAACCGTCAGGCTGTTGTGCGGACATCCGCTCCCTTGCCTGCTGTGGCGTCAGGCCGTCTCGCTCCACAATCCGCGTTAGGCGCAATTGCTCCGGCGCTAAAATGGACAATACGCAGTCACAAAGCTTTTCTGCTCCCGCTTCAAACAGTGTAGGAGCGTCCAGCAGGGTGACAGATACGCCCCGGCTAGTATTCTCCTGCAAAAGCAGCTTTATCCGCTCCAGAATAAAGGGGTGGATTGTTCGATTGAGAAGATCCAGTTTTTCTGGTTGAGGAAAAGCCATTCCTGCAAGTTTTTTTCGGTTCAGGGAACCATCATCACACAGGATACCGCCGCCAAACGCTTCCACCAGCGCTTGCAGGCAAGGCTCCCCTGGTTCCGTTACCATGCGCGCGACCAGGTCGCAGTCAACCACAGCGTATCCATGCTCCGAGAACACCTGGGATACGGTTGACTTGCCGGCGCCCGTTTGTCCGGTCAATCCAAGTACTTTCATGGCTGAACCTCCTGATACGCCGCGGCGTCCACGACGGAAAATGCCGCGGCTCGTAGTAAGCGGTTATACACTGCAAGGCCAATCCCCTCTTGCGCCGGGGTACGCGCGTAGACCACTTGCGCCCCGGTTTCGTCCAGCTGGCGCAGGCAGTCGAAGAGATGCTGCGCTTGTGCCAAGGGGCTGTCCTGCGCGCCATACTCCAGCGCGGGCACAGGCAGGCCGGCTGCTTCCCCGTCGAATACGAGACCCCAGACCCCCTCCCCGGCATGCAAAGAAAGATAACGGCAGTAATCCTGAAAAGATCCTTCCACAATGGTGACACGCGCGCGCGGCGCATAATGGCGGTACTTCATTCCAGGCGAAAGAACCCGTTCGTTTTCCTTTAACTGATGCAAAACCGCATCAGCGATTTGGACGTTTCCAAACAGGCTCAATTCCTGAGGAGTGACCGCGCCGGGTCGCAACAGCGTGATGGTGTCCCCCTGGAGGGAGATAACCGTGCTTTCCACACCGTAACGGCAAGTCCCGCCGTCTATGACATAACGGATTTTTCCCTGCAAGTCCCGCCGTACGTGTTGTGCCTGCGTCGGGCTGGGTTTTCCCGACAGGTTCGCACTCGGTGCGGCCAGAGGTAACCCGGCCGCACGGATGACCTGCTGCGCGACCGGATGCGCAGGCATCCGGACAGCGACCGTATCCAGGCCGCCGCTGGTTTCCGCAGGGACAAGATCCGATTTTGGAAAAATCATCGTCAGGGGACCGCTCCAATAAGCCTGTGCGAGACGCTTCGCCACATCGGGGATTTCCCGCACCAATGCAGGGAGCATTTCCATATCGGAAATATGAACAATAAGCGGGTTATCTTGCGGCCTCCCTTTCGCTTCAAAAATTTTACGCACAGCCTGTGTATCCAGCGCGTTTGCCGCCAGGCCGTAGACCGTCTCGGTGGGGATAGCGACGATCTCCCCTGCGCGCAGGCATTCCGCAGCTATGTGAATATTTTCAGGCGTTGGCCTGAGCAGCACAGTCTCTTCCATCATGCTTCACCCTGCGTCGCAAGCTTTTCCGCCTGATCCGCGGTAACGATCGCGTCGATCACTTCGTCTAACGCTCCGTTGAGGATATCTTCCAGACGGTGGATGGTCAAGCCGATGCGGTGGTCAGTCATACGGCCCTGCGGGTAATTGTAGGTCCGGATCCGTTCGGAACGGTCACCCGTACCGACCTGCAGCTTCCGCTCTGAAGCGATTTTGTCGTCCTGCTCCTGCTGTTTGGCTTCCAATAAACGGGAACGCAGGATTTTCATGGCGCGGTCCTTGTTTTTATATTGGCTGCGTTCGTCCTGGCATTCGACGACGACACCCGTCGGCAGATGGGTGATCCGTATAGCGGACTCCGTCTTGTTGATATGCTGTCCACCGGCGCCACTGGCCCGGAAAGTATCGATTTGCAGGTCAGCCGGATTGATTTCCAGATCCACCTCGTCTGCCTCAGGCAGGACGGCGACCGTAACCGTTGACGTATGGATCCGCCCCTGCGATTCCGTTTCCGGCACCCGCTGTACGCGGTGCACGCCGCTTTCAAATTTCAGACGGGAGTAGGCGCCCTCACCGGTGATCATAAAGCTGATTTCCTTAAAGCCGCCCAGCTCCGTCTCGTTGGCGTTGAGAACTTCCGTCTTCCAGTGCTTGGATTCGGCGTACATGGTGTACATCCGAAACAGCGTATTCGCAAATAACGCCGCCTCGTCTCCACCCGCACCGCCGCGGATTTCCATAATGACGTTGCGGTCGTCATTTGGATCCTTGGGCAAAAGCAGGATTTTCAGCTCGTTTGTCAAGGCCTCCATTTTTTCGCGGCTATCCTCAAGCTCCATCTGAGCCATTTCTTTGAATTCCTTGTCCGTTCCCGGTTCGCTGAGGATTTCCCGCGCCTCGTCGTTGGTTCGCTTTGCCTCTTGGTAGGCGCTGAACTTTTCTATCAGCGGGGTGAGGTTTTTATATTCTTTCATCAGTTCGCGGTATTGGACATTATCGTTGATGACGTCCGGATCCATCAGCTTGCGGCTGATTTCCTCATAACGTACCTGAAGCATCTCCAGTTTTTCAAACATCTAAAACCATGCCTTCCATTATTGATACCATGAATAGATTGGTATAAACCGTGCCAGTGCAGCTGCCACTAGCCTTCTTCCTGCCGCTGTACCTGCCGGATATTCTTTTCCGCCTTGCTGCGCGGAACCATAAACTCGCGTCCACAGCAGATGCAGCGCAGCTTAAAATCCATCCCGGAGCGTAAAACCAGAAAACGGTTTTGACCACAGGGATGATTTTTTTTCATCAGTAAAATATCTCCAACCCGGATATCCACACTGTTCCGCCTTTCATCATTTGGACGGCCACGCATCTTGCCGCCGTTAATCACAGCCTTCTTCTTCGCTTTTTCCTATAGCGCAGAAAGGAAGTCCGTTTTCCAATATTATAGCATAGGAAAGCGGGAAAAGGCAAATTTTTTCTCACCGTATTTTCCCTTTTCTCCGCATACACAAAAAACGCGCGTACAAAATAAGGCTGTATCGGATAAGAACAACCTGCAACGCGACAGGTTCTAGCAATCGAGAAAGGAAGTATATCATGAGCAAAACAATCAGCGCCCATTTCCAGGATTTTGACAGTGCGGATTTTACCGCGAGAATGCTGCGAAATACCGTATCCGGCATTGAGGACATCCGCATCGAGTCTAAAGCAACCGACTACTATATGGATTACAACGACACGTATACCGGTTTTACCCGCTCGGGCGTTTACCGAGGGCTGTATCCCGAACAGCCGGCATTCGGCGTAAACGCAGATTTTTTTCAAGCGTCGGAATACCGCAACAGCCCCATCGAGGTGAGCACCGACGCAAAAATCGCCGTCACCGCGGAAGAAGACAGCATCGCATTGATTGAAAAAAAGCTTATTGGGCTTGGAGGGCTGGATCTCGAGATAGAGGATGTCTAGACAGATTCCCACGGCTTTCCGACGACTGTACCGGAAGGAAAAAAGGAAGCCGTTTTGAATATTATCTGCATGTACCTCATATATATCACTAAAACATTCCCGTCCGCCCTGTCCGGGCCGGGCGACTAGGAGGTACAAAATGCAAAACTATTATCCCGAGGGACTCCTCATTGATACGCAGGAAAATAAAAGCGCGATGAAATCCGTCTCCGCGCTGCAGGACGCCATCGCATCCCACAGGATCCTGGAGGCAAGGGCAGTCGTTTGCGATAGTGGGCACAATTTGATCGTAGAGCTTCCCTGCCCGGGTGTCCGCGGCATTATTCCGCGCGCGGAATGTGCCGTCGGTATCGAAGACGGATCTACGCGCGACATTGCCATCATATCCCGCGTGAATAAACCTGTCTGCTTCCATGTCGTCGCGATGGAAAAAGATGCATCAGGACATCCTGTTGCCATTCTTTCACGCAGAAAGGTGCAGGAGGAGGCCATGGAGCGGTATGTCTCCCAACTGAGCTGCGGGGACGTGATTGACGCGCGTGTTACCCACCTGGAGCCATTCGGATGCTTTGTCGACATCGCCTGCGGAATCCCCTCCCTCATCCCCATCGACGCTATCTCCATCTCCCGTATCTCCCATCCCTCTGACCGCTTTCACAATGGGCAGTGCATCAAAGCAGTCGTCAAATCAGTTGACGACAACGGGCGCATTTGCTTGTCGCATAAAGAGTTGCTGGGTACTTGGGACGAAAACGCTGCGCTCTTCCAAAGCGGAGAAACTGTCGCGGGAATCGTGCGTTCGGTGGAGGATTACGGTGTATTCATTGAGCTGACCCCCAACCTAGCCGGGCTGGCGGAGCCCAAGGAAGGTGTGCAGGTCGGACAACATGCCAGCGTCTATATTAAATCCCTGATCCCGGAAAAAATGAAAGTGAAACTGATTATTGTCGACTCGTTTGACGCGGAATACCCGGCAAACGAAATCGACTATTACATAGACAGCGGGCACATTGACAGCTGGCAGTATTCACCTGCCTGCGCAGATAAAGTAATCCGGACGGATTTTTTTTAAGGTCCTGCACATGCAAAACAACGGTGGCCTCCCCTTCCCAGTGTCTGCTGTAAAGACAGTAAAACGGGGGCAGCACAATGACAGTCCCACCAGGAAGGAGGAACGGTGCGCGCAAAGGAAATCGACCATATCCGAAACGGGCAGCATACCAAAACACCTCTTGTTGTAGAATCGGAACTACAGCAGGAGGTGTTTTGGTATGTCCGGACATGATAGAAAGGTGGGCTGTTCAGCGAAGAAGTGTTCCTGCGGGAATATCAGGAGATACTTATCAACAAATGCGGCGGACCTAGTGGGCGCATACTAGTGACCCTTTAACAAACGCCTTTATCTTCCTTTTCACAAGCGTCTCCTCGCCTTTTCTTCTACCCCTTTTTGCGGATTTCCGCGCACAGATTTCGCCAAAAGCATTGATTTTACAAGGTTTCTGACCGATTTTACCGAAAAACAGATCTCAAAGGGGGATTCCCTTCAAGGTCTATTTTCCTTCTTTTCTTGTATTTTTTGTCCATCGTCATTCTTTTTTGGGGGGATAACGGATTTTGTGAAAAAATACGCTATCAGCATTTGTGAAATGACAACAGGCAAGCGTTAGCATCGAATAGCACGTCTGGGGTGAAGGGGGTACCAATAGAAATGAGCCGTCCCTGCAAAGCTGTTTACGCAAGAATCCGGCAGATGAAAAACGTTTGCATTCGGGAGCAATATCGTCCCATCCAATGTAGTCCTCCCCTTGTGATTCATGCTTTGTCTTTTCTCTTTCGGAAACTAGTATGTTTCCTTGATGGAAAAGGTCATGTTGAATGCGAAGGTGTAAGAGCGACGTATAGCCAAAACAATTTTTACATTTTTTCCCTGGAAAAGCGCAGGAGCGTGACTGGTCCAAGCAGTCCGGAAGGCGGAAGCTGTAGATAGGTGGAGAACCCATCCATGATGGTTTGGACAAGCGTATTGGAAACCTCGATCCGCAAGCTGTTTTCTTCCGGCCTGACAGCCGAACCGATAGAAAACCGGTACGGAGGCGCAATCCGGACGGAACAGTCCACCCCGTTTACCCAGACATGCGCGCATTGTCCGACTGCGCCAAGGTCCAGTTGCCAGATATCGTCTTGCTTTGAATCCGGCAACTGGAATGTGGCCTCATACCGCATTTTTCCGCTAAATCCAGGCATATGCTCCGCCGCTGTTACGTTATAAAGACTGCGGACAGTATCGAAAGGACGAAAGTCATTGCAGTTGCCGGATTCGGCAAGGGAAAGCTGATAAGTCGGCGATAATTCCCAGCACGCCTGTTGTTGGGGAGCCGGCGGGAACCGGAACGCCTCGTCCTCTAAATCCCCAAAGCAATAAAGTACGGACGCGTAAGGAGGCAAGTCGATTTCCAGGCAGCCGTTACCGGCAGTTCCTGATACGAAGTCGTTGGCCAGCAAATCGATCCGAAGATAGGATCCAGAGACAGGTAACTCGACATGTGTATGGACGTGCTCGGTCACCGACTCGTTGAAAAATAGAAAGAATTCCGTCTCCCCACGGGAGATATGGTAATGACGCAGCAAGGGGTAGTTCCCATCCACCGATACCTCTGCCATTCCCCGCTCACGCAGATACCCTGCAAGCCGCGCAACAGGCAGTACCGGCGCCGCTATCTGGGCATTGTCCGGCAAGCCTTCCGCAAACAGGATACAGGCCCCCTGCGACTGTAGCGACAGCAGGCGCTTACCAGCCGTATCTGGCAGGTATTTGGCATAGGGGAGAATCAGGCAATGGTAACTTTCTGCTCCGACAACAAGCTTGCCGTCCCTCACGGCCGCGTTGGACAGCATGTCAACGGGGACAAAGTCAAAATCAATATGCGCGTCATAAAGCGCCTTGGCCGGTACTTGCGACTTCATATATTGATCCCGGTTCATCCATTCGCCCTCGGCATGGTAAAGAATCGCTGCATCCGCATGATGGATTCCGCCGGATAAAAGATGGCTGGCACGATTGATATATTGCATTAAAATGGAAAAGCCCTCAAACTGAGGATCCCGGCCGCCGGATCCAAAATGAGGCGGGCAATCCGGATTGGGGAAACCAGGAGAAAACGCATGCGGGACAAAATGGTTCACCCCTCTGACCAATAAATGATCGACCAGCCACTTCATCACCGGAGTGCCTTCCCCCCAGCCGTACGCGCCGAAGAGCTCGCACATGGCCCGGCTGTGCTTAGCCGGGTCCAGATGGGCGTCAGATGCACATAATTTTGCCAGCGCGTAATGGAAAAATTCTGGCTCCGCTTCGCCTCCGCCTATCGGAGCCGCATGAGGCGTATGTGCGAATCCGGGTAGAATCTGATGCAGTACAATGTCCATGCCGGACATATCCTGCCCCTTCATTGACCTGAAATAATGTCCGGCGCCACACCCTAGGCGCGCATGGGCGTTCATATCTTCAATTACATGCCCGACGTACTGCACATGATGGGAACGGCACCATGCGCCGATTTGCTGGGTAAAGCATTCACTGTAAAGCTGGGTGACGGCGTTCATATAGGCGAGTCTGACTTCAGGAGCGCACGGCAAGTCAAACCACAGCGAAGGAAGAAGCGCCATGACCGAATAGCCCAGCTCTTGTTCCATCCGCAGCGGAACTTCGTCCGACCACGGCAACGAAAGCCCCGGCATACCGACGGTGCGTTCATACATCCCATAATCGACCGGGGTAGCGTCAAAGAATCCGTTGCCAAAGGAAGGCTCGTCTGAAAAAAATCCGGCGATGGTCCGTCCGAATTCATCCGCGTAACGCGCATAATGAGGCTCGTAAACAGCGTCAATCAAAACCCGGACAGAGTCCTTTTGCAGCATATCGATCCGGTCGTCCACGCCGGCGCGGGAACGGTAGAGAAAGAAAACCCGGTATGCGCCTTTTGGGATGTCCCAATACAGGAAGCGCCCCTGGACACAGGCGGAAAGGTTCTGTACTTCCCCCGACAGTTTTCCATTCTCCGCATAACGGCAGGCATAGGCGCCCAGCAAAATATCCTCATCGGACGCTTTCCGCAGCAGCACAGAGGCGCCGTTCATAGGCCCCATCACGTCCGTGTGGTATTCAATGAGGTTCCATTTCCGCAGATGCGGATACTTGTTTGCGATCCATCCGTTTGCATGACCGGTTGGAAAATGGTCGTCGTCCATAATCCACACCCGCATTCCCCTTTTTTTGGCCTGCGACAGGATGATGTCCATGTCCGCCCACCAGCTGTCCCCGCAGAAATCCGGATGCGGGCGTGACTCCACACAAAACGCACGGACATTGCTCGCGTATATTTCTTCGATTTGCTCTACAAGCCTCTCTCTATAACCCCCTTTCTGCCAAAATAAAGGGAAAATATAGTTTGCTTCTTTTCCTGTCAAAACGTCTTTTAACCTTTGATCCATCGGGTACCCCTCCTGACTGTTCTCGCCGGAAAAAAACAGCTTCTGTCCGTGCTGAAGAGGCAGTCCCTCCCGCGGGATCCTTGGCATATGCATAGGTTATCTGTGTCATCCAGTCGCTAGTTGCACAGTAACAAGCCGTTGTGTTTCCGTGTTTGCTTTCCTCCCGGTTACTTACAGTATACCATAACGGTGCCGGCATTGAAAGATGGGCGCCATATTTTGTGGTTTTGATTAATAGATAACTCACTTGGCGGGAAAAGCGATCCTTGGATAATCATTTTTTACCGATGCGGCGTACGAAAGGGATTACAATACTGGAAGATGTCCCCCACGATTTCACGGAGACAACGATTTTTCTTCCTTTTCCGGACAGGTGGTGGCAGCCTTACGGTTTTCCCAGTAACGGATAAGCGCCTGCATAACGGCGGCCAGCACCAGCAGACCTGCTGTGGCAGCACCCCAGCCATTCCAGGCGTTCGCCGTCAAAAAGGCTAGGACAGCGAGGATCGCCGAGGCGGTGAGAACCCCCTGGCAGGCTGTGCCGCACCGGCCGGTCAGACAGAATACCGGAAGCAGCACGAAGGACACGGTGGCAAGGACAGCGGCAGCCAGCGGAGCAAAATGTCCATAACCCCATGCTGTTCCATCAAACCAGGAAAACGCCGTGACCAGCCGCTCGTCCGGCCCTGGTGCAAACACCAGCAGGTTGCCCAGCGGCAGGATCATCAGTACCAACGCGGCACACAGGAAAGGAAACGGCAGCCAATGTTTCCAGCGTTTCATACAGGAAAACCTCCTTTTTGTTTACTCGAAGGAAGTAAACGTGACTGATATTTTCCCTTCGAAAACCCCTTAAAGATGGAAAATCTTTGTAAAGATTATGGTATACGGACAAAAGAATGTTGCCCTGCGTTGTCAGAGAAAGCGATGCGATTAATTGAAATTGTAAAACCTGACAACGCAAATTTATATTTCACAACACGATGCTCCTTTTGAACATATAAGCAACGCGTGACCGGCCAGACCTGTACAACTTTCGTAACTTGTTAATTTATCATAAAGCGGCCGCATTTTCTCAAACTGTTCATCCGTCATTTCGTTTACAAGTTTCATGGCAAACATAAAATTGGTGCCGAGATTCCTTATCTTTTTTAAGCCATAATTTCTGGACATTTCCTCTATTTCTTCGGGCATGGTATAATAAAAAAGACCAGGCCGTAAGTCATCCGTACCTCTAGCAAAGACATATTCATCGGCGGTGGGATTCGGATAGGCATCATCGAATACGCACGAGCCTGCATACGTACCTAGTTGCACGATATAGGCAAAAGCCAGATAGCCTCCGTCTTTGCAGACCCTTGCTGCTTCCGAAAATGCCAATCCCCTTTCCGTTTTGGATAGGTGGTACATTGGTCCTAGGGACAAAACTACGTCAAAGCTGCCGTCAGGTATATTTTCGAGGTTGGTAGCATCGCCGATCTGGCAGGATAAATTTCGAACATCCTGCTCTTGAATTCTTTGATGAAACAATTCAATATGAGGCGGGAATAAATCCACACCCACATATTCTCGGCATTTATCAGCATAGTAAAACCCATAATACCCCGTAGCGCAACCAATCTCTAATACCCGATCTTCTTTGGTAATGATCCCCTCTAAATGTTTTTTTGTGTAGTGATATTCCAGTCCATCATTACGAGAAAAGTTTTCTCGGCCATCTTCACTCTTACTGCTGTATTTTTCAAATACTTTGTCTCTATTACTGGACATCGAACCCCCCATTCTTTTATAAAATTATTTTGTAATTATATAAAATAAGATTCTCAAAGTAAATCTTTTAAGCTAATTTGTTTCAACACATCATAATTACGTTCAATATTTGTCGGAGCGGCATTTTTGTTTGTTCATAACCGATTGGCCTTTTCCCAAGCTTCTTTATAATAGGTCGAAATGAATATAGCTTCTTCACTTGATGGAGACAATAAGAGGTGTTTTTTCTCAATATATTCAACCATCATATCCACGATTCGGTTCTGTTCCTCTGTTGATAAGGATTGATACCGAAGAATTTCAAGTTTTCCAGCGCTTTCCATCCTCAGAATTTCTTCATAAACATGATCAATTATTTCACATTTCTCCATAGAGACAGCGCTTTTACTCACATACATATCTTCTTCAGCAGCTTTTTCAAATCCCCTATTTTCCACAGAATACAGATAACCTTTCACGCCGTCGTAAAATGCTTTTAGCTGATCAGGAAACTGTTCGTAGTAGGTACAAACGCCATTTTTAATGGCACAGGTAACCCATTTATTCGTGCGTATATTGTGGTTTGCATCCCAAATATAGAACAAGGCGTATGCGCGATTCGCCGTTAAATACACCACTGCATCTGACAACCCATTGTGTAATTTCGATACCGGCTTTAAACATGTAAGATTGGGAACGATAGAACCGTGGTACAAAAACTCCATAAAACCCGCTCCTTTTGCATACATATATTTTTCTTATTATACCACCGCTATATTTCCATGTCTATACTTGGGCCCTATGATAAATCAATTTGACCTGGAAAAGACTTATGAAACCAAAGGTTTAGGCGAGTCGTGCGCCGACTATTCCTAATAAAATGATAACATGCCTGTTACTTTGTGGAATATACCCAGAAAAACTAAGCCGTTAATAATATCCATATTTTTATATTGAGAAATTATTCAATCCAAAAATCCCTTTGCACTGCCCATACAGGAATGTTGCATTTTATTTAAAGTTGTTTCGAATTCCGACAGCTCCAAATCCGTTAAGTTGCATATGATGTATCTTTCTGTTTCCAATTGTATCATTTTACTCCTTACACGATAGAAAAAGTTTTTTCAATTATAGCTTAATTTCTAAAAAATAACAAGAGCAATTTAGAAAGTATGTCAATAAAAAAACCACTGATATAAAATCAGTGGTTTTTCATGTAAAGGTGAAATAAAAAATCACCGCTTCGACTATAATGTGGGAGTCCCTTCTTCATAAACGGATTTATTTACTTTCAGTGTCCTTTATTTCGTCCATCCTTGATTCTGTCTCATCAATTCTGTCATTTACTTCATCTAGGCGGCTCTCTAAATCGTCGATGCGAGATTCAGCATCATCTATATCTGCATCCATAACCAATCCAATAGGACAATTTTGAAAATCAATCTGACAGTCATTCCCGATAGAAATATCTCCAATAGGACAGCTTGTCAGTATCACTTCCTTTGCTTCATTCAAAGATATTTTAGATAGCTTGCATTCAAGAATTTCGATACGATCCATCAATTCTTTAATTTGATCCCGATCATTCATTTTCAGCCACTCCATTCATGTAAAATATTATGAATTTCATTGAATATTTTTATAAATTATAGTACAATCCTGCCGACAAAGCAAATAAAACTTTTTCGGCAGGGTTTTATCGTATCAAAAGAGACAAAAAAGATGCCACGCTGTTTCTTGCTGTCAAACTTGAACCTACACCAAAGCTTGTGCTTATTTGTTCAAACGATAAATCACTTTTTTCTTGCCCAAATTATGGCTCGTTTTGTCATTTCGCTAATAGGATTTCTGCTATAATCACCATATTCTTCTTCCACTATAAAACCGGAAACTTTAAGCCATTTATGTATTTGCCAATAGTTGCAAAGTGCTTAGTGGACGGTATATCTTGTCTGATTTTAGTGCCATCAGATAATAATAATTCAAATCTCCGTATAAACTTATTGAGTCCTGTTTTGAGGTCAAAAGAACTGTTCCATAAAGTCATTTTTCCTGTATTGCCATTGCTGTCAGTTCCTTGCCAAACAACATTTTCATTAGCATTCCCAAACCATTTTTCAGGGTGTAATGTATATCCATAATCAATGTAAAGATGACCGCCAGAAACAAGAGCAGCGGATGATTTTTGAATGACAAGGATCTGTGCTTTGTCATAATCAATGTCTGCAATAATATTAAATAGGAAATTAGCAGCTAACATTACAACATCATATCCTTTGCCCCAATCATCTTTTATGACATCGGCTTTCTGCCAAGTAATATTTTTCATTCCTTTGGCTCTTGCAGATATTTTGTCAAGCATATATTGGTCAAAATCGAGACCTTTTACACGATGTCCTGCTTTTGCCAATGGCACCAGAATACGACCGCTGCCACAGGCGACTTCCGTTGCCGCACCGAAATTGATACAATGTAACGATGAACCAGATACCCCATTAACGATGAACACGCCACCCAATTAACGATAGCGAACAGGTGCATGTGGTGTGTAAAAAAACATGTTCGCATTATATAATACAAAACAAATTGATTTTGCTTGCCAGCATAGTTGATTATAAAGTAAAAAAAGATAACCAGCCACCTTAGCAGCCGGTTACCTAAATACATGGTTATGGTTATATTTCCCCGGGCGTAACCCCATACCTTTTCTTGAAAGCGTCGATAAAATGGCTTGCATTGGTATATCCCACCATCCATACCACATCTTTCACCTTATATTTTCCGCTTTGCAACAAACGATGTGCCATCTCCATGCGCTTTTCCACTATGTACTCGTAGACCGTACAATTAAAACAGGCTTTGAAGCCCTGCTTCAATTTAGTTTCACTGAGATAGCATTGCTCCGCAATCTGTGCGATTGTCAAAGGGTGCAGGAAATGATTGTCAATAATTTCCCTGGCCTTCATCAAGCAGCGATAATCTTCTCTGGAAATCTCTTTGTCGTTTTTCTGCTTTCCAATCGCTTCTTCGCAGAACAGGGAGACAAGTTCCAATACCTTTCCTTCAAGATACAACTTGCGCAGCTTTCGCTCTGGCGGGCAGTCTAATAGCTGCTGCAAAACCAAGCGAATTTCCGGTGTGGTAGAAAATATGTGTGTACAAATCTTGTTATCCCGCCGAATTAAATGCGCGGCTTCTAAATCCTCTGCCAAAGACAGGAAACGCTCCTGTTCCAGCGAAATGCTTAATGTTCGGTAAGGTTCTTCAGAACCAAAACGGCTGATGCATTGGGAAAAAGTTCCACACTGTAAACTGCACTGTGTAGGGGAAAGCTGGTAGTGCTCGCCTCGTGTTTGACGATAATCCCATTCGCAGATCCCATTCATACAGAAAGAGAGTTGAAAGACTTTGCGCTCTGGATACTCTTCGCACAGTTCCGTTTCCTTTTTGAACGACATTTCAGACTGCACTAAAAATAATCCTTTTGACACTTCCTGCATATCCACCAATCCATCGGCCACCTGTTTTGTAAGCCGAAAGCTGGTATCGGTTTGCTCCACTACTTTATTCGTACCCGAAACGCCGGAAACGAGAAAAGAGCGTGGCACATATTCTGGCGCAGACCATTGTAAAAGCATAATGCCGAACTCCTTTCATAAACACAAGGTTAGTTACTGCTAACTATAATACCATATTACATAAGAAAAAGCAAGCCGTTACAGAAACAGATTTGTCGGATTGGGGTATAGAACTGCCGGATTCGGTCACAAAAACGAAAGCTGTTTTGCTATGCTGATTATGTTTGGAAAACAACACGGAAAGGCGGGTAAATGTATATGCAGAAAGAAATTGGCAAAAGAGAATCTCCATATAAGGGTATTCTTCGCTTTGCTAAAGAAAAGAAATCACAATTATCATTTGCCGTTGTCCTGTCTGTTTTATCCTCTGCCTTTGGCGTTGTTCCATATATTGCTGTGGCCGTATTGCTGCAAAAGGCATTGGAAAACAGTTTGACGACTACATGGGCAATTCTCCTGCCAGTAATTGCTCTATGCGGGTATCTTCTAAAACATGCTCTTTACGCGAAATCTACTTTGTGTTCCCACAAAGTAGCCTATGAAATCATTAAAAATATCCGTATTGCAATTATGAAGAAGATGTCCAAGGTATCTATGGGAACGATTCAAGAGAAATCGTCCGGCGAGTTTAAGCAACTTGTCATCGACGATGCGGAGCGATTGGAAGGCCCGCTGGCTCACGCTATTCCAGAAATGACCGCCAGCATACTTGTTCCGATCTTTGTCATTCTGTATTTGTTGGTGATTG
>CAMMMX010000023.1 GCA_946498095.1 uncultured Clostridia bacterium
ATCATCTTTTTCGCCACTACCATCCTTTTGGGGATTGACTTTTAATAGTTAATCTGCTGTGTGATGTCGGTTTGGGACAATGCTTCCCCGACCGAATACAGCTCGTCAGCTTTGCTGTTCGGGAAGAGGACCGGCAGTGCAGGAGTTACGTCGTCGCAGGACAGCACCAGCACAGTGGAACTGTAACGCGCATAGACCGCTGCGGCCAGCTTGACAGCAAAGGTGGTTTTTCCAGCCTGCGGCGCTCCCCATACGGCAATCAGTTTACTCATCGGCCTGCACCTCCGCTTGGAATACCTGCTCCTGTGCTGCGAGGAACTGATCGGCTGTCACTTCATCGCCCGGTAGACCAGCGAGAGATGCATCTCGCCCTCGGCCTCATATCCAGCCAGCAGAGTGGCCTGCATGGGGTTGACCAGTAGGGTCACAGTGGAAGGCAGCTCATAGGTCCCGTCTTCATTCTGCTGTAATTCGTCCCGGTCCGTTCCCGCAGCGGTTGTGGTCATGATCACTCTGACGTAGGTCAGCTCGGCAGGAATGGTGGTCTGTTTATCCTTGGTAACAATCACGCTGACAATATCGCCGTTTTTGAGCTCGCCGGACACACCGTCCGCAAAGCTGCCGATGGTGATGCTCATGGCCTGCTTGGACCCGTCGAGGGTGTGGAAGATATCGTCGGCGCTGTCTGCCGTGTCGGAGAGATGGGAGGACAAAAGGTTTGCTCCAGACTTAATGTCACAGGCGGCATATTTCCCGATAACGGCCTCTGCATCTCTGACTGCGTTTTCCTGCAGCCCGGCCTTTCCGACTTCGACTACCGTCACATCGTCGGCAGTAATACATTTTCCCTGCGGGATATCCCGGCTCACGCGGACGATCTCAGCCTTGCCGGACGTCAGGGTATTGACCAGCGGGGCAGCTCCGAACAGGACCGCCAGCGACAGAACAATGCAGACGATCCCCAGGATGGTTCTGTTTTTCACTTATCGTTTTCCTCCTTGTCAATGGTTGTGTGTTTCCCGCTGACGGCAATACGGCCGTCTTACAGGAAAAAGGCCAGCATACTGCCGGCCGACAGGTACGGTACCAGCGCAAAGCTCTCTCTTATGGAGCGCCTGCTGATTTTCCGGATGACTGCTGTGCAGACAACAGCCAGCAGCAGCCCGATGATAATGGCTGTCAGCCCTTTACCCAGCCCCAGCACAAAAGCGCAGGCCGCCATGATTTTAATATCCGCCCCGCCGTAGGAGCCAGGCTTCCAAACTGCTGCGGCCAGCTGCGGGAGCGTGACGAATACCGCCGCAAGCAGAAATACCAGCAGTTTGGCAGGGGTCTGTCCGATCAGACCGGCGATGGCTATTGTCACCGGCAGGCAATCCGGGACCTCGCGGGTACGGATGTCTGCGGCCGAGGCGTACAGCAATGCAAAGCACAGAACACCGCCCCGCAGCAACTCAGGTGTCAGCCCGAAGCGCAGCTGCAAAAGGGACAAAACCACCGCAGGCAGTATAATCAGCGGCGGCAGTAATTTGCCGCCGTAACGCTGCCGGAAAGCCGACGCCACTGCCCATCCGACTAATCCCGCGCACAGGGCGGTTCCCAAATACGGCAGGCAGCCCTTGACAAGCTCTGCGCCAATCTCCGGCTGAATGGGTGTTATCATGGGCTATCCCTTCTTTCTGACGAAGAAGAAAACAGCTCCTGCAATGGCCGCCAGCACGACAATAATGCCGATAATGACGCCGACATTGTTGGCGTCCGAATAGGCTGCGAGTTCGGTGCTCTGCGTCAAATCCGCAATTTCAAAGGTGACGGTATTACCGTCCACAGCGCCATTCAGGGCCTGTGTAATGTCGCCGGGCATGGTGACCTTGACAAAGAATTTATACATGCTGTTGACGTCCTGGTTCTCGCTTTCCTCCGTACTCACCTGTGCGGCCGTTTTGGACTTGAAGGTAAAGGATTTATAAAACAGCCCGTTGCTCTTATTTATGGATACGTCATCAAACAGCAGCGGGCTTTCCTCATCCGACATGTCCAGCCGGATCGCCTTGAGCCTGTTTTCCAGTTCTTCATAGGAGAGCTGTTCGGTCGTCTCCGAGCAGGAAATATACGGTGTGTCATTATAGGTGATCTTCTCGGTTGTTCGTCCCTCGAAAGGGTCGGAGCCGCTTTGTAGCATCGTGTTGTAGGCTTCTTCCTTGATCGCTACTGTGGTCGTGAGGCTACCGGTTCCATCCTCGTTTAAGGTGACGCCCAGCTCTGTGCGGACACAGCCGGTCAGTAGGATTGTCAGGCAAAGGGCCGACAGCAACAGCGCGGCAATTTTCTTTTTCATGGGGGTTCCTCCGTTTCTTCTTGATTGTGAAGATGTAAAAGGCGGGGCGGGATACCCACCGCCCCGCCGTCCTCGGGCTTATCCTGCGTAGTTGAACAGCTCTTTGATCTTCTCGGTCAGGGTGGGGAGAATTGTGTCGTTAAACAGTACATACAGGCCACCGAGCAGCAGCGCGCCAATGACAACGTCAATCAAAATCTTCACACCGCTGTCGACAAAGCCTTCGCCTTTGTGATTGGCCAGCGCATATTTGGTGCGCAGGGCCAGTTCGTTCGCTTTGCGGGATACCTTGTTCATAAACTTTTTCATAATACAATACCTCTTTCTTTTTGTTGTTTTTGGTTTTTACATGCTCGGTCCCTGCTCAGGGAGTTCCTCTGCATCTGATTCTTCTTCGTCCTTCATGGCTTCCTCCGCCCGCGCCTGCTCATACAGCTCCATGATTGCTCCGTACAGCTCATGCCGCGCTTCGGCTGTGATCGGATGAAAAATGTCCTTGTAGACGGTCTGTCTTCCGCTTTTGTAGCTGGTCTGCGGCATCTGCACGAACGGGCCTTTTTTCGATTGCAGCACCTCGATATCGTGTACTGCAAAGTTTTCATTGCTCGCGCTAAAAACCGCCAGCGGCTGATGCCCCTGTGCAAACAGCCGGTCGAGCTTCACCTGAAAGCCGGATGCCATCTTCCTCGGCTGTTCTGCCGCCATTTGTTTTTTCGCCACATGTTCACCTCTTTCCGTTTTGGACTTATCCTGCGTTAGATCCCGCCCCAGACGGACTGTGCGCTTTGGATGTCATCGCTTCACCTCGCTTGTCAGAATGATTGGTATTCAATCGGCAAAGCCGGTTGAAGCAATAAAAAAGGCGGCTGCTGCCGTCTGATATGCGCCTTGCTGCTGTGTTAAGGCATAAAAAAACAGCCGTCCTGCTTTTTGCAAAACGGCTGCTTGGCCTATCAGTATTTACATGTTCGGCGTGTAATCCTCTGCGATATTTTTCTCGATGTCACCCTCGGTAGAGGAAACGGACCGGTCGGACCGGTCGGCCATCGCTATACCTTGGAGCGTCTGCACCCGTTTTTCGGCGGCGCTGGCAATGGCGGCAATCCTGTTGTCTTCGTCCATATACTCGCTGTTCCTTTCATCTGACAATACGCCCTTTATCAGCGTCCCGATATCCGAGAGCTTGTTGAAATCGATCCAATCGAAGGACGCCACCAGCCCCAGCTGTTCAAGGTGGTGTTTCTTGAACGGCTTGCATGTGATATCCCGCCCTGCCCGTATCTGTGCGGCCACTTTATTGTAACCGAGGGATGAGCCGCTGTCATAAATGGGCGCAAAACCGAGCCATTCCAGCGTTTCGGCGTTGCGGAGCAGGCCGAAATTGTTGAGGTACATCGAAACGGAGGGAAACCGATGAAATACACACTGATGCACAAGCGCCTCGCAGTAGCGGAGATACAGATCGGCTCTACTGTGTCTTTCACCAATTTGCTTCCAAAATAATGAGCCAGTATGGAGTCCTTGACAGCCTGTGCGCAGCGGATGTTTTCCGCATGGCTTTGCATCCACAAATCCAGTTCGTCCCGGCTTTGCGCCTCCATTTTGGACTGGATATAAAGCGGTATTTTCTCAGGCATGAGGGCAGCCCCCTTGCTTTTCTGCCCAGCGCACTGACAAATGCACAAGGGCGGTACGCTGTTCTTCCTCAGTCAGGCTGTTGAGGAAATCCAGAAGCGATGCTTTGTCCTCCTGCCTGCCGTAAGCGGTACGGCATTCGTCGCAGATTTTTTCGCGCCGGACCACCACCGTGCGCCCGTCCTCCGACTCACAAAAGCTCAGGATATCGTCGCAGGCAAACCCGACGCGGCGGCGTATCTCATAGGGAATGGTCACCCGGCCGCGCTTACCCAGCACCCGGTAAATCTTAGGCATCCTCATTGGCCTCGCTTTCTTCACAAGTATCGGAACAGGGGCAGCGGCCGCAGTCTCCGTCGCAGTTGTAGTTGTAGTCCTCACGGCTTGCTTTTTCAATAATGAGCTTCCCGTCCGAGACGCCCATCTGGATTACATCCATTTCTCTCAGCCCGATTTCTTCCAGCAGCTCTGCCGGAATGGAAAGCAGGACCATTAGAATTTCTGTTTGTTGCATTACACATTACGCTCCTTCCAGATTGATTCTCCATCTAGACTGTCTTCTGGAAACAGGGTCAGCTGGACGGACTTTGTTCGTTCGCGTTCGTATAAGTCATAGTTCCCTATGAGCAGTTCGCCGAGCATCTTGCCTACATCATACCGCTGGGCCATGCTGTGGGCCCGTGTAAAATCGTACAGGCAGTAATCGTGATACAGTTCCCGGATGTACGGGCAGTCGTTATACGACAGCAGCCATTTTCCTTTTGCCTGTGCCAGCGTCTCAAACAGGCGCAGATGGTCTTCCGATGTAAACACCGCCGCATACATCCCTTCGGTCATATAATACGGCGGGTCGCAATAAAAAACGGTTTCGTCCCGGTCATAGTGCCGGATCAGTGCCTCGAAATCCTTATTTTCAATGACCACGTTGGCCAGACGTGCATGGGCGGCCCAAATGAGACCGAACAGGCTGCGGACGTCAAAGGGCTGTGCGGAAAAGCTCTTTTTTCCGCTGGCGTAGCTCAGCCGCAGCAGCTTCAGATAGCTTGCGGCACGCCGGATATCGTAATTTTGTGCCCGAGTCTGTATGATCCGTGCAATCTCATCGGCCTCCGGTTCAGGCAGCAGGATTTGCGTCAGTTCCAGTTCTTCTTCCAAAAACGCTGGGGTGAATTCCTCCTGTTCAATAAATTTTTTCAGGATATAGAAATCGTCACGGGAATGCAGGGCTAAAAAGCCAAGCTCCCGGATAAAAGCCAGCGGCCGGTTCTTGATACAGAGGAACTGGTTGACAAGGTCGCCGTCGTAATCGTTATACACTTCAAAGCTGCCAGGTGGCTTGCCAAGCAGCACACTGCCAGAGTCGCCGAACACGTCCACGAAGCGGGGGCATTCCAGCGGCAGCTGTGAGAGGATAACGCCGAGGATCGGGCCTTTGTTGCCGACCCACGACACCGGGCTTCTGCAGGGAATAGGGTTTCCTATGGGGATCACCTCGCTTTTTCAAGCGGCAATCGTCCCCAAAATACAAAAAGCGGCACCAGCCGTTTCCCATCTGGAAACGATTGACACCGCTTTTCTTTTTCTGCCGTCACTCTACTGCCGGTTCTTCTCCTTCGGGAAGCTCGGCACTGCAGACTGCATCTTCACCCAGCGTCCGAAGAATGGCGTTGAAATCTTCTGCATCCGCACAGTTCCTGACGCCAAAATCCGCACAGAGTGAACGGTAATAGTCCAGTTCCATCTTGTCCCTGTCCATGAGCAGGGATTCATTGAGCTGCAGCCATGCTTTTTCCTGTTCCCAATTGACGCAGAGGGATGTTGGAAAACCTTCCGTCTGATCACATTGAAAGTCGGGGGAGGTATCGTATTCTTCGCTGGAAAGCTCCGTCACCTGCTTATCGTACAGCTCCCTGCAAAATCGATTTTTCAGCGCGGCCATTTCTGCTTTCCACACGCCTGCCTCCGGGTGCTTTGCCTCAAATTCTGTTTCCAGCGGCCCGTGGCGTGCAAATTCATGGGTAAATACCGGCCTGCCAAGCGATTTCTCGACTGCCCCGTAAAACATGGAGAATTCAGGCATACACAGCCGCGGCTCATAGAGCTGCAGCGCCGTGATCTGTTCGGCCGTTTTATCCTCCCACCAGCCGCTTTTACTGAATGCGACGGCTTGTTCTTCCGTCATAGGCTCGGCGCCTCCTTCCCGTTATTTTGATACCCGCCCAGCCGGTTGGGGACATAGTCGGACAGCCACATGCCGCCGAACTGCCCATAGGTCTGCAGCCGCCAGATGGCCAGCCTGCCCATGTTCAGCTTTACCTGCCGGAATAAAAACAGCAGGTTTCTGTGACCGTCCTGCTGAAAGGTCAGGACATCCTCCGGCCGGAACCGGCTGTCGCCTATCAGGATATTGGCTTCTTTCAGCAAGCCGTTGATCCCGTCGATCCACTCCTGCAGGTCGCCGCCGCACCCCTGTAAAACCAGCCCTTCCGCCTCGCTCATCCGGCGCAGTTCTTCCGCCGTTACTGCTTTCATAGCTGCATGCCTCCTGTTTCCTGTGTAAAGTCCGTGTGCAGAAATTCGCCCATTGTCATATCATAACCGAGAAAATTGAGAGAAGAGTCTTCGTCCGGTATCAGGTATCGCTCATCCCCAAAATCCAGCGTTTTTTTCAGGAAAATGGTCCCGCCGTGGTCGACGAGTACGGACTTCTCGATCGTCATTTGTTCCGATCCCGCTGCTTCCCGCAGTTCGTATTTATATAGTCCTGCGGGGACCGCATCGTCGGTGTAACGCCCATTAGAAAATAACGCCGTTTGACCGCATATTTCGACTCCGTCAAATGTCTCGCCGGTCAGCGCCTGTACTTTTTCTGCCTGTTCCTGTGTTTCTTCAGCTGGAAGAAGCGTAAATAGCGACTTTCCTCGGGCTGATATGACGCCGTATTCCGTGAGGGTAGCATCGAGCCTTTTCAGCAGTTCAGCCCCCAGGCCCGCCTCCCGAACCATGTCAAGCCACCGGATATCAAATCCGGCCGGAAGGTGGTGGGCAAGATAGGCCGTGGCAAAATCGGCGTTGTTGTCTGCATAATAAGCCAGTTCATATTCGCTGATATGCTCGGCGGCTTCCAGTGCATCCCACAGCCTGTGCCTGCCACGGCAGTCTTCCGCTGTCAGGACGGCCTTGTATTTGATTTGTTCCATCTCACTCATACAGGAATAAATCCCGGCGATGGAATTGAGGATATTAAAATCCTGCATTTCAAATTTCCCAGCGCCAATTTGCGGAATAACGGATTCAAAGTCATAAAGCGTACAGCCTTCGATGCAGTTTTCACCGAGTTCCTGCGCTACCCGGTCGGCTTCGTTCCGATCTGCAGGGAGGGACAGACAGGCTGTCCCTCCGATGCCGTCGGGCGCTCTCAGCTGCAAGAAAAAGACACTGGGCGTCACGGCCGGTTTTTCCGGCAGGTGGACGCTGTCATACACCTCTGGCAGTTCGTAGTGGCCTGCGGCGATATATTTTCCCCTCCAATAGATGCCGCCGTCGTTGTAACGCTGGAACCTGCCGATTTTCTCTTTATCCAGCAGATACATAGCTTTTTCCGGGACACTGTTGACGTCCTCGTTCATTTCGCTCTCAATGACCAGTTGTCCCAGCTGTTCGTCGCCGGTCACGTCCGAGGCGACCGGGATGCTGCCCAGGCCATAGGTCATATTGATCAGGTCTTTCATTGCGACGCCGTCGTCAAATTCGCCGCTTTCTCTCCGCTGATGGAAAACCGCCTCTAAAATCAGGCTTTCTTCCTCCGGCAGTCCGGCGAGCCGCTTGGCAAAAAAATTCAGTTCCTAGATCGTGGGAGCCTGCAGCCGCGTATGCACCAGCTCCGGAAGGAGGGGGCATTCGGTGATGGCGATATCCTGATAGGCGTTTTGCCGCCCGGTTATCCTGGCACGCTGCATAGCGTCGCGGATTTCAGCGTCGGCCGCAGGCAGGGAAAGCTCTGCGTAGTAGTAATCCACGCCAGTGGTTGAGTTTTCTGTAATCAGTTCAATTTGCATGGTTTTCTGCTGTTCCATATATCACCTCACATGGTCTGCATTGGCGCTGCTTAACAGTTCATTCAAATGGTACTGGATCATTTCCGTGTTTGAATGAAACATAAAATATTCACCTCGTTTGATAGGATAATCGTGACGCCTCATCAAGTGAGTGCCTGTGCAGAATGGTCCAGCCAATGAGATCGGTCCATTTCCCGTATCTCTTTCTCGCTGAAAAAGCGGTAGTCCTCGTTTTCCTTACAGAAATCCACATATAGCCTGCCACCCACGACGCGGATATCCTCCTGCCGGAAATGCTCTCCCCAGCCGTGCTCCAGCTCGTTTTTCCATTCTCCGGAGAGCGCGTCCAGGTCCGCTTGGGTAATCCATCCTCTTTTGTAAATGCGCAGGCATCCCCACAACTCGCCGCCGTGAGTCTCTACTGTAGGGTATACGGAGTCGACCTGCTTTTTAATCGTGTCGGGAAGGCGGGAGCGTTCAATAAAGCCGTTTGCAGGTAGATATGTGCCAATATCAAAGGTGATCCGGTCGGCGATCTCCTGTTCATATTCCGCCATATCTTCGGCGTCCAGTTCTATGCCGTCCTCTGTTTTGCAAGCCAGCGGCATGTAGATTTTGAAAGAACCAGGTTCAGGAATGAGCCAGCCCTCGCTGGTGGAATATGCAGGGTGCTGTTGAAGCATGGCCGCCCCATTTTTCTTAAAATCAATATATGGAGCAAGGTCCGCGCTCAGTAATGCGGGACGTTGGGAAAAGCACCATTTCCCGTAGCCTTCCTCACTGTTATCCTGTGACAGCAGCATATAGCAATGCCGGTGCTCGATGCGCTCTTTGAGCTGCTGCGGGCCTTCTTTCCCAAACGCCTCCAGCACCACCAGCAGGTTGCTGCCCTCCTTATCCTCATTCAAAGCCTTTTCAACGGCCCATCCGATATCGTTCATGAGGGAGACGTCGTCCGCATAGTCCATTTTCTCCAGTACCCGCAACGGTGAGTTCATCTGTGTAATTTCACATTCAGAAAACGTCTTGACGCCGAGCTGGTCGCGCACAGCACGCAGTTCTTCGTCCGTTTTGGGCAGGATCAGGATATAGTCGTCCTCGCAGAGCGTATCCAGATAGGCAGACCGAAGTTGGAGACGTATGACCTGTGACTTTGACATCTACATTTCCACCAGTGCATAGCCGTGCGCACAGTATTTGTTATACAGCGCCGGGACCGCCTGCTGCAGGGCTTCAGATGTCCAGCGGCGCAGGTGCGGGATCGGCTGCTCAAATTCGAGCCCAGCCCGGATTTCTTCTTTATATGCTTCACTTAGAGGATAGTCCTTTGCAGCCTTATAAACGTCATAGGTGTTCAGCCTGCTTTCAAGCATCTGATACAGGCACTTCACAGCCGGGTCTTTGGACGGAAAAGGTTTCTGATAGGTACAGTGGTAATCAAGTATTTGCTGCGCCAGCTCGACGCCTTTGGGTGTAAGCGAGAAATACTTGTTTTTTTAAGGCTCCCTCCAAGCCTTCCTGTTCCAGCAGGCTTTTCGCCTCGTAGGCGTATGAGGCTATATATCCGTAATTTTCAAACTGTGTCACATACGGCTCCGGGTCGATTTCAATCTCTGCCAGTGAGTCTGCTTTTTTCAAAGCGTTTTTGTACGCATCCTCGCCAAGCGAGACCAGCCAGGCCCGGAAATCTGTAAACCCGTCGTCGCTGATGCCGTCGTTGATGGCACAGGCGGCCGCTACAAGGTTGGGGGTATCGGCGAAATCCATATACATCTTTAAATAGTTATGGAAATCCATAATTTCCCACGTCGGATATTCCAGCAGCTTTTTCTGCATGGTGAGCAGGATGCCGTCCTGTGTCCGGTCGGATTCCTTATTGACGGTATCGATCAGGTTCCAGAATTGTTCTTTATTCATTCCTGCATCCTCCTGTCTGTGTCGGTATATGCCGCAAGGCCGTATCGCCGGAGCGTCATCGCCTCGCACAAAATTCCAAACAGCTGCGGCGACACGATCTCCTTATCCGCCAGATCGCGGACGGTGATGTGTTTGCTGCCGCAGTACAGGTCCTTTGCGGTCATGAACAGGGTATAGGCTTCCGGGCTGACGTCTCCCAGCCGGATTCCCTGGAACTGAATATCGGCCGCATGCACATTCTGACGGGTTCGCGCCCAAAGGCGGCAATCAGCTGTCAGCAGGTACAGGGCGCACAGCATGGCGGCCGTAGGATTTTCTCTTTTCTGCAGCTCCTTTTGGAATAGGGCCTGATGCCTTTGTCCTCGGTAGTTCATCGCTTGTTCTTTCCTTTCTGTGAGATAATCTTCCATACGGGCTTGAAAGGCCGGGCTGCAAATGTGGCACATGGTGTTGCGGATCAGCTCGGCATGGGGAAGGCCGTCTGGAGGCAAATCTTTATTGTCATATACCCGCAGGCCGCAGCCGCGTGGTGTAAAATTGGGGATCATCTGCATCATCTTTTCAAGACGGAGCAGTTCCGGATCGAATATGAAAAACACAGGGTTTCACCTTCGCTTTCTTTCTGAAAATACAAAAAGCCCGCAGCTTTTATCTATAAGGGCAAATGACTGCCGCTTAAAAGCTGCGGGCTTCAATGACTTTATACTTTTTTATCGGGGAGGATTTCCAGGCCGATGACCTGCACATACGATGTCCCGTCGCGTTCCCGTATAAGCCCGGTCACGATGACCGGATCGCCTTCCATCAGCAGGCTGTGAAAAACCGCCGATTTTAGGCCGTCAATGACGCATAGCGTACTGCCGTCCGCCTGCATACAGTCAAACGAGATTCCTGTGCCATCCGCCTGAATATTGCGGATACTGCCTGTTATCATGACTTCTTTCATAAGCTTCCCCCTCACATACTCATGACCATACCGGCTGCGGGTTCCTCTGTCTCCAGCGCCGGTCGGATGTCGTTGTGTCTCTGGCTGTGTACCTCTGCCTGCCTCTGCTGGGCTGTGGGCGCGGCCTGCTGCTCGCTGGCCTGCTGTGCCTTCTTCTGCGCCTGCAAATTCTTCGCCATTTGTTCGCTCAGGATGGCGTCCTCAAAATTGCAGTTAAAATATTGCACACTGTGTTGCCGTGATCCGGTAAAGTCGGCGTGCGCCATCGTTTTATAGTTCTGCATCGTGACCTGATCCAATTGGGTGTCGTTAAAACGGGCATGCGACATATTCGAGCCAATCAACTTACTATTGAAAATCTGCGAACCGGACAGGTCCATACCGGCAATGCTTCCCAGCACACAGTTCTCAAGTCTCGACCCTTTGCAAATGACGCCACTCAGGTCATAGGCTGACAAATCCATATCCCGGATTTCAAGGCCGCTTAAATTGGCCCGGTGGTCCGGGATACTGGCGGCGAATTCCCGCTGCTTTTCTTCACTCGCGCCGAACAGCTCCCGCGCCTTTTTGAGAAGGTCCTCACGTTCCTTCAGCCATTGCTGGTGCTGGGAAAGGCGGGCTGTCACTTCTTCCTTTGAGGCTTTAATTTTGGAAATATCCGAGACGGTCTGTCCGTCGTTTGCCGCAAAGTCCCGAACCATATTCGGCAGGTTTTTTAACAGTGACTTGAGTTTCCTGTTGCTTCTTAAAACCAGCGAATTGCTCTGCACCTGCAGGCGGTAGCAATCCAAAACAGCGGGCGGGTACCCATATTTGTTGACCAGCAGGTTGCGGGTAGCTGCGTACAGCGCGTTTGCCTGATCCTCCGGCTTCAAAATATGGCGCATAAACTGGCACGTCTTATCAAACGCCTTTTTCGGAGGGCAGGGCTGGTTTCTCGGGTTGCTCGCTAACACATTCGCTATCGCTGCGCCGCCGTAGGGCAGGCTATTGATGGCGTCCACATATATCTCATTCATAAGGCCGCCGTTCATCTTGATTTTGGGCATGGCTTTCTTCCTTTCTTAAAAAATTAGCCTGCGGTTTTTATGAATACCGCAGGCGTCTATTTACATATTCTGTTGGGAGGCATTGCTTGGCGATTCTGCAGCGTGGATGTCCGGCACGGCGTTTGCAATCTGCCACATCATTTCTTTGAGATTCCGTTCCTGCCCGTAGGTCAGGCTCTCATTGTTCTCTGCCGTATAACAAAGGCAGCTATACAGCTTCCTGAGCTGCTCATCGCTGAATACCCGCACTTTGTCTATAAGGCCGGATCGGGTGATGAAGGATTCCTTGACATATTCATAATCGGGGGAGTAATCTCCGACTTCGACATGCTTCCGGTCGTCAGACTCAATCCACGTCGTGAACATATATCCGTGGTATTTGTCTTCCCGGCCTGCCATTACAATCCCGTTGTTGTATGACGCCAGCCTGCGGAATTCCCTTACTCCTTCGGCCTCCATCGGCGGGGCAGCGTCATATGCGCGGACATATTCCGCCGCTTTGTGAATAAGGTCATTCACTTTATAATACTGAGCGAGGCGTTCTTCAGGCTGATGGTTTTCCTCCCGAAAGAAAACGATTTTGTTTTTATGGAGGGAGAGCAATTCTGTCCCCTCGTAGTCAATATTCAACCGGCCGGATCTTTCGTCGTACCTTGATGTACAGTTTAATTCTGGCAGCCGCCGGCTAACTTCTTTTTGCAGGCTGGTCATTCAGTATCCTCCTTTGCCATGCGCTTGAAATGATAAATCTCCCGTGTTGTATCTTCTGCTGGGGAACTTCTGGGTAAAATATAAGGCGGGTAAACTTTTCAGCTTACCCGCCTGTTTCTGGATTCTTTTTCTGTTTCCGTCCGTTCAAACCTCGCAAAAACCTCTTTTTGCCCCGTTCCGAGCCCTTTGTCTCGTCTCAAAAAACGCCCCTGAAAATACCAAAAACCTCCGATAAAATCGGAGGTTTTTGGGGTGCGATCCGTTTTGTCACACCTTTATGTCTAAGCCACATGAAAAAGATATTTTAGCGTTTTCGGAGGTGGGAGTTGAACTCACGTAAGGGAGATTGGTTATTTGGAAAAATACTGCTCTCTGGTAATTAATAGTTCAATATTATCGTTTTCTTTGTTGTATTCTTTAAAACCAGCTGCAAGATGTGTTCGAACAGCAGCCGTCCGATTCACTTCAAAACTATTATGGACAGCATCGACATTTAAGTTCACAAAGGCATACTCTAGAAGCAATTTCAACGCCTCGACCGCATAACCTTGCCCTCGAAATTTAGCATCTAAAACGATTCCCATTTCATGCCACGGTGCAGCATTACTTCTATGGATATTAACCTCACCAATAAACTTGCCATCATGCGACCGTGTTATATAGGCATAAAATCGTTCTGGTTCTTGACCAATGAACCAGTCGTACCAGTTTTTCCATTGCTCTTCGGGAAAATCAATACAACCGCTATCTTTGTGATATCCTCTAAAATCCAAATCATATCCCTTATTATAGTCCATGGTAGCAGCGTCATTTAGCAATTGTTGTCGATACCATAAATCACGGTATTGAGGAATATACAATTTTAATTGACTATCTAACACAAAACAACTCTCCAATTACCACATATAATAATATTTTGATTCAAATATATCATTATTTAGTATGAAAATCAATTGCTATGCAGAACAAAGCTATCAATTTTTTCACTTGATTCTCTTTTCACTAGAAACGGCAATTTTCTGATCGAAAATTGCCGTTTCTATTTGTGTGAACGTTACGGAATAGATATTTTTTAAAGAACGAATAACAACGAAAAAAGCTACATTTTGATTTCTCAAAATGTAGCTTTTAACTTGGTGGAGACGAAGGGGATCGAACCCTCGACCTTCTGAATGCCATTCAGACGCGCTCCCAGCTGCGCCACGCCCCCATAACCACGTGTAGTATTTTAACATAAATCCGAATTGATTGCAAGCATTTCCTGGTTCTTTCACACATTTTCGGAATAGTATCTAATTATTTTTTTGATTATATTCTATTTTATGATGATTTAACAACATCAAACATACTTCATATGGAAATAGGCTGATGAGCAAGGTTATCCCCCACCCGTCAATAAATAGGCCACGAGCCCAACTCCCCCGCTTCCTAACATCACAAAGATCGGATTAATTTTCCACTTGCGCAAAATCAGAAATCCGGTGAGAAAAAGAACAACCGCTACCCAGTCAATATGTTGCAAACGCAGCGCGAGCCAGGAATCTGTACGATTCTGAGCCAGTGACGACAATAAAATCGATAATCCAGCGGATGCTATCATCGATACCACTGCAGGACGTAATGCTGTCAAAGCGCCGTCAACAACAAGGAGATTTTTATATTTGAGATAGAAATAGCCGATTGCTAGTACAATGATGCATGAAGGCGCAACACATCCGAACGTTGCCACAATTGCGCCCGGCAGCTGTGCAATCCGCATTCCGACGAAGGTGGCAGCGTTAATAGCAATCGGACCAGGTGTCATCTGCGATATGGTCACAACATCCACGAAATCCGTCATAGAGAGCCAGTGGTGCAGCTCTACCACCTGCTCCTGGATCAGCGGCATCGACGCGTACCCACCGCCGATGCTGAACAATCCAATTTGAAAAAAACTCCAAAACAGCTTTAGCAACGTCATCAATGTTCCTGCCCCCGTTTCCTGCCCTTCAGGAGCAGTGCATAAAGGATCCCAACAGCAGCACAGACCAATACAACTAGTATCGCGTTGACTTCAAAAACAAAGACTGCCACAAAAGTCAGAAGCATGACAGCAATTTGGAAAAGGTTTCGAGCACTTACTACATCCCGGGCCATGGTCACTACAACATCAGCGATAACCGCAGCAACGCCCGCTCCCATCCCCTTGAGCACCAAGTTTACCAGACGGTTATCTTGGAACGCTTGGTAAAACAACGCTACCACTGACAGAATAAGCAAGGGCGGCAATACCGTGGCAACCAATGTAACAAAAGCCCCGAAAAAGCCTGCCAAACGATACCCCACCAATAGAGATGCATTGACCGCCATTGCTCCAGGAGTTGACTGTGAGATAGCGGTAAAATCGAGCATTTCCTCCTCGGAAATCCAGTTGTACTGCTCTACAAATTTTTTCCGCATCAGCGGAATGATGACATATCCTCCACCAAATGTAAAAGCGCTGAGGGAAAAGGTGGAGAGGAACAGCTTACAGAAAAAACGAAAATCATGATTCACAGAAATACCTCACGCTTAAGACAGCGATTCGCTAACCAGCTGGTTGACCAGCTTGCCGTCAGCCTTTCCGCTGACAAGTGGCATCAATTTTTTCATGATTACGCCTTTGTCCTGAATGGTTGGTTTTTCAATCTGCAACTGTTTGAACACGTCGCGGATGAGCGCGCGGATTTCATCTTCTCCCATCATTTTCGGCGCAAATTCCCCGAAAATGTCAAGGCGGAGCTTGCATTGCTGGATGATATCTGTTCGTTGAGGCGGCGCACTCTCCATCGTTTCTTTCATCTGTTTGATTTCACGAAAAATGACTGCGTTTTCCTCTTCCTCCGTCAATTCAGCGCGCTTGTCCTTTGCTTTTGCCTTGAGCGCCGATAAAAGCAGTGACAACGCCTCCTTGCGTTCGGTGTCCTGCTGCTTCAGTGCGAGCATCATTTGCTTTTGAACCTGTTCAATTTTTCCCATCTTGAATTCCCTCCAAATCATCTGTGCTCTTAAATACAATATCTATTATATCCGATAATGAAATCGGCTGCAATCACAAATCATTTTGATAGGAGACTTTGAACAAAAACTTTTTCAATTTTAATTATGAAATTAAAATGTATAATATTTCTAAATCTTATCGTGCGTGCACGATAACAAAAAAACAGCACTCTGATTTTTACCGGAAAAACTAGCGTTTTTGGTCGATATGCCCGAATCACAAAGGAATACTATGAATACTAGACTTAAATCTCTTTACTTTTCCAGCATGATGCTAGAAAGATAATCCAGTATAATAAAGAGGAACGATTTCTAGGAAGAAAAATAAGGAGGTTTTATGCTATGCCCAAGAATATCCTAGTTGGACAGTCTGGCGGTCCCAGCAGCGCCATTAACGCTTCCCTAGCGGGCATTCTAAAGGCCGCGTCAGCACGATTGCCTCAGGTAACTGTGTACGGTGCGTTAAACGGGATTACCGGCGTGCTGGAGGGCAAGCTGAAGCAGCTGGCTCTGACAGCAAATGAACTGGCTCTGCTGCGACAGACACCGGCCATGGCGCTGGGATCCTGCCGGTATAAGTTTTCCGACTATTCAGAGGATGAAACCGACTATCTCCGGGTTCTGGATACCTTCCGGCAATATGACATCGGAGCCTTTTTTTACATTGGCGGCAACGATTCTATGGATACGGCATCAAAACTAGCGTCCTACTTTCGCTCACAGAAGGAAGATATACAGGTCATCGGCGTGCCGAAAACAATTGACAATGATCTTGTCTGTATGGATCATACACCCGGGTTTGGCAGCGCAGCCAAGTATCTGGCAGTGACTATGACGGAAATTATTCGGGACACCTCTATTTACCCTGTCCCAAGCGTGACGATTGTGGAGATTATGGGAAGAAACAGCGGATGGTTGACGCTTGCAGCAGCTCTCCCCCGTCTCACCGGATTTGGGAAGCCGGACCTTGTCTACCTTCCGGAAATCCCTTTTGATGAAAACGACTTCTTAGATAGGCTGCTTACGCTTATCAAGACACAAAATAACACTGTCATTGCCGTCAGTGAAGGCGTGCGGGATTCGAATGGGGATTATATCGGTGAATCCACGAAAAGCGGAACCCGCGATCAGTTCGGCCATGTATACCTGTCTGGGGTGGGAAAATATCTGGAGCATCTGGTCCGCAGACAGATAGGCTGTAAGGTGCGCAGCATCGAGCTCAACATTATGCAACGTTGCAGCGCTCACCTGGCATCGGGATGCGATCTGGATGAAAGCGAGGCGGTCGGCGCCTTCGCCATAGATGCGATGCTCCGGGGAGAAACCGGTAAGATGGTGACGCTGGAACGCCTGTCTGATACACCGTACCAGTCACGGCCTGCTCTATGCGAACTCAGTACCTGTGCAAACAAGGAACGAAAGGTTCCCTTGGAATGGACGGATCTCGACAAATCCGCAGATGCTATCCGTTCCTACCTGCTTCCACTTATCCAGGGGGATGTGCGTTTCATGACGGACAATGTCGGGATGCCCCAGTATTATTCTCTGCCAATTGAACCACTTTCACAATCGCAACGATCTCTTTTCAGAAACACTTGACTTTCTTGCATAGAACGGGTAAAATTTAAGATACTATCAATCAAAGGATGTATTTCCCTTTGATGTGGAAAGGAACGCGGTATGATGAGTAATCATAATGACGATATGGACTACACCCCGGATTTGTACACCTTAATGGACGAGGAAGGCAATGAGCAAACATTTGAGCTGCTTGATGCGGCTGAGGTAGATGGACAGCGTTATTTTGCTTTGGTTCCCTATTTCGACGATCCGGACGACTTGCTACAGGATGACGGGGATTTGGTAATCCTTCGTTCGGAAATCGTTGACGGTGAGGAAATGATGGCTTCCATCGACGATGACGAGGAATATGATCGGATAGGCAGCATGTTCCTAGAGCGCTTAGAAGAGATGTTTGAGAGCTACGACGGCGAGGATCTGGATATGCTTGATGGTATTGTTGATGACGAAGATGATGGAGAATAAGTCGTTTTTTGTCAAAAAGCATTGTGTTTATGCATAATTTTCCTCTTGTATTATCGGATATATTATGATATAATAACAGTACCGAAGAAAATCATATGGTTTTCTGCCTTGTTCGATTCAGTGTTGTTTATATAATCCAACACATATATAAACGGGAATCCGGCTCTTCCGGTGAATTGCAGACCTCCCGCCTTGAGCGGACGAAGGGAGCGTGCAGCCGGAAGGAGGATACCCAACCTGCTGGTGCGGGTTTTATGTCACTTCACGACGGCAAGGCGGATATCCTCTTTTAAACAGTGGGACTGCAGTTATTTGCAGTCCCTTTCTTTTACGTTTTTGGAGGAAGGATGTTGATATATGAGCAACTGGCTGTCCAGGCAAAACAACTTTATCGGTGAAAACTCGACCCAACGCCTCAAAAGCGCTTCTGTCGCTGTGCTTGGTTTAGGCGGCGTTGGCGGCGCCTGCGTGGAAGCGCTCGTAAGATGCGGCATAGGGCGTCTCATTTTACTCGACCGCGATACAGTGGACATCACAAATCTGAACCGCCAGCTATTGGCGACACTGGATAACGTGGGGATCTCGAAATGTACTGCCGCATATGAACGCGTACTATCCATCAACCCTAACTGCAAGGTCGACAGCCTGGAGATCTTTTATGAAGCGCAGACGGCCCCGCGCCTCTTTTCCCTGTCGCCGGATTTTGTCATCGATGCTATCGATACAGTTTCTTCCAAGCTGCACCTGGCTCAAGCCTGCCAGGAACACGGCGTTCCCCTCGTTTCCTGCCTCGGAACCGGGAACCGACTAGATCCTTCTCAATTTACCTATGGCGATATCTCCGACACAGCGGGATGCGGCTGCGGTTTGGCCCGTGTGATGCGACGTGAATGCCGCAAACGCGGAATAAAGAGGCTGACGGTCGTCTATTCCACTGAGCCGCCATACGACTGTGTCGCAGATGTACAAAACGGTCGTCATGCCCCGGGCAGCATTTCCTATTGTCCACCTGTAGCCGGGTATTTGCTGGCAAGCCTAGCTGTACGTCATTTACTAAAGTGTGAGGCGCTTCCTCCTAATACATCCTTGACAAGTGAAACCCCTTGATACGTCAGGTAGTGGTTTTAGCCCCGTATAGTGATTCCATTGCATGTCCGAAAAACTTCGGCAAAACATATCCCATTTTTGCCACTGTCAACGGTGTCTCATGCCAAGGCAGCCCTCACCCTGCCATATCCTAACGTCCGTAAGGACATCTTTACTCAGAGGGAAAGAATCAGCCTAGAGATACCGTCCACGTAACACGAATATCCTGCCCCCCTTTGACGCGATGTGTCGTTGTATCCAAACACATCCAAGAGCAGGTGTGGTAGCGCTGCACACCCTGAAACTATTCTTCCTCTTCCCTGTACGACATGCCGATTCACCATTTCTCCTCCCTTCACATAACATAATGATATAGCTCTACTGAGGAGGAGAAGGATCTTGCGAAATCGAGAAAAATATGTCGTTTTGTCGCTGGAGCAGCACCTGTTTTTCGCCCGCATCATGAAGGAACACAGCCTATTTCTGGCAGCGGGATTTCCACCCTGTGACGCCTCTTTGGCTAAGGATGCACTGCGGTTTAAAGACGAATTTGAAAAACTGCTTCTGCAAGCCGTGAAACTGAGTAACGGTATCATCAGACGCAACGTTTTATGTTCCGGGGAAATTTTAACCGAATTTACGGAATGTGCGGAAAAACAAACGCAGCAACTGACCGGGATCGATATCGATGAATGCATCACAGATTTGGAAAAACAGTTGACATGCGGTGAGAATGTCAATATCAGCCCGGAACTGGTGCGGCATACCTGTAAACTGAACCAAAACGCGCTTCAATTACTGGATGGACTTATTCGATTCAATGAAAAAATCCTCAACGAAGTACTCGGTTGCCGTATGTTCACCCTGAACTATCCTTTATTGATTGAACATATCCTGCGGGAAGCCAAACTTTACCGTTCGTTTATCAGGCAGCTGGAAAGCGGCGGCAATTTCGACTGTCAAACCATACGGCAAACTGAGCAGTTCTGGAACCGGATCATGATGGAGCATGCGTTTTTCATTCGCGGGCTACTGGATCCCACGGAGCATGATCTGATTGAAACATCAGACGCCTTCGCAAAAGATTTTGCCCACCTGTTGGCGAAATGCCGGGAAACCAATGACAAGATCCTGACTGACAATGGCTCCCTGGAAACTACAAAGAAATTTAGGGACTTTAAGGCGGCTGGGACAAAAGGCATTGAATGCTGTGAAATCCGTTCCATCATACTGCCGCTTCTGGCTGATCATGTTCTGCGTGAAGCAAACCACTATATCCGCCTCCTTTGCGATCCCGGATGAGCATGCATACGTCCTTCATGCACAAAGACGCCTGACCTTCATTCCCCTATTTGCGCGCCTGCTTGACCGTTTCCCGCTTCCTCCGCCCCGTACGTATAGCGCAGCCTGTACTGTTGGGGCGGCAGTCCATATTGCTGGCTGAAAACGCGGCTGAAGTAAAAAGGGTCAGGATAGCCAAGACTTTGTGCAATCTCAGAAATAGAAAAAGCTGTGTTGCAGAGCAAAAAATCCGCACGCTCCATCTTCATGCGGGTAACGTATTGGCGGGGCGTGCATTGCATCACACGGGTAAAGACATCACGGAACCGGCGAACGGATAACCCGCATAGAGACGCCATTTGCTCGACGGTAATATCCTCTCCAGTATGCTGATGTAAATAGTGTACCAATGCTGAAATTCTGTCCCCATACAGATAGGTCTTCTCATGTCCCAAATTCTGCATCCAGTGGCTTAAAAGGAGCCCCATATAAGCCGATGCTGCCATTCTTGCGGCAGCAGAAGGTTTCCTCAATAGCAGCATACATTGATCCCGACAGGATGGTTCTGGAGAAGTCTCCGGAATGATTGTCGGCTGCCCCAGAGGCAGCATCGCGAGGCCGCTTAAGCCGAATTCAAACCACCAAAAATCCCAACTATCCGCTTGAGGCTGGTAATCAATAACTTTCCAGTATTCCACCATGATCAGCGATTGTTCCTTTAAAACCAGCGGAGGGCTGTCTTTCAAACGCAGGATACCCGTTCCGCGCAGCGTACGGATGACAACATATCCTGTTCTGGAACGGTCCACCCCCTTTTGACCATGGTAGGTTCGGTCGGCACGGACAAAATATACCACGCTGAGAAAAACTGACGGCATCTCCACCGGTCTTTCCGATAAAGAAAAATCCACAAACAACCTTCTACCTGCTCCTTTACCTATTATCAATGTAATTTTATCAAAGAATTGCCGAAATGTCCATATGTTTTTCCTGTTTATGCATGGTAAAACAACTTGAGTTTGGTATAATCATAGTACAGAGGTAAAGCGTCAAAGAGCTGTTTTCCCTGCAAGACGTTTGAAAACCTCTTTGTCGGATCGCGTATATAGAGAAACGCGTTCGAGCAAAATAGATAGATCGATAGATATTGGAGTATAATGGATGGGACAGAGAAGGCGGATGTGATGAGCATCCGCCTTCTCTGTTGTTTTGCTTGGACACTACAGGGCTAGCATCCGGCTTAATTCTGTTATTCTCACTGACATATCGGTATATTTTTTCACGCAAGCTACACTACCAGGATCTCCAGTAACGTCAAGTTGGGAGAGCCCTGGAATAGCGTGGATACCAGGCAATCCCCTCAATATTTGATAACCGCATTTTTGTCACAGGCCGCCGCTGAAGCGGCTTATCTCTTTATACCTTTGTATCCTTCCTTATCACCCTTAAACGGGGTCGATATACTTTGCGGCAATTCTGCTCTCTGCTTTTCACCCCGCTTGGTCGAGCAAGCCGTTGGCCTTTTCGCAGACGGCATAGAGTTCGTCGTATTTGGAATCGATCAGTGGAGTCACCGCCACAATCCTATTCTTCTCAATGTAGCGATACAAGAAGTAGGGCAAGCTCCAGCCGATGAACGCAGGTATAGCAAGGAGGATACAGGGGAAAATCTGTCCGGCAGTCACGGAAAAGACCGAACCAGCCATGAATGCCGTACCGACGATTCCAACGATATAAGCGAAAATGGAGGCTTTCACCCGTTTTGAAGATTCCAAAGACACGATGTCAGAGGCTATCGCATCAAACTGGCGTTGAAGCCGGTTCAGTTCGGTTTTGTTTCGAATTTTGCGGTCGCGTTTCAATCTCATGACCACAGAATCTGGTTTTCCTGAAGGGAAAGTGGTATCCTCCAGCTTCCATCCGAAATTCTCATATCCATCCGCGTAAACTGATAACATGCCGCTTTTTACAGTGAGCTCCTGATATTCGTATCCGACAAAAGCTTTATTGCTCATTTTGTGATTCCTCCTTTTTCTTCACCACATCGTCGCTCAGCTGCATAATCTCATCGGTATATTTTTTCTTCCGGCTGCTGGTGATCAGATGGGAGACAAGGAATGCCAGCAAGAGGACGATTAATCCGGGGATACTGAGGGCAAGGCCCATTGTCATATCACCCCAAACCATTACCAGCGACATCCCTGCCCCCATAACCAGAGCTCCCATGACGCCTAGGATACCGCCGATAATTTTCCCTGGTAATTTCACCTTGCTGTCCAGCTTCTGAAGTTGCTCCATCTTGTTTTCCTCATGTGGAACATACTGACGGCGGATGCTATCCGCTCTTTTTTGATCCCTCTCCGTTACTTGATACGTATTCATCATAGATTTTCCTTTCCTTTGTTTTTTGAACCGCTCGGTTCGTTTGATGTTTACATTGTACTGCCTGATTATTTGCGTATTGATTCAAAAGTGTTTGTGTAAGATTAATCTCGCGATTTTTTCTGAAACTCCCTGGCACTGCTGAACAAGACCGTTAGACAGTCAGGACCCCCGGCTAAACCGGGGGCTTGAGTAAGCCCTAGAAGGGCATCGTGCCGGCAAGCCTCTCAAGAGGCACTGAAAAGATCTACCACTTGCATCACTTGCCCCACAACCCGTAAACGGGCCTTTGCGTACTAACACAGCTTTTCTTATGTAGCAAAATTGCTGTTTATATCTCGCTTCGCTCGGTACTTGAATCTAATGTTTATTTACTCTCCACAGCCGAGCTGGGGGTTCTTCTTGTGCTAAAGCATTTAAAGAAAAGCCGGCATCCGAATCCGGGATGCCGGCTGAGATTAGTCATCTGTTACAGCAGAGAATACCCCTTTTCACATATATCGTAAATTTCGTCCTGTTTGGCTTCGATCATCGGCTGGATTTTCTTTGTCCGTTTTACTACAAGACATCGGTATAAAAAATAGGGCAAAACCCATCCGATGAGGCCTGGAACTGCCAGGAGGATGCAGAGGAGAATCATCGGCGGCTCATGTGTCACGGCAAAGGTAGACCCCGCCATAAAGGCAGTGCCGATAATTCCAACCATAAATGCCCAGATGGATGCAACCGAAGTCGTTGATTTTTCCAACGTTTCGATTTCTTTGGCGCAGGCTTCAAAATGACGCTGGAGCCGCGTCAACTCCATTTTGTTGACAATCTTCCGCTCCCTCTTCATACGAAGCGTTGTTTGGCGCATTTTGCTGACAGCGGTTATATTATCATCTGCCTGCCATCCAAAGTTCTCATAGCAGTCTATATATAGGGAAATTCGGTCGGTAGGCGCAGTGATCTCCTTGTACTCGTAACCCACAAAATCTTTCTGTTCACTCATTGATTCATTTCCTCCCTGTGAATTGACGCGGGCAGCCGGACAGTAAAGGTACTACCTTGTCCGACACGGCTTTTCACGGTGATGGTGCCGTCGGAAAGCTGCAAAATCCGTTGTACCAGTGCAAGTCCCAGCCCGTTCCCCTCGATGGAACGGGAGGTATCGCCCTGGTAAAATTTATCGTAAATATGACGCAGGGTCTCTTCATCGATCCCGCAGCCGGTATCCGAAACAGAAACCGTAACCTCCTTTTCATCGGAAGTCTGCGTCAACGTTACGGTACCGCCTGCTGGCGTAAATTTCACGGCGTTGGAGATCAGATTTGTCCAAACCAGCTCTAAAAGCCCCGGATCGGCTTCAACCATTACGCGGTCTTCAATGACTGCGACAAATTCAAGCTCTTTATTTTCCCAGGCGTCCTCGAACTGCAAGGCGCAATCGCAAAGCTGCTGGCACAGGTCATAGCATTCTGGGACAGGCCGAATGGTCTGCTTTTCCAACTTATTCAGTTTAAGAATATTGGTAATCAGGTTGGACAGTTTTCTAGTGGACTGTAATATAGAGTCCGTATATTCTCGACGCCTTTCTTCTGTCATATCTTCCTTTTGCAGAAGCTGGGCACAGTTCTGGATCACAGCCAGCGGCGTTTTCATCTCGTGGGAAACGTTGGAAAAAAAGTCGGTTTTGAGTGTTTCAATGCTTCCCAGTTCCTCCACCATGGTATTAAAATCCAAGAGCATGATATCCACATAGTCGAGCTTGTCAGCAGTATGTAGAGGTGGAACATAAACGGAAAAATCTCCCTGCGCTACTTTGGCGGTGGCCTGTGCCAAACGATGCATGGGTTCTTCATAAGTCTTCTTTATCTGCCAGCGGGCATACAGGGTCAGTCCCACCGCTACCAGTGCCCAGTAAACGGTTGGTATTGCGATGGCAATGATATCGTTCCATTGCCTGGTATGAATCAGTGTGACTAACCCCATATGGATCCCCGACATGAGAAGCAAAGACACGAAATACACTACACACAAAATACCCGGGAAATGAGACTGCCGCACCGCGGATTTTGTATCCGTCAAAGAGCCCCTCATTCCAGCACCGCCTTGTAGCCAAGCCCCCGTACCGTCACGATCTTAAAACCATCGCAGGCAGAAAACTTATCCCGCAGTTTCGTCACATAAACGTCTACTGCTCTCAGGCTGGTATTGCTTTCGATTCCCCAGAATTCGTCCATCAGTTGCGCCCGGGAAAAGGTCTTTTTCGGATAAGAGAGTAGCTTATAGAGAATATTGAATTCCCGGGTGGTGACAGGAATCTCTTTTCCATCGATGGAGGCGGTCATTCCGTCCGCATCTAGTTCCAGATTGCCGACAGTAAGCTTTCGTTCCATCTCAATATTGGCCCGGCGCAACAGGGCCCGCACACGCAGAAGCAGTTCATCTAGTTCAATCGGCTTTACCATATAGTCGTCGATGCCCAGTTGGAACCCCTTTTGCTTGGAAGGCAGATCGTCCTTTGCGGACATAAACAGGATGGGGATGTGTTTGTTCACCCGCCGCACGTTTTCTGCAAATACAAAGCCATCGATCTTTGGCATCATGATGTCAGAGATGATCAGCTCGTAAAGATTATTATACATCTCTTCGTACGCATCATTGGCGTTCAGACATCCCTTTGCCTGAAAACCGCTGTCATTGAGATAGGTGCAAACCGTCTGGTTTAATTTTGCATCATCTTCTAAAACAAGAATATTGATCATTTGATCCTCACTTTCCCGGCAAAAGTATGGAATCAAAAATTCATCGACCGCCATACAGTAGTTTATTTTTATTATACCATAAAGCCAACCCAATCTAAGCGGACTGCTGTTTTAACCTCTTTAGACTTTTTGTAGAGTAGATAAGCATATATACTGCCATGCCCAACACAATCAAACAGACAACTGCGCCCGTAGCTGAAGTCATGGCTCTACGAAACACCGGAGAGTCTCCGCTTCCAAACTGCGAAAGCATAGCTGTTTCTAATGCAAGCATGGATACTAATGCAGAAGCCAGCTTAATCACTTTGGCCGCAGACAAATCCGGGCTGTTTTGCTTACGGAATTTCACCACGTTAATTACAGCCGTGATGATGTTATAAAATGCATAGGCTCCCATTGCGTAGATCATGTTGCCGGGATAACGATAGGTATGGTTTTTGGTAACTACAAGAATTACCATACCTGTCAGTGCCAGGTTTAGTACCATCAAAACAATACCACAAATCCGATACTTTTTATATTCAGCTATTTGATCTTTTCCAAAAGCGTTGCGATTGGCATGTCGGAGCAGCATAAAATGCATAAGCCCAAGGCAAAAATAGTAGACAGCAATGCTGCCGAACCAGGCTGAATGATAAAAAATACCGGAAAAGAACTTAGCAATCGCATAAACAGCATTAATCACCAGAGATGTATACAGGGAAACATGGGTGCGGAAAGAAACGTCATTCAAATAGCGGTTCACATGCTTATTTTTACTTTCAATGATGGCAATACCCTTTTTTATATATTTATATACCGTTAGACAAATGGTAATCATGGTGTACGCAGATAGGACATATGACAAATAAGCCAAAACATTGTACCTAATATCTAAGGAAAAAATGCAGACTAACAGCACCGTACTGATGATCATTAAAGAAACAACGATCGCCTTACCGGGAAAAAGAATTTTCTGTAAAGTCTTTTTTAGCTGCCCCATCGCTGCACTCCTCTCTTGTTATCACAATCATCCATTATGCTTGATGTTGTAAAGGTTTCAATGCATATAGGATAGAGGATTATTGTTTTTGCATGGTTTCAGAATTGTTTGAGAATTGTTAATGTGATTTTATCAAAGAGAGCTAAATAACAGAAAAAGGCGTACGTAATTGCAGATATCTTTATAGCCTATTCAGCGCTTTCAGATGTATTCCCGGACTTTGAAGCAGTCTCGTCAACAGAAGATTGTTTTTCTGGAAATGTATCCTTAATCTTGTAAATAGCCTACCTCGCTCGTTACTTGAAACTGAAACGTTTGTATGGGATTCCTTCACCGTCAGAAGCAGTGAGTTTCCTAACCAACAACAAAAGGAGCCTATTCCTTTCGGAATAAACTCCTTTTTATATGCTATTTTTAATAGACTTTTGACAAAATAGTTTACACACTACACATGTAACAGACTATTTGACCATCTTAGCCACTTCATCGGCAAAGTTGTCTTCACGCTTAGCGATACCCTCGCCTCTCTCATAACGCACAAAACCTGTTACCTTGATGGAGCACCCCAGATCTTTCGCAACGCTGTCGATATATTTCGCAACCGTTGTGTCAGTATCTTTGATAAACTCCTGCTCGACCAGGCAGAATTCCTTGTAATACTTCTGGATACGTCCCGCGACCATCTTTTCCGCAATGTTTGCCGGTTTTCCTTCATTGATAGCTTGCTGCGTGAGAATTTCCTTCTCATTTGCAATAACGTCGGCCGGAACAGAATCGCGATCCAGATACAACGGGTTGGCCGCCGCGACCTGCATCGCAACATCCTTGCCCATTCGAGCAAACGTCTCATTCGACGGATCCGCATCAGTCTCGAACTGTACCATGACGCCAATTCTTCCGCCGCCATGGACATAGGAAGCCAGCACACCCTCCAAACGGATAAAGCGGCGGATCTTCATATTCTCGCCGATAGTTAGAATATGATCACGTAGAAGCTCAACAACCGTCATATCGGTACCGAAAGCCTTGCAGTTCTCCAACGCCTCCAAGTCAGCTGGATTTTCGTTGATAATGGTTTTCGCAACCGTATCGACAAACTTGACAAATTTCTCATTTTTCGCAACGAAATCAGTTTCAGCGTTGACTTCCAGCACAACACCGACCCGCTTGTCCATATCCACGACCGAAGTGACAATTCCCTCCGCCGCAATACGACCTGCTTTTTTTGCAGCAGCAGCAAGACCCTTCTCACGCAGAATTGCAATCGCTTTCTCGGTATCTCCGTCTGCTTCCGTCAAAGCACGCTTGCAGTCCATCATTCCAACGCCGGTCATTTCCCGGAGCGCCGCTACGTCTTTTGCTGTAATAGCCATTCTATCATCCTCCGAACATATATTTGACTTACAAGAGGGGTAATCAAATACTGACTACCCCTGCCTTTTCACCTATTCCCGCCGCTTATTCTGCAGCTGCTTCCTCTGCGGATGCTTCCGCCAGCACTTCTTCCTGCTCCACAGGAGTCTCCCCCTGCTTGCCTTCCAGGATGGCGTCAGCCATACAGCTGGCAATCAACTTGACCGCACGGATCGCGTCGTCGTTACCCGGAATGACATAATCGATATCGTCCGGATCACAGTTTGTATCGACAATTGCAACAACCGGAATGCCAAGCTTCTTCGCCTCGGCGACTGCGATCTTCTCTTTTCTCGGGTCAACTACGAATAACGCTTTCGGCAGTGTTTTCATATTCTTGATACCGCCAAGGAATTTTTCCAGCTTCTCAATCTCCAAATTGAGCTTAAGCACTTCCTTTTTCGGAAGAAGATCAAACGTACCGTCCTCTTCCATCCGGTGCAGCTGCTCCAAACGGGCGATTCTTCTTTTGATGGTCTTGAAGTTGGTCATCATGCCGCCAAGCCAGCGAGCGTTTACATAATGCGCGCCTACGCGCTCTGCCTCTTCCTTGACAGAAGAACCAGCCTGTTTCTTCGTTCCGACGAACAGGACTTCGCCGCCTTGCGCAGACACGTCACGAATAAACATATACGCCTGTTCCAGCTTTTTCACCGTCTTTTGCAGATCGATGATGTAAATTCCGTTTCTTTCTGTGAAAATGTACGGAGCCATTTTGGGGTTCCATCTTCTCGTCTGGTGGCCGAAATGTACGCCAGCTTCGAGGAGACTCTTCATTGATACAACTGCCATGGTAGTACCTCCTATTGGTTTTTTCCTCCGCATGCTCAACCGCCGCAATTAAACCGCGCCGCGGTCAACCGACTGCGACAAGCATTGCGTGTGTTCTTGACAGGTATGCTTCACTCTACAGTTACACATACCGCGCTAGATAATTTTAGCATATTACGCCCCAAAAAGCAAGGAGTTTTTCAAATTTCCCTCGTTTTTTCCCATTGCTCCAGTGATAGCTCCTTTACAGCGTCCTTTGAATCGGTTATAATAAAAAATAAGTGTATTTTTGAAGATGAAAGGAGCAGTAGCGTATGATACAGCTTGACGAAATAAAAATCGAACTGGAGAACCTTCGTCCCGATCTCTCGGATTTAGCTGAAGCTCTCGATGTATCCGGGCTTCGAGAAAAAGTCCACATATTGGAGGAGCAGACGGCTTCGCCGGATTTTTGGAACGATCCGGAGAATTCTCAGAAAATATCCCGTAAAATCAGCCAGATGAAAGATACCATCGCCGCTTATGAGAAACTGGTTGGAGACCACGAAGATCTGCTGACAATGATCGAGATTGCTAACGAAGAAAACGATGAAAGCATGCTGCAGGACATCCGCGATTCCGCCGAGGCCTTTCGTTCCGAGCTTGAGGAACAAAAACTGACGACGCTTTTATCCGGCGAATACGACCCGCTCAACGCTATCGTTACTTTCCATGCCGGAGCGGGAGGCACTGAGGCGATGGACTGGGCCCAGATGCTCTACCGAATGTATACCCGCTGGGCGGAACGTCACCAGTTTAGATATAAAATTTTAGATTACTTGGAAGGCGAGGAAGCCGGGCTGAAAAGTGCTAGTATCCTGATAGAAGGTACCAATGCTTACGGGTACCTGAAATCCGAGTCCGGCGTACACCGCCTTGTACGGGTGTCTCCTTTCGATTCTTCCGGACGGCGCCATACCTCCTTTGCCTCCGTTGAGGTGATCCCTGAAATCAATGATGAAATCGAAGTAGAAATTAACCCGGACGATTTGCGCGTCGACACCTACCGCTCAAGCGGTGCTGGAGGGCAGCACATCAATAAAACCGACAGCGCTATCCGTATCACACATCTGCCAACCGGCATTGTCGTCGCTTGCCAGAACGAGCGAAGCCAGCATCAGAACCGAGAGGTTGCGATGCGGATGCTCAAATCGAAGCTCTTAGAAATCAAGGAACGCGAACAGTTGGACAAGATCGAAGATATCAAAGGGGATCAGAAGGACAATGCCTGGGGATCCCAGATTCGTTCCTATGTTTTTATGCCCTATACGCTTGTGAAGGATCACCGAACTGGTTATGAGGTCGGCAACATTGGCGCCGTTATGGACGGCGATCTGGACGGTTTTATCAACGCCTTTCTGAAATCCAAAAGCCGTGCTGGAGAAAACACGTAAACAGTATATCTACTTTTCTATTCCCTCTCTCAGGACGTAAACATCCGCCGGACAGATAGACTGTCCGGCGGATGTTTTATCTCTCTGTATTCCGATCGTTAGCTTCCACGCCTAAACGATCAATATTACAGGTTGCGTCAATGTCAAATTGGATACGCGCTATCTCCTCATCCCATCGTTTCTCCCTGCTTATCCATTCGCTTTCGCTTTTCTGCCGGATAATGTTGACTAAATTCAGCACGTCAGATCGGCATTCATGAATCGCTATCCGTACAGCCTCCCTGCATTCCTCCTCAATCGCCTGTTCCTGCAACTGTTCCACCTGAAGAATATCGGGATAACGGAAATCCTGCATCTCGTCCGCCATGAGTTCAACTATGCGGCTGTCCGCATGAATCTTTACATGCATGACAATTTCCCCATCATGAAAATCAGGGTGCATTTCTGTATCTGTCTCATATACGTCCAAACTGCAGCTCCCCTGTCCAGGAATTTCTACCGTCATGGTAGAGCGCTCTATTTTGTCCCGTACCCAGTTCAGTCCTCTGGTCTGCGTCAGCGATAGGCTCCCCGACAATCTCCCCTGCGTGAACACCGCGCTACCTACTACCTCTACAGAATCCCCCTGCATTCCTTGGCCGCTGTCCGCCTCACCGGACTTGCCCTCAGAAGATGGCGTCTCTACCGGTGCCAGTAAGGGAAGCAGGCCGCTGCGCTGCTTGTTGTGAAGCATCTTCATGAAATCGATGGCGCGAATTTGGGCAATTCGACCATCTTGATCGGCATTTTCGATGAGCTTGAGGATGGAATCCGCCGGCAAGATGCTCTGTTCGATTTTCGTGTGAATGATATCCACGGCGCGCCCTTGTGCAACAGCCACTTGGATTCCTGGAGAGGAATGCGAATTGTTCATGAAAAAGCTCATCAATGGCTCTACATCCTCTTGAGCGACTTGTTGTCCGAACAGGATCAGCTTGTTCTGTCCATAAAACATCTCCTTTCCCTGTTTGAGTACCGCATTACTGATAGCCTCTTGGATCGTCTTTCCGCTGCTCTCAACCACCCGCGTATTGACGCGGCTCGCATCCACCGCACTTTGTCCGCCGGCTCCCTCTGGATTAAAATATTGAATCGAAAGACGGTACCCCTCTCCTTCACGGTCAATACCAATCGCCTGGACGATAGCGCGTTCGTTTAACTGTACCGACGGGCCGCACCCGCTGGAAATCAGCATGAAAGTCGTCAGCATCAACATCGTAAGCCATAACCGTCCGTTATATTTCACGACTGCGCCACCCCCGTCCGATTTCCTATTCTTTTACAAAACAACAGAACAATTAGTGGCAGAGCAACGCATCCCACAAGCAAAGGGATGCCGCTTTGTTCCACCTGCGCCCCTCGATACAGCGTGACCAGATCGTAGCTCATCCAAATAGCAAACGGCAATACGCACACTGCACAGATGCAAGCGCTCCACCGCACGCTACGTCTGGGAAGCAGATATTTGAGGCAATCCGCTGCAAGGAAGAGAAAAAGCGCTATTTTTAATACACCAATCAGCGTCCACAGAGCAATATGGACGGAATCCAGCCGTTGCAGGACAGAAACCTCCCCCAAAGAAGCCACCGTATAGAAGGGAAAGACACAGCTTCTGGCATAGTCCCCAAGGACCGTAGTGATGAGAAACATCACTACCACGACAAAGGCCGTCGACGAGACGATATAAACTCCTGCACCTGTTTTCCTTCTGTTTTTGACGTACGGAAGTAAAAGCGCAAAGGCGGCTAATTCCAAATTAGATGCTGCCTCCCGCCAGGACGCAAACAGTACCTGCCTCCATTCTCCATGCAAAGTGACGCGGAAGTTGACCAGTTCGATGTCACCCCCAACAGAAAGTACAATTAACCCAAACAGGAGCAGAAAAACAACAAAAACAATACTGCCGCTGCGGGCTATGGCCTGTATACCGTGGAATGCCGCATAAAGCGCCACCAGAAGTGTCGGAACCACCAGCCACCAAACGGAAGTCTGCGTATAAATAGTATTGGTTAAAAAGAAAACAAAATGCGCGATGGTATTGACCGTAACCAACAGCATCATGCCAGTGTAAAGCAGGCTGACGGAAATCCCGATAGGGCGACTGACATAGTACGCCGCCGCTACAACATTCATCTGCGGCATTTTCCGACAGAGTAAAAATACTGGTATGACCAGTAAAACAGCCAAAAGACCGGACAACAGTATCCCCCAATACTCTGCCGGGGTATTCGTATATCCGGAAAAACCGGGTACGAAGGTAACGGTGTTAAATGTTCTGCTGAGAAACAGCAGGATAATCATCTGCCAGACACTAATCTGTGGCATAGCTTCAACCCTTTCTGAACCTATTCCTTTTTTATATGCACGCCGTTAAGCTCTTCCACCTTCACATCCTTCGTCTGCATGCGTTTCCAGCCGGCACGTATCAGGACATCGCGCATTGCGGAGAAAGTGAAAGGACTCACCGGAGCGGTATAGGGCACGCCATAATTCCGTAACGAACAGATATTGAATAACAGAAAGGCCATTCCAAGCACAATACCATAAAAACCACCCAGGCCGCCTGCCAGAATGAAGGCAAAACGCAGGATGACGATCGCGTCGTACAAATTAGGCACAACGAAAGAGCTAATCGCGGTCAATGCGACGACCATAACCATCGGAGAACCGATGAGCCCCGCCGTCACCGCCGCATCACCGATTACCAACGCGCCGACTATGCTAACAGCGTGTCCGACTGGCCGAGGTAATCTCAACCCCGCTTCATGCATAATTTCATAAATCAGATGGATAATCAGCGCTTCAAGCATAAGAGGAAAAGGCGTCGTTTCTTCCGCAGCGGTGATATTAAGTAGTAGCGCATGGGGAAGTAGTTCCGGATGAAACGTTCCGACAGCCACATAAAGTCCTGGAAGTAAAAAAGATAGGAAAAAGGCGAAATATTTCAGCCAGCGTATAAATGTCGCGTAAAACGGACGGTGGGTATAATCGTCGATATTCTGAAAATTCTCTACGAATAACTGCGGAATAATCAGGGCAAACGGCGTGCCGTCCACTAAGATAGCAATCCTTCCCTCATTGATTTTTGCACACAGAGTATCCGGCCGTTCCGTGGTTCCAACTTCTGAAAAAAGCGACAGGGGCTTACCATCGACAAAAGGCTGTAGATATCCCGACTCGAGAACAACCTCCAGCTTTACCTGGGACAGCCGTTTTTTCACGTCATACAGCAAATCCTTGGATACGCGATCGGACAGGTAGACCAGGCAGATGTCCGTCTTGCTCTTGGAGCCGATATTCATCATTTCATACACCATTGTCGGGGATTTGATCCTTCGGCGCACCATCGCCAAATTGGGACGTATCGCTTCGATAAACCCTTCCCGGGATCCTCTTTCGTTGACTTCGCTGGACGGTTCGCTGATTCCGCGCAGGCCGAATCCCTGTACCCCCATCGCCATACCATACGGGACACCGTCAACCAGAAAAATGACAAATCCCGACATGACGAAACGGAACAATTCCTCATAAGTGTGCACCTGCTTTTGCTCCATCGCAAGGATGGATTCGGATTCAGCGTAGTGCATCACATCTTGAGGTTTTGCATCGGGCCCGAGCTTCATCTGTTTGAGCGGACCTACCACCATTGTGGAAAGAACCTGAGAGTTCACCATCGCCTCACACGCCAGCATGGCGACTGGAAACCCACATAACGTAATTTCACGGATCTGCAAATCAGTTGAATTGCTGAATTTGGTCCTGATATGAATGATGTTCGCCGTCAGATCGGGTAGAATGTCATCCTGGATTTCCGCCTTCTCTTCTGTTGGCTGTTTGGATAAAAAATAGGCCCGGAGCCTCAGACGCATATTGTGAAATATCAAAGGACAGCCTCCCTCCACTGCTTTTTGTTCATTGACATTGTTGGCAAAAACGGGGAAAAAATACGTCTGTATAAAAAAATCGCTGTGCCCCATAATATTGATAGCTCTTATACACGGAAAGAGGGTTCCATTCTATGACGATTGTATTCATCCGTTCCATACTGCTCTATTTTCTTATCATATTGTCGGTGCGGCTGATGGGAAAGCGCCAGTTGGGCGAGCTACAGCCGTCCGAGCTGGTTATTACCATCCTGATCTCCAATATCGCTACGCTGCCCATTGAAGATCCCAGCATTCCCATGTTGATGGGAATAATACCCATTTTTATCCTTATGACAATGGAAATTATCATGTCTAATCTAACGCTCAAATTCAAATCTCTGCGGAAGCTTATTTCAGGTTCTCCCAAAATTATTATCCGCAACGGCGTTTTAGATCAAAAAATTATGAAAAAGTTACGATACTCCATCGATGATGTGATGGAGTCCCTCCGTGCCGCCGATGTCTTCGATATCCGAGAAGTGCAGTTTGCCGTCGTGGAAACAACAGGAAATATTAGCGTATACCAAAAATTCAATTCCCGCAATACAACACCGGAAATGTTGGGGATCAAGGGCAAGACGCTAAATCCGCCGCAAGTTATCATCAATGATGGAAAAATTGACTATGGCGCTCTCAATGAAGCGAAGATAGGTTTGCAATGGCTGCATAAGACCTTAAACGACAACCATATCCGTCTCAAGGATGTTTTCCTGCTGGCATCCGACAGCGAGCTCAATTACTACATCATTCCCAAAGAATAACGTAAGAAAGGAACGTATATGAGCCGATTGATTACCTGCATCTCCATTTTCGTCCTGATACTCGCCGCCTCTATCGCTTCCCTCGTCAGCCTCCGCTTTATGACGCGGGACGTCATCGCAATGATGGAAGAGGCCAAGTCCTTCGCGGCACAAGGGGACGAAAAACTGGCTGCGGAAAGCGCAAAAAAAACGACGAATACCTGGATTAGGTATTCGTCGTATATCAGCACTTTCATCAATCACGATAACATCGACATTATCACCGGCGGCTTCGGAAGATTGACGTCCTATGCCGAGGCGGGCATGGTTGGCGATTTCATCGCCGAATGCGACAGTATTATTTTACAGCTGCAAGAACTTTATGAAAAGGAGCTTCCAGTTGTAACAAATATCTTTTAAGCGTCTGTAGTATCCGCCTCCTGTTCCAGGCGTTCCAGCTCCTGCATAAAAGACCGGATATCCGTAAACTCCCGGTACACCGAAGCAAACCGGATATAAGCCACTAAATTCACGTTTTTGAGACGTTTCAATACCATCTCGCCAATTTCCATGGCACTCACCTCATGGACGTATAAATTGGCCACGCTAGACTCAATATCGTCCACAAGCGCCTGTATTTGCTCCATGGGAACCGGCAGCTTGACACAGGCGCGCATAATGCCCCCGAGCAATTTGTCCCTGTCAAACGGCTGACGTGTTCTGTCCTTTTTGACCACCATGATTAACGTATCAACAGCCTCATACGTGGTAAAACGTTTCTGACAGGACAGACATTCCCTCCTTCGGCGGATTTTAGAACCGTCGTCGGTTGGACGCGTATCCATTACCTTATCTTCACTGTGCCCGCAATAAGGACATTTCATGGTATCATTATCCTTCCTACCTGTCTTGGTAAGAATCATAACATTTTTTTTGCAAAAAATCAATACGTCCTGCGATGATTCATCTGCAAGATCATAAGATCATTGGAGACAAGGAACCGTACCCGAATCTACAACAAAATCATACACGATATCATAAAAGGTTGCAGGTGTAACACATTCATCGCACAGAAGATTCATTAGCCGCCATACCGCGCCTTGATCCGTACTGATATCGTCTAACCGGGCGGTTTTCTTTTCTTCGAACAGGCTGGTCGCTTCAATCCCATAGGTATCATAGAGCTCGCCCTCCACTTGTACCTGACTTGTGACCAACTCATAACGCAAAAGACCAGACATGTTTTCTAGCTTTGTAGCTTTCATTTTTCTTCCCCCACATGTTTATGAATTGTAAATAAAAATTCTTATGTAATAATTATAGCATGTTCTGAAAGAAATGAAAGATAATCATATCGACAAGATTCGACAAAATGCATATTTAGCAATAAAATAAGTGTTTCAGCTCTGTATTTCCTGATTACATCATATATGGTTATTTAATTGTACATATTTTTCTCTGTTTTACCGATAACACTCCTTATATAATCGCATCCCCGCAACAAATGATTTACATCATCAAAACCATTCACATATAACTCTACCGTTAGATTTCCTTGGTAACCATTCTTCTGCAAAGAGGCAACTAGGGAATAAAAATCAAAATTTCCATCTCCAGGACATATACAATCGTGACAGTTGTCACAATCAGATACGTGCACACCGACAATCCGCTCTCCCATTGCTTGCATCACACGCGCCGGTTCTTCTCCCGCACGCCTTTCCTGCTTCACATCATAAACAAAGCATGCATCGTCTCCCAATGCGTGGTACATTCGAGCGATAAATGCGGCTGATCCACTTCTGCACCGCGCCACATTCTCCTGTGCCACTATCACCCCAGACTCTCGTCCAAGCCGGGCCAGACGTGCAAAGCGCTCGAAATAGCGTTGCTCCTCAAAAACGCTCTCCTTTCGATCCCCATGAAAGACCAGTATACGCGCCCCTAATAACTGCATCGCTTCAAAATATCGCCGGTAAAAATCCAATGCATCTTGAAAACGTTTCTCATATTCCGTAAAAAACAGGAACGGTTCAAACCCCGACGTAAACGGATGCACCGACGCAATCTTACAACCGCCAGCTTCTTCGCGCAGCTTTCTGACGTAGGAAGGCTCCAACTCGCTGTGAGTATTGAAGAATACCTCCAACTCCAGCGACGAATCGGATTGTTCCGTTATGAGGCGCAATGCCTTTATCGTTTCCATTGGGTAAAAACACGCTGTCGATACTCCTATGTTCATAGCCTTCCCGCCTTTCCCTCAAAGAAGTATATGCAATCATCCGCTCTTCCTTGAAAATACCCGTTAAAGCTACGGTGAAACCTAAAGCAGATGGAAATCCTTTTGTCCGCACCGTTCGTATTCCTCTTGCCCTGCAAGCCGATAGTTTCCTTGTACCCATAGCATTCTTGTTGATACGCTCCAGATGGTACTTCAGTCGAAATACTTTTCGCGGCATACACCTCCATTATGGAAGCAGCCGCCGCTCCTCAGAATGAAGTTAAAAGCAGCGGCTGCCCAAACGCAAACTTGCGCAGGTCAGCCGCCATACTCCTCAGACTATTTTTTCTTTTTCTTATGCCCTTGCGAATTGCTTGCCCGTTTTGCTTTCCATTCATTCCAAACAACCCACATCGGACCACTCAAGCAGACCGAGGAATAAACACCGGAAATCATACCGATTATCATCGGAAATGCAAAAGTAATGATGGAATCAACATCAAATATGAACGCCACGATACAGACCACTGCCATCGACATCAAGGTACAGATCGTCGTATTCAAGCTTCGTGCGAAAGACTGATTAATGCTCGTATTCACCAGCTCAGCAAAAGGAACTTTGTCTCCCATCAGCTTTTTATTCTCACGAATACGGTCATAAATAACGATCGTATCGTTAATGGAATACCCAAGAATCGTCAAAGCCGCGGCTACAAAATTCGCATTAAGCGGAATGCGGAAGAAAAGGAACACCGCATACACCATAACCACGTCATGGAATAGTGCAATAACCGATGTAACGCCAGCGCTCCATCCACCGATTCGGCGGAATCGGATAGCAATATAAATGATCATTAAAATCGCCGCTACACCGACAGCTACCAGACACTTGATAAAGAATTCCTGTCCCATCGATGGATTCACATCATTCGATTCCTCAAGGTTGAGCTCATTGTCCGGGAACTCTTTCTGCAGAGCCTGCGTCAAAGCAGTTTGACGTTCAATGGTCAAGCCTGCGGAATCGGCAAAGCTGATCTCCAGCATATTGAGCCCTGACGCCGGATCTACCTTTTCTGTGAGATTTGCCTCCAGTCCCAGCTGTTCTTCCACAACACTGTCCAGCACATCTTGATCGATTTTACCCGTATAGGAGTAAGTAATCATCGTGCCGCCCTTGAACTGAATGTCCAGCTTAACACCGCCAAACAAAGAAAAAAGCAACGTGGCGAGAAGAAGGGCCGCTGACAGAATAAAAAACTTATTGCGGTTGCCAACGATATTCAAGTTCAGCTTCATACCTTTTTACCCCCATACAGCCAAGGATTTTTAAACATCTTGAATTTGGAGAGGGATTTGAGCATCAGTCTGGAGGCTGTAATACCCATGATGAAGTTGAAAATAACGCCAACCAGCAACGTATATCCGAACGAATAGACGGTTCCCTCCGCCGCTTGGCCAAACATGAAGAAGAATGGTCGGAGCAAGCCGCTGAACATACTGTCCGTCGGACCAAAAGCCCCCATCAGGATAATGGCAACAATGATGACGGTAATATTCCCGTCGAAGATAGCGGAGAAAGCACGCTTAAAGCCCAAATCCACCGCATTGTTCAGAGATGCGCCTCCACGGATCTCCTCTTTAATACGTTCGGCTGTAATAATATTGGCGTCCACGCCCATACCGATGGACAATATAATACCTGCGATACCCGGCAGCGTGAGGGTAAAACTATTTAAGAATCCAAAAAATCCAGACACTGCTGCCAACGAACCCGCAACCTGTCCCAGCAGCGCCAGAATCGCTACTGCACCAGGCAGGCGGTAAACAAACAGCATAAACAGGCTGACCAATACAAATGCAATGATGCCGGCCAGTACCATCGCATTTAATGCACCAACGCCGAGCGTAGGCGATATGGTACTGACGCTGGCTGTTTCCAGCTTGAAGGGAAGCGCGCCCGCATTAATCTTGTTCGCTAGGCTATTTGCTTCTTCTGCGGACATATTGCCGCCGGATATGACTGCGACACCGTCAGTAATGACATCGTTGACGGTTGGATATGAAATCATCTGGTCATCGAGCCAAATAGAAATAACTTCACCCTTGAGCTTTTCAGTCGCTTCCTCAAATTTCTTCGTCCCATCTTCATCCATAGTCAGTTGAACAATATATTCCTTTTGATTGGAATCGTAGTAAGCCTGTGCGCTTTCCACATCCGAACCGGTCAGCAATACATTGGTATCGGTAACGCCATCCGGCTTACCCTGTTCGTTGACTTCATTGCCTTCACGGAATGTCAAAAGAGCGGTCGATCCAAGCTCCTGCACCGCCTGCTCGGCATCAAACTCCGCTTCATCCTCTTTCCAGGGGAAGCGAACTACCAAACGGCTTTTGACGGTATCCTCGTAAATCTCATAATCCGTGATATTCAATCCGATCAAACGCTGCTCAATGACCTGCTTGACCGCATGCATATCCTGTTCCGTCGCCTGCTGCCCGCCTTCGGGGACAAACGTCACATCCACACCGCCGCGGATATCGATACCTAACCGGATATCCCCCACGCCTCTGATAAATGTGGTTTTGATGTCGCCGTACTGCGTCGTGACGCCCGTAAACGTCAGGACAGAAAATACAACAAGGATCGCAGCCACAATAAAAAAGACTGGTTTCCCTATTCTCTTCATAGGTTCTTCCTCCAACTTTCTCTCTTCCCCAGACGGGAAACACAAAGCCAGAAAGCCTGTCCCTCCCGCATAGGGTCAACAGAAATATTATAATGCATATTGCCTGTCAAGTCAATGCAAAATCCCCTGATCAGACCGTCAGCTCAACGTCCTCCCCCAGGATCCCACGGTTTTGTTCAAGCAAAGGATAAACCGTATGCGAGAGATAGTCCTCAACCTGCTGCGGCGCGCGGCCCGTAAAGAGAGATGGCTTCAAAATCTCCTGCGCTTCTTCCTTGGTAAGCATAAACGCAGGATCAGCGCAGATACGGTCGATAAGGTCGTTTTCCTGGCCCTCCTCTTTGACTTTCTTGGCTGCGGCAATGGAATGCGCACGCAGCTTTTCATGCAATTCCTGACGGTCTCCACCTTTTTTGACCGCCGACATCATAATGTTTTCCGTCGCCATAAACGGAAGCTCCTTCCGCACCCGCATCTCGACAATTTTGGGATAGACGACAAGGCCGTTTGTCACATTCAGCATCAAATTGAGAATGGAGTCCGCCGCCAAGAAAGCCTCGGCAACCGCGATACGCTTATTCGCCGAATCGTCCAACGTACGCTCAAACCACTGTGTCGCAGCCGTAAAGGCCGGGTTAAGCGTATCAATCATCAAATAACGCGCCAGCGCCGTAATCCGTTCGCTGCGCATGGGGTTGCGTTTATACGGCATTGCGGACGAACCAATCTGATGCGCTTCAAACGGCTCCTCCATTTCCTTGAAATTTTGCAGGATACGCAAGTCATTAGCAAATTTACTAGCGCTCTGCGCGATTCCACACAGCACCGACACAACCTGATAATCCATTTTACGGGAATAAGTCTGCCCGGATACCGGGACAACTCTCTCAAATCCCATCTCTTCCGCTATTATCTGCTCCAGACGCTTGATTTTTTCATCATCGCCGTCAAACAGCTCCACAAAGCTGGCCTGTGTGCCCGTTGTCCCTTTGGAACCCAGCAGACTCAAATGACTTAAACGGAAATCTACATCTTCCAGATCCATCACCAGTTCATTGATCCAAAGCGTCGCACGCTTGCCCACCGTAGTCAGCTGTGCAGGTTGTAGATGCGTATACGCCAGTGCAGGCATGTTCTTGTACTTTTGTGCAAAGTCCGCAAGATGGGCGATGACATTGAGCAGCTTACGGCGGACCACTTTCAGCGCATCACGCATCAGAATCACGTCGGTATTATCACCAACATAGCAGGACGTTGCACCAAGATGGATGATCCCTTTTGCTTTTGGACACTGTAGGCCGTAGGCGTAAACATGCGCCATAACATCATGGCGTACCTCCCGCTCCCGTTTCGCAGCATCCTCGTAGTTGATGTTGTAAATGTTTTGTTCCAGTTCCTCCACTTGCTCCTGGGTAATCGGCAGGCCAAGCGCTCGTTCCGCCCGCGCCAAAGCCACCCAAAGCTTCCTCCACGTGGAAAACTTCTTATCGGCCGAAAAAATGTACTGCATTTCTTCACTGGCATAACGGGTACAAAACGGACTCTCATAGCTGTTATTCATCATTACAGAAACCTCCCGGGCAAATCAAGCCGCGCTCCAAACGCAACACACCCAATTCATCGTTATTCTGTTTTATCATACCATAAAACCCCGGATGTGACAATAACCTTACCACGCCTTTCGCTCGATTCCTGCCAGTTCCCCTGCCAGTTCCCCTGTATTCAAACAAAGTTTACAGAAAATGAAATTGAGCAGTATTCCCGGGATTTTCCCATCTACTTTTATTCCGCTGAAAGAAACGTGGCGTGCCGCGTACATATTTCGTTCAGATCTTTTTGTTATACTAATCAAATACAAATCATGCTGGGCAAATTTAACATGAAGGAGTGTTTTCAGATGGGAAATACGAATCAGGTTCACTTTTCAGAAATTACGCCACAGATAGAGCAGCTCTCCGCGCTTTGTGTTCAGAACAGTTCCATTGACGCATCTCTGTTTACAAAATACAAGGTAAACCGCGGTCTTCGGGATTTAAACGGGAAGGGCGTATTAACCGGGTTGACCGAAATATCAGAAATTCAATCCAGTATGGAAGTCGATGGGCAGAGCGTCCCTTGTGAGGGAAAGCTATTTTACCGCGGTATCGATGTAGAGGAAATTGTCAACGGCTTTCTGAAAGAGAAACGCTTCGGATTTGAAGAAGTTACGTACTTGCTTTTGTTTGGCGATCTGCCGAACGAAAAACAATTAAAGGATTTTTGTGATATCCTTTCCACTTACCGTACCCTGCCGACCAGCTTTGTTCGGGATATTATCATGAAAGCGCCCAGCCGCGACATGATGAACACGTTAGCCCGAAGCGTTCTGACGCTCTATTCCTATGACGAAAACGCTGACGATGTCAGTATTGGCAACGTATTGCGTCAATGCTTACAGCTGATCGCGCTGTTTCCTCTCCTGTCTGTTTACGGCTATCAAGCGTACAGCCATTACCATGATGGAAACAGCCTGTTTATTCACAATCCCTTGCCCGAGTTGTCGACTGCTGAAAACATCCTGCATATCCTGCGTGCAGACAGCCAGTACACCGAACTGGAAGCGCGGATTCTCGACCTAGCATTGGTTCTCCACGCAGAGCATGGCGGAGGTAATAATTCTACCTTTACAACGCACGTTGTCTCTTCTTCCGGTACTGATACCTACTCCACCATTGCTGCCTCCCTCGGCTCCTTGAAAGGTCCCAAGCATGGAGGAGCAAACATCAAGGTCGTACAGATGTTTGAAGATATGAAAGCAAATCTGTCCGACTGGACCGACGAAGAAGCAGTCGCCGATTACCTCCGGCGTCTTTTGCATAAAGAGGCGTTTGACCGTGCTGGTCTTATCTATGGGATGGGACACGCCGTCTACTCCCTGTCCGACCCGCGTGCAAACATTTTCAAGCTATTTGTGAAACGGCTGTCGGAAGAAAAGGGGATGGAAAAGGAATTCATGCTCTACTCGATGGTGGAACGCCTCGCGCCACAGGTGATCACCGCTGAACGTAAGATTTACAAAGGAGTCAGCGCCAACATCGACTTTTACAGCGGCTTTGTTTACAGTATGCTTGGGTTGCCGCTTGAGCTTTACACTCCAATTTTCGCCATCTCCCGGATTTCCGGCTGGAGTGCCCATCGTATTGAAGAGCTTATCAATGTTGGCAAAATTATTCGTCCCACCTATAAAAGCGTTGGCGAACGCCGTGCTTACACGCCTTTGGCACAACGCTGACCAAACTAACATGACAACGTCCCACAGGTTTGAAACAAACCTGTGGGATTTTTTTGCACTAGACTCTTGACAAATAAGTCGCAAAGTTGTATAGTTAATTACATAAGTAAATAACCATATAACAGGAGGTGATGTGATGCAATTCAATTTTCAATCCGATAAGCCTCTTTACTTGCAGCTCGCGGAAGGGCTAGAAGATGCCATTCTGTCCGGTGCCTTTCCTCCAGACAATCAGGTACCGTCCACGACAGAAATCTCCGTTGCTTACAAAATCAATCCCGCAACGGCGCTTAAAGGCGTTAACCTGCTTGTGGAAGAAGGGGTTCTATATAAAAAACGAGGCCTAGGAATGTTTGTCTCCCCCGGCGCAGCGGAAGCAATCATTCGCAAACGCCGGCAGGCTTTCTATGAAGCCTTTGTTCTTCCTCTTGTGCAGGAAGCGGAAAAACTGAAAATTCCAATAGAGGAAACTCTGAACATGATAGAAAGAGGTTTTGAACATGAGCAAAATTGAAGTACGCAATGTCAGCAAACTTTTCGGTCGTATCCCGGCACTGCGCGACGTCAACCTGACTTTTGAGGAGAACCGGATCTATGGGCTACTGGGACGTAATGGGGCTGGGAAATCGACATTGCTGAACCTCATCACCAACCGACTGTTTCCAACAGAAGGCAGCATCTGCGTAGACGGAGAAAGCGTAGTCGAAAACGATCGTGCTTTATCCAAAATTTACGGCATGAGCGAACGTCCTTTGTATCCGCCATCGATGAAAGTACGCGAGGTTCTGTACTGGTCGTCGCAGTTTTATCCGGATTTTGACATGGCGTATGCACGCAAGCTGGCAGAGAGCTTCCAGCTTCCTTTGGAGAAAAAAGTCAGCGGACTATCGACTGGATATTCCTCCATTTACAAAATTGTTGTCGCGCTTTCCTGCAACGCCAACTTCATCTTTCTTGACGAACCTGTACTAGGGTTGGACGCCAACCACCGAGAGTTATTCTATAAAGCGCTTGTTGACAACTACGCGTCCCACCCAAAAACCTTCGTCCTATCCACACATCTCATCGAGGAAGCGTCGGACCTATTAGAGCATGTCATCATCCTTAAGGAAGGACACGTCATTCTGGACGAAACGACCGAACAGGTCCTGGCACGCGGGTTTACCGTATCCGGCCCTTCCGCTGCGGTAGATGCTTTCACCGCAGGTCGTCGCATTCTGGGCTGCGATACCCTCGGCGGCCTGAAAACTGCATATTTAATGGAAAACCTGCAATCCGCGACCATCCCACAGGGGCTTGAGGTTTCCAAAATGGATTTACAGAAGCTGTTTATCCATCTGACAAACGTTTAACACAGAAAAAGGAGCATTGACATGAAAACAAAAATTGCTTTCCGGTATCAGATGCGTGAGAATCTGAAAGCACTCGGTATTTTGTACGCCATCATCTACCTTCTGATTCTCCTGATGGCAATCCTACGTGCCGTGGGACGCAACGGCTCGATGAACGGCCTGGAAATGGCATCCGCCATTTTTATGTTTGTGCTAGGCCTGAACGCTTTTAAAACACCCTTCCGTTTTTATCTTGCCAATTCCATCTCTCGGCGAACATTATTCTTAGGCTTTTTGTGCAGCACTGTTCCAACGGCAGCAATTATGGCGGTACTAGATACGGTAAACCATCTCATATTTACCTCGCTGATTCATTACGATTCCATCTATTTCAGCGTGTATTTTCAGCATTATTCGCACACGCTACAGATGCCTGTAGACTATCTACATTTTGCCACCGAAAGTTTTTTGTGGTGCCTATGTTTATACTTCTTCTGTGCCCTTGTCGGATTTTTCATTACCAGCCTATACTACCGGATGAACAAACTGCTGAAAATTTGCGTATCAATCGGCGTTCCAGGCTTTTTCATTTTCATCTTGCCCGCAATCGACATCATGACCGGTTCCACTGTTTTCCGTACGCTTGGAAGTATCATTGTCTTTGTTTTGGGATTATCTGACGGCTGTAATCCTTATATTCCAATGGCATTCTGCCTATTGGGAGCCATTGTGATATCCTTCCTCAGCTTCCTACTAATCCGGCGGGCAACCATCAAGGATTGAATGATAGGTCTGATTACGATCGCACCTATCCGTTACAAAGTATGGACAATGTCATGACGCCCGGCAAAGCCGGGGGCTTGAGGAAGCCCTAGAAGGGCATGATGCGGACAACGCCCCTAAAGGGGCCTCGAATGGGTCGGTCAACTGCTTTGCTGACTCATGGCGGGTCCCTGAAGGGGCGTTCTTTTATGCCTTGGTATTCTTGCTACCCGTAAACGGGTCT
>CAMMMX010000024.1 GCA_946498095.1 uncultured Clostridia bacterium
TTACTTAATATATCTTTATTTAATTGCGTTGGATTTTCCAACGTAGGTTTTTCCTACGTAGGATTATCCAACGTTGGAAAATCCAATGTAGGATAATCCAATATAGGCGGCTGTTCGTAACCGCTCTACTATACTTTTGTGATAGATAATTTGTTACGCAGTAGAAGCGTATTTTTGAGGGTTCAGGTATAAAATCCTTACCTCTGCAAAACCGTGCCCGCCAAGCAGCATGAATCAAGGCTTATTAAGGCTCTACTACGTAACATTTTAAGTCAAAAAAGCGGCGTTTCTCATTCTCTCATTTTGTGAGTGAAAAACGCCGCTTATGCGGTACGATATTCGGTGGAGAATGGCTTGTCCTATAATTTTTATATTTGACAGATAAAGGGGTGTTACTGTTTGATTGCAGTAACACCCCTAAATACGGCTCAACTTTATACATCTGTTGTTTTTATTTTTTCGTGTGCGAAACGGCGCGGGTGTGAGCTTTCCGCTACCCGGATATTTACTTGATACTTCCCGTTCCGCTTCGCCGAAACGCTGAAAATGGACAATTTCTCGTTCGCGCAGAAACTTAATAGCGTCTCGAACATCAGGATCGTCAGCAAGGCGCAAGATATTGTCATAAGTGACTCGCGCTTTTTGTTCTGCTGCCAGATCTTCCGTCAAATCAGCAATAGCGTCACCGGTAGACTGGAAGGTAGCTGCGTTAAATGGATTTCCGGATGCGTCCTGTGGATAGATACCGGTCGTGTGATCAACAAAATAAGCATCAAAACCAGCATCCTTGATTTGCTGAGGGGTAAGGTTGCGTGTCAGCTGATAGACGATTGCGCTGATCATTTCGGAATGTCCCAGTTCTTCTGTACCTATATCGGTCAGAGTTCCTTTGACGACAGGGTAGGGGGATGCAAAGCGCTGGGATAAATACCGGTTTGCTGCGCCGAGTTCACCGTCCGGGCCACCTAGCTGCGTGATAATCACTTTGGCTAGAGCCGGATTTGGTCTCGCAATTTTTACTGGATATTGTAGCTTTTTTTCATAACTCCACATTCCTTACACCTCCTTTGGCAGGTCCCATGGCCAGGGATCCTGAATCCAATCCCATGTGGAGGTATTTTCCACATCGTTGGCAGTCAATGGACCGAATTGTCGTGTGTAATCCCTTCGTGCGTCCTCTGCCATTTTTTTATATTTATGAAAGTATGCCAGCGCTTCCTTGTCATTGGGGTGTGTGTCAAGAAATTCATTCATTTCGAGAAGCACAAAATCGCAGATCTGAACACGCTTCAGCAGCTTTGCTTTTTCATTCATTGCGGTATAGCCTCCTCGCCGAGGAATGGCTTATCAAGCTCTTGGAAGACGGTTCCACGGTGGAAACCAAGTTCCGGTTCATATAATTTCCGGAATTTTTGCCACGGTACATAAGCCATTCCGATTGTCATACTTTCTTCGTCATCGTGGCTGTTTGGAAATGACCGTGTTGTACTCGGATACATATCATCCATATGGTTGCTCCTTTCTTTGCAAGAGAATCAGTCAGGTTATCAACCCTATTGCATGATATGCTGCTTTTGTATGAAAGGTGTTTTTTGTCAATGATAGTCAGGATGCTACGATTAAAAGAAAGCAGGTCCGGTAAAAACGGGCCTGCTGCTGTAAAAGAAATTATTTGATCTCAATTTGACGAGATGGAGGAACTGTTTTGTCACGTTTTGGTAATTTCAATTCCAACACACCATCTTTGTAAGAGGCGTCAATTTTGTCCGTGTTGATCTGCGCGACGTTAAAGCTACGTGCGTAGGATCCGTAATGACGCTCTTGTCGAATATAGTTCTCCTTTTTTTCCTCGTTTTCGCTCTTATGCTCCGCCTGTATGGTCAAATAATCACCATCAATATCGATATGGATGTCTTCCTTTGAGAATCCTGGGAGCTCAGCCTGTAAAACAAAATGGTCACCTTTGTCCAGGATATCCGTCCGGAACTGGGAGAATGCGGTGTCTAATTCACCGAAGAAGCTTTTCTCCATATCGTCCAGATAATGGAACAAATCTTTGGGCCTGCGGTCAAACGGCGTAATATGGAACATACAAAAACCCCCAATGCGTCTAAATTTTAATGAGAAACGGTAAAAGCTGTACGGGGAATACATCTGTCGTATTCCTCTATCCGTTTACAAGTATTAGTATAAGATTTATTTATTAATAATTATAAATTTTTATATTAATAAAATAAAAATATTAGCACTCGTAAAAAAGTAGTGCTAATAATAAGATGGATGGTTAAGGAATGAAGTCAATTTTTTCTGGATTTGTATGGCACGATAGCGTACCATGATGTTTTGTTATAGAAAAACGCCGCCGAGAGCGGCAGCGTTTTGATACTATCCTTCGATATAAAGAGGTGCGATATAGACACCACCCTGTCCCCATCCGCAGCGGGTGATGTAAAGTGTCCCATCGTCGTCCTCAACCACTTCTGCGGCATGTGCCGCGATGGTTCCAACCTGATCCTTTACTTCAAAGTGGAAAGGATCGTCGCTGACAAATACACCGGTTTCAGAGTATTCCTTACGGGGCCCAATAAACAACAGGTATTTTCCATCATACGGTATCACAAACGGGGATTCGCAAGGGCCTCCGAAGGTACCGTATGCAGGATCTACAAAGACGTTTTGTTTGTCGGACCAATGGATCAGATCCTGACTGTGTACACAAGCCACGCAATGATTCCCACCTTTTGGTGTGGAGTTACAGGTATAATACATAATCCATTCGTTTCCAACACGAAGTACCATCGGATCTCTTGCGTCATAACCATCGATGAGCATCGGATTTTCCGAATGGCGGGTCCAATGATAAAGATCGGTCGACGTTGCCAGATGAATACGGTATGTATCATTTCCAAATGGACTGCCTGCACAATAGTACATATAATAGACACCATCCACATAAATCACATGCGGTGCCCATAAATGTACTTCATTATCCGCAGGGCTGTGACGTAAAGCGTAAGGCAGTTTCTTCCACATACCTTGCGTTAACTTTTCGCCGATAGCGTGAGCCAAATTTTTTTCATTAATCGGATCCATGGGTTCTTCATGGGTGATGCCGAATAGATGCCAGCCATCTGGACCCTTTATGATGGTGTGATCGTTAATATACCATTTCCAAATTTCTCCTGTTACCTCATCCGTAACGCTAGGATCGTAAATTTTTGTAAAATCGCCAGAATAGACCTTCATTGTTAGTTCCAACCCTTTCCGCAGCTGTAATCAGCCGTTTCTTCCCATCTGTTCATCGTCACTTCAAGCGAACGATGAAACTAAACTTCAGTATATCAATAATTGTTATGTAATAAATGTATAATATTGCAAGCTACTTTAAATATAGTATGAAAAGTGAAACGGATACATCAAAAGTATAATTGTACATTGGAAAAGCACAATAACAGAAGAGGAAAACGAAAGGCGGTTATGGTATGATGGAAGTACTCTTTACATCCGGTGAAATATTATTGCGTGCAGTATCTTCTGTAATTATCCTATTTTTACTGACTAAACTTATGGGGAAGAGACAAATTTCTCAGCTCACCTTTTTCGATTACACGATTGGAATCTCGATCGGTTCAATAGCAGCGGAAATGGCGTCTAATGTGGACACGCCATTTTATGCAACTTTGATTTCAATGGTCGTATATACCGCCATTTCTATTTTAATTGCCTTTATCACCGAGAAAAGCATCCGGGGGCGCCGTTTCTTTACAGGGGAACCGTCTATCTTGATTTACAAAGGAAAAATAGTGGAAAATGCGTTGCAAAAGCAGCATTTTGATTTAAATGAACTGTTATCAGAATGCCGCAACAGCGGCTATTTTAATATCAGCGATGTGGAATACGCTGTCATGGAAACGAACGGGAAAATCAGTTTTCTCCCGAAATCGGAAAAGCGCCCGCTGACGCCACAGGATATGAATCTGTCGCCTCAACAGGAGGGGCTTGTGTACATGGTTGTAATAGACGGCAAGGCAATGCCAGAAAATTTGCGCAGTGTCGGACGAAATGAAGATTGGCTGAATAAGAAACTGCAGGAGCAGGGCGTCGATAAGGTGAGCGACGTTTTGCTTGCCACACTGGATCAGGAAGATAACCTCAGCGTCTATTCAAAAGGTGTGAAGCTGCCCAAGCACTCGCCTTTTGAATAAAGCTGGGGTGAACAGGTTTGCAAGAGTACCGGTTGAACCGGGACAGGACAGCGGTTCCTATGAAAATCCCGGTAGAAAACGTTCAGATGTTGGGTTACACTTGCTTCCAATTATATTGGTGTACTGTAAACAGAGAAGCCGTAGCAAACAATCACAGAATTACTTGCTACGGCTTCCTTTATCACTATGATCTTATCGGCAGGGAAACTATTGCAACGAACTTTTTCCCAGACGATTTTTGAAGTCCTCATAACCGAAGCGGGCTAAGGAGATTAATTCATGATCCCGAAGCACAAAAATACCGGGCAGAGGCATACCGTTAAAGGTGTTGTTTTTACAAGTGGTGTAAATGGCCATATCACCAAATACCAACAGATCGCCTTCCTGCAAAGGAGAGTCGAAGCTGTAATCGCCGATAATGTCTCCAGCAAGACAGGTAGGGCCGGCCAGTCGGACAGTGTATGAACGTTCCCCGGGCTCTCCTGCTCCCATCAGAGGAGGCCGATAGGGCATTTCCAACACGTCGGGCATATGGCAGGCCGCACTTGTATCCAAAACAGCGATAGTTGTCGTACCATTTTCCAAAACGTCCAGCACGCGCGTGAGCAAAAAGCCGGCATTGAGTGCACAGGCCTCACCCGGTTCCAAATAGACGTCCACATGATAGCGGCTGGAGATTTTCAAAATACAGCTCTCCAGCAAGTGCAGATTGTAATCCGGACGGGTAATGTGATGCCCACCGCCAAAATTGACCCATTTCATTCGGGGGAGGACATCGCCGAAGTTAGCCTCCACAGCCTCCAGTGTGACCGACAGGGCATCCGCATCCTGCTCGCAGAGGGTGTGAAAATGAAGGCCGTCCAGTAAAGACAAGAGATCGGGCGACATGCAGGCATCCCACTGCGCACGAGTGGTTCCCAGACGACTGCCTGGGGCGCATGGATCGTAAATAGCATGCCCTTCCTGCGTGGAACACTCGGGATTGATGCGCAGCCCTACGCTTTTTCCTGCGTTTTTTGCTGTGGCACCAAACTTTGCAAGCTGCCCAGGAGAATTGAAGACAATATGATCCGCATAGCGTAGCAGCTGTGAGAATTCCTCCTGACGGTACGCAGCGGAGAAGACATGAACTTCCTTTCCCGGCATTTCTTCAAATCCGAGTCGTGCTTCATACAGGCCGCTAGCTTCCGTACCAGCAAGAAAAGGAGAAAGGACGGGATATAAATCGTAATTGGAAAAAGCCTTTTGTGCGAGCAATACCTTACATCCGGTTCTCTGTGCAAGCCCTGCCAGAATTTCGCCGTTTTGGCGGAGCTTCTCCTCGTCCAGCACATAGGAGGGGGTAGGAATTGCTGCGAATAATTCTTCCACCGTCTTCCCACTTAAAGAAGCGAAGGGGGGACGGATATCTATACGGCTCCCCATCAGTCTACCAGCACGGGGGAACGGTTTTCGCTGCGGGGCAGACCGTAGCGGTCCAAGGCGTCCAGGAAGGGATCCGGATTGAACTCTTCCACAGTGTAAACACCGGGCTTATTCCACTGCCCGGTCAGCAGCATCATCGCACCGCACATAGCGGGAACGCCGGTCGTATAGCTGACCGCTTGGGAACCTACTTCACGGTAACAAGCCTCGTGATCACAAACATTATACATGTAGTATGTTTTATTTTGTCCATCCTTTTTGCCGGTAAAGATACAGCCGATGTTGGTTTTGCCTTTTGTACGAGGGCCAAGGCTAGCCGGATCGGGTAGAAGGGCTTTTAAAAACTGAATGGGCACGATTTCACACCCCTCAAATAGGATCGGTGTGGTCGACAGCATCCCAACATTTTCCAGGCATTTCATATGGGTTAGATAGCTCTGTCCAAAAGTCATAAAGAAGCGGATGCGGCGTACGCCGGGAATATTTTCCGCTAGTGATTCGATTTCCTCATGATGGAGCAGGTACATGTCTTTTTGTCCTACCTGGTCAAAATTATATTCCCGTTTGACACTCATGGCAGGGATTTCCACCCATTTTCCGTTCTCCCAATAGCTTCCCGGCGCGGAAACCTCACGCAGGTTGACTTCTGGGTTGAAGTTTGTGGCAAAAGGATAACCGTGGTCGCCGCCGTTGCAGTCCAGGATATCAATAGTTTCAATGGTGTCGAATTCGTGCTTTTGTGCCCAAGCACAGTATGCCTGAGTCACACCGGGATCAAAACCGCAGCCAAGCAAGGCCGTCAGGCCGGCCGATTTAAATTTTTCCCTGTAGGCCCATTGCCAGGAATAATCAAAATAGGCGGAGAAGCCCGCTTCCTTGCATCGCTTTTCATAAATGGCGCGCCACTTTGGGTCATTGGTGTCTTCCGGTTCGTAGTTAGCGGTATCCATGTAATTGACGCCACAGGTCAGGCAAGCGTCCATGATGGACAAATCCTGATAAGGAAGGGCGATATTCATCACTAGATCGGGCTGATAGGAACGGATTAATGCAATGACTTCTTCCGTATTATCCGCGTTGACTTTGGCGGTTGTCAGTTTGGTCTTGGTTTTCGGCGAGAGCTCGGCAGCCAGCTTATCGCATTTTTCTTTGGTCCTGCTGGCGATGCAAAGCTCACTGAAAACTTCGCTGACCTGACAGCATTTATGAATGGCGACAGAAGCAACTCCGCCGCATCCGATTACCAAAACTCTGCTCATGTTTCATACTCCTTGCTTTTCAATATTTTGCATAGCCTGATGCTGTAGCTCCAGCGCGAGCATCAGTTCACGGAGAACTTTACAGGCGGTAGCGGTTGACACGCCGCTGATGTCCAAAGCGGGAGCCAACTCGTTTAAATCGGCACCTATCAAGTTGACGCTGCTGGCGCCGTCTGCTCCGCATACGCAGTGGATGGCTTCCAACAACTGATGGAAATTGACACCTCCAGCCTCTGGAGTCCCGGTTCCCGGGAAGCAGGAGGGGTCAAGACAGTCCAGATCGATGGTCAGGTAGACCGGCACCCCTGAACGACGCAGCTGCATGACCGTCTCCTGTAAGCCGTCAAACGAGAAAGGGTGCAGATGGGTATGCTCCGCAGCAAAACGGAATTCTTCGCGGTCTCCGCTGCGAATACAGAACTGATGGATTCGCCCATCTCCCAATAAATCATGGCAACGCCGCATGACACAGGCATGGCTGAGACGTGCGCCCAGATAATCGTCCCGGAGGTCCGCATGTGCGTCAAAATGCAGGATATGTAAATCCGGATACCGTTCGGCAGCTGCCGTAATGGCGCCAAGCGAGATCAAATGCTCGCCTCCAAGGAGCAAAGGAAATTTTCCATCCGCCAAGATACCGGCTGCCCGAGCGTGAATGGTTTCCAACGCCGCTTCTGCACTACCAAAGCATAGCTCCAGGTCGCCACTGTCGAAAATAGGGAAGTCCGTTAAATCCGCGTTCTGATAGGGGCTATAGGTTTCCAATCCAAAGCTTTCGTGGCGCATCGCGGATGATCCGAATCGGGCACCAGGGCGGAAACTGGTTGTAGAGTCGAAGGGTGCGCCGAAGAGGATGATTCTCGCTTCGTCATAACCGCTGTCACATCCGATGAAAGTTTCAATGTTTGGGGAAAGCATGGAGTCTATTCCACCTCCTGAAGCATCTGTTCCAGGAATGCCGGCAAGTAAAACGCGCCTTTATGTAGGCGGGTTGTGTAATATCTGGTTTCCAAGCCTAGAGCGGTCCAGGCGTCGGCATCCAAATCGTCAATCGGGTGATAGTGTTTGCTGGCAAAGCCAAAGAGCCAGTATCCGGCCGCGTAAGTTGGAATATGCGCTTGATAAACACGGCTGATAGGAAAGTTGCTCACGATTCGCATATGGCTGCGCTTCATCGCTTCGGCGTCCTGGGCATAGAAAGGGCTGCCCTGCTGATTGACCATAATACCGTGTGCCTTTAAAGCGGTGTAGCAACTTCCATAAAATTCCCTGGTGAACAGCCCTTCCGACGGGCCAAAAGGATCGGTAGAATCCACGATGATGAGGTCGTATTCATCCTCGCATCGCCGGATGAATTTCAGCGCGTTTTCATAATAAATATGGACACGGTTGTCGTCCAGGCGGCAGGCGTTACCAGGCAAAAATTCTCGGCAGGCATTGAGAACCTCTGGATCCATTTCCACCAGGTCGATCCGCTGTACTTTGTCGTACCGGGTCAGTTCCTTGACAACGCCGCCATCGCCGGCGCCGATCACCAGAATATCCCGGATTCCCGGATGGACAGCCATCGGAACATGCGTGATCATCTCGTCGTAGATGAACTCATCGCGTTCCGTCAGCATGACGTTGCCATCCAACGTGAGCACCCTGCCAAATTCTGGCGTATCGAATATGTCAATCTTTTGATAATCGCTCTTTTTGGAAAAGAGATGCTTGTTGACCCGGATGCTGTGTTTGACATCCGGTGTGTGAAATTCACTGAACCAAAATTCCATTTCCTTCTCCTAACCGGTTTCGCAACCGTTTTATTTGAGCACGTTGAGATGCAGGATATCAGGATCCTCAGGACCGGTCATACTACAGCCCTTGCTTTTCGCGTATCGGATATAATCTAAAATTTCTTTGGTAATTCTCTCACCAGGGGCGAGAATAGGAATGCCAGGGGGATAGCACATCACAAATTCGCTGCATACCCGTCCCTCAGTTTCGTCCAGCGGTAAGCTGATCTTTTCAGCATAAAAGGCGTCTTGTGGGGTCGCTGCAACCTGGGGATCAATGTATTCCTGTGTCAGCAGGCCGGTACCGTCAGTGCGATACCGTCGGCGAATATCGGATAAGGCGCTGACCAGACGTTCCAATTCCTGTGGACGGTCGCCGATGGACAGATAAGCAAGAATATTACCAATGTCTCCGAATTCGATTTGGATGTCATACTCGTCTCTCAGAATATCGTACACCTCGATACCGGCCAGACCGACATCCAGCGTATGAACGCTCAGCTTTGTCGTATCAAAATCAAAAACAGAATCGCCATTTATCAATTCTTTGCCAAAGGCGTAATATCCGCCGGCAGCATTGATTTCTCCTCGGGCATATTCGGCCATATCCGATACCCGTCGGAATACCTGTTTGCCGCGTAGTGCCAGATTCCTTCTGCTGATATCCAGACTCGACATCAGCAGGTAACTTCCCGAGGTGGTCTGCGTCAGATTGATGATCTGACGTACGTGGCCAGCATGTACGTTGGGACCGGTTAACAGAAAGCTGGACTGCGTCAAGCTGCCGCCGCTTTTATGCATGGACACTGCCGTCATATCGGCGCCTGCCGCCATGGCGGAAACAGGCAGGTGTTCTCCAAAATAGAAGTGCGTACCGTGGGCTTCGTCGACCAGGCAGAGCATTCCCGCGTCATGAGCCATTTTGACAATCGCACGTAGATCAGAACAGATTCCATAATAAGTGGGGTTATTAACCAATACGGCGACGGCCTTGGGATGCTCGCTGATGGCCTTCTGTACCTGCTCACGCTTCATACCGAGAGAGATTCCCAATCGCTGATCCACATCCGGGTTGACATAAACCGGAATGGCGCCGCAAAGTACCAATGCGTTGATGACGCTGCGGTGAACATTACGGGGAAGAATGATTTCATCTCCACGCTTGCAGGCGGTCAAGACCATACTTTGCACCGAACTCGTTGTACCGCCGACCATCAAAAAAGCGTTTTCGGCACCAAAAGCCTCCGCCGCCAGTTCCTCCGCTTCGCGAATGACTGATACAGGATGGCAGAGATTGTCAAGCGGCTTCATGCTGTTTACGTCTACGCCTACGCATTGCTGTCCCAAAAAAGCGGTCAGCTCCGGATTCCCTCGTCCGTGCTTATGTCCTGGTACGTCAAAAGGGACAACCCGCATCTGCCGGAACCTTTCCAGCGCCTCATGGATTGGCGCGCGGTGCTGATCAAGTTTATTGTTTTTTGCTTCCATTCTTTTCCCTCGCTTTTAGGCTCCTTTGCTGTCCGTAAAAAAAGAAAAACGCAAGCCGTACATCGTGCACAACTTGCGTCAAAATCCAAATGACAACCCTCTCACATAAGCGGAAACAGATGTCTTCCGCCGGACGTTCAAAAGCAGGAGGATCGCTCCTTGATTTCATGGAACTCAGAGTCTATATAGCAATCATACTTTTACTACTCTTATTGACCGTTTCACAAGTTTGCGCCATGCGCTTCGGTTATAAAGGAACCAACTTATAAAATTCGAGCTTTTAACTCAATCAATAAGGCAGCATTTCGCTGCCGATCGGCAGTGGACCCGGCTGTCCGTATGGCCTTGGACTCATACTGAGTGGTCCAGAATAATTTTTATGAAAGCCCCTAAAGAATAACTGTTCCATCCCTTAGATCTGCTTCATAAGCTATAAAAATCTCCTTGACGATAGCAAGGAAATCTCTATCATATCGCTATATCCAGTTTAGTATAGCATAATGGCGGGACACTGTCAAGGAGCGCAACAATTAGTTTGCGTGGGATTTGTAGGCGTATCATAAGGATTATACAATTAAAAAAGGAAGAAGGAGAGGGTCTCATCGGTTCCTGTTGAGTTGCGACACGGAACTAACATGGAAGGAGACGATATGTCTAGGATAAAAAGTATCACACGAGATTTGCGATATCGGCAATCCCTGATGAAATGCGCAGAGAAACACGGAATGTAAGCTGAGCCTACAACTAAAGCTGTACATATTTAAGAAAGCATGCGGAGAGGGCAGTGTGTCGACATGCCTATTCAGAACGCACAGGAATGTCTGCCGTTTTAAGCGTGCTCAGCCCCGGTGAAAAGGCCTAGTGTCGGCAACAGAGCGCTTAAAATGCATATTTGTGATTTTTATATGAGGCTTATCTGCGCGCTCCAAATTCACAAGAAAAAACAAATTTGTCATTCAATTGTTGCCGTTTTGCAAATGTAAGATGCTTGTCAAAAATGTGGGTTCATGCTATAATTGGGTTCATTCCTGGATGGCTCGCAGATAAAAAGACAGTGACGAGCGGAAAAAGGGTTGTGTTTATTGGGTTGAGTGATATGGGGGACGGCCTTGCATATCACTTTTTTGTCATTATCTGTTAAACGATTTTTGGGAAAGGCTTGGTTGATGCATGGTTTGGGAAGGACTGAAAAATATATGTGCGGGAGCGATGGTTGGTGTGGCGAACATCATTCCCGGCGTGAGTGGGGGGACCATGGCGGTCGTGCTGGGAATCTATGATCGCCTGATTGACTCTTTGTCTCTGCGGTGGCAAAAACTGAAGAAGAATTTCTGGTTTCTTTTGACGGTTGGCGTCGGGGCGCTTGCCGGTATTTTCGCTTTCAGTGTGCTAATCGACTATTTGTTGGGACATTACAATATGCCGACAAATTTTGCATTTGTCGGCATCATCTTGGGAAGTATACCGATGATTTACCGTAAAACAACAGTGTCCGGTGCGAAACCATATCTGCTCGTTCCGTTTGCGGTCACCTTCGTGGTGATGACGATTATCGCTTTTATAACGCCATCGGAAACGCAGCAGGCAATGACGTCCTTGAATGCCGGCAACGCGCTTTATCTTTTCTTGTCGGCCATTCTCGGTGCGGTTGCCATGATTATTCCAGGATTGAGCGGTTCCTTCATTATGCTGGTGTTGGGGGCTTATCAAACGGTTCTTACTGCGATTTCAGACCTCAATATCCCTATTTTAATCCCAGTCGCTTTGGGAGTTGCGGTGGGGATCCTGGGGGGCGCCAAAGTAATAGGTATTTTGCTTAAGAAATTTCCTTATGCGACCTATTCGGCGATTCTGGGACTGGTTTTGGGTTCGGTCGTCACACTGCTAGTCAATGTTTTCCGTAGCGGGAACGTGAATTCTTCTCCCTTCCTAATGGTCATTTCGGTTGCGGTTTTGATTCTGGGTGCGATCGTCACATATTTCACTTCTAGGATGGAAAAATAGTCACGAGACTTTAGCAGGTGGACAGGAAAAGGAGCAAGGATACGGTGAACAGAATACCACCTATCACAAGAGCGGCGGCAGAAATTTTTCGAATCATTGTTGTTTCATTCCTTTCTAAAAAAGATAGATTTTCTGACGGACGGAAAGACAGCACAGCACGCTTCCATCCTTTATGAATGCGCGAAGAAATGCTGGCATACAACCTTCTTTATTTTGTGTCCGGATGCCCTACTTATACGGAAAAATAGGGGGATCTTAACAAGAAGGATAAAATATGCTATAATAAATTGTGTCTATGCCGGTTTGGTAAGGATGCTTGACGTCCGTCGGCTGCCCCGTCATAGACGCTGTCCGGCGAAGGATGTTTCTACGCCGGGGATAAGGAGGACTACAGATGACGAGTAAGGATACGAAGCCACGACGTCAAAGTTCGGGTAAGGCTGTAAATCGTGCGGAAGCGGAGAAACGTACCAAAGCGAAAAAGCCTAAGAAACCAGTTCCCAAATCACGACGTCGCGTAAAAAAGGTACTTTCGATCATTGGGACAACGTTGTTGTCCATTATGATGATCGGTATCATCACCGGTTGTATCGTCGTTACATCGCTGACAGTCTATGTCATGAAATTTTTCGAGCCGAGTGTCGATATTGATCTGCATAATTTACAGCTTGATCAGACGGCGATCGTCTATTGTAACGATGCCAACGGCAATCCGGTGGAATACCAACGCCTACCGGCAAATGTTAACCGTATGTGGGTGGATTACAGTCAGACGCCTCAATGTCTGCGCGATGCTTTTGTCTGCGGTGAGGACGAACGCTTTCTCGAGCATGATGGCGTCGACTGGAAGCGTACGTTTGCCGCTTTTGCCAACATGATCCTGCATTTTTGGGACACGCAGCAAGGCGGTTCGACCATTACACAGCAGTTGGTCAAGAATATTACTAAGGAAAATGAGGTCAGTATTGAACGAAAGGTCAACGAGATATTCCTTGCCATAGATTTGGAAAAAAGATTTACCAAGATGGATATTCTGGAAGCGTACATGAACGTTGTCCCGCTGGATATGAACATAGAAGGCGTTGGAATGGGGGCAAACTACTATTTTGGAAAGGATGTCTCCGAGCTGACCATTGCCGAGTCCGCGGCGCTTGTAGCAATCACCCAGAACCCTTATTACCGAAACCCATTCCGTTATCCGGAAAGGAATAAGGAGCGCAGGGACTACATTCTGGGCAAGATGTACGAACTAAACAAGATTACAAAGGAAGAATACGAGCAAGCTTTAACCGAAGAATTGCAGCTGAATGAAAATGCGGCCAGTACGATTAATCAGCCGAAAGAGGTTCAGAACTGGTTTGTGGATCAGGTTGTCAATGAGGTCATTGCCGATTTGATAGAGCAATACGGGTATTCCGAAGAGTACGCCACGCAGCTGCTGTATAACGGAGGCTACAAGATTTATTCCACTGTGGATAAAGACATGCAGGAGGCCATCGAACAGAAGTACCTCAATCCGTCGACCTTCTCCAGCAGCGGGACGGTGAAGGATCCGCCGAACTCCGCCTTTGTCGTGATGGATTACCAAGGAAATTTGAAGGCCATCGTCGGAGATATCGGTGAAAAAGAGGGAAACCGGGTATGGAACAACGCGACTATGGGTGGACGCTCCCCGGGTTCTGCCATTAAGCCGTTATCTGTTTACGGTCCGGCAATTGATCGGGATCTGATCAATTATTCCACGTTGATGGTTGACGAGCCTTTTGACAAGGAAAACAGCTGGCCGCGGAACTATGACCGTACCTACAGGGGAAACGTGCTGATCACCGATGCACTGAAGGTATCCTTGAATACCATTCCTGTCAAGTTGACCGACATGATGGGTGTGCAGACGGGGTTTGATTTTCTGACACAGAAGTTGCATTTTACCACGTTGGTGCGTTCTGACGTCCGAGAGGTGGATGGTGTACAAAAAACCTTCACGGATATGGCATTGGCGCCGTTGTCATTAGGGTCATTTACCGATGGCGTCCATCTATATGAATTGACGGCTGCGTATCAGATTTACGGGAATGGCGGGCGTTATTACGATCCAAGCGCATATTACCGTGTGGAAGATGCGGACGGAAACGTCGTTCTGGAAAAAGATACGGTCGGTGAGCAGGTCATTTCCCGGGAAACTTCCTATATCATGAACAAACTGATGGAGCGTGTCATAACTGCGCAAGGTGGTACAGGTACCGCTGCCCGAATTAGCGGGGTTCCAGTCGTAGGTAAAACAGGTACGACCTCCGATGACATGGACTTCACGTTTGTCGGCCTTACGCCGGATTACGTTAGCGCAGTCTGGTATGGATATAAGGATGAGCATAAGCAAATCCCCAGTGGAACTTATTACAGTTCATCGCGTATTTGGCGCAATGTGATGGCGGATATTTTGACGAGCCGCCCGGTTGGGGAATTTCCTTCCTGTGATACAGTAGAAGAGCATAGATACTGTACGCAGACTGGTTTGTTGGCGCGTTCTGACTGTCCCTCCACAGGGGTAGGGTACTATAAGTCGTCGTCACTGCCGGATGTGTGCGACGCAGCGCATTAACAGAAGAGAACCGGCGAGAGCCGCTGTGGGAAGCAGCGGCTTTTTGCCATATTTTTTGTCCGGAAAGGTTGTCCAATATGCCGAAAGGAAGCGAATTCATCCTAAGCAAAAATCAGATTGTGCCTTTAACCATTACGGATGTTACAGCAGAGGGAAATGGCGTCGGAAGATATGAAGGAATGGCAGTTTTCGTTCCCAGGACCGCTGTAGGAGATGTGCTTTTATGCCGGATCGTCCAGGTGCGGAAAAATTATGCGTATGGGATTATTCATCAGCTGCAGAAGGCTGCGCCGGTACGGGAGCAACCCGATTGTAGGCAGTTTGGTAAATGCGGAGGATGTGTCTACCGCCATCTTACCTATGCGGAGGAGTTGCGTCTTAAACAGTGCCAGGTTGCCGACTGCTTTTCCCGCTTGGGAGGGTTGACCTGCCCAGTTCTGCCTGTACTGGGCTGTCAATCTCAGGATGGGTACCGCAATAAAGCGCAAATCCCGTTTGCGATGCAGGATGGTGAAGTGCGGTATGGCTTTTACGCACCCCGAAGCCATCGTATCATCCCTTCAGACGGGTGTAAATTACATCCGCCTTTCTTTGAGCAAATCTGTGCGCTGGTTACCGCTTACCTGAAAACGCACAACTTGGAAGCGTATGATGAGATACGTCATCAGGGCTTGTTGCGTCACGTTTACCTGCGCAGGGCGCATTTTACTGCAGAGACGATGGTTTGCTTCGTCGTTACGTGTGAGGCCAGTACGGAACTTCGGCCCTTAGCAGACAAGCTGATGTCACAGTTCCGTGACATCAAAAGCGTTGTGATGAACATCAATCCGGGCCGAACGAATGTTATCTTGGGAAAGCGCTGCATAACGTTGTCGGGTGCGGACACCATTACCGACGTTATGCGGGGCGTGCGCGTACGCATTTCGCCTCTGGCATTCTATCAGGTTCATACGCCGCAGGCGGAGCGTTTGTACGACGTAGCGGAGGAGTTCGCGCAGCTGTCGGGTAGCGAGGTGTTGCTGGATCTGTACTGCGGTATCGGAACAATTGGCCTTTCGATGGCGTCAAAGGTTAAACGAATGATTGGCGTAGAGGTAGTGCCCCAGGCAGTGCAGGACGCGCAGGAGAACGCGCGCTTGAATGGTATCAGTAACGCTACTTTCTTTTGTGCTACCGCGGGGGAGGCCGCTATGAAATTTGCACAGCAAGGTATCCATCCCGATGTGGTCATTCTTGATCCCCCTCGTAAGGGCTGCGAACAGGCGGTGCTCGATGCGATCGTGCGGATGGATCCTCGCCGCGTCGTCTACGTCTCCTGCAATCCGGCGACGGCAGCACGCGACTGTGCAACGCTTGCCAAGGCTGGGTATGTTACGCAATGTGTCCAACCAGTGGATCTGTTCCCCAGGACGGGCCATGTGGAGTGCGTGGTGAAGCTGTCACGGGTGGCGGAATAAGGAGGGGAAGCATGGCCAAAAAAGCGTTCAGCGATGTGATGCGGGAGAGTGAAGCAGAAAGGCTAGGAAGGCTGTATCCGATCATTCTTGCGGAATACACCCCGGATTATGTACAAGCCTATCAACAGGAAAAAGATTTTTTGTTGTCTGTGTTCGGCGACGCGGTCTTGCGCATCAGCCATATTGGCAGTACGGCGGTGCTAGGACTGATTGCCAAACCTACCATAGACATTTTGCTTGAAATTCAAACGAATACGGATTTAACGGATATCACCAAACGGTTGACGCATGCCGGTTACATTGTCAACAGACCACCCATGGATATCATTACCTACATAAAAGGCTATGGTGAAAACGGTTTTGAAGGGCAAGTATATCACATCCATGTACGAGAGTTTGCGGATCATGGTGAATTGTATTTCAGAGACTATTTGCTTGCGCATCCAGGCATCGCAAAAGAATACGGGGCGCTCAAGCAAAAGTTACAGCACATGTTTGCACATGACAGGGATGGCTATACTGAGGCCAAAGGGGACTTCGTCAGCCGTATCACGGCATTGGCGAGGGAAGAGTTCAAGGATAAATACAACAGGAAGCTTTAAGCATCCGATTGGCTGGTAGCTGTCCGAATACGAAGCGATACGGCTCGACCGTCTAGTCGACAGTTGATGATCTGAAAGACGCAGTTTTGTTACGATGAAGTAGGCTGTCCAGCCGATTTTATATCTTCTTAAGAAGTGATGTCTTTGTAAGTGCAGACGAATCCGTCTCCATTGTTGTCGACGGCTTTCATGGTGAACCAACTTACGTGAAAAATAGGCGGGGCACCCCGTCTCCACTCCAGTCTAAGGGGGATTGTAGCATATGACATATCAGTTACCCGATCCAAACAGTGTGTTCCCTTGTCAATATCAAACGATATGTTTTATCAAGAACGTGGTAAAGGCTCCAAACATCCTGATTGGGGACTATACCTACTATGATGATCCGGTTGACCCCACCGGTTTTGAAAAAAACAATATTCTGTTCAACTGGCCGGAATTTGGCGATCGATTGATTATCGGTAAATTTTGCTCCATCGCCAGCGGGACGCAGTTCATCATGGGCCCGGCCAACCATCGCATCAGCAGCGTGACGACCTATCCATTCAACGTCTTCGGCGGAGATTGGGAGGACCATACACCGCCACATCTGTCTCAGCTTCCCTTTAAAGGGGACATGGTCATCGGCAACGATGTATGGATAGGCCGGGAAGCCGTTATCATGCCTGGCGTGACGATTGGAGACGGCGCTATTATCGCGGCGCGGTCGGTGGTAGCAAGGGATGTGGAGCCGTATTGCGTTGCCGGTGGCAATCCCATGCGCGTCATTAAAAAGCGGTTTGATGATGAAATGATTGGGCTTTTACAACAGCTGAAATGGTGGGACTTCGAGCCAGAAGGGCTGCTACAAATCCTTCCGCTTTTATGCGATCCGGATCTGGATAAGGTCAAACGGGAATTCAGAAAGCTACTGTCGTCGCAATGGGGATGATGGGCAGTACATCCCGTTTCGTGCCATGTTATGCAGGGAGATGATGCTATGTACCCACCAGAAATCGCATGTTTCGTCGGGGCTCGGGAACCCGTGCGCGATAGCGTCGGATGTTCCTCAGCAGAGGTACTCATTTACGAGGATTGTGTGTTGAAAATAGAGAGGGACAGCGAGGAATCGAGCAATGAACGGTGTATGACGCGATGGCTGCATGGACGTCTTCCGGTTCCGCAGGTGCTGGCCAGTTGCTGTGTGGAAGGAAACAGTTATCTGCTGACTTCGCGTCTGCAGGGCAAAATGGCATATGAGGCTCCATACATCCATGACCCGGATCAACTCGTACAGCTGTTGGCGCAAGCGTTGCAGATGGTATGGCGTGTCGATCCGTCGGGCGCTCCCGCAGGGCTGACGTTGGACGAGAAGCTGCATTTAGCACAGGTACGTATTGATGCTGATATCATCGACTTGGAAGCCTGCGATCCCGACACTTTTGGCCCGGACGGTTTTTCCAATCCGCAGGCTTTGCTGAATTACTTGAAGGCCAACCGTCCAAAAGAAGATCTGGTCTTTACGCATGGGGACTTTTGCCTCCCCAACGTCTTTTTTCGGGGCGGGCAAGTCGAGGGAATAATTGATTTCGGGCGTTGTGGTGTTTCCGATCGGTGGCAGGATATCTCTCTGTGCATGCGTTCGCTTGCGTATAATCTTGGGACCGACAGGTACAACGAGGCGTTGCTTGATGCGCTGGGGCTTTGGCCCGACGAGGAGAAAAGACGTTATTACCTACTATTGGACGAACTGTTTTAGTGGTAGAGGGAAATAATCGTCTGTCTTTGCTTTCACATGATTGAGGGTGAGAATTGGACAAGCTGTGACGCATGATCATTTCAAAATGAAAATACGATGGAGGAATACATATGTCGATGAAGTTCAATAAAGAATTACCCCTGCCCGCCGATCTGAAGGCGCAGTATCCGCTTTCAGAGGCGCTTATACAGCGCAAGAAAATACGTGATGCGGAAATCCGGGACATCTTTACTGGAAAATCGGATCGTTTTATCGTGCTGGTGGGCCCCTGCTCTGCGGACAATGAGGATGCGGTTTGCGAATACGTCGGACGCCTGGCCCGTTTGAATGAGAAGGTGTCGGAACGGCTGATGCTTATTCCGCGGATTTATACCAACAAGCCGCGTACGACCGGTGAGGGGTATAAAGGAATGCTTCACCAGCCCCAGCCCGATAAGGCGCCGGATTTGCTGGGAGGGATGATTGCTATCCGAAAAATGCATATCCGCGCGATGCAGGAAAGCGGCTTAACTGCGGCAGATGAGATGCTTTATCCTGAGAACCGTAGCTATCTTGACGATCTGCTGTCTTATGAAGCGATTGGAGCGCGATCGGTGGAAAACCAGCAGCATCGTTTGACGGCCAGCGGGATGGATATCCCCGTGGGGATGAAAAATCCCACGAGCGGAGACTTTTCTGTCATGCTCAATTCAGTTATCGCTGCGCAACATTCACATAATTTTATTTACCGCGGCTGTGACGTCACAACGAGCGGGAACGAATTGGCGCATGTCATCCTGCGCGGCGGCGTAGACAAGTACGGCTCCTGTATTCCCAACTACCATTATGAGGACTTGTCGCGTCTGCTGGAGATGTATAACAAGCTCGACCTAAAAAATCCCGCCGCAATTATTGATGCCAACCATTCTAATTCGAACAAAAGATTTCGAGAACAGATCCGTATTGTCAGCGAGGTGCTGCATAGCCGTAATTACAATCTGGATCTCAAGAAGCTGATAAAAGGTGTGATGATTGAGAGCTATTTGGAGGAGGGTAGCCAGCCTATCAGCGACGCATGCGTATATGGCAAATCGATTACAGACCCTTGCCTTGGATGGGCGGATACAGAAGCGCTCATATATAAAATAGCGGATAATTGCTGAGTACGGAAACGGCTTGAGATGCAGATAGGGTACTGATACAGTATTTGAACGGAATCAAATGATTGTTTCGACTGCCTATCATAGAGTTAGGTATCGATTGGAATGTACATGTGGGCGGATAGTCGATGGGCTTGGATGGGGGCATGGATGACGGAGAGCAGAAAGGAAGGGACGATCGACAGGAGATTCGGTTAAAAAGGCGTCTTTGCAGGATGAAAAAACTGGAACAGCGCTTGACTGGTGGCTACGGTACCCCGGTTTGGAATCCATTTTATGTGGAAGGGCTTGTATGGCTTTTTGTCTGGTGAAACGCCCATATACTCTAGCCGCACCCGAATAGAAATAGATACACTACAGTAGGAGAAAGTATTAGACGCATACCTGCCCTGTCTATAGGTGTAACTGTCCGGTACAGCACGTTATGATCCGGTGCTTTTAACAGAGTTGGGAGAACCTCGGGCGTGGCTGCTGTAAAAAACGTTTTTTTGGTTGTTAATCTGATACAGGCTGAGATGAAGCAGCGTTCATCTGCCTTCAAGAGACGGTAGCGGAATATTCCATCGAGGCAGAAATAAAGAGGCAGCCAACCATATCAGCTTGCGGCAGGTTCCTTTTCCATGCATCTGAATGAGGAGAAAGGGAGAATCTATATGACGGTAAGGGTAAATGGGATCGATCTGTTTTTTACCCGGTGCGGCAAGGGACGCCCGTTCCTTTTGCTGCATGGGAACGGTGAGACGCATGAGATTTTTCGGCCTCTCTTGGATCTTTTAGCGAAAGATTACACGGTTTATGCACCGGATAGTCGATGCCACGGTCAGAGTGGATGCGGTACGCTGGGATATCAAGAAATAGCGGATGACATAGTCGGTCTGATACAACATTTTTGCTTACATCGCCCTGTCTTGTGTGGCTTCAGCGATGGGGGGATCGTCGGTTTGCTTATTGCAGCACAGCACCCACAGCTTCTATCGGGCTTGATTGCCTGCGGCGCGAATCTGAATCCGAATGGGTTGAAGGCGCGTTGGCGAATGCTTTTTCGGATGGCTTATACGCTTAACCGGGACGAAAAGCTGCGTTTGATGCTGTGTCAGCCTCAGATCTCCCATGAGATGCTGGAACAGATCAAGATACCCTCACTCATTGTAGCTGGCAGCCGGGATATGATACGCACTTCCCATACGAAAGGGATTGCTTCGGCAATCCCGTCGGCCAACCTTCGTATCCTGCCCGGAGAGTGTCACGGCAGCTATATCGTCGACTCCGCGAAGATATATGACGTAATACTCCCCTTTTTGAAAGAACATGGGCTGTAACGGATTGGGGATGTTTACATGGCCGAAAGATTGTCGGAACATATTTGTAGAGAGAAAGGGTATCATAAAAATGAAAATGAATTGCGTCCGCTCACGCAGGAGAGCAACTTGGATGTACGAAACCTGCATGTCCATGCGATACAGAACGATTATATAAAACGGCGATGAAGGCATGTCAGCGCTAGAAGAATGTTCCTGTGACCTCCCGTTTGGACTAGAACGCTGTCGGTTTGGCTCTGGCGGGATTCTTTGCGGAAAGCAGGATACTGGCGCTAAGCGACTGATTCGGATGAGGAGGTAATGTGAATGGGGAAGGGACAGCCAAGCTCTATCCTGTTTTACGGTGGAGATATTGTAACAATGGAGCGTCCGGATGATGATGCGGAGGCAGTGCTGATACAGGACGGAGTGATCCAGAAAGTGGGTACGAGAGATGAGGTCTTTGCGCTGCGTCGCTCGGATACTGAGATGCGGGACTTGCAAGGAAAAGCGCTGCTGCCGTCGTTCATTGACCCGCACAGCCACCTGACGCAATATGCTTTGACCTTTGGCATGGTATCGCTGGAGAATGCACAAAGCTTTGAGGACATTGCCATCCGCCTGCGTACCTTTCAACGGGAACGACAGATCAAGGACGGCGCTTGGATTTGTGGGTATGGCTATGACCATCATTTGCTTGTCGAGCGCCGGCATCCGGACAAGCACCTTTTGGATCATGCATTCCCTGATAATCCTGTGATCATTTCTCATGCTTCGGGCCATATGGGGGTGTTGAACTCGCTGGCTTTGCATAGCTCTGGAATTACCAGGGATACCCCTGTTCCGGAAGGCGGCGTGATCGGCCGTGAAACGGATGGATATGAGCCGAACGGTTACCTGGAGGAAACGGCGTTTACATCGCTTCCTCAGAGGGCAGCGCCATCCCGGGAAAGCCTGTACGTGCAGATGGAACAAGCGCAGGAGAATTATCTTCAGTATGGAATTACCACGGTACAGGATGGACTGACGAGGGAATCCGAATGGTCGCTGCTGAAAAAGATGTCCGAAGATGAAAGGTTATCAGTCGATGTTGTTAGCTATGTCGATTTAAAGCAATGTAAGTCACTAGCTGACCGTTTTTACCCGCAATACTGCGCATACAAAAATCATTTGCGGATGGGTGGGTATAAAATATTTCTTGACGGTTCCCCGCAAGGGCGTACGGCATGGTTGACCAGGCCATATGAGAATGCAGTTGACGGTTATAGCGGGTATCCGATTTACCCCGATGAAACCGTATTCGATTTGATGAAAACGGCTGTGCAGGATGGGATCCAGGTTCTTGTGCATTGCAACGGGGACGCAGCAGCACAGCAGATGCTGGACGCCTATGGACGGGTTTTAAACGATTTCCCAAATGATCACGACGAAATTCGGCCTGTCATGGTTCATGCGCAGTTGCTTCGCCGAGACCAGCTGGCAAGGATGGCCGCACAGTCCGTGATCGCTTCTTTCTTTGTTGCTCACACCTATTACTGGGGCGATGTGCATCTACAAAATCTTGGTCCAGAGCGGGCGCATGCCATTAGTCCCATTCGTTCAGCCATCCAAAACGGTATCCTCTATACCTTGCATCAGGATACGCCGGTAATCCGGCCGGACATGATGGAGACCGTCTGGTGTGCATGCAACCGCGTCACAAAGTCGGGCGTTGTATTAGGAGAGGAAGAGCGTGTCAGCGTTTACGACGCACTCAGAGGCGTGACCTCCAATGCGGCCTATCAGTATTTTGAGGAGGAACAAAAGGGCAGCATATGTGCAGGGAAAAACGCAGATTTGGTTATTGTGGAACGTAACCCGCTCAAAACGCCGCTTTCAGATTTGCGGAAAATCTCTGTGCTGCAGACGATGAAAGACGGTAACGTCTTGTTTTCGCAATTGTAGACACCCGCTCCTTTACAAAACATTCCCGGCCGGTTGCCGACCTCCATATCAATATGCCTACGAGTCGTTCGACGTACCGATCGTCCCGGGGCTTTTCTTTTTTCGGCAGGAAGTATGTGGGTTTGGCAAATTTTTATCAATTTTTCGTTTATATTATATCTATATAAAAGAGATTGCAGGCGAAATACAGTTGTGCTATAATAAATATGTTAGATATATAATTATAATGGGTTAGAATGCGATTTGACGGAAGAAGGAGAGTGTCGCGTATATGAAAAAGGGAAAAAAGATTAGTATTCTCGGTACCGGGAACGTAGGAGCGACGATTGCCTATACCCTGACGATGGATGGCATGTGTTCCGAACTTGTCTTGATTGATATCAATAAGGACAAGGCTTTAGGGGAAGCGATGGACATTATGCAGGGAACGCCGCTTTGTCCGCCGGTAAACATTTATGCCGGAGACTATCCCGATACAAAGGATTCGGATATTGTTATCGTCACGTCGGGCATGGCGCGGAAGCCGGGACAGTCCCGGATCGATCTGGCACAGGGAAATGTGGATATCATCAAGAGCGTCATACCACAGGTCGTTCAATATGCGCCAGATGCCATTTATGTGGTCGTTAGCAATCCTGTGGACATTATTACATACGCGATACTGCGTGCGACCGGACTGCCGGACTCCCAGGTGATTGGTACGGGTACGCTGTTGGATTCCAGCCGCCTGCGTGCACGTTTGGCGGATCATGTCGGTCTCAACCCCCAGAATATTCACGCTTATGTGTTTGGTGAGCATGGAGATTCCGCAATGATTCCATGGTCGTTGACCACTATCGCGGGGATGCCGATGGACACCTATTGCTGCCATGTTTGTCCGAGCCATAACCAATGCGGTAAGGCAGATTTGCATAACATTGAGCAGGATGTCCGTACGTCTGGGGCGAAGGTCATCGCGCTGAAAGGTGCGACCTATTATGCGATTGCCTTGACAACGAGACGTGTTTGTGAATGCATCCTTCGTGACACGAGGTCTGTGCTGTCCGTTTCCGGCTTGGTTAAAGGAGAATATGGTATCTCCGACGTTTGCATGAGCCTGCCTTTTGTCGTTGGAGCGCGTGGCATACAGGGACGTATTACACCGTCCTTGACGCCAGATGAAGAGAAGCTTTTGCTGAAAAGCGCTGGGGTGTTGAAAAATACCATACGGTCGCTGAACTTTTAACAATGTTGCCTCGGAACTGTAATAAATAAAACCGAGAGAAAGGAAGTTTACAAAGATGGATTACGCGAAAGAATCTTTGAAGAAACATGGGGAATGGAAGGGGAAAATTGAAGTTGTTTGTCGTGCTCCGCTGAATACCCGTGACGATTTGTCGTTGGCTTATACGCCTGGCGTTGCGCAGCCTTGTCTGGAGATCCAGAAGGATGTGGATAAGAGTTATGAGCTGACCCGTCGCGGAAACCTGGTCGCAGTGGTCACTGACGGCACGGCGGTGCTGGGGCTGGGAGATATTGGTCCAGAAGCCGGTATGCCTGTTATGGAAGGAAAATGCGCGCTCTTTAAAGCGTTTGGCGATGTTGATGCCATTCCGCTGTGTGTCCGCTCCAAGAGCGTAGATGATATTGTCAATACGGTTCGGCTTCTTGCTGGCAGCTTTGGCGGCGTCAATTTGGAGGACATTTCTGCTCCGCGTTGCTTTGAAATTGAAAGAAGGCTCAAAGAGTGCTGTGATATTCCGATTTTCCATGATGATCAGCATGGTACCGCGGTTGTCACGTTGGCGGCCATGCTGAATGCTCTAAAGCTGACAGGCAAGAAAATCGATGAAATTCGTGTTGTTACCAGCGGCGCTGGTGCGGCTGGTATTGCGATTATCCGTCTGCTCATAGCGATGGGGCTGAAGAACGTCATTCTCTGTGACCGTCAGGGCGCCATCTACAAGGGCAGGGATAACCTGAACAAAGAAAAAGAAGAAATGGCGGAGATTACCAATCTTGAGTGCCGCAAGGGAACGCTCGAGGAAGTACTTGTCGGTGCGGACGTTTTCATCGGGGTATCCGCTCCTGGATGTGTAACGCCTGAAATGGTGAAGAGCATGAACAAGGATCCGATCCTGTTCCCGATGGCTAACCCGGTGCCTGAGATTATGCCTGATCTGGCACGTGAAGCGGGTGCTGCCGTTATCGGTACGGGACGCAGCGACTTCCCGAACCAGATCAATAATGTCCTTGCCTTCCCGGGTATCTTCCGCGGCGCATTGGATGTTCGTGCGAGCGATATTAACGATGAGATGAAGATTGCGGCGGCGAAGGCGATAGCTTCCTTTGTGACGGAAGACAAGCTGTCCGCGGACTATATCATTCCAAGCGCGCTGGATAAATCCGTTGCTCAGGCAGTTGCTCAGGCAGTTGCTCAGGCGGCACGGGATACCGGAGTGGCAAGAATCTAGCCCTTGTCCCAGAGTTTGAAACGATAGCAGATAGCCTGTTCGGCCGGGGTAGTGGTAATCGCTACCCCGGCCCTTCTGCTTCCGGAGAAAAGGGTACTTTTGCTAAAACAGTTCAGGGCTTTCAACAGCGCTTGCGCCAGGCAACGGAATCGGATATAATTAAGGTATGTCTGAATTTGCCTGGTACGGAAGGATCCCATCGGGGTAGACAAATGCAGGAATAGTATATCTTGTTAAGCTGTTGATTTCCTATCCCACTTGGATGCGTTCCAAAATATGCTGCCCTGTCATGGGCTATGATGCTTTTAGGATTCGGTTGCCACTACAATGAAAGGATGTGTGATGCTTGCTCTGTGCCAGATGCAGACGAAAAGGGATACAGGGCAGAAGCGTGTCTTTTACACAATGGTGCCATTCCTGGATGCAAGAAAGAGAAGGAGCAGGATAAAATGAAGGATGATAACCACCGTCCAATGAAAACGTCGATGCTGGTACGTCGTTTTCTCCCATATTTCAAAAAGTATAAATGGATTCTCGTATTGGATTTGTTTTGTGCGGCGTTGACTACGGTCTGTGAGCTGGTATTCCCGATGATTGTGCGGTTTATTACCGATAAAGGGATGAATGATTTGCAGTCGCTGACCGTGCAGCTGATTCTTTCCGTCGGGCTGTTTTATCTGCTTTTACGTGTGATTGACGGAGCGGCCAACTACTTTATGGCGTCGGTTGGTCATGTGATGGGCGCACGTATCGAGACGGATATGCGAAAGGATCTGTTTACCCACCTGCAGAAGCTGTCCTATTCTTATTATGACAATACAAAGATCGGACAGATCATGTCGCGTATCACCAGCGACCTATTCGACGTAACCGAGTTTGCGCATCACTGCCCGGAGGAATTTTTTATAGCAGCGTTGAAAATCGTTACGTCGTTTGCTGTGCTGTGTTCGATGAATGTATGGCTGACGCTGATTATCTTCTCTATTATTCCGGTTATGCTGGTTTGTTCGATGTTTTTCAATACCCGGATGCGGAAGGCTTTTAAAAAGTCCCGGAACCAGATCGGCGAGTTGAACGCGCAGGTCGAGGATAGTCTGCTAGGGGTTCGCGTGGTGAAGTCCTTCGCCAATGAGGACATTGAGGAAGAAAAGTTCCGTCAGGGCAATCAGGGGTTCCTGCAAATTAAAAAAGAAATGTACCGCTACATGGCGGGATTTCAAACGACGACCCGTATGTTTGACGGACTGATGTACATAACGGTAGTCGTGGCGGGTGCGCTGTTTATGATCTATGGACAGATAACCCCGCCTGATCTGATGGCATACCTGCTATATGTTTCGACGCTGCTGACGTCCATCCGCCGTATCGTGGAATTTACCGAACAGTTTCAGCGTGGTATGACGGGGATCGAACGTTTTATCGAGATTATGGATGCACCAGTGGACATCTATGACGCGCCGGACGCTCAGGAACTGACTGGTGTATCCGGAGAAATCGTATTCGAGGACGTAAGCTTTCAGTATTCGGATGATCATGACGAGGTTCTTTCTCATATCAACCTTCATGTCCAGCCAGGGGACAACATCGCGCTGGTCGGACCGTCCGGGGGTGGGAAGACGACGATGTGCAACCTCATCCCGCGTTTTTATGACGTCACAGCAGGGCGCATTCTAGTTGACGGGAAGGATATCAAGCATCTGACCCTGCATTCGCTGCGTTCCCAGATTGGAATGGTTCAGCAGGAGGTCTACCTTTTTTCAGGATCGGTATATGATAATCTTGAGTACGGGCGGCCCGGCGCTTCCCGTGAGGAGATTGTAGAAGCGGCAAAGCTGGCCGGAGCGCATGAATTCATTTTGGGGCTGCCGCAGGGATATGATACTTATGTGGGCGAACGGGGAGTGAAATTGTCAGGAGGACAGAAGCAGAGAATCAGTATCGCGCGCGCCTTTCTGAAGAACCCTCCGATTTTGATTTTAGATGAAGCAACATCTGCGCTGGATAATGAGAGCGAACGGATCGTGCAGCAGTCGCTGGAGAAGCTGGCACAGGGGCGTACGACTTTTACGATTGCGCATCGTCTGTCAACGATCCGTAACGCGAAACTGATACTGGTCCTGACGGAAAACGGTATCGAGGAACAGGGGACCCATCAGGAGCTGATGGAGAAGAAGGGGATCTATTACCACCTTTATCATACCGCGAATAGTCTTGGCGTCTAAGGCATTATGTGCATGAGATTTGCGATCCAGCTGTTATGGATGTGAGGAGGAATCCAAGGTGGGAAAAGTCGAGTGGAAAGGGGGCGCACTGTTAGGGCCGTTGCCTCCGGTCATGGTATCTTGCGGGAATATGCAAACGGCTAATATTATTACAGTGGCCTGGACGGGGATTGTGAATACCCACCCGCCCAAAACCTACATTTCACTGCGTCCATCCAGGCATTCCTATCCGATTATCCGCGAAACGGGCGAATTTGTCATCAATTTGTCGACGGCAAGCCTAATCCGCGCAGTGGATTATTGCGGCGTCCGCTCAGGCAAGGATGTGGACAAATTCGCAGTGACGGGACTCACCCCACAGGAAAGTTTTCAGGTGTCCTGTCCGTCGATTGCACAGTGTCCGCTCACTTTGGAATGCCGTGTGACCGATATCGTACCGCTGGGATCTCATGACATGTTCCTTGCCGATATTGTCTGTGTAGGGGTAGACGAACAATACGTGGATGCGGCAGGCCGTCTGTGTATGGATCAGTGTGGTCTTGCGGCATTTGCGCATGGTGAGTATTTCGAACTTGGTAAAAAAATCGGTAGTTTTGGTTTTTCGGTTCGTAAACCGAAAAAGAAAAGTCGCAAGCATTCACCACCGAAAAATAGACAGCCGACGTAATAGAGCAGTAAGAGCCCCCGTCATTGTCCATGGACAATGACGGGGGTGTTATCATTTGAAACACCTATCCAGTTCATTAAATAGCCTGTTCAGGTTTTGATATGAGGTTGTTTGGATCGTTCATCAGGAAGGTTCGCGACTTGCCCGCGGCAGCTTGATGGTGATGGTGGTTCCGATATTTTCCCGACTGGTTAAAGTGATTTCCCCTCCATAGCTGCCGACAATATGCTTGACAATAGACAGACCCAGCCCGGTACCACCGACTTTTTTACTGCGACCGCTGTCGACACGGTAGAAACGTTCGAACAGCCTGGGTTGGCACTCTGCAGGGATACCGATACCGGTGTCGGCAACTGTGATGCGGATGGGGGAGGTATCCTGAATGGTCACCGTTACGCTGCCTCCGGGGCGGTTGTATTTGACTGCGTTTTCGACGAGATTGACCAGCATCTCATGCATTTGACGTTTGCTTGCCGGGAGGCTGACCGGCTGTGCTTGCAGATGAATCGTTACCTGCGCCTGCTGCGCTTGGGGGGAAAGGGAGGCGATGACCTCATGCGCCACGTCGGCCAGATTCACCGGGACACGGGGCTCGTCGCTTTTACCCGCTTCCAGGCGCGAAATCATCAGAATATCGTTGATGAGATCCGTCATACGCTGCGTTTCCGTATTCATACGGTCGAACAGCTCCTGGCGTTTTGATTCGTCTTGGACGATGCCGGCATTGAGCAGTTCGGTAAAACCCCGAATAGAGGTGATCGGCGTCTTCAGTTCATGAGAAGCATTGGAGAAAAATTCCTGCCTGAGCGTCTGAGCCTGCCGTTCTGCCGTCACGTTGACAAAAAGCAGGGCGGCGCCTGCAGAGGGGGCGTCATCCGCCTGGACGTCTGGGACGCTGGAAACATGGACGGAATAAATCTGGCCGTCGGTATTTTCCAAATCAAATAACGTCGACCGTCCTTCCTGCAGAGCATTTTTGACCGCTTTTTGGATTTTGACATCCCGAGTGAGGGTCAGGATATTCTCGGAAACGACGTCCTGGTTACAGGAAAAGAGGTTCTTAGCACTTTGGTTGATAAGCAATATCCTCTGTTCCTCATCCAGCAGGACAAACCCTTCTTCCATGCTGGACAAAATATAGTCGATTTTTTTCCGCTCTGCGGTTAGCGCGCGTCCGGATTCGCTGATTTGGGTAAGCAGGGCACGAATATTAACGAGGATTCTGTCCACTTCTTCATACCGGGTGAGATGTCCTTGCAGTGCGTCCAATTTTCCTTCGGAAAGGGTGTCGGCTACTTTTCGCAGCGGAAGGGTGACGCTGTTGGCGAAGCTTGTTGCAATCAGCGCGGACAGAAGCAGCGCCGCCAGCATCGCACAGGAGACAGAAGGAATCTGCCGCAATACGCTTTCCATCACGCCGCCGTAACGGTGGGCGATCCGCAGGATATTCCCATCAGACAAACGGATAGCAGCGTACATCAGTTTTTCATTGAGGGTGGACGAAGTACGCAGATGTATATTTACCTTGTCTTCGGACACGTCCTGAAGTTCCTCACGGGCCAGATGGTTTTCCATGGAATCCGCGTCAGCTTGAGAGTCGGCAAGGACGCGGCCATCCGCGGCGATGATCGTCACACGGTCTCCCCCGGATGCTTGTGCCAGCAAGGGGGTCTGTTCTTGAGGTGTCAGGGAAGGATCGTACAGCAGTGATGCGCTGTGACATAGCTTGACCATCCAATCCCTTGTCTGGTTTTCCTCATGGACGCCGAATATGAGTGCCGACAAAAGCCCGCACAGCAGGACGGCTGCGCCGATAACCGCTACGATTCGCAGGTATACGGCTTTTTTCATATGGCTATCGGACCTTTCCTGAAAAATAAGGACTTACAGAATAGACAAAAGCTGCTTTCCGAACGAAAGCAGCAACTATTATTCCGCAAAACGGTAACCGACCCCCCGGACAGTTTTAATATATCGGGGGTTGTCGGTGCTGTCGGAAAGCTTTTGGCGGAGCGTACGGATATGCATGTCAAGCGTACGCGTTTCACCTAAATAATCATAGCCCCAGACTGTATTGAGCAAATGCTCTCTTGTCACGACTTTACCGTTTTCTTGCATCAAGGCTCTCAGGAGCTCAAACTCTTTTAAGGTCAACTCAATGAGCTGGCCACCTTGGCGCACTTCCCTCGTCTGCAAGTTCATGACGAGGTCGGAAGCAGACAACTGCTGCGGGGCCGACTCCTCGCCACGACGCGCACGACGCAGCAATGCCTTAACGCGTGAAGACAATTCGAGGACGCCGAACGGTTTGGTGATATAGTCGTCCGCACCTGCGTCTAAGCCGGTAACCTTTTCTGCTTCGGTTCCTTTGGCAGTCAACAGGATGATCGGCAGGTTTTCACTTTGAGGCCGCGCGCGTAGGCGCTTGACAGCGTCGATACCGCTGATGCCTGGGAGCATGATATCGAAGATGGCCAGCGACGGAAGGCGCTTGTGACAGGCGTCCAGTGCACTTTCAGCGTCCGCAAAGGTTTCCACTTCGAAAGAAAAAGCGGACAAAGCCATTTTTACCAGTTCCCGTATGTTTTCATCATCTTCTATGACGTAGATTAAATCCGGCATCCGGAATCCTCCCTTGTTTTGTGCCGCGCAGCGGCAGCGTCATGCATTGCCCGGCTCGTAGCCGCCCAGAGAAGAGACTGTCCGTTTACGCACAGATGCCAAGCCGGTGACACGATTTCACGTGTTCTCGGGGCGGTAAAAATTTCCTGTAAAGATACGATCCTCAGCAGAATCAAACGATCTTCGTATGTTTGTGTTCCCCTGTCTGGGAAAACTCTACCCATTCACAGATATTCACGGCGTGATCGGCAATCCGCTCCAGATATTTGGCGATCATTAAAAAGTCAATGACATTATCAGGAATATCCGCGCTCTTTTTCAGAATATCGACCAATTCTTCTTTAATAACATTAAAGAGTTCATCGACCTCGTCATCACGTTGGATGGTTGCGTTGGAAAGCTCAAGATCGTTGCGGACGAAAGAAGAAATGGCATCATGCACCATTTGGCTCGCAATCTGCGCCATCATTGGAATATGCTCCACAGACGTATAAATATGATCGCCTTGGATACGCATTGTCAGTTCGGCAATATCGGACGCATTGTCCCCAATGCGCTCCATGTCGGTGATCATCTTCAGCGCTGTGGAGATTTTGCGCAAATCCTTTGCAACAGGCTGCTGCCGGAGAATCAGGGATAGGCAGCGCGTTTCGATCCGTTTTTCGATGTCGTCGACTTCGCTGTCTCCAGCAATAATATTTTTGGCGGCCTCGTTATCCTGGTTTTTAAATGCACTGATGGAGCTTTCAATGGCGTTTTCCACCATGCTCCCCATCTTAATCAGGTCAATATTGAGCAATTCCAGCTCATGATCAAAGCTTACTCTTGCGGCCATATGCAAAAATCCTCCTATATCTTGCGGCAGACGCCGCTTGTCATGCTGCGCCGCAGAAGGGAAGAAAAACCTATCCACCCCTGCAACGATTATAACATATTATACGCGCAATGGAAAGGTGATTTTTATCCAAACCGTCCCGTGATATAATCTTCAGTGCGTTTATCCTTGGGCATGGAAAAAATCTGCTGAGTCTCGCCGTACTCCACCATTTCTCCCAGCAGGAAAAAGGCGGTATAGTCGGAGACACGCGCCGCTTGCTGCATGTTATGGGTAACAATGGCAACGGTATAATCTTTTTTTAAGCTATCCATCAGCTCTTCGATTTTCATGGTGGAAATTGGATCAAGCGCCGATGTCGGCTCGTCCATCAGCAGGATTTCCGGTTCGACGGCTAGTGCACGCGCGATACACAAACGTTGCTGCTGTCCGCCGGAGAGGCCAAGTGCGGACTGCTTCAGACGGTCTTTTACCTCGTCCCAGATAGCGGCACCTTGCAAACTGTGTTCGACGATTTCGTCCAGTATGGCGCGCTTTTTAATGCCGTGAATACGCGGGCCATAAGCGATATTGTCGTAGATGCTCATCGGAAAGGGGTTGGGGCTTTGAAAGACCATGCCGATTTTCTTGCGCAGTAGCGTCACGTCAACGTTCGGCGCATATACGTTTTCACCGTCCAGTACTACGCTGCCGGTGATTTTTACCCCTGGAACGAGATCATTCATCCGGTTGAGCGACTTCAGAAAGGTAGATTTACCGCAGCCGGAGGGTCCGATAAAAGCCGTGATCTGGTTCTGGTGGATATCAAGATTAATCCCCTTCAGTGCATGGTTGTCGCCATAATGAAGGTGGAGGTCACGTGCGTATAATTTTGCATTTGTTTCCATTTCAAACATCCAATCTGCCGCTGAAGCGGCGTGTTCTAGACAAGAAAGGGATGTCTATCCCCGTGTTTTCTTTTTTTCAATTCGGCGGCTAATGATCCGTGTGGAGACGTTGAGGATAAAGACGATGATGAGTAGAACCGCGGCGATTGCAAATCCGACGTCGTTTTCCCCACGCGAATATGCATAACGGTATAACTCGACAGACAAGGTGGAGCCGGAGCTCATGATTTGCTCAAAGAAATTGCCCTTTGGCATATACATGGCGCTTCCGCCGGCCACCAGTAAAAGCGCGGCTGATTCGCCTACAATACGTCCCACGGAAAGGATGATCGAGGTGATGATACCGGAGGAGGCGCTGGGGAGCAGGATAGTGCGGATCATGTACCATTTTGTCGCTCCAATGCCGAGCGCACCCTCACGGTAACTTTTTGGGACGGCACGCAGCGCCTCCTGCGTGGTGCGGATGATCGTAGGCAGAACCATGATAGTCAGCGTCAATGCACCGGAAATCAGGGATACCTTGAGATTCATAAATGTGCAGAAGAAGACATAGCCGAAGATACCGAATATGATGGAAGGGATGCCGGAAAGGGTCTCAGTGGTGAATTCAACGATACGTATCAAGCGTTTGTTTTTGGCATATTCGTTGATATAGATAGCGCCGCCCACCCCGATCGGAACCGATATGATGAGAGAGAGCACAATAATGTAGAGCGTGTTGATAATGCTGGGGAAGATACCAATGGTCTGTTCAATGGGATTGGGTGCGGTGAAAAGGAAATCAAAGTTCAGCATGGGCAGTCCTTTGATGAGTATGTAGATGATGAAATACAGTGTCATCAACAGTACGCCCGCGGAACAAAGGAGGATAAGCCCAAATAGAATCATATCCAACGGACGCCGCTTTTTGGCGGTGAGACTGCGCGTATTGGCGAGCTTAGCGTACATGCTGCTGGCCTCCTTTTTTCAGGATCGCATTGAGGGCAAAATTAATGATCATGATAAAGACGAATAGTACCAGTCCAATGCCATACAACGCTTCACGGTGCAGTCCGGACGAGTACGCCCATTCCATAGGAATACCGACAGTCAGAAGACGGGCCGGTTTGAGGAATTCGGGCATGATTGCCGCGTTGCCGGCTACCATCATCACAGCCATCGTTTCACCAATGGCACGGCCCGTACCTAGCACCATTCCTGCGACGATACCGTTTTTCGCGGCGGGAATGACAACCTTAAAAATGCTCTGCATTTTCGAGGCCCCCAAAGCCAGCGAGGATTCGTAGTACTGCCTAGGTACGGCACGCAGCGCGTTTTCGCTGACGCTTACAATGGTAGGGAGAATCATAATGACCAGCACGATGATTGCTGCGAGCAGGGAACCGCTGCTGGGAAGGTTCATCGCTTCCTGTAGCTTGAAAATCATAGGGACTATCAGGATTGCACCCAAAAGGCCGTAGACGACGGATGGAATGCCGGAGAGAAGTTCAATCATCGGACGGAAAATACTGGCTACCTTTTTGTTGGCAATATAGGCAAGAAACACCGCAACCAACACGCCGATCGGTACAGCAATCAGCACAGCGCAGATCGTTGCGACAATGGAGGAGAGAATCATGGGAAGAATACCGAATTGCTGGTTGTCGGGATACCAGATTTGTCCCAGCAAAAACTTAATCGGACCGATTTTAGCAATTGCGGGGCCTCCGGTAAAAATCATATATAGGGATATCAGGATCACCGCGAGTACTGCGACCAGCCCGCAAACGATGAAAATAATCTTCATCACCAGTTCCACAAGCGCTTTACTGTGGCTGCCGGACACGATAGAGGCTGTCTGATGATTCACGTTTTTTGACATACGGGATTTTCACGCCTTCCTGTTCTCAAAATAGGGACATAGGAATTTTTTTCAGACTGCACAATACAGGAGCCGGGAAAATCCGGTTCCTGTATTAGCTTCACATTTATGGATTTATCTATTTAATTGGGAGCAGATTGTTGTCAGCGACGATGCCCTGTCCGGCATCGCTGAGGATGAAGTCGATGAAACCTTGTGCCGCTGCCGAGAGCTCAGCCCCCTCTTTGGTGACCAGCAGGAATTCACGTTTTAGTTTGTAGGACCCGTCTTTCAGCGTTTCATTGGAGATGGCCACGCCCTCATACTCAACAGCATTGACTTTGGTGTCGTCGACATCGGAGAAGGACATGTATCCGATAGCGTTGGGGTTAGAAGAAACAGTGGTCTGTACAGCGCCGGTATCCTTGCATTCGGTTGCATTAGCAGCAATCTGCGTATCCGGATCGATGTTGCCGTCAGAATCCTCTTTGTTCAGTCCAATGATTTCGGTAAATGCGGCACGCGTACCAGAACTTGCCTCGCGGGTAACCAACGTGATGATGGCGTCGTTACCGCCGACTTCCTTCCAGTTGGTGATTTTGCCGGTATAAATATCGAATATCTGCTGTTGGGTCAAGCTCTTGACAGGGTTGTCCTTGTGGGTGACCACGGCAATACCGTCAATGGCGTAAGGGGTAGCTGTTAGCCCATCTTCGCTGCCGTCAGTCTTCAGTTCCCGGCTGGAATGACCAATTTCATACATGCCGCTGAGGGTGTTCTTGATTCCGTCGCCGGAGCCGTTCATTTCATAGTTTACAGTGACGTCTCTGTTGTCATTCTGAAACTGGTAAATCAGCGCATTCATAACCTTTTCGACCGAAGTAGATCCGCCGGTCTTTACCGTCCCGGATAAGCTCTGTGTAGAGGAGGTGGAATCCGTACCGCTGCCGGAAGAGGTGCTGGACGTATCGCCGGAGCATCCGGACAAGAGAGCTGCGCCCAGACAGGCCGCACAAGTCAGCGCAAGTAGTTTCTTCATCATTCAAAGACCATTCCTTTCTTTCAGCCCCGCGATCCGTCCCCTGGACAGCTGCGGAACTTTCACACGGCTTTCTGCCGTGTCGCGTTTATATCTTTTTGCTACAATCACAGTTTACCTGATCTTGCGTATGACAGAAAGCAGGACAGGGTATAGCTTATGTAAAGGAAAGGTAAAGTTTCGATCAATTTATGTAAAGTGCAGTTTTTGGAAAGATGCTGTTTTTCGCTCGCATTTTCATGCAAAATCCGGTATAATAAGAAACAGGTGGAGCCATCAGTCGCATGTAGCTGTCAAGACAGCGTAGGCCAGCCGTTAAGAGGCTGATATCGGTAACGAAAGGCAGATGAGACGTCTGCCTAAAGGCGCGAAGGCAAGTCTCAGGTCTTTCCGTCCCGACTTTGTCGCTGTTCATCCCCTGTCTGCTGCTGGGGCGAGGATGAAAAAATATATTTTGGGGTTTACTCGGCGTCTTGTTGATGCTTTTCTCATATCTCTGGACGAAGCTTTCTTGGAAATGGAAAGATGAAAAATCAGGGGGACGCACGTTATGAGGGGGGACGTCATTTGCGAAAGAGAAACAAGATGCTTTGCTTTGGACTGATATGTGCGCTCTTGCTAATCGTTTCGGCGTCCGGCGTTCTTTACACAACGGGTATCCTGCCGCGCAGGACGTACCATGCGAGCGACTTTGGAATTGAAACCGTAGAAAGCTCCTGTGACGCCAACCAAAATGGTGTTGACGATTACCGGGACATTCTGTTAGGAGCACGTAAGGATGCGAATAACAGGCCGCGGTACAAAAGCGCATATTACGCGGGAGGTTATCCGCCGGATAGTGAAGGCGTTTGCACAGACGTCATATGGCGGGCCTTTCAAAATGCCGGATATCTGCTCAAGGATATGGTGGACGCGGATATCGCGTCTGATGTAGATGCCTATCCGCGCGTAGCCGGACGGCCGGATCCCAATATCGATTTTAGAAGGGTGCCGAATTTAAAGGTGTTTTTTGAACGCAATGCGGTGTCGTTGACACTCGACACGCATGAAATTGCACAATGGCAACCGGGCGATATTGTCGTCTATGGTACGAGGCATATAGCGATCATTTCGGATAAACGTAATCGCAAAGGGGAGCCTTATATTATCCATAATGCAGGAGGTCCCTTTCGAGAGGAGGATCATCTGCACTGGGGGGAAATCAGCGGGCATTTTCGTTTTGATGCATCTTTAGTTGATCAGTCACTGCTGCGCTATGTGGAAGGAGAGGAATGATCGGATGGAGGAAGAATTGATTGAACGGGCGCTTCAAGTGCGTAAGAATGCATATGCGCCCTATTCCGGTTTCCGGGTCGGCGCTGCGCTGCTGTGCGCGGACGGGTCTGTCTACACCGGTTGCAATGTGGAATCAGCCGCATATGCAGCGTGCTGCTGTGCGGAACGCACTGCTGTCAGTAAAGCAGTGTCGGAAGGAAGGCGCTCTTTTCTTGCGATAGCCATTGTTGGGGGGAAGGAGCAGGTGAAGGATTACTGCTTCCCCTGCGGTGTCTGCCGTCAAGTGCTGCGGGAGTTTTGTCCGGATACGCTACAAGTTATTGCAGCAATATCATGCGAGGATTACCGCGTTACGACACTGGGCGCGCTTTTGCCAGAGAGCTTTTCTGCCGCAGATTTGCAATAGGAGGAAGAATGGTATGCGTATGGTCGATTTGATTGTCAAAAAGCGGGAGGGCGGCGTTTTAAGTAAGGAAGAGATAGCATTCATCGTTGCAGGATATACAAGCGGCGTGATTCCAGATTATCAAATGGCCGCATGGCTCATGGCTGTTTTTTTCCGCGGGATGGATGCGGGAGAGACGGCGTTGCTGACCGAACAGATGGCTGCGTCAGGCGAATATGCCGACTTATCGGGGATCGATGGTATCAAAATTGACAAGCATTCCACTGGAGGTGTTGGGGACAAGACAACGCTGGTCGTTGCACCGATGGCGGCATCCTGCGGGTTATGCGTCGCCAAGATGAGTGGGCGTGGCCTTGGTTTTACCGGCGGAACCATCGACAAGCTGGAATCGATCCCCGGATTTCAAACCACTCTCGAGCCAGGACATTTCCGCAAGGTGCTTCAGGATGTCGGCTGCGCGGTGACAGGAGCAGGAGGAAACCTTGCTCCCGCGGATAAGCTGATGTACGCCTTGCGGGACGTTACAGGAACAGTAGAAAGCATCCCGCTTATCGCTTCCTCCATCATGAGCAAAAAGCTTGCAGTTGGGACGGATGGCGTTGTACTGGATGTCAAGGTAGGCCGCGGTGCTTTCATGAAGGATCTTGAAAGCGCTCGGCGGCTGGCGGAAACCATGGTGGAAATCGGGAAACGCGCCGGGCGGCGGACAGCGGCTTTGCTGACGGACATGGATCGTCCGCTCGGCAGGACAATCGGTAATGCGCTGGAAGTGGAAGAAGCAGTAAATACGTTACGTGGGGAAGGGCCGTCCGACTTGGTACGGTTGTGTGTGGAACTCTGCGCAACGATGTTATGCGTGTCTGGGACGCATACGCTGGAGCAAGGGCGTCTTTGTGCAAGCAAAGCGCTGAAAAGCGGTGCAGCATTGGAACGTTTTCGCAAGATGATTGAAGCGCAAGGCGGAGATGGTCGGATTTGTGACGATCCGTCCCTGCTTCCGCAGGCTTCCAGCACTGTGCCGGTGTTAGCGCAGAAAGATGGGTATATTGCAGCGATGGATACACAGCATATCGGGAATGCTGCGTGTATCCTCGGCGCGGGACGGGAGAAAAAGGGGGATCAGGTCGATTCCGCAGCGGGAATTCGTCTGCGCAAAAAGTGCGGGGATAGCGTTACTGTAGGGGAGGAGATAGCCGTACTCCATACAAACTGCCCCGATAAGCTGAGCCAAGCTGAGAGGATGGTGAGGGAAGGAATCCGGATCGGGCTCCCTCCTGTACAGTCCCCCCTCATCGTGGATTGGATTGGACTTTGATGCTCCAAAGTTGTTCCAAAACTTAAAAAGAGATTTTTTAACAATCATTAGCATCATTTCTCTGATGCAATATAAGAATGACAAAATTATGGAAGGAAATGAGGTGGGCAAAATTTATACTGATAAAATCAAGTGCCGTTTTGTCTGCCGATTCAGTTAAATCTTGTAGTTCGACTTTTTCATATAGATATCAATGGTCGCCTCTGGTTTTGTTTGATGATTCCTTACATGAAAGAAATTGACGAACATTGCAACAGAGTGACTCCTTACGATTTTCCGTGAAAATGATACAGCAGAAAGTAAAAATTAGAAAATCGTAATGTGTAATAAAAAGCTCCTATTTTAAACCTGGAATTGAACAGGTCCAGTAAAAACGGACAGTGACAAAGTACCCCCTGATGTAGGAAAAT
>CAMMMX010000025.1 GCA_946498095.1 uncultured Clostridia bacterium
TCTCTTATTCATAGCAATACCCCCTGATGTACTTCTATTTTCCTACATCAGGGGGGCTTTCTTTATTGTACGATTTTTCTGAAGATATTCACCGCAGCATTCGGAGACTTTTTCTGCTTTTCTTTCTCAGGCTTGCCATGCTTCCACGCGGCAAAAAAAGGCCCCTTCCCTGTACACCCGCGATTTCACGGATAGGCAGGCCGGATAGGGTATCAACACCCTCATACGACCGACTTTTCCAGCATCGGCGGCGTCTGATGAAGGATGCATAGGGCCTTTTCCCTGTCGAACACCCAAGCGACCGCAGCCTCCCGCGTCAGCACCACCGGCATCCGGCGATGCACATCGCTGACGGAAGCATTGGCCTGTGTCGTCAGGATGACAAACCGCCGCCCGCCGTCATACAGGCTATATAGACCCGCCATGTACAGGACAGCCTGACCGGGAAGGCGGAACAGGTATTTCTGGTGCGCCGCATCCTGCGACCACTCGTAAAAGCCCGTTGACGGCACCAGACAGCGGCGCAGAAGCACGCTTTCCCGGAAAGTCTTCTTTTCCGTCGCGGTTTCCGCTCTGGCGTTGATGAGGACGCCTTTGCCTCGGAAATCCGGGTACCCCCAGACGCAAGCTTGCGGTTCCATTCTTTCCCCTTCCTCCAACAGGATAGGAGCACGATTGGTGGGGAAAATCTCGCCGGTACGCACCGGCTCTTTGTATTTACGGTTGAGTGTATCGACGATACGGTTGATTTCCGCAGCGTCATCCCCGGTAAAGAGACTGTATCTGCCGCACATATCCGCCTCCTAGTATTTGGTCTTTGGAAAAGAGCACCCGAATCCAGTTTGCCCGGCGAATGGCCCTTTATTCCCCGATTCTATATATGGAAACAGCCGGACGGAAACAAATGCCCCCCGTCCGGCTGCTACCATCAAGACTGGCCGTAATAGGCATGCACGCCGTGCTTACGCAGGAAATGCCGATCCAGCAACGCCTGCTGCATCGGGACGCATCCCGTCGCCAGCTGCTCGGTAGCCGACGCCATGGCGGCTACCTCCTCCAAAACGACCGCGTTATGCACAGCTTCCACCGCGTCCTTTCCCCAGCAAAAAGGACCGTGGCTTTTGACCAGCACCGCCGGCATATCAGACGGCGAAAGGGACGCCAACCGTTCCACGATGACCCTGCCGGTCTCGCGCTCGTACGCCCCAGCGATCTCTTCGGGCGTCATCTCCCGCGTACAGGGGATCTCACCGTAGAAATAGTCTCCATGGGTGGTGCCGTAAGCGGGGATAGAGCGCCCGGCCTGCGCCCAGACCGTCGCCCAGTGGGAATGGGTATGCACCACGCCACCAATTTGCGAAAAGGAGCGGTACAGCTCCAGATGGGTAGGTGTATCCGAAGACGGCTTCAGATCGCCCCAGACACGCCTACCGTCCACATCAACAACGACGATATCATCCGGCGTTAGCTTGTCATACGGCACGCCTGACGGCTTGATGGCGACCAGTCCCGCATCCCGATCAATCGCCGAAACGTTCCCCCAGGTGAAGGTGACCAATCCATATTGCGGCAGCATCAGGTTCGCTTCGCAGACTACCTCCCGCAGCTCCTTGAGCATCGCGCTATCCCTCCCCGTCCTATTTCAGCTTCCAGGCTAGGTCGTTCCAAAACAGCTCCTTTTCCAGCTGTTCCAGATCCGTGCCCTCGCCGATATGGATGTATTCGATGTCCATCATCCGCGCCCAGTCACGCAAGTGTTCAGCGGAAAGCGCTTGGGTAAAGACGGTATGGTGCGCACCTCCTGCCAGAATCCACGCCTCGGTAGCAGTGGACAGATCCGGCATCGGTTCCCACATCACACGCGCGACCGGCAGGTTGGGCATATCCTTCAGCGGCTCTACCGCTTCCACGTCGTTGACAATCAGCCGCATCCGACCGCCCATATCAACCAGCGTCGCGACGATGCCACTGCCGGCGCGTCCATCGAAGACGAGACGTGCCGGCGGCTGCCGGTCACCGATGGACAGCGGATGCACCTCAATGCGCGGACGCTCCCCTGCAACGGTCGGGCAGACCTCCAGCATATGGGCGCCCAACGTATAGTCGTGGCGCAGACCATAATGGTAGGTGTAATCTTCCATGAACGAGGTCCCACCCTTGAGTCCTTCCGCCATCGCCTTCATCACAGCCAGCAGCGCAGCGGTCTTCCAGTCGCCCTCGCCGCCGAATCCATAGCCGTCCGCCATCAGGTTTTGGCAGGCCAGCCCTGGTAATTGCTGTAGGCCGTGGAGATCCTCGAAGGTGGTGGTGAAAGCGCCGAAGCCACCTTCGTGCAGGATGCTACGTAGCGCCGCCTCGATCCGCGCCTGGTAGCGGACAGCCTCGATATCCTCGGAAGCCAGCTCATAGCGCAACAAGTACTGGTCGTACACGGAAGAGACATCCTCTTCGGACAGCTGCTGCATCGCCTGCACAAGATCCCCCACCCCGTGCGTGTTCACCGACCAGCCAAGCTTCAGCTGCGCCTCCACCTTGTCCCCCTCCGTCACGGCAACCTGACGCATATTGTCCCCGAAACGGCAAACTTTCAGGCTGCGCGACACCGCCGCACCGACCGCACTGCGCATGAAGCCGGCCAGCCTGTCACGGACGGACTCGTCCTCCCAGTAGCCCGACACAACTTTCCTTGCCTTACGCAGTCGCGCACCGATAAAGCCGTGTTCGCGGTCGCCGTGCGCCGATTGATTGAGATTCATAAAATCCATGTCAATCTCGTTCCAAGGAATCTCCCGGTTAAACTGGGTGTGAAGGTGCAGCCACGGCTTTTCCAGTCGAGACAGCCCTGCAATCCACATTTTCGACGGGCTGAAGGTATGCATCCAGGTAATGACACCTGCGCAACGCTCGTCTGCGTTGGCCTCCAGGCAGACGCGGGTAATCTCTTCCTCCGACGTAGCCACCGCCTTACAGACAATCCCACAGGGCAGCTGCTCGGCCTTGTTCAGACCCTCCGTCATAACGCGCGCATCCGCCTCTACCCGACGCAGCGCCTCCTCCCCGTAAAGGTGTTGGCTTCCCACGACAAACCAAAACTCATACTTGCTCATAACCGACATCTCATGTCCTCCTCCGTATCACCATACTTGCAGGCTTTACCTGCTCGCTTCGTTCTTCAGCTTCTTCAGACGCTTCATCACGTCGTTACCGCCGCGCCCGAAATAGTCTAGCAGCGTTTCATATTCCTGATACAGCTTGTCATATGCCTTGACGTTTTCCTCTATCGGCGTATAGACGGTGTCTTTGAGTTTACCCAGACGCTGCGCCGCAGTAAAGATGTCGTCATAGCCGCCCCGTGCGCTGCCGGCCGCGACAGCACCGAAGATAGCGCTACCCAGCGCTGGCCCCTGCGCAGAACCGGAGATATGGATCGGCATATTGATAACGTCCGCGTAAATCTGCATCGTCATCGGGTCCTTATCGGCAATACCACCCGCCGCGTAAAACTCGTTGACCGCAACGCCGTGACGGCGGAAGTTCTCAATAATCATGCGGGTGCCATACGCCGTCGCCTCAATCAAGGCACGGTAAATTTCCTCCGGGCGCGTCTGCAACGTCATGCCCAGCATAAGGCCAGTTAGATCGACGTCCACCAGCGGCGAACGGTTGCCGTTCCACCAGTCAAGCGCTAGCAGTCCGCTTTCGCCGACAGCCAACTTCTCAGCCTTTTCCCGCAAGTATTTATGAATGTTCATCCCCTTAGCCTTGGCGTCGGCGTAATAGCTCTGTGGCAGGCAGTTGTCGACAAACCATGCGAAATGGTCGCCCACACAGCTCTGCCCCGCTTCATAGCCAAAATAGCCCGGCAGGATACCGTCCTCGACGACGCCGCAGATTCCCGGGACCGCTTTCTCTTCCCTGTCCATCAGCATATGACAGGTGGAGGTGCCCATGATGGCCAGCATCTTACCGGGGCCGTCGATCTTGACAGCCGGGACACAGACATGCGCGTCGACGTTGCCGACCGCGACTGCTGTCCCCTCCCTCAGTCCTGTCAGACGGGCTGCAGCAGGACAAATTTCGCCCGCCTTGGAAGCAAGCGGCGTCACCGGGCAATTGAGCTTCTCTTCGACCAGATTTTCCAGCCGCGGGTCCAGAGCTTTGAAAAACTCCTTGGACGGGTAGCCGTCCTGCTTGTGCCAGATGGCCTTATAGCCCGCCGTACAGGAATTACGTGTCTGGACGCCGGTGAGCTGCCAGACCACCCAGTCAGCCGCCTCTAAGATGTAATCGGCCGCCTCATAGACCTCCGGCGCCTCGTCCAGTATCTGCCAAATTTTCGGGACAGCCCATTCGGAGGAAATCTTGCCACCGTAACGGTCGATCCATTTTTCCCCGCGAGCATGGGCAATTTCGTTAAGACGGTTCGCCTTGTCCTGTGCAGCATGGTGCTTCCACAGCTTAACGTAAGCATGGGGGTTGTCTTTAAACGCATCAAGGAAGCACAGCGGTGTGCCGTCTTTTTTGACCGGCAGGACGGTGCAGGCCGTAAAGTCAATACCCACGCCGACCACATCGTCGGCGGAAACGCCCGCCTCCTGCAGGACCGCTGGGATAGTTTTCGCAAACACGTCCAGGTAATCCTGTGGATGCTCCAGCGCCCAGTCCATACCAAGCTTCTTACCGCTGGGCAATGTCTCGTCCATTACCGCATGTGGGTACTCGTACGTGGCAGAAGCAAGCTCCTCACCGGTTTCCAGGTTGACCAAAAGCGCGCGGCCGGACAGCGTGCCGAAATCCACGCCAAGAGAATATTTTGCCATACAACAACATCCTTTTTCCTGCTGCGCCCGACCGTGCCGGCAAGCCCTTGCAGGGGCGCAACGATATTTCAACAATATGTAATCATCATACTATTTTTTGCCGCCTTTTTCAAGAGCGTTTTTCATACGCATAGGTTCCGGTATAGACAACGTCTACCCCGGACGGGTGGAAGCGTGATTTCTGCTATGCAGAAAAAGCTCTCAATGAAGAGGGAAACCCTTCTTACCCCCCAATACCAACCGTACAGGCAGCATGAAACGCCGCCGCTTGATTCGTACGTAAACTGCCTGTGGACTGCATCGGAAAAGGCTTCCATTTGACATTACATGTCGGTTATGCTATAAAATAAGATAGGATTCTTTCGGCAAAAATGGCAGAAAACCAACAGGAGTCCCGCAAAACTGACAGCTTAAAACGGGATATCCCGCCGTCACAGTATAGAGAAAAGGACAAAATAATGAGCATTCTTGAAGTAAAAGACTTAACACACGGCTTTGGCGACAAAACGCTGTTCCGTAACGCGTCGATGATACTGTCGCGCGGTGAAAAGATGGGGCTGACCGGCCTCAACGGGGTGGGAAAGAGCACCTTTCTGGGAATGCTGACAGGAGAAATCATCCCCGACCAGGGCCTGGTTCGCTGGAACCCTCGCATCCGGATGGGCTACCTGGACCAGCAGGCCAAAATAAACGGCAGTCAAACGGTGCGCAGCTACTTGTGCGGCGCTTTCGACCAGCTCTATGAGGTGCAGGACCGCATCGACGCATTAGCTGGACAGGTCTCCCAGAAGACCACCGATCCGGATGAGATGCAGCGCCTGTTGGACGAGATGGGGCAGCTGCAAAGTATCCTGGACAGCAGCGACTTCTACACCATCGACAGCGACGTCGAAAAAATCGCTTCCGGCCTTGGGATCGCCGCCTTCGGCCTGGACACCCCGGTCGCGCAGCTCAGCGGCGGGCAGCGCGCCAAGGTGCTGCTGGCAAAGCTTTTGCTCGAAAACCCCGATGTTCTACTGCTGGACGAGCCGACCAATTTCTTGGACAAGGAGCACATTGACTGGTTAAGTAAATATCTCTCCGCCTTCAAGGGCTCCTTTATCGTCGTCTCGCACGACTACGATTTCCTCGATCGGGTCGTCAACTGCATCTGCGACATTGAATTCGGCGTCATGTCGCGCTACAACGGGTCATACAAAAGCTTCGTCGCGCAGAAGGCGCAAAAGCACGACGAATATGTTAAGGCGTATGGTGCGCAGCAGAAGGAGGTCGCCCGGCTCGAAGACTATATCCGGAAAAACATCACCCGTGCCTCTACAGCCGGCATGGCAAAAAGTCGCCGTAAGAAGCTGGAAAAGATGGATCTTTTGGAAAAGCCGGCGGAACACGTCAAGCCTACCTATCATTTTCCTTTCGTACCACTGGTCGGGCGGACGGCGCTTTGGGTCAACGACCTGACGGTCGGTTACATAGGGCCGCTGCTGCCCCCCATCAACCTGATGCTGTCCATGGGCCAGAAGCTCGCCGTCACCGGCTTCAACGGCATCGGAAAGAGTACCTTCCTCAAAACCATATGCGGGTACCTGCCCCCTATTTCGGGGAACTTTAAGTATAACGACAAAATTATCACCGGTTATTATGAACAGGAACATGTCTGGCAGGACCCTTCCCGTACCCCCTTTGATGAAATCCGTGAAGCCTATCCGCGTATGACAGACAAAGAAATCCGCGGCGCGCTGTCCCGGGCAGGGCTGGGGAGTGATCAGATGACGCAGGCGCTTTCGACCCTCAGTGGAGGCGAGCAGGCTAAGGTCAAGCTATGCAAGCTTTCCCTCCGCCCCTGTAACCTTCTGGTGCTGGACGAGCCGACCAACCACTTGGACGCAGACAGCGTCAGCCACCTGCAAACTGTCCTCAAGGCTTTTGCAGGAAGCGTCATCTTCGTCTCCCACAGCAAACCGTTCTGCGCGGCTGTGGCGGATTCGGAGCTCGACTTTGAAAAGCTGTTCGACTAAAGCCCGCCCTCCCTCAGGGAGATGGCGGACCTTGTATGGTAAGATTGTAAGATGGAAAGGATGTGTGTCAGTTGCTGAAAGGGATTGACAGCGCCGTCTCCCCCGACCTTATCAAAATTCTGATGGAAATGAGGCACGGAGACGAGATTATCTTTGCCGACCGCAATTTTCCCAGCGCGCGTCTCGCCGCTGCCGGCGGAAATCGGCTGGTCCGACTGGATGGACACGGCATCCCCCGCCTGCTGCGCGCTGTCCTGCCGCTGTTCCCGCTGGACGACTATGTAGACAGCCCTGTCGCGCTGATGCAGGTCGTGCCGGGTGACCCGGTAAAGGCGGTAATCTGGGAGGAATACGCCTCCATCATCGGACAACACGCGCCGTCGGCTCGTTTTTGCTACTTGGACCGCTATGCGTATTACGAGCGCGCCCAAAACGCCTACGCAATTGTGGCAACCGGCGAGGATGCGCGCTATGCCAACATTCTTCTGAAAAAAGGCTGTGTCCTGTCGTAAGCAGCAGGACGTCTAAAACGAAAGGGTTGATAATTGTATGCTGCATTCCCAGAGGGTGCGCAAAAACGGGGTCGGGCTGCTAGGAGGCCTGCTCCTACTTGTCATGCTATGGACGCTTCTTGCCCCTTGCCTGCCTGCCAGGGCCGAGGAAGCGCAGGACGGCGAAAGCGCTCCGGAACGCACCGTCGCATTTCCCGATGACCTGCGTGCGGTGACGCTGCGTCCACAAACCGATTATGACCCCGCTGCTGACCCTGCGCAGCTACAGCAGCCGCTGTCGGAAAAGCTTGGGAAGCTGGCCTCTGTCGGCTTCAATACCGTCATTGTCGAAACGTCGAACGAGGACGGGAACTACTACAGCGTGGACAATGCCTCTTTCCACCAGGACGACGCCCTCTCCGCTGTGGTTGACGCCGCCCGGGAGGCGGGTCTTTACGTCTACCTGGGTTTTGACGTCAATCGCTGCGGCGACCCGCTTTCGCAGGACTATGTCAGCGAGTTGATGCTCTCCGTCCACAAGCTGACCCTAAAATACCGCCCTGACGCGGTGCTCATCAGCAATTATTACAGTCAGCGCTCTCAGGAGATGTACCTCCGATACCTGAAATTCGGTTCAGGTATCGGCTACGAAAACTGGCTGAGGGATTTTAACGCCTACCTCATGCAGAGCGTCACCGACGCCGTCAAGCAGACCAGCAATACCATCGGGGTGGGGCTCCTGACTGACCCCGTATGGGCATCGGTTTCCTCCAACCCGGCCGGGGCCGACATCAGCACCCCTTCCTTTGAGGTGCTGGCGGAGGGCTTCAGCGACGTCAAAGCTTATTTGGAACAGGGTCTCGTGGACTTCGCTGTGGTGGACAACCCCTCCTCCCTCAGCGACACAGATGTCCCGTTTGAAACGGTCGCCAAATGGTGGTCGGATTTAGGGGTGGCTGCTCAGGTGCCGGTTTTCCTCTCTCTCTCCAACGAGAAGCTCTGCACCGACGCCGCCGGATGGAACTCCCCCGATCACATCGTCCGGCAGCTGGTAACGGCTAAGAAGTATCCGGGCATCAAGGGCTGCGTCCTGCGCTCGGCGCAGCAGGTGCTGGAGGATACCCAGGGCAGTACCACCGCCCTAACTCGTTATTACGCCAACGAGCTGGACGAGAGCGGCCTGTTTGAAGAGCTAAAGATAGACTCCCCTGCCAAAACGACCTTTGTCACATATGATCCTACCGTCAAATTCGCTGGATCCTTCGACCCCAATTTTGACGTCTATCTGGACGGCGAAAAAATCCAGCTCAACCAGGTAGGCAACTTCTACATAGAAAAAGAGTTAAAAACCGGCCTGAATACCTTCCAAATTACCCACAAGGGCAACACCGTGACCTACCGTATCACGCGGAAGATCAAGGTCCTGCAGTCAGTTACACCGTCCGAGGCGCTCACGGTGGACGGCGGCACCCAGGTAGCGATCAGGGCCGTCGCCTACCAGGGGGCGACAGTAACAGCGTCAATAGCCGGTACGACGATTTCGCTCAAGCAGGTGCAGACGAGTGATCAGCTGGACCCCACCTCCTTTTATGCGGAATACACCGGCACCTTTGTCGCTCCCAGTGGATCGACCTCCGGAGACAAGCCGCTGGGCAACATCGTCGTGACCGCAGTTTACGGCAGCTTCCAGGAATCTATGACGGCAGGCAGTATCACCGTCATCAAGCTTCCTCAAACGATTGACCCTGTGCTCCCCCCCTCTTCCGGCGAACTACCCTACGATCCAGACGGACCGAAGGTCACCTACGTCGAATTAAACAGCAACGACACCTATGTCTTTAACGCCAAAAATACCGACACCTACCCTACGCCGGACTATACCTTCCTGCCCAAGGGCACGCGGGACTTTTACGTTCGCACTTCGGGGAGCTATTATATCACACAGTCCGGCAAGCGAGTGAAGAAAAGCGATGCGTCACTGGTGGAGTTTCCAAGCTATACCGGCAACCGCTTTTCCAACGCCACCGTCAGCCAGAGCGGCGGCTTTACCACACTGAAAATGGACTCTCTGTGGAAAGCGCCTTTCCGCGTCGTCTACGAGCCGTTGTCCTTTACCGGCTCTGGAGACTATAACTTCACCGTCAACGACTTCTCGCCGGATAAGGTCAGCATCATTTTCGACTACCTGTATCAGGACTGTCCCCTCCCTTCGTTTGACGGGACAATCTTCTCTTCCGCACGCTGGGTGAAAACCACAGAAGACGGCATGGACAAAATGAAGCTGGAACTGACGCTGAGGCAGAAAGGCATATTCGCCGGATTTAACGCATCATATGACGCAAATGGCGCGCTGGTCCTGCAGTTTAGGGAGTATCCCCGCACCCTTAGCGGCTTGAACGTTGTCGTCGACCCGGGCCATGGCTACGCCGATTCCGGCGCGCTGGGATATGTAGTGGAGCGGGACGTCAACCTTGCGATTGCCAAGAAGCTGGAGACCGCGCTGAAAAACGCGGGTGCCAACGTCTACCGAATTCCAACGGAAACGAGGAAATACGAGCTTGACGAGCGCGTCACCGTTGCGAAAAGCAAAAATGCAGACATCTTCATTTCCGTCCATTCGAACTCAGCCGCTTCCAGCGCGCAGGGCGTCGAAGCTTATTACTTCAACCCCTTTACCAAACCGCTAACGGACGCTATCGTCAAGCGGATTGCCTCACAGGTGGGGGTAGTGCAGCGCCCAACCAAATACTTTAATTTTGCCGTCACACGCGTGCAGTCCCACATCGCTACACTGGTCGAGTACGGCTTTGTGACCAATAAGACGGAAGCTGAAAACTTTCTGGGCAACCCGCAAAAACAAGAGCTCTACGCAGCCGCAACCGTAAACGGAATCAAGGATTTTCTTGCTCGTGCAAAATAGCGCTCTGCTTCCCCACCTTTTCAGCCCCTTGGACGTCCGATACAGGAACGTCTAGGGGGCTGCTTTTTTTGTAATACACGCAGCCCTTCCCGCCGCCACCCCCTGGCGCGGTCGCCGTGTCAAGATGGCAGTAGCCGTCATGCTGGTAAGCGCAATCCTCCGTACAGGTAATCAAACTCATGCCAATCCTATCCCCTTTTGATACAAAATAAGAAAAAGCAGCCTGGCCAGGCACGCGTTCAGCCGAAATGTATCAACTTACGGCGTAAAACCTGTTTGTACCCGCTTTAGTTTGCGACCGGTAAAATATTTTATTCAGCCTCCTCATATTTCCCAGCAATTTAGTTACAATAAGGAATGCCGCTACACGCCGCTCACGCCTTGTAAGGCTTGTGCCGTGAAGGACACCATACCAGAAGGAGAAGGCCCTGTTTGCGCCGCAGAGCCGCATGTCTTACGATGAAAAAATATGCAATACTTATCACCGTTTCCGTCTGCCTCATCGCCGCCCTGTCCGGCATTCCGGCCTTAACAGACAGCATGATGACGCGCGTAGAGTTGACGCAGGTACAGAAAACTACGCACCAGGACTACGTGTACGCCTCCGGGCAGGTGGAACAGAAATACCAAAAAGAAGTGCTATCCAATTTTCCGCTCGTAATCGCCGACATTTTAAAGGAGGCCGGCGATCCGGTCCAAGAGGGAGACGTTATTTTTAAAGTGGATAAAAACGCTACCCTTGATATGATGTCCTCCTTTGGACAGTATAACTCCATCCCTTCCGGCTACCTGGAGCTCATCGGCGCTGCCAACGCAAGCGAAGTGCGTGAAATGCTCCCGGACACGCTTGAGGCAACGGAAGACGGCTATATCTCCTCCATGAACTGTACCATCGGCGCCATCAACGAGGCCGGAAAGGTGCTGTGCACCATTGCCAAATCGGACGAAGTCGTCGCCAGACTGAGCGTCAACGAAATCAGCGTACCCAACGTCAAAATCGGCCAAAGCGTCGTACTGACCGGAAACGGTTTCCAGGGAAAGGTATTTACCGGGGAAATCTACAAAATATCCCCTACAGCGAAAAAACAGCTCAACGGGACTACACAAGAAACCGTCGTAGACGTGATGGTCAGAATCCATGAGCCCGACGACTCCATCAAAGCCGGTTATACCGTAAAGGGGCAGATCGTCACCTCGGAGAAACGGCAGCTACAAACTATCCCCTATGAAGCGGTTTTGCAGGACGAACAAAACATTGAATTCGTTTACGTACTGGAAAACGGCAGGGCGGTGCGTCGGGACATCCAAACGGGCCTGGAGCTTTCGGACGGCGTGGAGGTCGTGGAAGGGCTTACGCCGGACGATATCGTGATTTTCAACGCACAGCAGGTTAAACAGGACGGCGAGCACGTCAAGGTACGCGGCTAGAGTGCGCGCCCATCAACAAGGGAGGCTCGAGACATGTACAACCTTATCCGTAACAGCCTGCGCAGCATCTTCGGCAAGCGCCTACGTTCCTTTTTGACCATTATGGGAATTTCCATCGGCGTCATGAGCGTGGTGATCATCTCCGCCATCGGGGAAGTCGGCAGCAAGACGGTGTCCGCAGAACTGGACAGCATCGGCATCAGCAGTATGCTGGTCAGCACGGACAAACGTATTACCAGCAAGGGTCTGGTTCCGGAAGACGTATCGTGCGTCGAAGGACTGGACAACATCGCCTGTGTCATGCCCCTGCTCAACGAAGTAACCGTGGTCAATGCCATCGGACAGGACCATGACACCATGGTCTGGGGCGTATCCGAAAAAGCCAGCGACATTATCACCATGGAAGTCCTTTACGGACGGCTGATGAACCGCTCCGATATCTCTTCCTGTGCCAATGTCTGCGTCATTGACGAAAGCTTCGCTAGGGCGGCCTATAAACGCGCTAACATCGTGGGAAAAACCATCCGTGTCCTGCTTGGGGGGAGCTATGAAGAGTTTACCGTTGTCGGCGTCGTCAAATCGGGCGGAAACGTGTTCCAGTCGATGCTCGGGGACTACATCCCCAGCTTCATTTACGCACCCTATACGACGGTACAGAACCTGTCAGGGAAAGCCTATTACGATCAACTGGCTGTACGCCTGACGGATGCGTCACAGTCAGAAAGCACGGCGGGACAGATTGCAAAGGCGCTGTCCGCACAACGCAAGCTGGATGAAGGCGGTATCAAAGTGCAGAACCTCGTCCAGCAAAAGGAGCAACTGAACAACATCATGGGTATCGTCACCCTCATCCTGACCGTTATCGCCGGTATCTCACTGGTGATTGCGGGGTTGTCCATCATGACCGTGATGCTGGTATCCGTGCACGAACGGACCCGCGAGATCGGTATCAAAAAGTCCATCGGCGCCAGCCGCCTCGCCATCATGGCTGAATTCTTATCCGAATCCTTGCTGTTGAGCCTGATTGGCAGCATCATCGGCAGCGCCATAGGAATTGCAGCCTGCTACGTCGGATGTGCGGTATTCGGCCTCGACGCGTCGGTAAACCCAAGACTTATCGGCTTTTCCATCCTGTTTGCCACCGCCGTAGGGATCGTTTTCGGCGTCTACCCCGCGATGAAAGCGGCAAATATGAAGCCGGTCGACGCCCTGCGATACGAATAACGCACATGCTTGACTTTCACCGGCGTTTATACTACAATGAAAGCAAATCTATCAGGGCGTCCCGGCGCGTTCCCGGACGGCGCCCGCATCAGGAGGACAAAATATGAACAAACGTTACACTATTAACCAGGGAGACACCATCCTGTTTCTCGGAGACTCCATTACCGACGCCGGCCGGGAACGGTTTGATAACGACAAAATCGATTATATGAACGGGTTTGGCTGGGGGTTTGTCAACCTGATTCACGGTTACCTCTACGCCTCCTACCCCTCGCATGGCTTTAAAATCATCAACAAAGGCAACGGAGGTGAGCAGACGACCCACGTCATCGCCCGTCTCGAACAGGACGTGACCCAGCTGTCGCCGAACGTGGTCATCCTCCTCATCGGCACCAACGACGTCTGGCGCAACTTCGATGCGCCCGATCAGCCGGAGATACATATCTCCCCCGAGCAGTACCGCCAAAACCTGCATACCATCCTAGACAGGGTGAAGGAAACAACTGAACAAATCTTGGTCATGACTCCCTTTATGCTTGAGCCGGATACGTCGATACCGATGCGCAAGGCTATGGATGAATACGCGCAAATCGCACGGGAAGTTGCGGCTGAATATGCCTTGCCCGTTATTTCGCTGGACAAGATATTCGACGACTACATGCAGCATCTGGATTGGCAGGATCTGGCCCCCGACCATATCCATCCCAGCAACCTGGGGCATACCGTCATCGCCATGAATATTTTGGAGCAACTGGACATCGCGCTGTAAACTGGATGAGTGCGGGAAAGGAATCGGTTTATGAATGCTTTTGTCGATAAGGTCGTTTATGACTTTCTCCCTCGGCTCGGGATCGCCATCCTGGTATTTATCATCGGGTATGTCGTCATCCGTCTGGTGCTGCGGTTGCTGAACAAGCCAGGAAAATCCGATCGAATCAGCCCGACGGTGCGCAGCTTTTTCAACGCACTGTTAAAGGTTGTTCTGCTGGTCTTCCTGATTATCACCTGCCTTTCCATTATTGGTGTCCCAATGGCTTCGATGATCACCGCGTTGGGCGCGACGGGCGTGGCGATCAGCCTCGCAGTGAAGGACAGCCTCGCCAACCTGTGTGGTGGGTTCCTGATTATCCTAACCAAGCCCTTTAAGGTGGGCGATTACGTCGAATGCGACGGCGTTGCCGGTACCGTCGCCGAAATCAATACCATTCATACCCGACTGCTGACACCGGATAACAAAACCATCTATATTCCCAACGGCCAGGTGACTACGGCGCAGATTGTCAATTTCACCGAACAGGAGAACCGCCGGCTAGACCTGGAATTCGGTATCAGCTATGAAAACGACTTTGAGAAGGCCAAGCGGATTATCCGAGAAATCGTGGAGAAACATCCGCTTACTGTAAAAGATCCGGCGCCGGTCGTCCGTCTGGGCAGACATGATGCCAGCGCGCTGGTCATCGTGGTTCGCGTATGGGTCGCCAAGGACTCGTACTGGGATCTCAATTACGACTTGGTGGAGCAGGTGAAGGTCGCGTTTGACGAAAACGAGATCTCCATCCCCTTCAATCAGCTGGACGTGCATGTCGTCTCACACAAGGAAAATGGATAAACAGGAAAAATGCCCGGAAAGAAGGTGCTTACAGTCGCCTATCTTTTCGGGCATTCTTGCGCTTATCGCCTGCCCGCGATGTGCGGGCACCTTCGGGGCTATTTTTTCCCCTTTCCGCATATATATCATCGTAAAATTCGTTGGAGAGGATGACCAAGATTGAAACAGCCGGATATTCATTATTTTATTGGAGCCAACAGTTCTAGGGGGTATTATAGTTACTTCAGATCTCATTTTTTGCCGCTCAAGGACATGGTTCTATTCAGTGCCTGGCCCGCTGCCGCTGCTGGAAGCATTTTCAGCGCCGTTTGTGAGCAGGCGGAAGAAAACGACGAACGGATGGAATTCATCCATGGATGCCTAGATAATACCCTGCAGGGGGTGATCTTGCCTGACCGTGGTACCGGTGTGCTAAACTTTCCCCTGTACGCGACTGACATTTACAGCATTCTTGGTTGCACACAGGAGGCAGATGCCCGCCTCCTGTCCGAACAAATAGGCCATGCGCGTGCAGCTCTGCATACCGCGCTGGCTATTCACGACCGCTGGGAGGCCATCTATCTGGCGCATATGGACTTTTCCGAAGCCGACGCCCTAGCGGAAGAGACTGTGCAGAGACTGTTCAGTGGCCAGCGTAGCGGGAACCCCGGCTACGGGACGGAAACCCACCGCTTTTTCGGTGCTGCCACCTGCTGCGGCTCGATGGACTATATCGAGAATATTACCTCAGGGCTGCAAAAACGCTACCTCCTGAAGGGGCGTCCTGGTACGGGCAAGTCCACCTTCCTGAAAAAAATAGTCCGCGCCGCACTGGAGCGGGGCTTCCACGCCGACGTATACCATTGCTCCTTTGACCCACTGAGCCTGGACATGGCCGTCATCCCCGCCCTTTCCCTGTGCGTGTTCGACAGCACGTCACCGCACGAGTATTTCCCCACCCGCGACACCGACGAAATTATTGACATCTATGCCCGTGCCGTCGAACCGGGCACCGACGAAATCAACGCGACGGCGCTGGCCGAGGTTGCTGGACAATACAAGGCACAGATCGCCACGGCAACAGGCTTTTTAAAGGAAGCGAAGGAAACCCTGGACCATTTCAACCTCGCGCTTCTGCAGCGTCTCGATGCAGGTGCGGTCGACCGGCTCCGTGATGAGACTCTGTCCCGGCTGTTCGCAGAAACGTCAAAACATTAGAAAAACTAAAACGGCTTACCGCTCCAGAAGGCGGTAGGCCGTTCTTTTTATATATGGAAGATCGTCTCCAGTTGACCTGTTTCCTTTTGCGATTTACAGATGTTTTGATGTACTGCAAGCGTAGCCAAAGTGTCCCTAATTGTGTAAAAAAGCGGCGGCCAGCGCAGGCTCTTCATCTGTCAGACGCTCGGATAAGCGTTGAAATGGCGGTTACTGTCTCACAAGGCTTCCTATCATCCCCCTGTACGTATCCCGGATTAGCACACGCGCCCCCTACCGGCGCTCCTCCGCGCGCCCGGAAACCTGAGAGAATGCCTGTTTCAGGTTGGACACCGGAAGAATTTCAATCTCATAGCTGCGTAAGTCCCCTAACGCTTTCCGGGACTGCGCCGGGACGATACAGGTGTCAAAGCCCAGACGCTGCGCCTCCCTGACCCGGTCGGGCACCGAGGAAACATGTCGTATCTCCCCACCCAACCCGATTTCGCCAAAGGCAGCGAGCTTGTCAGGGATGGGCACGTCACGGATACCCGAATAGACGGCAAGCGCTACAGCCAAATCCGCGGAAGGCTCGTCCAACTTGAGCCCACCGGCGACATTGATATAAACGTCCAAATTGGATAAAAAAAAGCCGCACCGTTTCTCGATCACTGCAAGGATAATGGCCATACGGTTGTAATCGAAGCCGGTAGCCATGCGCCGAGGGTTGCCGAACGCCGTCTTAGTCACCAGCGCCTGTACCTCCGCCAGGATAGGGCGCGTACCTTCCATCACACAGGAAACACAGCTGCCTGAAACGTTTACTTCCCGTCCGGACAGCAGCATCATCGACGGGTTTTCCACTGCCTCCAGGCCGCTGTTGCCCATCTCGAACACACCAATTTCATTGGTCGAACCATATCGATTCTTGACTGCGCGCAGAATCCGGTAGCTCAGGTTCCTGTCCCCCTCGAAATACAGTACCGCGTCGACGATATGTTCCATCACCTTCGGCCCCGCGATGACGCCGTCCTTATTGACATGGCTGACAATAAAAATTGCGCTTTCCGACGCCTTGGCGGTTCTCATAAAAAGATTGGTGCATTCCCTTACCTGTGTTATGCTGCCAGGCATCGACGAGACAGCCGATAGCCCCATGGTTTGGATCGAGTCGATAACGACTACCTCCGGCTGTTTGGAGGAAATGGTGTTTGCAATCCGTTCCGCATCGGTCTCGGACACGAGGTAGAGATTGGGGGTGGAAACCCCGAGACGATCGGCGCGCAGCTTAATCTGCCGCACCGACTCCTCCCCTGAAATATACAGCACCGTATGCCCTTGGCAAAGATAACCGCATACCTGCAACAGCAGCGTAGACTTTCCGATGCCCGGATCTCCGCCGAGCAGCACAAGAGAACCGCGCACCAGGCCCCCGCCCAGAACGCGGTCAAATTCTTCTATGCCGGTTTGATAACGTACGTCACCACCGGCATCGATATCGGTGATGCGGCTGATCGCATCCACCGTCTGCGTGGTCCCGGTATAAGCCTTCTGTTGTCGTACAGGCGCCTGTACCGTAGCCTCCTGTTCCTCAAAGGTGTTCCATTCCCCGCAGGAAGGGCAGCGCCCGTTCCATTTCGCGGATTCATACCCGCAGGACGCACACACATATACGCTCCTTACTTTTGCCATCGTCCTTCCCTGCTCTTTCCTATCTGACTGCCTGTTAGAATTCCATCACATCGGCAGCCTGGTTTTCTTCCAAATAATTCAATAAACCAGCATAAACCGTAAACGCTACTTTGTTCTGGTACTCCTCGTCGGCGAGCAGACGCGCTTCTCCGGGGTTGGAGAGGAAGCCGCATTCCACAATAACCGCCGGCACGTCTGCATAGTACAACAGAAACAGCTCCTTGCCGCTTTTTTTAATGATACGGGTATTGCCCGGCTGCAGCAAATCAGCGAAGCTTTGCTGAATACACTGCGCCAGGCTTTGGCTCATTGGTTCGGACGGCCCGTAAAACACCTGTGCGCCAGTACATGTCGGATCCTCAAACTTATTTTGATGGATACTGATAAAAATGCATCCTGGATTATCCTTGATGAGCTGGAGGCGGTTATTCATGTCCGAAGGTTTATCGGTACGTCCGCCGTCCGCCGTTGTCTTGTCCTCCTCGCGCGTCATCTTGACCTCAAAACCGCCGCTACGCAGCAAATCTCTGAGCTTGAGCGCGATCGCCAGATTCACATCCTTTTCCACCAGCCCATTGGCGTCCGCGCCGCCGTCGAAACCACCGTGCCCAGCATCCAGCACGATCACTTGCCGGTGATGGGGCGTGGCGTTGGATCGCACGGCCTTCATGATGCCAACTGACACCAGCACCGCGGACAGTGCTACCGCTATTCCAATAATCACCGTCCATAGCAGGCTGAAATGAAACACGCGGTACCTTTTGTTCGGATCACGGCTCGTCATATGTACCCCCACACTTTCCATATACGAAATCAATAAAGTATATGTCCGAGGGAGATGTTTATGACTGTCCGTACGCTCAGCGCATCGTTTTGCCGCCGTCCTTATTTTTGAAAATCAGCTTTTCCTTGATGCTGATGCCATGGAAGCCCAAACGGTAGGCGACCTGGCAAATCAGCGGAATGAACAAAGGATAGAGGTAAAAAAGAATCAGATCGATAATGGAAACGTCGGACAGCGAGGCTGTCTTGGCCGATAAATGGATCAGCGGCCAGAACGCACCGGACGCCAGCTTGAAAAAGACCAGCGTATTACCAATAACGCCACAAAAGGAGAGTGTCAGGATGACGTTATACACATAGTATGGCAGCATCGCGACCAGCCCGACCTTAATGCCGCGCCCCCAGTCGCTCGGGTACAGGCCGCGCCCGACCATATTCCGGTCACGGTCACCTTCCTGCCACATCATCTGGTAAAGCATCGAGCCCAGGATTCCAAAACAAAGCGCCTGCAGAACAATGATACCTAGGATATATTTGATAAAGAACATGCCGATCATGAGCGTCAGGATGGTACACATCACCGATCCCAGAATCACATACCCCAGCCCCTTCAGCATCAGCTTATAAATAGGCTTACGTTGTACCATGAACAGACTCCTTTCTAAGCAAACCGCGTAACACGCTTAAAAAGAAACAGCAGAAGAGCCTCCTGCTGTTTCTTATAATGACAACGACTTGTCCCAAATTATTCCTCGTCAGAGGTGATCGAAACGCCAGCGATGTCCGCCGCATCAGCGACCGCCCGCGCATCGTCCTGCTGCGCCTGATCTTCCAGCAAAGCACGGATAGAAAGGCTAATCCGCTTCTTTTCGGTATCGATCTCAATGATTTTGACCGTTACCTCCTGGCCGACCTCCAGCACATCGGAAACCTTACCGATTTTATGATCTGCCACCTGGGAGATATGAATCAGACCGTCCACGCCGTCGATAATCCGCGCAAAAGCGCCGAAGGGTGTAATGGAAACGACCGTGGCCTTAACTACCTGACCAACCTCATATTCCTGTTTGAATTTCTCCCACGGATTGTCCTCCGCCTTCTTGTAACCAAGGGAAATCCTTTTGTTTTCCTTGTCCACATCCTTGACGTAGACTTCCACCTTATCGCCAATATGGACAACTTCGGATGGATGTTTAATCCGCTTCCAGGAAAGCTCTGTAACATGGACCATGCCGTCTACCCCGCCGATATCGACAAAAGCACCATAGGAGGTCAGGGACTTGACTTCACCGGTATAAACATTGCCGACTTCGATGGTCTCCCAAACCTTCTTTTCCATTTCCATTTTCTTGTCCATCAGCACACTGCGGATGGAACCGACCGCGCGTTTGCGACGCTTATCTACGTCAATGATGCGCAACTGAACCGGCTGCTTAAGCAGAGCCTGCAGATCCTCGCCGCGGCGCAAGGTAGCCTGGGACGCGGGTACGAAGACGCGGATCCCTTCCACAAGGGCGATAACGCCGCCGTTGACAATGTCCACAACAGTGCCGTCCAGAACGGTGCGTTCCTCCTCCGCCTGCATGATATTTTCAAAGCCCTGGATAGCGTCCAGACGTTTTTTGGAGAGGATGACTGTGCCTTCCTGATCGTTAATCTTGACGACAATCGCGTCGATGGTATCGCCAACTTTGACAATATCCTCCACGCGTGCGCCCGGATCGTTCGTCAGCTCGGACAAAGGAATGTAGCCTGTATGCTTGGTGCCGATGTCCACGATGGCTTCCGCTGCATTGACAGCCGTTACGTAAGCTTTCACTCTTTCTCCTGTATATGATTTCTTGAACGATTGTTCGAGCGCCTCTTCAAAATTAAATTCCTCTTCCATGCCCGCGTTGTTTAACATTTCACTCATAGCCTCGAGTACCTCCTTGATTATATAAGACGGCGTAGAAGCACCAGCCGTTACGCCGATTATATCTTGATAGGCGATATCCGCCGGCAGATCCGCCGCACATTCCACCATGACAGCTGTACAATGCTTTTCACATACTGCCTTCAGCTTATTGGTATTGGAACTGTACCGCCCTCCGATGACAACCATCAAATCGGAGTTTTGCGCTAGCGTATCCGCTTCACACTGTCTATCAGACGTCGCACTACATATTGTATCAAAAATTTTTGCATTTGTACAGTGCTTTTTCAAGTTTTTCTTGCATATTTCCCATAAAAATAGCTGAAACGTCGTCTGGGACACCATAGTCGGACCTTCTTCTACCCATTCCGGATGCAAATCAAGCAGCTTGTCCAGCTCATCAGGCGTAGAGATGACGTACCCGTGTCCGCCGGGGGCGAGGTGGCCGACGATCGCCTGTACTTCGGGATGGGAAGGGTCCCCCGCAATAAGGATATCTCGTCCCGCAGCGCTTTCCTGCGCGACGATCCAGTGGATCTTCGCCACGAACGGGCAAGTAGCGTCTACAAAAGCATGCCCACCCTGCCGCAACGCCTCGTAGACGTCCGCGCCTACACCATGAGATCGGATGACAACCGTCTCCCCTGGCATAATGTCCTGAACGTTGTCTGCAATCCGCACGCCTTTGCGTGCCAGATCGTCTACTACCTGGGGGTTGTGGATGATGGGCCCAAGCGTGCACACCCTGCCGCCTCCACCGGCTGCGTCATACGCCAACCTGACCGCCCGGGCGACGCCGAAGCAAAAGCCCGCCGTCGCCGCGACCTGGATCTGCTTGCCGTTTGGAAAACGGATCTGCTGTACCTGCCTCGAAATTTCAAACGCCACCTTTCCGTTACGCTTTCTGCTCTTCCTTCGTCACGCCCTGCGCAAGCAGCTGCGCGACCCTCTGCTGCATGACGTCCTTCGCATGCTTGACCTGGGAAGCGTTCATCTGCGTAATCGCGATTTTCTCGTAAGGGATCGGCGTGCCGAAGCGTACTGTCACACGGGAGCGGAAACGCAATTTTCCGTCAAAGCAGATCGCCACAGGGATTACGTCACTATGCGTTCCGGCAGCGATAAACACCGCGCCCGACTTGAATTTAAGTAGCCTGCCGTCTTTCGATCGGGTCCCTTCGGGGAAGATAGCGAAAATATCCCCGTCGCGGATCACCTCCTGTGCTTGCTCCAGCACCTCTCCGTCACCCTTACCGCGTTCTACCGGGAAGGCCTTGAGTTTCCGAATAATGCCTCCCAGGACCGGTTTGTCAAACAGTTCCTTCTTGGCCATAAAACGCGGCAGCCTGTCCAGCCTTAACCCCAGGAAAACCGGATCGAGATAAGAACGGTGGTTTGATACCAGAATACAGCCTCCTCCCGCGGGGACATTCTCCAGCCCCTCAAACGTCAATCGGTATGCCACCTTGCAAAACGCCCTGCAAACACATTTCGCGAATTCATAAAACATCTCCCAGACCCTTCCTTCCTCAGCATAACGCCATACTCCGGCAACCTGTCATACCGCGCCGTCCAGTTCTTCTCGGATGACTGTGATCAGCCTGTCTATCGACTGCTCCAGCGTCAGATCCCCCGTGTCAAGCAGGACGCTGCCCGGTGCACGCTTTAGCGGAGAGGTCTGGCGGTGCGTATCGTTGTAATCACGCTGGCGAATATCCTCCAAAACCGCCTCAAAGGTGACGGACTCCCCTTTTTCTATAAGCTCTTTCAGCCGCCGCCCCGCACGGATTTCGTCGGACGCGGTCAGGTATATCTTGACCTGCGCCTGCGGCAAGATGACGGTACCAATATCCCGTCCATCCATGATGACGTTATTTTCCCGCGCGATTTTCCGCTGCAGCTCTAGCAGGAAATCCCGTACCGCGGGAATAGCCGACACCTGAGAAGCCGCCATCGATACCTGCGGCGTGCGGATCTCACCGGACACATCCTCCCCGCACAGGAGCACACGCTGTTCCCCTGCCGCGTCATAGCATAGCGACACGTCGACGCCACGCAGCGCACGCCCGACCAATTCCGTATCGCTCAGGTCGATTCCCTGCCGCAGCATATATAGCGCGACTGCACGGTACAGTGCGCCAGTATCCACATAAATATAGCCTAAATGTTTGGCGGCCGCACGTGCAATGGTACTTTTCCCCGCGCCCGCCGGGCCGTCTATCGCAACATTGATACTCATATCAACGATTCTCCCTTTTCTTTCTATTCTTCCTGCGACCAGGACCCCGCATCCGTCCCCGCCGCATACCCGGTGCTGAACGCAATCTGGAGATTAAAGCCCCCGGTGTAGGCATCCACATCGATCACCTCACCCGCGAAGTACAGCCCCCGCACCAGCTTGGACGCCATCGTTTTCGGCGTTATCTCAGACGTGCTGACGCCGCCGCTGGTGATGATAGCTTCCTCCACCGGACGAAAACTCTTGACGGCAAAGTCCAGGTCCTTGATACGGGCACAGAGCCTGGCACGCATTTCCCGGGAAATCTGATGTACCCGCAATTGCGGATCGATCCCACTTCTTTTTATTATAACAGGAATGACAGCGCGCGGCAAGAGCCGCCCCAAGCTGTTATGGAAAGCTCGGTTGAGGTTTTCGCCAAAATCCCGCAGCACCCGCGCGTCCAAGACAGAGGGCTCGAGCGCCGGCTTAAGGTCAAGATGGATCCGGTAACGGGCGCGCTGCATGACCGGGATATGGCTGGACGCCGACAGGACAAGCGGCCCGGACATTCCAAAATGTGTCATTAAAAGCTCACCCTGCTCTCGGTACAAAGCCTTCCCTGTCTGTGTGTCCTCCAGCGTCAACAGGACGTTGCGCAGCGAAAGCCCCATCATCTCCGCGCATTCCCCACCCTCGATTTCCAGCGGCACCAGCGACGGCGCGGGCGGGACAATCGTATGGCCCGCCTGCTTTGCCAGACGGTAACCGTCCCCGGTGGAGCCGGTCGCAGGATAGGACAGCCCGCCCGTCGCAACGATAACCGCCGGGGTGGCGAATACCCCTCCCGACGTTTCCACGCCGCTAACGCAGCCGTCGTGCAGGCACAGCGACGTAACACGCGCCGTTACCACGTCACAGCCGACGTCCCGCACCGCGCGGGACAACGCCGCGACAATGTCGGACGCTCTATCGGACTGCGGGAAGACGCGGTTGCCCCGTTCCGTCTTCAAGGGCACATGGAGGCGTTCGAAAAACTCCATCGTATCTTGCGCAGTAAACTGGGAAAAGGCGCTGTAAAGGAATTTCGGATTACGCTGCACATGCTGCATCAGCTCCTGCGGCGTGCAGTTGTTGGTCACATTACAGCGCCCTTTGCCGGTGATCAACAGCTTGCGCCCTAAGCGCTCGTTGCGCTCTGCGACAAGTACCTGTCTGCCGCAGCAAGCAGCGGCGTACGCAGCCATCATCCCGGCCGCGCCGCCGCCCACAACAATCACATCATAGCTTTTTTTCGTCCCCACTGCCATCCTCCTGCTTATCCTCGACTTTTTCGTAGACTTCGTATTCATCCCAAATGCGTTCCAGCTTCTCAAAGGTCTCGGAGACATCCGCCCGCTTCTTGACACCGATCGCAACAATGAGCGCATCGATGAGGCTCAGCGGCGCAACGAAGGAATCGACAAAGGACGCCATATCGCTGCGCGCAATCAGCACATAGTCGGCGGATTGCGCAATCGGCGACGCATAACTGTCAGTCAGCGCGACGACCTTCGCACCACAGCTGGTAGCGTAATGGAACGCCTTGACCGTATGCTTGGAGTAACGCGGAAAGCTGATACCGATCATCACGTCCTGATCGGTCATCCGCATAATCTGCTCGAACATCTCGCTGGAGCTTGTGGTGTGCACCAACTTGACATTCTCAAACATCAGGTTGAAATAATAGGTGATGAAGCGCGCCAACACCGATGCCGACCGCGCGCCGATGACGTAAATCGTCTTTGCCGAGACGATGGCGTCCACCGCCTGCTGAAAGCTCTCCCGCGAGGTTTCTTCCAGCGTGTGCTTAATCCGCTCGATATCCATGTTCATGACCTTGTCCAGCACGTCGCCGTTCCCAATGAGATCCCTGGTCACCTCGATACGCTGCAGCGTAGTCAGGCGGTTGCGGATCATCTCCTGCAAAGCGCGCTGCATACTGGGGTAACCGTCGTAGCCCAGCTCGTTGGCGAAGCGGACAACCGTCGATTCCGATACCGAGACCATCCGTCCCAGCTTGGAAGCCGTCATGTACGCCGCCTTGTCGTAGTGGTGCAGGATAAAGTCGGCAATGCGTTTCTGCCCTTTGGAAAAGCCGGAAAACTGGCTGCTGATGTCGCTGAGAATATCTTTTACCATATTTGACACATGTCCTTCCGCCCACATGATGTTGCTTTTCTGCAACCGTATGGATTCCGTCTTGCAAAATACCTTCCTTATTGTAATGCCTCGCCAGCAGAATGTCAAGTGCATACCGCCCTGACGTTTGCTGATTTCATCTCCCCGTATCACCTGATTTATTCTGCATGATTTTCCTGCTGTTTATGCAGATTAAGGCGGGACTTTGTCTCACTTGTCCAGAGCCGTAAGCATGCAATCGGATGTTTAGACAGCCCTTTTGTTGTTAAAGAGGTGAACCATGGCAAACGGTAAACCAGGTCGCTCCCCTGATAATCCCAAACCGTATAAAATTGCCGCTAAACTGGACTTGGAATCGAAAGTACTCGACGCTTACTGCACACAAGAAAAAGTAAGCATCGTGGAAGCGGTACGAGGAGGAATCAACGGTTAAAGCCTGACTTACATAAAGAATGAGGAACAGCCTACCCTTGCAAAGAGCCTGTCCCTCATAGTCCCGCCCCGTAAGGCGCGCATACCGCTGAAACGGAACATATTTTGTAATTGTATCAGATGTCCCACTCCTTTTCAAACAGATACGCGGATAAAAATCCAAATGAGATTTGAAAAGGAGGCATTCATTATGGCAAGTCATTCCAATTTTAAACAACTGTACTCGACGCCGCCTTGTCCTCCCATGACGAAGACTACCTGAACTGGACGCGATCCGATGCCACATGGCGGACACAGCAGGAGCAGCGCGACGAATGAGCGGCCGACATCCGTGACATGCCCGGTGCTGAGGAGGCGTGGCTATCCGATTACGACATGTTCTGCTCCGCCTAACAACGCCTCACCAGCCGCTATTTCTACAGCCTCGGCCTGTTGGACAACATCCGCATTCTCAAGTAGCTTGGCGTCATCTGAGCGACGAAAGGCCATCCCTAAAGGGACGGCCTTTTACTGTTATTGCTCTACCAGGAAGATTACCGCCGGGCAAGGATAGTCCACACCCCGAAGGAACCGCCCCCGCTCCTTTGCCTCGCTGATAATCATCATGACCACAGCGGCGGAGCAGAACATGTAGCGCTGGAAGTCCGGGACGCTGGTCAGATGCGCCGGCGTGCACACCTTGCCCAGCTTCCACAGCGGCGCCAAAGCGTTCTTCATCACCGGGGCGACTTTCCCGGTCACGTCGCTCGCGCAGGACAATAGTGCCTGCCACTGCGCCTGTGTCAAAACGGGCAGATCCACTTGCAGTACGCCATTGTCGGACAGGAACCCCTTTTGCTTCAAATCCGGCACCTGATCAAAGCACACCGGCTCGACACCGCTGACAGTAGCGTCCTCACCGCTGTAAACCGCATACAGCAGCCCCAAAAGCTTATCCGCCGGGATGCCGTACCGCGCCTCTCCCAGCAGGGTATCGTACTGCTGTAGCTCCACGTATTTCGCCCCGTGGTATTTCTCCAGACACACGCCGTAGCGCCCGCTGATGCTATATCTGCCATATGGGTTGCTCCCCCATTCGTATCCTGCCGGATAGATGTTCCCTAGCGCGTACCATTTCCCACCGTTGGGACGGTCGGGATAGTCAGCGAAGGGGATTTGTCCGCCCTCACAGACGCTGTTGCGCGCATCAACTTCGGCCGACAGCAACGCATGGACAGCAAAGAAAGCTTCCAGCTTGCTGCGCTGGTGCTCGTTCTGGCACTGGTAATATTCCGCTTCTCTCAGCTTCCGCAGGCCCTCCTCGACACTTTGCCACAGCGCCTCAAAGTTCTCCCTTGCGATCGACTGCTGCATCGGCCCGGTGACAGTGCGGTCATGTTCAGTAAAGAGAATAAAGTCCGTGTACACCTTGCCGCCGGGCATACGCTTCACCAGCTCGCCCTGCACAAGCTTGTCCACCACCGGCTCGAGGTAGGCCGCTGGGACACCCATCGCCCGCGACAGTTCCTCTTCCGTCATCGGTTTTTCGTATGCGAGAATCAGTACATTCTGCGCCAGCTTATCCCCGCCGACGAGAGAAAACGGCTCCTCATTCAAACCTCCGCTGCCGCTGCAGGATAGGTACAGGGTATCCGGTTCATAACTTTGCTTCGTATAATGTTCCATATGCTCCACCCTCTCCCGGATATGCTTTCGTCCCGTGTCTAGGCGTCGTGTCACCGTGCCCTTTGGCAAAGAAAGCGCCCGTGCGATTTTCCCGGCATTCTGCCCCTTCATATAGTAACGTACCAACACTTCCCGGTACAGCTGTGACTCAAAGGCCAGTGCCTGCCGCACCTCTCTCGCATCTTCCTCCCGAATAATCCACTCGGATGGGTCGAAGACGTCGGGCATCTCCTGCGGAAGGATATCGTAGCTGACGGTCGGCTTACGGTACTTCTGGCGCAGCTTGTCGTAAAACCGGCAGCGTAGCGTCCGATTCAGCCAAGCTGACGCGTCGTCGATTTTCATCCCTCGCTGCAATGCCTGCAAAGCGGCGAGCATCGTGTCCTGAACGAGATCCTGCGCGTCGTCGACGCTGTGGCACAGCTTGACGGCCGTCCGCATCAGACTGTCTGCATATCCGATTAATTCATGCTTGTCCATACAAGGTACCTCGTATTCTATTGAAACAGTTTCACTCTTATTGTCGCTGACAGACCTCCCCAACTCGCACTTTTTGTGCAATTTTTTCCTAGACAGAAATCTCCGGTTACCCGCAGTAAATACAAGGAAGGGATGCCTTTCCGAAACAATTCCGCACTTTCGTCTACGCCAATGAAAAGGAACTGTTATTTGCAGGGGGATCTCCCAATCGCTTTAGAACACTGGAAATGATATTCGCTTCATGATAAGATTAACATTTTCTTCAATGGGCTTCGTTCCATCCATTCTTCAGCTGTGTTTTCTACCCTGGATCTAACAAAATCAAAAAAGGACTCTTCTTGCTCATATAAATCTCCACCTACCAGCATTCTACTGCCACATTTCTGTAAAGAACGCCTTTTCACACGTTGTATACGAATATCCTGAGGAACATCAATCAATACCGCATATGGAAAGAAGGGATAAATCGCTTCTCCAGTCCCCTTTCACAGAAGCAAAAACAAAATGATCATGTGCTTTTATTTCGCGAAAAAGGATCTGTACGACTTCTGTAGGACTTCTGTACGAGTACGGGGAGAGGCATAGAGATAATTGGAGTCGGTGTTAGGAAAAACAGGTCTTCATTGTTTATAAAATAAAAATGTCATTTCTCAGCAGGTGCTTTTCCAGCGCCGTTTCATCCACATACGATGATTCCTGTTCCCATGACTTTCTCCTTTCCTCCGACGTACCAGTTCTTTTGCATCATTTGACGTGGATAATCATCTAAACAGTAGCAAAGCTGGCCAACATTGTCAAGAGCAAGCGCATGTAGACGCCATGACAGCAAACATGCCCTGCCGGTCAAAAAATGGCGAAATGTACGGAAAAAGGATTGACTTTTTTGAAAACGAGGTGTACAATTAGCATAATGCTTTAGCAGCAAAAAGCGCTAATAGGCTAAATTGCCGGTACTGCCGGCTGGACAGAAAGGAAACGAACCGTACATGACAGTTTGGATCATCCTGCTCTGCTACATCGCCATTATGGCTGTTGTAGGCATTATCACCTCCCGCAAGGTAAGCGGCCTGACCAGCTTCGTCGTCGGCGGACGGAAAGCCGGCGCATGGATGAGCGCATTCGCTTACGGGACCACTTATTTTTCTGCCGTGCTCTTCATCGGTTACGCAGGGCGTTCCGGCTGGGAATACGGCCTGTGGGCAGTCCTTATCGGCGTGGGGAACGCGCTGATCGGCTCCTATCTGGCCTGGAAGGTACTGGCCAACCGGACGCGCGAAGTGACCCGTCGCCTGAAAATCAAAACGATGCCGCAGCTGTTCGAGCAGCGTTACCACAGCAAGCCTATGAAGCTCTATGCTGCTGTCGTTATCTTTATTTTCATGGTGCCTTACTCCGCATCGGTCTACTCTGGGCTGAGCTATCTCTGCACCGAGGTGCTGAAAATCGACTATAACATCGCGATGCTCGCTATCGCCGTCATCGCGGCGGTTTACCTGGTGCTAGGAGGTTACCTCGCCTCCCTCACTGCCGACTTCATTCAAGGGATTGTGATGATCGTCGGCATCATCGCCATGATTATCTGTGTGTTCGCGACGCCGCAGGTCGGTGGTGCCACCAACGGGCTGTCCACGCTGATCGAGAAGATGGAACTTGCGGACATCGCCGCGCCAAACACGGAGCTCATGATCGGCCTTGGGGGACTTATCCTACTGACCAGCTTCGGCTCCTGGGGGATGCCGCAGATGATCCACAAATTTTACGGTATCGCCGACAAACCCGCTGTAAAGCGTGGTACCGTTATTTCGACGTTGTTCGCTTTGATCATCTCCTGCGGCGCCTACCTCGCCGGCGCGCTCTCCCGTCTCTTCTTCAGCGACGTGCCAATGCTGAACGGCGTGAAAAATTATGATCTCATCATCCCGCAAATTCTGACAAACTTGCCAACCTTCCTGCTTGGTGTTATACTGGTACTTGTATTGTCCGCATCTGTGTCTACGCTATCCGGCATTACGCTCACGTCCTGCTCGTCCGTCTCGATGGACCTCGTTGCGGGGGCTCTACGGCCGAACATGGACAAGGGCCGGACGTTAACCCTCACCCGTGTGCTGTGCGTCCTGTTTATCGCTTGTTCCTACCTGATTGCGATGCTGAAGACGCCGATCCTGATGCTGATGTCCTTTTCCTGGGGCAGCATCGCGGGCTCCTTCATTGCTCCTTACTTGCTGGGCTTGTACTGGAAGCGGATGAACCGCGCCGGGGCCTGGAGCGGAATGATCGGCGGATTGGCCGTTTCCCTGCTATTGACGGTCGTCTCCGGCTTCAACGCCGGGTTAGCCCCGGTTTTTGGCATCATAGCAGTTGTTGTTTCCTTTGCTTGCAGCGTCGTTGGCACCCTTGCGACCTCCCGAAAGGGAACGCAGTCCGCACCTGAGTTTTTCGAGGTGTTCCAACAAGAAGAGCAAGCAGAAATGCCCCAACTCTAATCCTCCCTGTTCGGGAGGAGTGGCGAAAGCCTTTTACGGATGGAGCACGCAAAAGCCCGCCCCAATCATACTGGTCAATCAAGCCCGGCCTCGTCCGGGCGTTAAAGGAAGTGCCATATTGAACCGCAACAATTTTTATCAAAAGGACATTGAAACCCTTTCACGAAAAGACATCGATGCTCTCCAGCTGGAGAGGCTGAAATGGGTCGTCAGCTATTGCTACGAAAATGTGCCGTATTACCGTCAAAAGCTGGACGGTGCGGGTGTGAAGCCTGAAAAAATTCGGCAGCTGTCCGATATTCAGTACATACCCTTTACGACCAAGGAGGACATCCGCGACACCTACCCTTTCGGCTTGTTCGCCCAGCCGATGAAGAAAATCGTCCGTATCCACGCTTCCAGCGGGACGACCGGAAAACCCACCGTCGTGGGATATACCCGAAAGGATCTCGATACCTGGTCGGACGTCGTTGCGCGCCTTTGCGTCGCGGCTGGGGCCACTGACGAGGATATCGTCCAGATTTCCTTTGGTTACGGTCTCTTCACCGGTGCGCTTGGCCTGCACTACGGGCTGGAAAAAATCGGGGCGACTGTCATCCCGATTTCCAGCGGCAACACCGAAAAACAAGTCATGATTATGAAGGACTTCGGGACAACTACGCTTGTCAGTACTCCCTCCTACGCGCTGTATATCGGCGAGGTTGCCCGTGAGATGGGCGTGGACATCCACTTACAGCTGGGTTTGCTGGGTTCCGAAGGGCATACGGAAGAGATGCGCGAAGAAGTGGAGGCCGCGCTTGGTTTCTTCGCTACCGACAATTACGGTATGAGTGAACTGATTGGTCCCGGTGTATCGGGGGAATGCCGTCTGCGCTGCGGGCTTCATTTCGCGGAAGATCACTTTCTGCCCGAAATCATCGACTCTAAAACCGGCGAGCGCCTGGAGGCGGGCGAAACAGGAGAGCTGGTCATCACGACGCTGACCAAGGAAGGTTTTCCCATGCTGCGCTACCGTACCAAGGACATCACGCGGCTCAACTACGAGCCCTGTGCCTGCGGACGCACACATGTCCGCATGGACAAGGTCAAAGGGCGCAGCGATGATATGCTCAAAATCCGCGGCGTCAACGTTTTCCCGACGCAGATTGAAAGCGTCCTGATGGGGATCCCACATATCGGGCCGCATTACCAGTTGATTGTCACCCGGGAAGGGTACATGGACGCACTGGAGGTCAAGGTCGAGCTGACGGACGCCGATCTGTTGGAACATTATCCGGAATTGAAAGCGCTGCAAAACGACGTTCACCACCGGCTGAAGACCGTACTCGGTATCGAATCGAAGGTCTCCCTTGTGGAACCGAAATTCCTCGAGCGTTTCCAGGGGAAAGCCAAACGCGTAGTGGATTTGAGAAATTCAAAGGAGGCAAAATAACGTGAAGCAAAAGAAACTGATGCTGGGGAACGAAGCCGTGGCACGCGGCCTGTACGAAGTCGGATGCACAGTTGTGTCCAGCTACCCCGGCACTCCTAGTACCGAAATTACTGAATATGCCAGCAAGTATGATGAGATATATTGTGAATGGGCGCCCAATGAAAAGGTTGCCTGTGAGACGGCAATCGGTGCTAGCATCGGCGGCGCACGCTCTTTCTGCGCCATGAAGCACGTCGGCCTGAACGTCGCGGCGGACCCGCTGTTTACCGCGTCCTATACCGGTGTCAACGCTGGTATGGTCATCGGCGTCGCCGATGACCCCGGCATGCACTCGTCTCAGAATGAACAGGATTCCCGTCACTACGCCATCGCCGCCAAGGTACCGATGATCGAACCGGCGGACTCTGCCGAGTGCAGGGACTTTACCAAGTTCTCTTACGAGCTGTCCGAACAATTCGACACGCCGGTCATCCTCCGGCTGTGTACCCGCATCTCCCATTCCCAAAGCGTTGTGCCGCTACAGGAACGCGCTGTTGTCCCGCTGAAGGACTATAAAAAAGACGTGTCAAAATACGTCATGATGCCTGCAATGGCGCGTGGTAGGCATGTCGTGGTGGAACAGCGTACCCAGGCGCTGAAGGAGTTTGCTGAAACTACCGCGCTCAACCGCGTTGAGATGGGCAATACCGAGATCGGTATCATCGCCTCCGGCTCCTGCTATCAATATGCCCGGGAGGTCATGGGGGAAAACGCCAGTTACCTGAAGCTGGGACTGCTCAATCCCCTGCCGGAAAAGCTGATCCGCGATTTCGCGTCAAAGGTGAAAAAGCTATATGTTATCGAGGAGCTGGATGACATCATTGAGACGCACTGCCGCAAGATCGGTGTGGAGGTAATTGGCAAAGCGCTTTTCCCAGTCATCGGCGAGTTCTCCCAGCGCCTTGTAGCGGAAAAGCTCGGCTTGACGCCGGCTGACACTGTTTCCTTCCCTGGCAGCATCCCCAACCGCCCGCCGGTAATGTGTGCCGGTTGCCCGCACCGCGGCGTATTCTCCGTACTGAGCAAGCTCAAGCTGATGGTCAGCGGAGATATCGGTTGCTATACGCTGGGGGCGTCCGCGCCGCTGAGCGCAATTGACACGACCGTCTGTATGGGGGCCTCTATTTCCGGCTTGCATGGATTCAATAAAGCGCGCGGCAACGCATCCGCGAAAAATTCCGTGGCTGTCATTGGCGACAGTACCTTTATCCATTCGGGCGTCACGGGACTTATCAATATCGCTTACAATCAGGGGATTTCCACCGTCATTATCCTGGACAACAGCATTACCGGCATGACCGGCCACCAGCAGAACCCCACAACCGGTTACACCATCAAAGGGGACCCAACCGCCGCAATCAGCCTGGAAAAGCTATGCGACGCTGTCGGAATCCACCGGGTCCGCGTTGTCGATCCGTACAATATGAAACAGGTGGAGGAGGCTGTTAAGGAGGAGATCGCCGTCGACGAGCCTTCCGTCATTATTGCGCGCCGTCCCTGTGCACTGCTGAAATACGTCAAGCACAAAAAGCCATTTACCATCGATACAGACAAATGCAGGGGCTGCAAGGCCTGCTTGAAAATCGGCTGCCCCGGCATCAGCATTCAGAATGGAAAGGCCGCGGTGGATCCAACGCTCTGCGTTGGCTGCGGGCTTTGTCAGGACATGTGCCGTTTCGACGCTATCTGCTCGCAGGGGGAGGAAAAATAAATGAAAACGTTCAATATTATGATTGTCGGTGTGGGCGGACAAGGCACGCTGTTGGCCAGCCGATTACTCGGCAACGTACTTTTGGAAGAAGGCTATGATGTGAAGGTCTCCGAAGTGCACGGCATGTCCCAACGCGGAGGTTCCGTCGTCACATATGTGGGGTATGGCGACGATGTCTGCTCCCCTGTCATCGAGCTTGGTGAGGCGGACATCATCCTGGCGTTTGAGGAGTTGGAGGCTGCGCGTTGGCTGCCCTACTTGAGGAAGGGCGGCAAGCTCATTGTCAACAGCCAACAGATCGCGCCGATGCCGGTTATCACCGGCGCGGCTTTCTATCCTGCTGACATCCTGACACAAATCCGCGACCTTGGCATCGACATGGTCGCCACCGACGCGCTCTCCCTTGCACAGGAAGCAGGCTCCTCTAAAGCGACCAACGTCGTTTTAATCGGCGTGCTTTCCAACCTGATGGAATTCGACGAGGAAGTCTGGCTCAAAGCCATCGACCAGTGTGTACCACCTAAGTTCGTCGAGATGAACCGGAAGGCCTTTGACCTGGGACGCCGTACGTCCTGCTGACGCTTGACGAAACCGTCTGGTGACGGTAAAATAGAGTCATGAAATCACAGGGCGGGGGCCTCCGCCCGGAAAGGCAGGTCATCCGTATGATTATCGACCAAATATCCGTATTCGTAGAAAACAAGGCGGGACGCTTGGCTGAAATAACCAGTGTCCTGAAAGACAACCGGATCGATATTCGCGCCCTGTCGATCGCCGATACCAACGATTTCGGGATCCTTCGACTGATTGTCAATCAACCGGACAAAGCGGTTTTAGCGCTGAAATCGGCGGGCTACACCGTCTCCCTGACGAACGTCATTGCCGTCGGTGTAGAAGACCGTCCCGGCGGGCTGGGCGATGCGTTGAAGCCTCTATACGACAATGGTATCAGTGTCGAATACATGTATGCCTTCATTACGCCTGAGGACGGTACGGCATTTGTCATCCTGCGTGTTCAGGATAACGAAAAAGCCATCGAAATCCTGCGGCAAAACCATATCCGGATTATGCAGAATGAGGATATTTGTAAATAAGAGGAAAAACCTTTGTGAAAGCCGCTGTTCGATCGCTTGTACGTGATGTCGGACGGCGGCTTTTGATTGTGCATTCTGCCTATTTGCTGTAAGTTTATTGATTTTATACACAAAAAATGCTATACTGAGTACTGCAGTATGCACAAACAAGGGTCGGTCACTGATTTCGGCCCGCCTTAATTTTTCCCGGAGGTTCTTTTATGCATTGGATTCGTACGCATCTGCACCTGTTCAATGAATTTCGTACCAGCCATACAGTAAAAGCGGAGCGCTTCCGTCATGTTTTATTATATATTTTCCCGGTTTTCATTGTCCTGATTGCAGAATTTAACCATACCCAGACGCTTTCCTCTCTGGTCGATCTGATGTTTGTAAAACCGAACATCTTTCTTTTTGACCTCATTTTGGAGGGATTGCTTTATTTTTCCCTGCTGCTTATCTTGCGCCGTGCATGGATTGCAATGGCGATTAACGGTTTTCTTTTGTATCTGGTGTCCATGCTGGACTTCTTTAAATTCCGTATCAGCGGCTCCCATTTCGTTCTTGCCGATTTGAAAATGGCAGGAAACGTCGGGGAATTGACACAGTTTGCCAAAATCACTATTACATTTCCGCTGATTCTCAATGCCCTGCTGATTATCGCTTATGTGGCGTTGACCGCATGTATGAACGCGCGACTTTACACGCGTTTCCGTCGGTCAATGATTGCGGGGATCCTTTCCATGGCGCTGTGTATCACATGTATCCTGGTGCCCCCCATTTCCAATTCCATCTATGATTTTTTCGACATCAACCGCGAAGAGTCGGTCGACGTGTTTTGCGACAACGTCAAGTTTAACGATAACTCCCTCTTCGCTTATTTGGCGCAGACTATGACGGAACAAGTTGAAAAAATCGTCCATGAACCGGACGGATACTCTAAAAAAGAAGTCTCTTCCCTGCTGTCGCCAGGTACCGACGAGAGTACCGACGAGAAACCTAATGTGATTATCATCATGTCCGAGTCTTATACCGACTTCAGAAAATTCCGACAGCTTGATGTCGACGAGGAAGTTTATCGTAACTTTGACCGACTTTCTGAGGAAGGTATGAGCGGTACCGCTATTGTCCCGACTTTCGGCGGCGGGACCGTCCGCTCAGAATTTGAGCTGCTGTTTGGCCTGCCTGTCAAATCACTGAATAATGCATCCATCCCTCACAGCCTGCTTGCTGAACGTTCCCTCCAGCCTACGTTTGCCAGCATGTTCCGGTCGCTTGGCTATGCTACGTCCTATATCCACCCCTTTAAACGCGACTTTTACGGTCGCGAGGACAAATATGCCTCTTACGGTTTTGACAGTCTGCTGTTTGAAGACAATATGACGGTAGATTTGACACCATATCGCCTTTACCCGGATGATAGCACTGTTTACGCACAGGTGCTGGAGCAGATTGAGGAAAGCGAAAGCCCTGATTACATCTTCTGTACCACCATGCAAAACCATCAGCCATATATGGACGAAAATTCCTCCCTTTCGGAGTTCTCTTATTACCTACAGGGGATCCAACATACGGACGAGCAACTAGGTGCCTTTACAGACGCTCTGCGGGAACTGGATGAACCGACCATCCTGCTCTTTGTGGGCGATCACATGCCTGCCTTCAGTACGGAATCCACCTTGTACGATGACGTTGGCATCAACGATCAGAACTCCAGCGTCCTGTATGTCCAGAAGTATTTCATTTGGGCTAACTATGACGTCGACTTTAGCGCTTACGACGGGAAACAGTACTCCCTGTTCTATTTACCTCATATCATGATGCAATTGTCCGGCCAGTCGCAGCCATCGTTTGTCTCCTCTGCCCTAGCTTATATGAACGAGTGCCCGATCTATTCTATGTCAGTTGACGGGGCTCGCAGTAGCTTCTGGGATGTCCTGACGTATGACCGTGTGCTTGGCGAGAACTATTCTACCCCCTGATGGTCATATCTGGCCAGAGGTTTCCTCTATGGAAACCTCTGGCCTTTTTTGTCTATCTATAGAAAAATGCCCGCCCTTTCGCATATAAGTCATGACGCCCGGCAAAGCCGGGGGCTTGAGGAAGCCCTAGAAGGGCATGCCC
>CAMMMX010000026.1 GCA_946498095.1 uncultured Clostridia bacterium
CATAGCCCTTGGAGAGGGGCTCTAATAACTACTACTTTATAATACAAGGAGGGGATTCATTATGGAGACAAAACGTAAATTGCGCCCCGTGCTGGACGGGGACTTCTGGCTGACGGGCGGGAACCCGGATTTAGGGAAAATTGGTGGAAACCGCGACGACAGCAAGGGATGGGTACAGGAATGCGTCGACCACCATATTTTTCGCGCGGGAGACGGGCTGTGGCACCTGTGGGGATGCATCCGCGGAACAAAAGTTGGACGGATTTTGTACCATTGGAAGGCTGCTTCCTTAACGGATCGAGACTGGGAGCAGACAGGCGAAATGATCCGCTGCAACACATCATACGGCGAGAACCTGTCACGCTGGGGGGATCAGGACTGGATTCAGTCGCCGTTTATCATGCATGATGGGGAAAAGTACATCATGTTCTATGGAGGTCATTCTACCCAGTGGGACGTCGTGGGAGCATGTACCGGTAAGGCCTACCCGAGTATCCATATGCAGTCGGCGATGAGCCGGGGACAGATTTGCAGCATGGAATCCGCCGACGGCCTGCATTGGACGCGCCGTCTTAACAGGGATGGACAGTCGAGGCTTTTTATCGGTCCAGGCGAGGCGCGGGACCCATCACTGCTCAAGGTAGGTGACGTCTGGCACCTGTACTACGCCGGTGCGGTGCTTGATGAAAGCGGCGCGCCGTTGGCGGGCGATTATCTACGGACTTCGGTCGATCTGCGTCATTGGTCGGACTGGCGGCTTGTCCACCGGGATCGCTCGGTGACCGATCCGTCTAATCTCAATAAGCCAGTCTGGACGCATGAATGCCCGACGGTAGTGTATCGTGAGGGCTACTACTATCTTTTCCGAACGGAGAATTATACCCAGCGGCGGACGCACGTCTACCGTAGTGAGGATCCGGCTGACTTTGGCCTTACGGACAGTGCTGCGCAAGAAAAATACGTCGGGATGATTGCCGTAGGAGCACCTGAAATTATTACTGATACGGATGGCGCGCAATATATTACTTCGAGTCACCTTCCGTCAGAGGGAACTTTGATTTGCAGGCTGAAATGGGAAGAAATTGAATAATCCTATTTATTCATTTCAGTATTTGAAAAACAGGTGGACAGCATTTTGCCGTTCACCTGTTTTGTTTGAAGTTTATGCCGTCAAGAGCTTAATAGACGCCAATGTTGAGGTGTATATGGATTCCTGCTGCGTCAATTGGTTTTTCAGCGAATAGGAGGCTTTGATTTGGGAGAGGCGGTCACCGTTTTTACCACCTGGAATCAGGAAAGTACTTTTCACCCGTCCCCAAGGGGAAATGGTTTCACGGTAACAGGGCTGGGTAAGAACATGGCCACCAGAAACTTCAAATAGCCTCCCGCTGCAACGAAGCTGCAGCGGACGGAAGCTATTGTTATGTAACGCGAGTGTTACAGACAAACCATGAACTGTTTCATGAATCTCAACGACTTCTATGGTTAGACCATCTTTGGGCAAAGTCAGCGCAGAAAACAGGAGGCATAGCAGCAGCGTCATGCAAACGATCAGAATCATAGCAAGGATAAAGCGGCGATGGGCCTTTTTGGAAGTATCATCATGATTTGCCCGCCCCATAATCAAATCCTCCCTCTATACAGAAATACAAGGGAATGCTGATTTATTAATTAGAATTTATCATATACAAACAAAAATGTCAAGGTTGTAGTGAATATTTTTACATATATAAACAAAAAGAAAACTGGAACATTTAACGTTAGATATCATAGGAGGGCATCCGTCCGATCCGTAGGATTCGCATGGAATTTCCGAGCACGCGTCCGGATGCTGTATACAATGCGACGCGTGCTCCAGCTAAATCCGCAGGAACTCCCCGGACAGGGCAAGCGGTGTAGCAGCGCTGCGTTTGTGTTGACATTTCTAATGCAAAGCGAGCGATACGCCCCGGTTCGCAGGCGGATGCGGCGGAAACAACTGTTTCGGGGAAGAATGCCAACAGCTCAATCAAGGAACGCTCTTGAGGGTGGGAAAGGAGAGACAACTGGCCGGCATCTACGACCGGAGGAACCAGCCTCTCCTGTGCTAACGCAGACAGGATGCTACGGATCCGCGCATGAGCGTAGCGAATTTCATGTCCCGGGTTGTCCTTTAAAGCCGGAAGAGGACAGGTTGTATGAGCATCCTCGAGTAGAGCGGCAATGCGAATATCCTCTGCAAATATTGCGCCAGGATTTTCGTCCAGCGGCAGGGCAGGAAAAATGCGCAGGCGATTTCTGGTTAAGGACAGCCTGTCCAGGTCTTCGGTAACATCGATCCATTGTGCATTTCGTTGTGTGCTTCGTACACTGATAGCTTGTGAGAAGCCCCTTTGTGTAAGAAGCGAATGGTAATGCGCAGCGTCGCAGACACAATCTGAAGGCAAGATTTCGTGGTATTCCACTCCATATGATGCTAAAGTAGTTCGCAGCAGGTGCCCGTCATTCTGGCCGGGCAGGAGCGACGAGGTGACCTGCTTGCCGCTCCATTCCAGCAGCGACGCAAGGCAGTCCATCCACAGGCCGCCGCGTATCAGTTTCAGGGCATCTGGGCAGGCGGACGGCGCATATTCCATCCATATCCTTTCTGTTGACGTGTCCGCATTCCCATACCGTTCCTTTTCCGTGAGAACGGACAAAAGAGTATCGTTATACCACTCCTGGGAAAACGATAGATTCAGGTAGCCGCTTTCCGCGGCGGCACGCGAGAAAAAGGTTCCATCCAAACACAGCCCGCTTACAATTAAATCCGCAATTCGCTGCGGCGCCATACCGAAAACACAACTGCAAACAAACGCAAGATTGACACTGATGTCGCCATTGAGCGCATTCGATCGGGGACGTAGGGAAAAATCGGGCAAAGCCGTAAAAGGAAAGACGCCATCCGCCGTCAATTCACCTAAACGGGACAAAAGAAGGCGGCGTGCTTGTTGAGCTGCCGCCTGGAAAGGCCGTCGGTTTCCGTTCATTCGTTTGGACACTCCCGAATTTGAATCGTAACCTCGTTTTCACTGATCTTACTTGCATTAGCATCCAACATGTATTTAAAATACAAACGTCCGCCGTTGTCGGTGAGATCCGATTGAATGGCCTGCGTACTGACCCCCATCAGGCAGGAGCCGTACTCTGTCCCGTACTGACATAAATGGCGTTTCCCTTTTTCCATGATCAATTGGGAAGGCGCGTTTCCCATACGAGAAATGACAACCTTTTCCTCCCCCCATACTTGCACCATAGTTTTGGTTACACGATTGTCCTGCATGCTACATTCATCGTATAATAATGTAAAGACATTAGGAGTCTGCATGAATACGCCTTTTGCGCTGACTTCCGCGGAGTCGACACTGTTGTCATCGCGGAAATACCCTTTAATTTCAACAATAACGTCCTTCTTTTTAGAATTTTTCTCCATAAAGGAAATCATGCCTTTCTGTTTCAAATGAAACCTATGTTTGAATTTCCGTCAGCGCTCAAACGCTAATGGAATCAATATCAATTTTTTCCACTGGATCTGAAAACGGTTGCCCCAAAAACATACAGGCGTTCTCTACAAACAGATCGGCGCAGTCGCTGACATAAAAACGGTTTTCTGCCCGATGGCCTTCGTCAGACAACAATCCTTTCTCTGTAAGCAGGCTGCGCGCATAGCGGGCCGTTTCAGCGCCGGAGTCAATCAATGTAACAGTGTCCCCCAGCACTTTACGGATGGTAGCAGCCAGCAGAGGGTAATGCGTACAGCCGAGAATCAGCGTATCCACCGCGCCGTGTAAGAAAGGACGCAGGTAGTCCTGCGCAACCAGGAGTGTGACCGGATTATCTGGATCAATGTAACCATTTTCAACCAAAGGAACAAATAACGGGCAGGCATTGCTGATGACACTGTAATCCGGATGCAAAGCGTGAATCACGCTGTCATAGGCGCCATAACGGATGGTAGAACTCGTCCCGATAACACCGATACGCCCAGAACGGGTTGCTTTGCAGGCGGCGATAGAGGCGGGAACTACTACGCCTGTAAAAGGAACTGTTATCCGTTTAATATAATCTTGAGTAAAAACAGCACTGACGGTACCGCAGGCAGCGATAATCATTTTGACGTCAAACCGGCTCAAAAAAGCGATATCCTGTTGCGCGTATTTGAGGATGGTTTCCCGCGAGCGCGAACCGTAGGGGACGCGTCCGGTATCGCCGAAATAGACGATACTTTCTCCAGGCAGAATCTGTCGCAGCTCTTTGACGGCGCTCAAACCGCCAGAGCCGGAATCGAAAACACCGATCGGACGGTTATCCATGTAAATCCTCAGCCCTTTCCAGCCCTAGTGTGATCAGCCGATCCAGCAGCTGCGGGTAGGGTAGGCCGCAGGCATCCCACAGTTTGGGGTACATGCTGATAGAGGTGAAGCCGGGCAATGTGTTCGGTTCGTTGAGGATGATATCGCCATTTTCACGCAGGAAAAAGTCCATACGAGTCAGTCCGCTGCACCCAAGGACGCGGAACGCCTGTGCCGCTGTCTCACGGATACGATTGGAAGCTTCCTCCTCAATACGGGCAGGGATGAAGAGCTGGGAGTCGCCGTGGTATTTCGCTTGATAGTCGTAAAATTCGTTGCAAGGGATAATTTCTCCCACTACAGAGACATCGGGATCATGATTCCCCAGTACGGCGCACTCCAGCTCCTTTCCATTTATCTGTGCTTCAATGACAATTTTATGGTCATGCGTAAATGCGTGCTTGACGGCGTCGGCAAAACTTACGTCGTCGTATGCGCGGGAAACGCCGACAGAGGAGCCGGTATTCGCTGGTTTTACAAATACCGGATAGGACAGGCGCGCTCGTACACGCTCTGCAAGAGCGTCCAGATCGGCAAGGCATTCGATAGTTGCGGACATCCATGGTGCGGTGGGAATTCCCGCATTGTCCAGCAGGATATGTGTCACTTCCTTATCCATCGCGCAGGCGGAAGAAAGTGTGTCACAGCCGACATAGGGGATGCCGGATAGCGCAAAAAGCCCCTGCATCGTGCCATCTTCACCATTCCGGCCATGCAGGGCGGAAAAGATGCAGTCGACTTTTTGGATCTGTGTTTCGCCGTCATTGAGGATTTTCAGGATACCGTGATGGGAACGGTCCGGGCTGAGAATCGCCGTACAACAGTCCGGATGCGTTTTCCAGCTGCCGTCCAGAATTCCTTGGGTATCGCCGGGGTAAAACAGCCAACGTCCCTTGCGGGTAATGCCGATACATATCACATCATATTTGTCACGGGGAATATTGTCAATGATAGAGGCAGCGGACATCAGGGAAACCTCATACTCCGTCGAAACGCCTCCGAATATTACAGCTATCTTTTTCTTAGACATCGAATAACCGCCATTTCTCCGTACAGATATCAGAAAGTTGTGAAGATTGCAGCACAGCTGCCGTGGACGCCTTGTACGGGAAGCGTCTGAATGGATTTTGGCATCCGGAAACGATAAAACGCCTCCGCTCTCTCAATCATAAAAGCCACATTCATTGTAGCACAAACCGTTGCATTATACAATATGAATGTCGCTGGATAGATAGACTGCTTTAGAGCTTCACACATAAAAAAGGACAAAAAAATAAGGTAAGCAACGGGCTTACCTCGAGCAAAACAGATCAGATCACATGATAAATTATGGAGTTAATTATAAAGGAGGGGGGATAGACACCCAACAAATGTTATTGGCCACATTTGTCAGTACGGAAATCTCTTTCCGCATTTTTATTATACAACAGCGAAGGATTTGATGTGTTAAAAAGGAATGAATTAGGTCTCAATAAAGTATGATATTATTTTAACAAACATAGGGAAAAAGGCAAAAACAATGGGAAAGACCGGAAACAAGCTGCTTATTTTCACTATTTTCTGTCCCGAATATGCTGGAAAAAGTCGGATAGCAGAAGGGCGCATTCGTCGGAAAGGACGCCCCGGGTAACCAACGGACGGTGATTAAAGCCTTGCATGGGAAGGTGCACTACGGATCCGAAACATCCGGCCTTCGCGTCCTCTGTGCCGAACACAACCCGATCAATTCGCGCGTTGAGGATAGCTCCGGTACACATAGGGCATGGCTCCATGGTGACATAAAGCGTACAACCATTCAAACGCCAGCGGCCAAGCGTCCGGCTGGCCTGTGAGATGGCGTCCATTTCAGCATGAGCCAGTGGATCCCGACGCGTTTCGCGTAGATTGAATCCTTGCCCTACAATTTGATTGTGGTAGACAACGACTGCTCCGACGGGGATTTCCCCTTGTGAAGCGGCTTGTTCGGCCAGATCCAGTGCACGTTGCATATATAAAACGTCCGCTTGATGTTGATCCAAAATATGGCGCTCCTTTCCGAACGTTAAAAAGCGAAATGAACCGCAGAAGAAAAGAAAAATAGAAAGAAAACATAGAAGAGAAGCATCATAGGGTTGAAGTAGGCGGCCCACCGGCGTTCTCCTTTTTTAAGGCAAGAACGGTTTTTGCTCAAACGGAAGGAGGAGGAAAAATGAAGCCAAATCAGTGAAGTAATGAAAGAAACCATGATCAGGACAATCGAAAAAGTGGAGCTAGGAGAAAGAGATGGAAAGTCAATAGGGGACGCTGCCAGATATGTCAGCATAAGCGCGGCACTGTTACTTAGCAGATGGCAGAGAACGCCGCACAGAATATTTCCACTCCAAATGACAAACATGCCGGTGAGCAAGCCAAATATAAAGGCAGACGGGGCCTGTGCCAGATTGCCATGTAAGACAGCAAATAGAAAAGAGGAAAAAATAAGCGCAAACTTATCCCCATATGCGCGCAGGGACTGTAAAATCACGCCCCGGAACAGAAGCTCCTCGCATACCGCAGGGATAAGAACCATCCGCACTGCGAACAGAATATGCCCGACAGTAGTATCGGGTAAGGTGGTTACAGGAGTCAGTAGAATCACGTCAAACTGAGAGAGAAAGGTAATGGCTACAGTAGTCAAAATACTGCCACAGACCCATACGCCGCAAAGGATAAAGGGCGCTAAGATGAAAGCCACTGTGTGATTCTTTCGCTGTGAATGGAGAGGAAAAGCTCTTTGCATCGGAATTTTTGACACAAGAACATACAGAAAAATAGATACGGCAAAGGATAAAATGGAGATGACGCAGTCAATGAGCAAGAATACTTCTTTGGAACCTGATGCCGACATGGAAACAGCATCGATATGAACAGGTAGACCGATCCATTCAGCAAAAGCTGTGACAGGGTAAAACAAAATATTGGATAGAAGCAGGACGGCCATCACCGCAGCAGCGGAAGCAGCGCTGAGCTTTCTAAGGAAAACGAGCTGACGGAATTTCTTATAGTCGGGGGATAAATCGCTTGAGGAATGACAATTGCAAAATTCGTTATATTGACAGTTGTCCTGAGGATTTTCAAGCTGCGACGGAATATCCGTAGGATCGAATTCTACGTTTTCCGTGTTCCTATCATATTCGGCCATGTATCAATACCCCTTCCTGGCGTACATGGGTTTATATCAATCAAGTAACATTCATATTATACAAGATTAATAACGGAAAAACAAGTGGATAGGATATCAACTCAATGATTGTGGAAACGCATATAAATGGAAGGCAGTCTGCCTTTAGACTGCCTTCAGCGTAAAAAGATAATTGAAATGTCCTTCGCATTCATTTAATAGACGGAGAAGATGCCTTTCAGGTGTTCTGATAGGTGCCGCTTTTTTCACTGTCGTACAGACCACGGATGAGCCGGATTGCCTGGATGCCTTCTTCGCCGCAAATGGGAAAGGGACGCCCTTCTTCGATACAGCGGTAAAAATCCTCGATAGCAATTTTATGACCATTACCCCAGCAAGGCTTGCCGTCGACAATCAGGGTGTCGTTTTCAATGACGTCGGTGTGATCTGCGTAACGCACGGTAAGCTTGTCATCGAGATGCAGCACAGCTTTTTCACAGACGATCTCCACCTCGACGGCAGAATCCGCCGCATAGTCATTTGTTGCAAAAAAGACGGCATTCCCACCGTTTTTCAGCATCAGGTTCGCCATGGCGGCGTCTTCCACTTCAATGGTGTCTGCTAAAAGGAAACGGTCTGTATGTCCCTTGATGGCCCGGGTTCCTCCACACAGCCAGTTGAGTAAATCGAGCGTGTGAATCGATTGGTTGATAAGGACACCGCCGCCTTCAGTTGCCCATTTGCCGCGCCAGTCGCCGCTGGCGTAATAGGCTTTTCCGCGATTCCAAGTAACGAGCCCTTTACCGCCCAGCACCTTTCCTATTCTGCCACTGTCAATGAGGCGCTTTGCCTCCTGTGATGTGCGGTTATAGCGGTTTTGAAAACAGATGCCGAGCGTACGCTTGTTTCGGCGAGCGGCAGCAATCATATTTTCCGCATCCGATGGGTGGATTGCCATCGGTTTTTCACAAAACACATGTTTGCCAGCGTTCAATGCGTCGATTGCCATGCTGTGGTGGAGGTAATGCGGCGTGCAAATATGGACGGCGTCAATTCCCTCAGCGGCGATGAGACCGTGATAGTCCGTTACATATGGGCAGTCGAGACGGCGGGAAAAATCCGCCGCCTTCTGCTCTTCAATGTCGCATACCATACCGATTTTCAAAGACGGAATTTGCTGAATGGCCGATACGTGTGTGTGTGCGATCGAACCACAGCCAATGATCCCGATTGTAAACATAGCGGGTAGATTCCTTTCATACCGGGTACCGGTTTTCTCTTTTGCCTATCTGGAGCCGTATGTACCCTCGGTGTCAAATACAGTCTCAACAACGGCTTCCTTCTTTTGAGAGGTTGCTACATGCTCCATCAGCTTTTCATAGTACAAGTCCTCCGCAACCGGAATTTCCACCCAGTCGTTTGTCCAGGAGGAGAGGTGCATAGCGTTGGAGATGTTCAGACCGTTGATACCCTCGTAACCCGGCGCGAGAAGCGGAGTACCGTTTAGAATGGCGTTGGTAAAGTTCTTTGTGATCCCCTTATGTGCTTCTCCGCCGTCCTCAAAGGTCAGTTCCTGATATTCACGCTCAGGATAGGCAAACCCGTTTGGATCGTTTTTGAGGTAGTCGGACGAGTTCTTATCCAGTTTCCATAGCTTAAACTTGCCGTCTTCTATGACGATTTTGCCCTTGTCACAATCAATTTCCATACGGTTAGTGCCAGGAGCCTCACCAGTAGTGGTGATGAAGACGGCGGTGGCACCGTTTGCGTATTCGGCGTAACAGGTGACGTCATCTTCTACCTCAATGTTGTGGTATTTCCCGAATTGGCAGAAGGCATGAACGCGGGTGGGCATGCCACAAATCCACTGCCAAAGATCAAGGTTGTGCGGGCACTGATTGATCAATACGCCGCCGCCTTCGCCGCTCCAAGTGGCGCGCCATCCGCCGGAATTGTAGTAGGCCTGGGTACGGAACCAGTCGGTAATAATCCAGTTGAAACGCTTGAGCTCGCCGAGCTCGCCACCCTGTACCATCTCACGTGCCTTTTGATAAGCCGGAGTAGTGCGCTGATTATACATGATGCCAAACACGAGTCCGGATTTTTTGGCGGCCTCATTCATTTCCCGGACCTGACGCGTATACACGCCAGCGGGCTTTTCAGATAGAACATGCAGCCCCTTTTCAAACGCCTTGATAGCGATGGGGGGATGCAGGTAATGGGGCGTTGCGATAATGACGGCGTCCACCAAGCCACTGTCCATCAATTCCTCGTAATTTTCAAAAAGCTTGATGCTATCGCCACAGATTTCCTTTGCGGCCTCCAGGCGGTCAGGCTTAATGTCACAGACTGCCGTCAACTTCGCATGGGGAACCTCGTCCGCTGCGAAGTAGCGTCCATGTCCGGAGCCCATGTTGCCAAAGCCGATGATGCCAAATCTTACGATATCCATTGTCGTATCCATCCTTTCACCATAATTGAATTTATTTATATAGAAAATAGCTTACTCATATTGAGCGCTAATCTCATCCAGAATTGTCTTCAGCGCGTTGTGAGCAACCAGGAAAAGCCCTGGGCCGCCCTGCGGCATCTTGCTGAGGTCGAGGTGCAACTCAAATTGCTCCAGTCCCTCGAAGGTACCCAAGTGCGGTTCGATCGAGAGAAATCCGCTGAAATCGTGTTCCTTCAGCGCGGTCAGGATATCTCGCAGGTGACCGTCTCCGTGTCCGGATGGCACCACCCGCCACTGCCCCATCAGAGCGTCTTTGATATGCATATAGTGAATATAGGGGAGCAGCATCTCGAAAGCATAAGGGAAGGTTTCGACGCCGCTGTTGATAAAGTTCGCGGGGTCAAAGGTAAACTTGAGGTTGTCACAGCCCAGGGTTTGCATGATGTCCAGGCAGCGATCGGCAGTGTCGCCGTAGATGCCAACCTCGTTCTCATGTAAAAGGACGATACCGTATGACTTGGCGATGTCGATCATCTTAGACAGGTTTTCCATCACAGCATCGCGGTAATCAGCGATATTTTGGCCCTCCGGTGGGTAAAACGAGAACATGCGGACATAGTCGGTTCCGTAGATTTTTGCATTCTCGCAGGTGCGTTTGACGAGGTCGAAGTGGGGAGCAAGATCGTCGGTGATGCAGACCTTGCCGAGTGGCGAGCCGACGGCGGACATACGGAAGCCACGCGCGTCCATCTGTGCCCGGACCTCCTTCGCCTGGCTTTCGCTGGCGCCGGCCGCACTGAAATCATTGACACCGCGCGCCTCAATGTAACGTACGCCAACGCTCTCCAGAACGTCCATCTGTTTTTCCAGATTGCTGTCTATTTCATCTCCGAAAGCGGAAATTGTAAAGATACCCATGCTTCAGATCCTTCCTTTCCATAGATTATACCGATGCGGCAGCATATTTCAAATTGTTCGTGTCGCACAAAAGCGAAGTCCAATTGATGGCCTACAATATTTTTTCAAGATTGCACAGGCTGGTTTTCAGGCAGTCAAACGGATTCTTACCATAGCAATCGTCTTGTTCGATGACAGCGTAGGGGACGCCGGTTTCTTCCAGCGCGTGGAGAATGGCGGGAAAGTTCATATTTCCATTTCCAACCTCGCACATCCGTTGCTTACACTGCTCAATGACCATGTCCTTCAGGTGGCAGACACTCATCCGCCCGCGTAGCTTCTTAATGTAGTCCACGACTGAGGCGCCGCCATATTGAACCCAATAGGTGTCCAATATAAATTCCACGCAGCTGGGATCCGTTTCCCTAATCAGCAGATCCATTGCAGCTTCGTCGCCGAAACGCTCGAATTCAAAGTGATGGTTGTGGTAGGCAACCGTCATGCCGTAACGCTCCTGCAATGTTCGCCCGATATGGTTGAGACTGTCCGCGAAAACCAGGTAATCGTCGCGTGACGGCGAAGTGTCCCAGGTCTTGCGCGGCATCGCACCGATGCCCATGGAATGACAGCCGATGAGCAGGTGTTCTTGTGCAAGAGCATCCAGATCATGGAGCATCCGTTCGTATGAGGTGTGCGTCACACAGACAGAGAGGCCGGTTTCATCGACAATCTCCTTTAAGCGCTGTGGGGCAATCTCCCCCATGCCAGAGATCTGGATCAGAGAAAAATCAAGATCCCGTACCTTTCGGAAAGTTTCCGCGATATCCTGCGGCGTTTTGGTGAATTCCCGCAGAGTGTAAAGCTGTGCGCCGATTTGCATGATGACCACCCTTTCATACCCGTGATACACGGGAGCATTCCCGTCTCAAAACGGCTGTAACCGCCTGCGTAAGACGATCAGGACATTTTGTCCAGCGCTTCCCAAATTCCGTTGATGTAGACCGCGCCAAGCGCACGGTCGTATAGGCCATAACCGGCGCGCCCTGTTTCGCCCCAGATCATCCGGCCATGGTCGGGACGGATATAGCCGTCGAATCCGGCGTCATGGTAAGCCTTGAGGATCGCGAATATATCCAAGCTGCCGCAGGAGGAATCATGCGCGCTTTCTTCGAAGCCGCCATCTGGGAGAATCTTGACGTTGCGTACATGTGCAAAATGGATGCGTCCCATACCGGCGTATTTACGTACCAGAGCGGGGATATCGTTGGCGGTCGTGCAACCCAGCGATCCGGAGCAGAGCGTCAGGCCGTTGTAGGGGCTGTCGACGAGCGCCAGAAAACGGTCCAGGTTTTTCTCATTTGTAATGATACGAGGCAGACCGAAGATATTCCACGGCGGATCGTCAGGATGGATTGCCATCTTCACGTCTGATGCCTCCGCAACAGGAATGATTTCAGACAGGAAATGCTCCAGGTTGTGCCACAAGTCCTCCTCGGTCAGTTTTCCGTAGGCTTCGAATAGTTCTTGCAAATCCTCCTTTTTATAGGAAGCGTCCCAGCCGGGCAAAGATAGTTCGCCACTGAGCGGATTCATCTTCTCCAACTGATCCTTGTAGTACACGAGAGCATTGGAGCCGTCCGGCAATTCCTTGTCCAGCTGCGTACGGGTCCAGTCGAATACCGGCATGAAGTTGTAGCAGATTACCTTAATTCCGCACTGGCCCAGGTTTTTGATATTCTGCTTATAATTTTCAATATACCTTTCGCAATCTCCACGGCCCAGTTTAATGTCCTCATGTACCGGGACACTTTCAATGACCTCTAACTCCAGGCCCGCCGCAGTGACCTCTCGTTTCAGCGCCTGGATACGCTCTACCGGCCATACCTCGCCAACCGGGATATCGTAAATAGCGGATACCACGCCCGACATATTGGGAATTTGACGGATTTTACTGAGGCTGACTGGATCGTCAGATCCATACCAGCGAAATGTCATCTTCAAATAAAGCACCTCCATTTGATTGCTGGGATAAACGAAACGTTTCATTAAACACAAACAGTATAGCACCAATTGCTGCGCTTTTCAATACTTTTCCTCGTTTTTCACAGAAGATTTTTGATATGGTTGCGCATAGCCTTTTATCCATGCTTGTCCGATGAAACGAAAACCGCATGCCCATTTACATATAATAATTATGGCGCTGACATCAGGCTTATGACGAATCAAAATAGAAAAGTTTACGGCCATACAAACGGCACTCGTGAGGTTGCAATTGGAATGGCAATGTGTTATAATAAAACAGTGTATTTTAGGAAGGTGAAGCAATAAAAGGACAAAGCGATGCCTCATGATGCAAACATGACCGAATCTGTGGGAGAATCCACCACGAAATCTGGTTTATCTGCGCATTTTCTGCAAAATCCGCGTGTTGTACTTGACGAGGCTACGGGGGGAAATATATAATAAATACAATACGGAATGCCCTAAAAATTTGGGCGTGCTATAAAATTTGGAAAGGGTGAGAGCGGATATGGAAAAATGGGTCAGCTGTGCACAGGCAATGGTCAAATGCCTGGAGGAGGAAAAAGTGCAGGTCGTATTCGGTTATCCCGGCGCGGCGATTTGTCCATTTTATGATGAGCTCTCACACAGCTCTATCCGTCATATCCTGGTACGCCATGAGCAGTGCGCAGGGCATGCTGCCAGTGGTTATGCCCGCATTAAGGGCGAGGTTGGCGTTTGTATCGCAACATCGGGTCCCGGGGCGTTAAACCTCATCACGGCGATTGCCACCGCATATATGGATTCTATTCCAATGGTAGTGCTCACTGGACAGGTTAGCAGTGAACTTTTGGGGCGTGACGTCTTTCAGGAGGCAGATATCACTGGATCAGCGGAGCCGTTTGTCAAGCACAGCTACTTGGTCAAGAATGCGCAGGAGCTGCCGCTTGTTTTTAAGAAAGCCTTCTACCTCGCTTCCACGGGACGCCCCGGTCCTGTGCTGATCGACGTGCCGGTGGATGTGCAGCAGACGAAAATCAAATATGCCTATCCTGAAAGTGTCGAGATGCGCAGTTATAAACCCAGTATTCAGGGGCATCCGATGCAGATCAAACGCGTCGTGGAGGCGCTGGCAAAAAGTGAACGTCCGCTGATTTGCGCGGGCGGCGGCGTGTTCCCCTCCGGCGCACAGGAGGAGCTTGTCAAGCTTGCGGAAAGCCTGCGTATCCCAGTAGTTACGACGATGATGGGAATTGGTGCCATCCCTTCTGCCCATCCCCTTTACATGGGGATGATCGGAACGCATGGCGTGAAAAGTGCCAATACCGCCATGCATGAGAGCGATTTGTTAATTTTGATCGGCGCTCGGGTAGGGGATCGTGCAGTAGTCTCGCCGAGCCTATTGTCCAAACGGACGAAGATTGTACATATTGATATTGATCCCGCCGAAATCGGAAAGAATGTCACGACGCATATCCCGTTGGTGGGGGATGCGAAGATCATCCTCAGCCAGCTTCTCGAACAGCTGCCCCCGGTAGCGGATTACACGTCCTGGACGCAGCGGCTTGCTGCCCTGCGGCCTGGCAGGCAGGATGCCGTCAGCGGAGCGATTGATCCCAAGGCTTTCATGCGCGAACTGTCGGCGCAATGTGACGACGATGCCGTCGTTGTCGCGGACGTGGGACAGAATCAAATCTGGACGGCGAATCATTTCGCCATCCGCAAGGGGCGTTTCCTGACTTCCGGCGGAATGGGAACGATGGGGTATTCCATTCCTGCTGCAGTGGGAGCCAAGTTAGCCGATCCGTCGCGCCAGGTGATCGCTGTCTGCGGGGACGGGTCCTTCCAGATGCAGATGATGGAACTTGCGACGATGTGTCAGCATGACGTGCCGGTGAAAATTGTCGTAATGCGTAACGGCGCGCTCGGTATGGTGCGTGAGCTGCAGAAGAAGAGCTATGGCGATAATCTCGTCGCGGTTTCGCTCGACGGCAGTCCGGATTTTGTCCGCCTCGCGCAGGCGTACGGCATCCCGGCACGGCGTGTGGAGCGTATGGAGGATACCGGGGAAGCGATCGCGGCGCTGCTGGCTGCGGATACCCCGTATCTGCTGGAATGCGTCGTTCCTGCCGACGAACCGACTCTGTAGGAGGTGGCCCGGATGAAACATACCATTACGGTTTTGGTAGAAAACAATGCCGGCGTCCTCGCACGGATCAGCGGGCTCTTTGCCCGGCGTGGTTTCAACATAGACAGCTTAGCGGTCGGCGTGACGGATAACCCGGATACATCCCGGATGACGATTATCGTAAACGGCGACGATTATACTGTGGAGCAGGTAGAGAAGCAACTCAATAAGCTCATTGACGTTATTAAGGTTAAGACGCTGCGTAATGAGGAGCTTCTATCCCGTGAACTGATGTTGATCAAGATTGACGCACCGCCTCAAAAGCGAAGCGAAATTCTTGACATTATCGCTTTGATGGGAGGAAAAGTCTCCGATGTCACACGTTCGACGATAACGGTGGAAATCTCTGATACGCCAGAGCGTCTGAACACCTTTGAAGAGTTGCTGCGTCCCTATAAAATTAAAGAGACTGCACGTACTGGTGTTATCGCTATGCAGAAGTAAACAAAGCCTTTGTGGGCGGTTAAAAATGCATTGTCCTGCATCGTTTAGATACGGATGATATAAATTATAGAGTCGAAAGACAGGAGGCAATTATTATGGCGAAAATCTATTATCAGAGCGACTGTAATCTGGGATTGCTTGAGGGCAAGACAGTAGCGGTCATCGGCTATGGCAGCCAGGGACACGCGCATGCGCTGAACCTGCATGAGAGCGGCGTCAACGTGATTGTCGGATTGTACAACGGTAGCAAGTCCTGGGCCAAGGCAGAAGCGGCCGGTCTGAAGGTCATGGTGGCAGCAGATGCGGCAAAAGCAGCTGACATTATCATGATCCTCATAAACGACGAGAAACAGGCAGACCTGTACAAAGAAAGCATAGAGCCCAACCTGACGGCAGGCAAAACGCTGGCGTTCGCGCACGGCTTCAACATTCATTTCGCACAGATCGTTCCCCCGAAGGATGTTGACGTCGTTATGATCGCGCCGAAGGGTCCGGGACACACAGTTCGCAGCGAGTACGTTGCTGGTAAGGGTGTGCCCTGTCTCGTCGCCATCCATCAGGACGCGACCGGACGCGCGCTGGACACGGCACTGGCTTATGCTGCCGGTATCGGCGGTTCGAGAGCTGGCGTGCTGGAGACCACCTTCCGTGCCGAGACCGAAACCGACCTGTTCGGTGAGCAGGCAGTCCTCTGCGGCGGCGTGACAGCTTTGATGAAGGCCGGTTTTGAGACGCTGGTCGAGGCAGGTTACGCGCCGGAGAACGCTTACTTCGAGTGTATCCATGAAATGAAGCTGATTGTCGACCTGATTTACCAGGGCGGATTCTCCAACATGAGATATTCGATCTCCGACACGGCGGAATACGGCGATTATGAGACCGGTAAACGCATTATCACAGACGAAACCAAAAAGGAAATGAAGAAGGTTCTTCAGGAAATCCAGGATGGTACCTTTGCTACCAAATGGATTAATGAAAACAAGGTGGGACGTCCGCATTTCATTGCTACCCGGCGTATCGAAAGCGAACATCAGCTGGAGCAGGTCGGCAAGGAACTTCGCAAGATGTATTCTTGGAACGACGAGAAATAATGGTTTTCTAGTCCTATCAAAAAGGGACGGCTTTTTTCGAAAAGCCGTCCTCAATTTTTTTGAAAAGAGATATCATTGGAATTCCGTTCGGGTACACTAAAATGTTTGAAAAGGCCGTTGGGACAAACGCTATGTAGTTTGAAACGTCCTTTTTATTGCACATCCTGTCGAGAAGCACCTAGTCCAAAACTGATGGATAAGGCGTTGTCTACCCGGGTCATGGAATTGCGGTCTAGTTCGCCGGTTTTTTCCTTCAGCCGCTGTTTGTCGATAGTACGAATTTGTTCCAGCAATATAATAGAGTCCTTGGAGAGGCCGCAGCTTTGCGCAGGAACTGGGATATGTGTGGGCAGTTTGCTTTTGTCGCGCTGGGAAGTAATCGCTGCGGCAATGACCGTAGGACTATATCGATTGCCTACGTCGTTTTGCACGATGAGTACGGGACGGATACCGCCCTGTTCCGAACCGACCACAGGACTGAGATCAGCGTAATAAATTTCTCCCCTTTTGATAGACACGTGCTATACACTCCTATATTTTGAAGATGACGGCGGTTCGCCAGGATCGCGCAGACGATGTTTGCGTCCGACAGGTATATTTTTCCCCTGTGCTGTACGTTTAATCATAGTTGTATAAAAAGCGGGAAAGATTTTTTCGACAGGAATGGATAAAATGTGCGCCGCCGTACTACATAGTATGCAAATACCGAAAATCTGTGCCTGAGTGTCGTAGCTGTGACCAGAGAGAAAATCATCCCTGAAAGGGACTGTGAAATTGTGTCCGTTTATGTTATAATAGTCACAACAGTGGTATCGTTCACGCTTTTTTCATGTGACTATTTAACACCTTTCTCTTTCATGTTAGAATAGTCACAGCTCAGGAATTTTCAAGCCACAAGAAGGGGTCTTTTGTGGACAAGAAAAATGACTGCCTCGAGGCATGTATGCCTCTGCGTAGTTCCTTCTGCCGCATTGCGACAACGTCATTTTTCAAGAACCAAGCTTTTATGTGACTCTTCTAACGCGGGTAGGATAGCCTGGACAGCTTTCCCTTTTATGCTATAATAGTCACGGATAAGGAAGAAAGGGGACGTTTGGATATCATGGCGAATATCGGAAACCTTTCGACGATTGCAAATGGTATGCCGGTCATCCGTGCGGGCTTTCTTCTGCGGAAGAAGCAGCCAAAAACACCGCAGGAGGCAGCGGCGGCGGATGCGTTCCTGAAAAGTCTGGTCGCAACTGTTGTTATGACGCTGGTGTGTATGCTCGGACTGGCAATCGCTGTCGTCATCTGTCTTTCCCAGCACGAGGGCAGTAGAGTATCCTTTTTTCGTGGACATGTGGCGGAAAACGGAGAAATCTGGTATATTGATAACGTCAAGTACACACTGCAAGCCGATGACGTCGGTCTGGATCCGGCACGGCTGTCGCCAGGGGATATGGTGTACCTCACCTATGACGAGACGGGGATTACAGGCGGGCTGTATCAGCTGCCGGGTGACGGTTGGATCATAGGGCTAGTCGTCTCGCTGTGTGTTGCCTGCGCCGTCATGATTGGCTTTGCGATTTATTTCAGACGGGCCGCTTTTACGAGGCCTTGGCGGGAGTGGTGCCGGGAGAACGGCGTCGGCCGTTGGTAAAGCCATCTGATGCGGAGACCTTCTTGGGACGACGCTTTCCGCAGGGCAGCGGTATCTTGTTTATGCGACGTTCGCGGCGTTTTCAGGTGCCGCAGCAACGATTTGATGTCAGGAGGCGATTTTTTGACCAAAGGACTGATCGATTGTCATACCCATAGCCTATATTCGCCGGATGGGCAGGAGCATATTAACAGATTGTGCACCAGGGCATATGAGCTATCGCTGCGTGCTTATGCGGTGACAGATCACTGCGAATGCAACGCTTACGTCCGCGACGGGTATGACAGGCGTATCCGTGCGGCGGCTCAGGAGGTTGCCCTACAGAAGCAGCAGTATGAGGGACGGATGGAGGTGCTGGCCGGTATTGAGCTTGGCCAAGTCATGCAGGATGAGTCTGCTGCAGCGGATGCAGTGGACGCGTTCCCGTATGACGTCGTACTGTGTTCCCTGCACAATATTGCCCGTTACAAGGATTTTGCGTTCTTCACCTGTGGAGAGGCGCTAGCGAAGATTCTGTTGCGCCAGTATTATGAAGAGCTTTTGCAGTCGGTACGGTGGGGGCGTTTCCAGGTGCTCACACATCTCACCTACCCGCTACGGTATGTTGCAGGGGAACAGGGAGTCCATGTCGACTTTTCTGCATACCGGGATCTTGTTGCGGAAATTCTCCGTACACTCGCCCAGACCGGAAAGGCGCTGGAGATCAACACTTCCGGTTTGCGTCAAAAGCTTGGGGAGACAATGCCTCCCTTGGAAATCGTCAAACTGTTTAGGGAGGTAGGAGGCGAGTATGTGAGTCTCGGCTCCGATGCGCACAAGCTGGAGCATGTCGGGGCTGGGATTGCGCAAGGAGCGGCACTCGCACAGGAAGCCGGGTTTTCCTATGTGACCTATTTCAAACAAAAGCAGCCCTGTCCAGTACCGATTTGATGCCTGCTTTGCTGGGACGGGGACATTGTTCAGGCGCTAGGAGAGAAGTTTTGGAAAACTGCCAATGTCCTCTGCAACCACGCCGACAGCGTCCCACTATTGGCAAAGATCAGGAGGATAGAAGGCACGGCTGTTTTTATAGATTGTTTGAGGAAAGGATTTGAGGATATGGATAAGCTTCTGCATCTGCTGTCTCAGAACGCGCGGATGCCCGAGGATAAGATGGCGGCGATGATCGGCTGCAGCGTGGATGAAATGCGCGCACAGATTAAAGCATATGAGCGCGACGGCATCATCAAAGGCTATACGGCCTTGATCGACTATGAGAACGTCGATCCATCCAAGGTGACGGCGCTGATTGAGTTGAAGGTCACTCCTAAGCGAGATGCCGGCTTCGACGATACAGCACGGAAAATCGCCGAATATCCTGAAGTCGATAGCGTTTTCCTGATGTCCGGTTCCTATGACCTGATGGTGATGATCACCGGTACCAATCTGCGCGAGGTTGCACTGTTCGTTGCCCAGCGGCTATCCGCATTGGATGGGGTGATTTCGACCGCGACACATTTTGTCCTCAAGCGCTATAAGGAAAAGGGCGTACTGTTCGATCACAGCTGTGTAGATGAAAGGGGATTTGTCTCTCCGTGATAGATTATGAAAAGATATTGTCGAAAAAGGTCAGGCAGATCAAACCATCGGGGATCCGTCGCTTCTTCGACATTGCACAAACGTTAGAAAATGTGATCTCGTTAGGAGTAGGCGAGCCGGACTTCCGTACGCCATGGATGATCCGGCGTGAGGCAATCCGCACATTGGAAAAGGGAAAGACATGGTATTCCGCTAACGCAGGCCTTGTGCAGTTGCGTGAAGCTATCTGTCAATATACGCAGCGTAAATATGGCTTGCAGTATACGCCGGGGCAAACGCTCGTGACGGTGGGCGGATCGGAGGCAATCGATATTGCCGTTCGTGCGCTTGTCGAGCCTGGGGACGAGGTGCTTATTCCTCAGCCCAGCTTTGTTTGTTATGATCCGATTACCAGCATCATGGATGGCGTCCCAGTGGTCATTGAGACAAAGGCGGAGGATGATTTCCGTCTGACGCCACAGGCGCTAAAAGAAAAAATAACAGATAGGACCAAGTTGTTGATCCTTCCGTACCCGAATAATCCGACTGGCGCTGTGATGGGACGGGAGGATCTGGAGGCCATTGCTACTGTATTGCGCGGGACGGATATCATGGTGCTGTCTGATGAGATTTATGCTGAATTGACCTATGGGCAACGGCATGTTTCTCTCGCTTCTTTGGACGGAATGTACGAACGCACAATTGTAATTAATGGTTTTTCCAAGGCCTTTGCTATGACAGGGTGGCGTTTGGGATATGCCCAAGGGCCGGAGCCAGTCATACGGGAAATGTTGAAGATCCACCAATACGCGATCATGTGTGCGCCTACTACCAGCCAGTATGCCGCTATCGAAGCGATGAAAGGCTGTGACGATGATGTGGAAAGAATGGTGGAGGCGTATGATATGCGGCGGAAGTTAATGGTAACCAGTTTCAACCAAATGGGTTTGGAGTGTTTCGAGCCGCGCGGCGCGTTCTACGTATTTCCCTGCATCAAAAGCACGGGGTTGTCATCGGAGGAATTCTGTGAACGCCTTTTGTATGACCAGAATGTCGCTGTAGTACCGGGCAGTGCTTTCGGCGATAGTGGGGAAGGCTTTGTTCGTGCGTCTTACGCGGCGTCAACGAAAAATCTGATGGAGGCGCTGGAACGAATTGAAAAGTTCCTGCGATCTTTGTGATACGCCCTGACGCGCCAGTCAGTGCGCTGCATCTGAACAGCTATGAGCCCGACGCTGTTCAAACGGTTGTAGATAGGCATTTTTCCCTGTTGGGACTGGACGCTTTGCTGCGTCCGGGGATGAGGGTCACCATCAAACCGAATCTCGTGATGAAGCGTACGCCGCAAACGGCGACGACGACGCATCCGCAGCTGGTCGCGGCAATTGTACGGCATCTTAAAGGGTGCGGCGTCACAGACGTGAGCATAGCAGACAGCCCCGGGGGATTGTATACGGTGCAGGCGCTCAAGGGAATCTACGCTGTCTGCGGGATGGAGCAGGCCGCGCGGGAAAGCGGCGCGCAGCTGAATTTCGACGTCTCCTACGGAGAGGTCGCCTGTCCGGACGGGGAGTTGTGCCGCTCCTTCCAGATTATCCATCCGATCTCCCAAGCGGATCTGGTGATCAACGTCTGCAAGCTGAAGACCCACTGTATGACGGTACTCAGTGGCGGAGTGAAGAACTTGTTTGGCTGTGTTCCGGGACTGATGAAACCCGAGTTTCATTATCGTTTTCCGGACAAGAATCAGTTCTGCAACATGCTGGTGGACTTATGCCGGACTGTTGCCCCAGCCATTACCTTCGCCGACGCGGTGGAGTCGATGGAGGGTAACGGCCCCAGCGGCGGCAGCGTCCGCCATACCGGCATGACCTTTTGCAGCGAAAATCCTTTTCAACTCGATATGGTCGCGGCAGGTTTTTTGACGCTTCCTCCTCAGGACATCTACACGCTGACCAACGGTCTGCGCAGGGGACTGTGCCAGGAGCAGGACGCCGTCGCCGTGTTGGGGGACGCGTTTGAGCCGGTCAGGGACTTCAAAAAACCGGACAGCCATACGATCGACTTTTCCCAGCGCGTGCCCGCTTTTCTGCGCCCCGTGGTCAAGCGCCTGGCGTCGCCGCGTCCGAAGATCGATCGTTCCCGCTGCGTAGGCTGCGGCAAATGCGCCGAGAGCTGCCCGCCGGGGACGATCACGATTACAGCGGAGAAGAAGGCGCGTATCCATTATCAAAACTGTATCAAGTGCTTTTGTTGCCATGAGATGTGTCCGGTGCGGGCAATTGACGTACGTAGACTGAAATTATTTGATATTTAGTATCATTTTGTAGGAAAGGCGGTGAAGGGATGCTGTTTTGCGAAAAAGCATATGCGAAAATTAACTTGTCGATTGGGATAAGCGGCGTCCGCGCCGACGGATATCACCTGATGGAGATGGTGATGCAGCAGGTTTCCCTTTGCGACAGTATCACGCTGGAACTGACGCATCGGACGCGTCAGACGGGCGGGGAGAACACAATAGCCCTGTCGTGCAGCGACCCCGCCCTTTCCTGCGGAGAGGAGAATACCGTCTTCCGGGCGGCGCGGCTGTTTTTCGATGCCTGTGGCGTCAAAGGGGTGGACGTGCATATTCACATCGACAAAAGGATTCCTCATCAAGCAGGGTTAGGTGGCGGTAGTGCGGACGCCGCGGCGGTGTTACGAGCGCTCAATCGTGCCTTTGAAAGTTGTCTGTCTCTGGAGAAACTCTGCGCAATTGGTGAGCGAGTTGGCGCCGATGTGCCGTTTTGTATCGTTGGTGGGACGAGGCTGGTTACCGGGATCGGCGAGCGGATGCGTCCGCTGCCGCCGCTGCCCGACTGCGCGATTGTGTTGGTCAAGCCGGCACAGGGTGTCAGTACCCGGGAAGCCTTCCAGGCCTACGACGCGCTTGTGGATAAACCAGTTTACGACACCTCGCATTTATTGCGCGCGCTGGATAGCGGCAGCTTGCCACAAATTGGCGCGCAATTGTTCAATGTTCTCGAGCAGGTCTGTAGGCTGCCGCAAGTCGGACAGCTGAAAGCGTCTCTGCAGGAGGCGGGGGCCTGCGGCGCGCTGATGAGCGGCAGCGGATCGGCGGTGTTCGGGTTATTCGGCGATGAGGCTGTTGCGCGGACAGCGGCCGACGCGTTAGGAGAGCAGTATGTTTTTTCCTGCGTATGCCGTCCGATTCAGGAGGACTAATTTGGGGATGGGGTACACACCTGTCCTCTTTTTTTAAATAAATGTTCGACAAAATACGACAAACGGGGATGGATAACAGATGAAACACAAATGGCTGTTTTGGATAGGAATGGTGATTTGTATTTGTGCCGTGACCGGGCTTATGACGCTTTCCGTATACCTGACTTCTGATTACAGCCCTTCCATGCTGCCGTCGGTCAGCTTTTCAACCACCTCGACTAGTATCGAGAGGGAGAGCGGACATCCAACGAGCATTTCATCTGGAGGAGCGGGTGACGGGAGCGACAGCTCTGTCATTCCTGAAATGGTAGAGATTAATACGGCTAACGTGGAGGAACTAATGACGTTACCCGGCATAGGGGAGGTGATTGCGCAGCGTATTATCCACTACCGGGAGGAGAACGGACCGTTTTCTTATATTAGCGAAATTCAGCAGGTAAAGGGTATCGGTGAAAAGACATACGAACAAATCCGTTCCCGTATCTATATTAAAGGGCAGCCCGAAGAAGCTGCGCCTTCTCAGCAGTCTTCGCAGGATTCCGGACAGGGACATATAAAGGATTCTTCTGCGGGGGGAACAACCAAGCCACCGCCTCGCTCCTCAGTTCCCGCTGACGTCAAAAGTTCCTCTTCCACTGCGGCGCACACGTCATCCTCCGCTGTATCCGTTCCTTCCTCTAATGCAGAAACAGAGGAGTCGTCTTCGCGGACGCCTCCGCAGTTCCCCTTGGACCTCAACCAGGTGACGTATGAGGAGCTTGTTCTTCTGGAAGGGATTACCCCGGATATTGCGAGGGGAATCATTTCGCTGCGGGAACAGATTTCATATTTTTCCTCTTTATATGAATTGCGTCTTGTTGAAGGGCTGGACGATCAGACCATTGCAAAAATCTATCACTATTTCTATATCGGACCGCCTCAGTCAGGAAGTTAGTCGAGTTTCAAAAGCGGTTTTACAAAATATTCATTGTGAAATGCCGGGGAATATGTTAGGATAATAAAAGTATTGCCGCTTTGAAGCGGAAGGCGTTTATGTATGCTGCCAGGTGCTGTACAAGCATATTTTGGCTTAGGGGAAGCAGACAGGGGCTTATCGGTTTCAGACCTGGTAAGCTCTTTCTTACGCAAGTTTATATCATAGAAAGGTAGAACAGTAATGAACAAATCCAGAATTCTGAAAATTGGCGCTATCGCCGTTGGAGCCATGCTGATGGGTTCAGTCCTGACAGCCTGTGGAGCGGAAAAGCCCCAGTTTGACGAGTCGACCATGCGTATGGTGCAGCTTGATTTGCCTAAGGACGATGATGAGGTTGCTATTATCACAACATCGTTCGGTACCATCAAAATGGTGTTATATCCGGAGTATGCACCCAATACAGTAGCGAATTTTAAAGCTCTTGTACAGGAAGGCTTCTATAATGGCAAAAATGTGTATGGAATTGAACCGGATGTTGCATTTTTGACGGGCAGTGAAAAGGAAGACGGCTCGACAGGCGCGTCAACCGACGGGAAACTCATCAAGAATGAATATCATCAAAATCTCTGGCATATTCCAGGTGCCGTGTCAGCCATCAGCCACAAGAGCGGGTACGGGGACAGCCGGTTCTTTATTAACGAGAAGTTGGAGATTGATGATGAGCTTGCCCAACGCATGGAAGATGCCGGGTACCCGGATATGGTTGTTAAGATGTATAAAAAATACGGGGGCATACCGGGTTTTGACCGGCAGTATACCGTGTTCGGTCAGGTTTATAAGGGAATGAGCGTGGTACGTGAAATTCTCAGTCAGGAAGTGGATGAGGAGACTAAACAGCCAAAAGAGCCGATCATCATTGAAAAAATTGAGCTGAGCACTTATGGGGAGGATAAGGCATCGTCCGATTCCTCTGAAACCAGTACCAGTAGCGTGGAGTAGGCGCGGAAGGGGATTACGTTATGTTAAAGCAGCTTCAGCCGGCACAGGCCGGGGATACGATAGGTATCATTCGGACAACAATGGGAGACATTCGTGTCAAACTGCTTACAGAAAGCGCGCCGAAGGCGTGTGAAAATTTCGTTACACACGCTAGGAACGGTTATTATGACGGAATTATCTTTCACCGTGTCATTGCCGATTTTATGATTCAGACGGGGGATCCGTTGGGCAATGGCACCGGAGGTGAAAGCATCTGGGGCCGCGATTTTGAGGACGAATTCTCTTGGGACGGCGTCAATTTCCGTGGCGCGCTATCGATGGCTAACCGTGGCCCGAATACCAACGGCAGCCAGTTTTTTATCGTACAAGCGAAAAGCGTTGATGCAAACCTTTTGTCGCAGATGAAGCGTGCTGGTTTCCCAGACGAAGTGATTGAGCAATACGCCCAGATGGGCGGTACGCCTTGGCTCGATTTTAAGCATACTGTTTTCGGTCATGTCGTTGAGGGGATGGACGTGGTAGACGCCATCGCCGGAGTGCGTACCGGTGCGATGGATCGCCCCGTCGAGGAAGTGAAAATCCTCGGCATCGACGTGGAGACTGTACAATAAGCCGGTATCGGCAGTTTTTCGCGAGAAAGGAAGGACGGACAATGAAACGGTTTGCCAGGATAGCAAGCTTATTTTTGACGGCAGCGGTTTGTACCGGGATATTAACAAGCTGCGGCGCCAAGGATGTGGGGGAATTTCCTCAGCTGGAAGACGTACAAAAGGGCGATAAAATCGCTGTCATTACGGTAAAGGATTACGGAACCATCAAAATCCGCTTTTTTGAGGATCTCGTCCCTAAAGCGGTTGAGAACTTTATAGGATTGGCAGAGGAAGGGTATTACGACGAGCTGACGTTCCATCGCGTTTCGGAAGATTTTATGATCCAGGGCGGCGATCCCAAGGGCGATGGTACCGGCGGACAAAGTCTTTGGGGAGGAACCTTCGAGGATGAAATTGTGCCGCAGCTACGGCATTTCCGTGGTGCAGTCGCCTATGCAAATCGCGGCGAGGATACCAACGGCAGCCAGTTTTACATCGTGCAGCAGGGAAATGAGGAGATCGATGATGATTACCTCAAACAATGTGAGGAGAACGCCGATATTAAGTTGCCCAATGACGTGAAGGAAAAGTATAAAGAGGTTGGTGGCTCTCCTTTCCTTGACGGTGGATATACCATTTTTGCACAGGTCTTTGAGGGGATGGATGTTGTCGATAAGATCGCGTCCTGCAAGGTAATCGACGAGTACCCTTATGAAACCCCTTATGATGAGGTGCTGATCGAAAAGATTGAAATCATGGAATATGAGGGTTAGCTTGGCTTTTGTGGTTTGAATTATTTGGTAAGGCGTCGTGCCAGTCAAGGCGCGACGCTTGAATTTTTTTTATCGCAGAAAGCTGACAAAAAAATAACAGGATAGCGTTGAAAATAAGTGGTGGATCGTGTATAATAATTAAGCTATTATAAAAAAGAAGAGGAGTAAAGGCCGTATGGAAATTACAGCTGGCATGGTAACGGCGATCGTTTGTACCGGTATGTTGGTCGTTTTCCTTGCTTTAATTTTATTGGTTGTCTTAATCAAGTTTTTTGGTTTGGCCAGCGGAATGACTGGCAAACAATCCGGTAGGGAGAACCAGCCGGCAAACGTGCAGGAAAAGACTACGCCGAAAGCTGCGGTACCTATCGTAGCTGCTCAACCAGTAACGAACGGAGTGCATCCGGAAGTGGTTGCCGCGATTTCCGCCGCGGTTCATGCGATTGGCGAGGAAACTGGCACGAAACTGACAGTGACGGGGATACGTCCGCGGCGTAACCGCAAGGCGACAGGACGTTCCGCGTGGGGAATGGCCGGCGTGCAGGAGAATACAAGGGCGTTCTGACTGGATGCGGAAAGGATTTGTTCGACATGGAAGTGTTTTTGGATACCGTCTCGAATCTCTGGACAGAGTCTGGATTTATGGCGATAACATGGCAGCAACTGGTCATGCTGTGCGTGTCCGGTGTTTTGATTTATCTGGCGATTGTAAAAAAGTATGAACCGTTGCTATTGTTGCCGATCGCGTTTGGTATGCTGCTTGCCAATCTGCCGTTGGCAGGATTGTCTGCTGACAGTGAAGGCGGTTTGATTTATTATTTGTATAAAGGCGTAAAGATGGGGATTTATCCGCCTCTGATCTTCCTGGGAATCGGTACAATGACGGATTTTGCCCCGCTGATTGCTAACCCGAAAAGCTTCTTGCTGGGAGCGGCGGCACAGGCTGGTATTTTCTTGACGTTTATCGGCGCTATTTTGTTGGGATTCGACTTCAACGAGGCAGGTTCTATCGCTATTATCGGCGGCGCGGACGGTCCTACGGCAATTTACGTGGCCGGGAAGTTGCTCAATGATACTAGTTCCATAGACATTGGCACGATAGCGGTTGCGGCGTACTCTTATATGGCGCTTGTTCCGATTATTCAGCCGCCTATTATGAAGCTGCTGACGACCAAAAAAGAACGGAGCGTAGTGATGCAGCAGATGCGCCCTGTGTCTAAAACGGAGAAAGTCATTTTCCCGATCATGGTAACCTTGGTGATTTCCTTGATGATTCCATCCGCAGCGCCTTTGGTCAGTATGCTGATGCTTGGAAACTTGATGCGGGAGAGCGGCGTTGTTGATCGTCTTGTTAAGACGGCGCAGAATGAGCTGATGAATATCATTACGATCTTCCTAGGCGTATCTGTTGGCGCCACAACAACAGCCTCCAAATTCCTACAAAAGGAAACGTTGTTTGTTGTTTTCTTGGGGCTGATCGCCTTTTCCATCGGTACGGCTGCCGGTGTTTTGTTCGGCAAGCTGATGTATGTAGTGACAAAGGGAAAAGTAAATCCGTTGATTGGTTCGGCCGGTGTGTCCGCCGTACCGATGGCGGCGCGTGTGTCCCAGAAGGTCGGACAGGAGGCCAATCCTGCCAATTTCTTGTTGATGCATGCTATGGGTCCGAACGTCGCAGGTGTCATTGGTTCTGCTGTTGCAGCAGGCGTATTGTTAAGCATTTTGCTTTAATTTTGATAAAAATGTCATCGCTGGACTTTTGTACGGCGATGACATTTTTAAGTAGGAGGTATTTTGGTTTTCCAATGGCATCTGCATGACAAGAGAGCCGGAGCAAGGAGGATAAGATGATTATCAGACAAGCATCTCATAAAGATATTCCAATCATTGAAGAGATTTTGCTGGATGCGGTTGATTGGATGGATCGGAATGGACTTCATCAATGGGAAAGGCAGGCTGTACAATGGGAGACGCTTTCGATGTACTATAGAGCGGAAGATTTCTGCATTGCACTTAAAAATGCACAACCGGCTGCTTGTGTGGCTGTTGTGGATTATGATCCTCATTTTTGGCCGGAGATTGCAAAAGGGGAGTCCTTGTTCCTACATAAATTAGCTGTTAAGCGTGCCTTTGCTGGAAAAGGAGTATCCAAGCAGCTAATTGATTACGCAAAGGACAAAGCAATCGCGCTTGGAATTAACGATATTCGTTTGGATTGTCATCAAAATAGGGATAAAGTCAGAGCGCTCTATGAGAGACAAGGGTTCGTATGTGAAGGTGAAAAAATTTTATTTGAGAAATATGAGGCGGCTTTTTATGTCTGTCATTTAACGAATGTCTGATACGATTGATAGTGCAGGAGGGCGTTCATCGGAAAACAGAATGATATGTTTTTCTTTAGGAAGAATAGTTCCTTTGACGGCGACGCCGATGCTGTTTGAAAAGGGAAGGAAAAAGAGACTGTTTTAATATGGTGAGTTTCCGTAACGAATATTTAAAAAACGGGTGTAGCTATCTAAACTGAACTGCACCCCATTTGTTAGACAGTATGATATACTGAATAACAAGTGGGGTGCTTTACTATGCCAAAAGGGATAGCAAACAAACGTTATACACCACAATTCAAGAAACGAGTCGTTGAGGCGGTCATACAAGAGGGTCTTAGCTATCAGGAGGCCGCCAGAATTTATGAAGTTCAAGGACATAGCCGCATCCAAAGTTGGGAACGGATTTATCTGGAAGAGGGGCCGGAAGGACTTGCTTGCCGAAGTGCAGCGGCTGCGTGCGGAAAATGCTTACTTAAAAAACTTGCAAGCCTTGGTTTTGGAAGAAGAGCGACGCCAGCGCAAAAAGCGCAGGTAGTTCAAAAACTGAGGCATGAGTTCTCGCTGGACCTTCTGCTCACAATCGCTCAACTTCCTCATGCGACCTTCTACTACCATCTGAAGCGGATGCAGCAGGCAGACAAAATATGCAGGAGCAAAAGAAGAAATTGTCGCGATTTACCATGAGAACAAGGCGGTACGGATACCGCCGTATCACGGCTGAATTACACAACCATGGATTTTCAATGAACCACAAGACCGTCCAGCAGCTTATGAAGGAATTGGGACAGGTTTGCCGTGTCAGAATCAAGAAATACCGTTCTTACAAGGGTGAAGTGGGAAAGATTGCTCCTTAATCTGCTGAACCGGAACTTCT
>CAMMMX010000027.1 GCA_946498095.1 uncultured Clostridia bacterium
CGCGACGGGCAGCCTTGAGGCCGTACTTCTTGCGTTCCTTCATTCTCGGGTCGCGGGTCAGGAAGCCCGCTTTCTTCAAAATCGGGCGGAGCTCATCGCTGTACTGCAGAAGCGCTCTGGAAAGCCCGTGACGGATAGCGCCGGCCTGGCCGGTGACGCCGCCGCCTGCGACGGTGCAGACAATGTCAAACTTGCCCATGGTATCGGTCAATTCCATCGGCTGGCGGACGATCAGCTTGAGGGTTTCGAGACCAAAATAGTCGTCGATGTCCCTGCCGTTGATGGTCACGCTGCCGTTGCCGGGGTAAACCCTTACGCGCGCAACCGAATGCTTTCTTCTGCCGGTGCCGTAATAATAAGTTTTCGATTCGTACATCGTGTTTCCTCCTCCCTTATTTGCCGGTGTAGACTTCCGGTTTCTGCGCGGCGTTCTTGTGCTCGGGGCCTGCGTAGACTCTCAGGCGCTTGAGGGCGCTGCGTCCCAGCGTGGTGTTGGGAAGCATGCCGTTGACGGCAATGGTCATCGCCTTTTCCGGATTTTCCTGCATCAATTTGGCGTACTGTACTTCCTTCAGGCCGCCGATCCAACCGGTGTGCCAGCGGTAGTACTTGTTCTGCAGCTTCTTGCCCGTCAGGACGGCTTTCGCCGCGTTGATGACGATAACATGATCGCCGCAGTCCATATGGGGAGTGTAGGTGGGTTTGTGCTTGCCGCGCAGAACGTGTGCAACCGTTGCAGCTACGCGGCCGAGAGATTTACCCTCAGCGTCAATAATATACCATTTACGCGAAATGTCGCTTGCCTTTGGCATATAAGTAGACATAGGTTTTCCTCCTAAATTTTATTTTCGCGGCTTGTACAGACCTCGGAAACCGCATCTGTCCCCGTATCGTGTCAGGGGCGCCGACTCACATTAAGTATTATAACGGGTGATTGTGTGCTTGTCAATAGCAAAAAGCTCGAATTTTTAATTTACAGCCCTAAATCTCTTAAAATCTCTCTGTAATTCTCGTTATCGCTCAATTTCTTGCTGTACATTTCGTTTTATCCCGCGGTGTTATGGAAATCGGTAGGAGGGCTGGTATTGCCGTGTGGCAGGCACAAAGACGTGGCCCGCGTAGTGGAACCCGATTCGTTCCAGCACCCGTCGCGCACTTTGCTGGTCCGGATGGTGGGAGGCGGTAACCATGTGGGCGTGCAGGACATTTCGTGCATATTGAGCGGCGGCAAGCCCGGCTTCGGTTGCCAGACTTTGTCCCCAGTACTTGTAAAGCAGGCAGAAGGACAGAGAATAGCTTCCCTTGCCGGACGTTCCGGGGTGCAGCCCGCAGCTGCCGACAAAAATGCCGTTTTCCAGGCTGAATACCGGCCATTCACAGACACCGTAGATGTCCTGCAGGCGCATTTCTTCCCGCAGCCGGAGCGTGATCTCCAGTGGAGACAAGGTTCCCGACACCGTTAAGTATCGGGTCACGCGCTTATCCCCCCACAGGGCGCGTGCAGGAGAAGCGTCGCCTGGCATCCAATGGGAGAACCCTAGGCGCGTCGTTTGTAAAAAATAATCTCGCATAGGAAGAGGCCGTCCCTTCTTGATAGATTACTTTCAGCATAGCACAAAAACGTTCCAGCGGCAAGCGGCAGGATGGATGTCTATAAAAACCGAATTTCTTCCAGGCTTAAAGAAACGGTTCCCCCCGACCTGATTTTGTGCTATAATAAATGTTGTCATCTTGGTTATCGTGAAACGGTGTCGGAAAAATGTTATTATAATAGGAAGGCAGATGCCCGTTTCCGGAGGAGAGACAGGGCGTATGCATGGTATGCATAGAAAGGCTTGGGGTGTTATATGAAAAATTGGAAGGGACTTCGCCCTTTAATTGCGGCCGCGCTTGCGGGGGCGCTTCTCCTGCTCGCCGGGTGTGAGAAAACGCCGGATACTACTTCGTCTCAGACGCCAGCCTACCCTGTGAACGCAGGAAATGCGTCGATCGCCCAGCGCCCTGCCAGCGTGGTATCGCTTTCTCCGTCGCTGACGGAGATCCTTTGTGAGCTGGGATACCAAGATCGCCTGCAGGGACGTACGATCTACTGCGATTACCCGCAGGGCCTGGAGGATATCCCAACCGTTGGGAGCGGCGCGAACCCGGACATCGAAGGGATTGTCGCGCTGAAGCCCGATCTGTTGCTGACACAGACCCCGCTATCCAAAAAGGACGTCACGACACTTTCCGACTCTGACATTACAGTAGTCATGCTGTCTCCTGGAGAGACTTATGGAGAGGTACAGACACTTTACACAACGCTGGCGACGATTATGGAGGGGTATCAGGACGGGCCTGAGGATGCGGCAAAGGCGTTCCAGCCTATTGACGACGCGCTAAAGGCGGCGCAGGAGAAAATCAAGGATTCCAGTGAGACATTCGTCTATGTGATGAGCGCCGAAGGGAATGTCGCGACGGGGGATACGCTGGCGGGCAACCTGTTTGGTTTTTTGTGTAAAAACGTTGCAATGGACGGCGCGGACTGCGTCTACGACCTGGACAAAATCAAGGAAGCGGATCCGGATTTTATTATTGTCAGCGCGTCAGTAGGGGCCGATCAGTTGCCGCTGATAGGCTTTGACGGACTGACCGCGCTTGCGAAGGGGAATGTCATCGAGGTGGAAGAGACAGGACTGGAGCGGCAAAGTGCGCGGATGATGGAGGAAGTGAACAAAGCGGCGGATTTTATTGCGGAAAAGCAGAGCGAACAGGCGGAGGCGTCGTCGCAGCAAGAGTCCGGGTCATCGCAGGTGCCGGAGGAATAATTGTTACCTATTATAAATAGAAAAGGATGGATACAAAACACATCCCCCCAGTTGAAATGGGGGGATGTGTTGCAATTCAAGCCGTTCATACACTGCCTTGTCAGACTCCCTTTTTGAGCTTGGCCACCATGACGGTAATATCGTCGTCCTGGATCTGCCGACGGCGCCGTTTGGCCTCGTTGGCGATTTTTACCGCAAGTTCCTTGCAGTCGAGGTCGCGGTAAAGCCCGATCTCGGTCTCCACCCAACCGGGATCGGTATCAACGACGCCGTCGGATACCATGACGATGAGATCCCCACTGGACAGGCGTGTCGCGTAGTGGTCGGTTTCGACCGAACCGACAATCCCAATGGGCAGGGAGGTGGAGTCCAGCATGGAAACGCTGCCGCCTTTCCGCAAGAAGGTGGAGGAAGCGCCGGCCTTAAAGATTTCTGCTTTGCCGGTGTATAGGTCGACACGCACGATGTCAACCGTGGAGATGGTTTCTTCCTCCGATTTGACCGACAGCGACGAGTTGACGATCTGAATGGCTGCGTCAATGCCGAAGCCGCCGCGTATCAGCTTGAGCAGCAGAGAACAGACCATGACCGAGTCAACGGCGGCGCGGCTGCCGGTTCCCATCCCGTCGCTGAGGATGAGGTAAGCGTACCCGTGGTCGTCTGTGAAGAATTCGTAGCTGTCGCCGCAGACCTTGTTGCCGTTGTAGCAAAGCTGCATGGCGTCAAACTCGATGAGAAAGGAGCTTTTCTCGAACATGGTCAGCTTTTTGATGCCGTCGACGACGGTAGCCTCAGGCAGATCAAATTCACGGCCTAGTACGTCGGAGACGCGTTCACAGAAACGGGCGGCGTTGAGCTCTTTCTGCTTATCGAAATAAATCTCTACGCTCATCCGGTCGTAGCTATCAATGACACAGCTGACGCTGCTTTTTTTGATACCAAGGTCGCTGATAATGCTGCGCACGGTATCGCTGCTTCGTTCATCGATTCGGCGAACCTGGCTGATATCGTCGGATAACTGGCGAAGGACCTTGGCCATAGAGTCGAATTGTTCGGTCAGGATCCAGCGCATTTCGGAAATTCGCCGGGAGGTACGCTCTCCCGTGATATAATCGCGGTAGTTTTGATTGATGGCGTCAATGAGCTCGCGGGAGTGGCAGCATTTCAGCCGAAGGTGCTGCGGGACATCGTCCTTCTCGATTTTTCCTTTTTCTTTCAGGCAGGGAACGGTGTCGTTGAGGGCGTTCATTGTCAGATTATAGGCTTTTTCCCAGCAAAAGATATTCAGGCCGCAGTGTGCGCAGACTTCATCCGAAGCTTTGTTGTATACCTGCGACAGGTTGCTTCCGGAAATCTGTGCCAGCCGTTTGGATACCTCTTCTACGGATTGTTTGATGTCCTCCATGGTGCTGGCAGCGAAAGAGAGCTTGGTCTGAAGAAGGTTTTTCATTCCCTCCGAGTCTGTGGTACCAGCCAGGTCATGGGGAACACAGGAACTGCGGGCGGAAGCAGCGCCCTCCCGCGGGAGGCTGAAACGGGTGAAGATGCTGTCAGGGATGAACATGAACAGTGTACAGCCAAGGATGAGGTCCAGGCAGAAGTACATGAGTCCCTGGCTGAGGGAGGTAATCAACAGTCCCATCATGGAGATGATGAACATCATCAGCATGACGATAGTGCGCCCAAAAACAGAAAACAGTCCTGCAAGGAGGCCGGCTACGGTGAAAACCGCGCTGGAAGCGGCGAGACGCGTATCAAACAGCGTCATAGCGGTCGTGGCCATGATGCCGCTGATTGCGCCGCCAACCGCTCTGTATTTGTAGGCGCCCGCCAAAACCACGGCGACGGCAAGGATACGGCCGAAATTCAGCCCTGCGATGCCATAATTTGCAAGTGCCGTCAGAGTGACGGTTACGACAGCGAGCAAAGCGGCGATATCGGTTTCGTTATGCAGGGAGATTTCCACTCCCCCTCCGAGTACTCGGTAGGCGACGAGCAGGAAATAGGTGAACCCTCCCGCCAGGATACCCTCGCATAGTCCCTGGACGGCGGCAAAACCGGAGGCAGAAGACAATAGCGCGGTGGTGACCGATGTGGCGGCTGAAGCGCCGGCGGATACCAGGGCCCAGACGTAAGAAGCGGGCTTCATCCTTCCCAGAGAGACGTAAAACTTGATGGCGACAATAATAGCCGCCGCGGCGACATAACCTATCGACTCGGTAAAGGTGCCGCGGACGATATACCCCAGCACCAGTGCGCCGAATGAAAATAGAAGTTCCCCTTTGTTCAATGACGCGAGAAAAGCGACTGCAAACGGGGATAAAACCGAGAGCATTTTTGCGCCAGTGAGGCCGAATGTGATGAGTGCGCTTACCACTGCGCGGATAATTGCGGCGGTGTCGATATGGCGGAGCGAATAGCCCTCGAGCAACCCGCCCCGTACACTGCTTTGAACACTGCTTCGGCTGCTATGTTGGATACTTTGCCCAACCGTCCTTTTTGTTTCCTTCATATAAATTACCCATTCCTTTCGCAGCGATCCTGATACGTCTTTTGGCTTTCGTGTGATCATCCGTATATGTCGATATGATAGCATTCCTGCCGGCATGCTTTTTGTCAAATTCGAGATGCAAAATTTGCACGAGCGTGTTAGAAAAGCTGGTATCCGAGCTGAAAAGAAAAATAACCGTATCAAAACCGCTGTTTCTGTTGAAGAATGCGGTTTTGATACGGCTGTCATCGGAAGGAATCTGTACGGCGGAAGATTTTTTGGCGTTGCAATCGCATATCCATTTTGGGGAAGGAGGATGCAGAGGGGGCAGCTGTGGGCTTAGGTGCCGAAAAAAAGTCGTACCGTTAGGGCGCTCATCAGGTAGCCGACGAAATCGGCGGTGAGGGAGCTGGGAAGCGTATGACGGGTGTTTTTTACCTTGGTCACGGAGTAATACACAGCGATGGTATAAAATGTTGTCTCCGTAGAACCTTGCAGGACACTGGCGACACGTCCCGCAAAGCTGTCCGGCCCGTTTTGAGCGATGATGTCACGGTACAGCGCAAGCGCGCCGCTGCCGGATACGGGCCGCATCAAAGCCAACGGCAAGCATTCTTTGGGAAAGTACAGAGCGTCAGAAACGGGGGAGAGAGCGGCGGTAAAAGCGTCAAGTGCGCCGGACGCGCGGAACATTGCGATGGCGGTGAGGATAGCAACCAGGGCGGGAAGGATTTGAGCCGTGGTTTGAAGCCCTTCTTTGGCGCCTTCGATAAACGTGTCAAATACGTCCACCTTTTTGATAAGCCCGTAGAGCAGGATGAAAGCGATAATGCAGGGGACCACAAAACTCGTCATCAAGCGGCCTCCTTTTTTGCCGGTATTTTCTTCCGAACACGTTTGGATGCATCTTTCCTGTCGTTGTTGCTGGGAAAACAGTGTCGTAATAATGCGGCGGACAATAACCCTGATGAGACCGAAACGAAGGAGGAGATCAGCACGCAGGGAAGGATGTCCATCGGTGCGGCGCTGCCCGCGGCTGCGCGTAGTGTGGCCACAGTAGTCGGTAACAGCTGGATACTGGCGGTATTCAGAACCAAAAAAGTAACCATATGGTTGGACGCGTACTGGCTTGTGCCTTGTTCCTTTTCCAGCTGCCGCATTGCTTCCATGCCAAGCGGTGTTGCCGCATTGCCCAGTCCCAGCATGTTCGCGGTGATGTTCATGGTAATCGCCTTCATAGCGGGTGAGTCACGGTGCAGTCCTCTGAATAGGCGGCAGGTAACAGGAGAAAGTAGGCGGCTCAGCTTCTGGGTCAGGCCGGCCTTGTCCGCTACGCGCATCAGTCCGCTCCACAGGCACATCGCTCCCAGCAGCGAAAGGGACATCTCCACGGCAGAAGTGCCGGCGGAAATGGCCTGTGTGGATACCTCGTCCATGTTGCCGCTAAATATCGCGGTGAGAACGGACAAGACAACCATACCTGTCAATATCCATTTCATCATATCGTTTTCACCTGTTCCATTTTTGTTATATATATACGCCGTATTTTCCTTAAATATCCATACTTCAAAATAAAATGAAAAAAATCGATTAAGGGCGTAAACAGTCGAATAATGCCGTTGACAAAAAGCTTGATTTAGGGTATATTTAGAGTAAGGGTAATATTGGCATTTTATTTTATGTTTGGTATAAACGGCATGCTGTCTTCGCTTTTTGAAATGTGTGAAACGCTTAGGAGGCAAATACGATGAAATCAACAGGAATTGTCAGGAAGATAGATGAATTGGGCAGGATTGTCCTTCCGATCGAATTGAGAAGGACGATGGGGATCAGCGATAAAGATGCGCTTGAGATTTATGTTGACGAAGAGTCGATTATTCTGAAGAAATATACGCCGGCTTGTATCTTTTGCAACAGTGCGAATGATATCACGGTGTATAAAGGTAAGAATGTCTGCCGCGAATGTGCAAAAGAGCTTGGAAAAGAATAGAAAACAGTTTTCTTTTCGGGCAATTTAGGGCGGAAAGCTCTGTACAACAATAGGAAGCAAAAAGCACTCTCTACACAGAGAGTGCTTTTTTGTCTTGTACCGCGGAGGAGTGAGCTTGAAAAAACAGCTTGCGTAACGGTTTTGTGCTTCAGAGCGCCTAAAAGCCAGGACAATGGAAAAACAGCCCGATGGAACATAATTTTCTGGTTACTGTGGCTTGTGCAGGGGCGACAGGGGAAAGATGGTTGCAGATGATCATTCCCGGAATCCAAAAGACAGTTATATGTAAGAATCCTTTCAATCTCTGGTAGCGTTCGGACAAAATCCCCCGGTTTTTCTACCGGGGGAAAGATATGCAAAAAACACGATGGTCATGTGGATAAAACCCTGCCGGGTCTTTGTTGGATTCCATCTATGCGAGCCCTTTTATGGCATCCCTCGGACAATAGCTGGGGGATAGTTTTCATGATTTTCCGGCAGCCGGTTGTTTGTCAAGCCGCATCAGGTATTCTCGTTCGCCTGTGTCCGGATCTCTTTCCTCGCTGACCAACGAAAATCCGCGGTGCAGATAAAATTGTATGGCCCTGTCATTTTTCACGTAGACCCGCAGTGTCAGGGAGGAAAGCGATTGTGATACCGCCTGCAGCAAAGCCGTCCCCACACCTTCTCCACGGCAGCCTGCGGCGACAAAAAGCCCTTCGACATATGTCCCGGTCAGGCCGATGAAACCGCGGATCTCCCCCGTTATGCCGACGTCGACCCACACCTGCGCATCAGGCAGAGCGCGACGGACGTAGGGGAGCATTCCTTCCCAGTACTCCCGAGGAAGAAAGGGATGCGCTGTCAGATTCCCTTCCAGCCAGATATCGAGGAGGGCATCCCGATCGGACGCTTGCGCTGGACGGATCATAGCGTGTCCTGTCCACCGCTGAGGCATCTGCTTTCGTAATCAGGCAACGCTTCATGAGAAAAGGGGAGCGGATGCTGCTGATACCAGTAGAAGACGCTGTCCAACTGCACCCACGTGCCGTTGTCGCGCTGCCGCTGGTCGATATCGCGGCAAAAGTCGGGATTTTGCCGGAAGCCCCTTTCATGGCTCCAGTCAATTTGCCAATCCAAGCTTTCTGAAAAGCGAATGGCGTTTTGTCCGAGGAATCGGTAAATGCTGAGCTCCTGCGGGCCGTCGTCCCCGCTGCGGATGTGGTTCATGCCGTTGTAAAGGCCGCAGAATTTTTCCTGAAAGCCCCAGCTAAAGCCAAAGGAGTCTTCCGTACCGAGATAGTCAATTTGAGGCATAGTTGCACCATCGAGACGTACCTCGTTGTTGGCCTCCATGACAAAATGGAAGTCCTTGAAGAGGGGATCGGCGGTGGTGACGCTCATGGAGCGACCGACAAGGTGGCCTGGGCCTTTGACGTGAAACAGCGGCAGGGAGGTATCGCAGTCCAGCTGGAAGCGCCTGTGCTGTGAAGCGGCATAGAAGTAGCCGAGGGAACCGTCCCAGCAGGAAAGGGATTCCCATTCGACAAAGCTGTAGTTCATCAGATCATAAGGCGTTTCATTGCACAGCGCAACGGTGGCGGATTCCTCAAAAGGCATAGGGATAAAGCAGTTATAGGCTTTTGGAGCCTTTTCGACATAAAGGCTGGTGAAATAGTCCGCCTTTCCGGCGCAGCCATCCGCGAAGAAATCCCCGAGCGGCACGCGCACCGCAGGCGATTCCGCGCCGTTATAGCTGATTTCCAAAACGATACCCCGAGCGGCAATTGCCTGCCGGTACTCGTCGGGAAGCGCTTGTTCGTAAACCCCGTGCATGGTGGTATGAAAGCCGGTGACTACGCCGGGACCTTTCAGTTGGGCGACCACGATACGGCTATGGGCATTCAGCGGCTCCAGTTCGGGATATGCGTCACAGTTCCAGCCGCCGTTGGACATGGCGCTTGTGCGATCCAAGCGGATTTTTGCCAGGTCAAAGCTCATAAAGATTCTCCTTCCAGCTGCAGGCTAGGCGCTCACAGCACGCTTGTCCCTAATCATACCATCGATTTGAGGGGAAATCAAGACATTTTTGAAGGAGGATGTGGAAAATTTTCCTGTTGTGGCTTGACAGCAGTGCGAGCCTTCTCCTTATGGCGGATTAGCAGTCCGTAGACAAGGGATCCCAACGCGCCAAGCGCCATAAAGACGCCGAATATGATGACAGCGGAAGAGACGTCCCCCGCTATCAGACGCTGGCCTGCAATGGTGGAGCTTAGAATCGAAGGAATGCGAAACAGTGTGGAAATCATTATAAAGCGTGGGTAGTCCAATGGGGTGAGCGCGACCGCATACGTAAATAAGTCCTTGGGTAACCCAGGAATAAAATAGAGGACGGCGCAGATGCCCCCTAATTTACGTTCGTTCTGCAAAAAGTCCAGTTTTTGCAGCTTCGGATTGGCGTAAATCTTATGGGCCAGACGTTTTCCCAAACGTTTGACCGCGGTAAAGACAAGCGTCGAGCCGACCACGACGCCTAACGCACAGACGGCGTATCCCCACCAGGGGCCGTAAACCATTCCGGCAAGCAGTTCAATCGGCTCGCTGGGGAGGAAGGCAAAGATATTTTGCAACACCTGCAGGCCGCACAGAGACAGCACCCCCCAAAAGCCCATGGAACCGAGAGCGTCCCGTGCGGTCTCAAGCAGGTGGGAATCGGAAAACCAACGGGAAATGGAAGGGGCATAACGGCAGCCGATGATCGTCAGGATTAACGCGGCGCTGACGCCGGCGGCGGCTTTGAGAATGTCGCCGCTGCGTTTCCCTTGGACAGAATGTTTTTTTCTCCTCATGACGGTGTTTTTCCTTTTTCTTTTTTCAAGTGTTTTGGACGGACGGAAGTATGATGCGCAAAAGGCATATGTACCATTTATTATATGCCGCTACTGCTGAATCATAACCGGTCTGAGGAAGCGTAAAAAAGTCCCGAGCCTATCGGCGCGGGACAAAGCGTTTGGTTTTGATGAGATGCTGCGACGGAGATACAGCGTTTCAGTAAAAATCGTTTGAATACAGTTACTACATTTCCGGCAATCGGCAGCTGAGTTGCGTGCCTTGCCTTGCCGGGCCGGCGCGTCAAGCAGAGGGACGATCGCTCTTTTGCGTAGAATTTTGACCGGTGCGGACATAGTGAAAGAGGTATTGCTGGGCAACGCCGCGCCATGGAGTTAGTTGGACGGGGAACCCATCCGGATAGTACTGTGCAAGCACACGTTTGATCCATACATCCTGCGGAAAGGCGTCCAGACGGTGCAGGCCGAACAGCAGCGCACAGTCGGCGACTTTTGGCCCGACGCCGTTGATTTGCATCAGAGATGCCTGTGCGTCCGCAAGTGGGACCGAGTACAGCGCATCAAGGGGGACCATTTCTGCGGCGACTTTCTTTGCGGCATCCAGGACATATTTTGCCCGAAAGCCTGCACGGATCACGGACAAATCTTCCACAGAAAGCACAGCAAGACGCTGTGCGGTGGGGAAGGTGTACAGAGCGCCCCCCAGCGGCGAGCCAAAAGCTTCACACAGGCGGGTAACGATGCCCTGGATACGGGGAATATTGTTATTTTGCGACAGGATGAAGCTGCACAGCGCTTCCCAGGGGTCCTGGCGCAGAATACGGATCCCGCCGCAGGCATCGCAGGCGGCCCGCAGCGTCGGGTCGGTGCGGAACAGGCGGTTCATCGCGGCATAATCGGTATCCAAATCAAAATAAGGGATCCAGACGTCGCGTACCTCCTCAGGCGAGGTGTCAAAAAAGCGCAGCCATTCGCCTTCTTGCCGTACGCGCAGCGCATGACTGCGCGAGACGCCGGAAAAAGAACCGTCGGGCAGGGTTCTCCATCGAAAACACTGCCCGCAGTTGAGCGTGTCGGATAAGGAGAAGCCTTTTGCTTCGATCCGTGTATCCCTGCCGTCGGTGTGTATGTGCATATGTCCCCCTCCTTGCTCCGGTTGACTTTTACGCGCTGCTTTCGATATAATGGTATCGAAAGCTTCTCTTCTGTACCTATTATAGCATGGAGGGAGGGGATGCGGTTTTGAAAATCTATGAATTTTGTCTGCTGGTGCAATCTACGAAAGGAAGGGCAATCTGATGAGGGAGTCCATCTATACGATACCGGTGCACGAGGTGCTGGAGGAGAAAAACGGCTGTCCGGTATGCCGTATTCGGAATTTATTGGAGCAGCGTACGCTGGAATACATTATGGGCGCGGCGATGATGGAACCGGACGTACGGATCGAAACCAACAAAAAGGGTTTTTGCGAAGCGCATTACCGGATGCTTTTGCAACAGAAAAACCGCTTGTCTCTGGCGCTGATGCTGCAAACGCATCTGGAGCAGGTCACACACGACGTTTTTGAGCAGACGTCGCTGCCGCTGCTCGGGGGCGCAGAAAAAAAGGCGAAAAACGCGTTGCGGGTGAGCGAAAGCTGTTTTGTCTGCAACAAGGTCGACCATGCGTTGGCGGAAATGGTGGACACCATCTTGCTTCAGTATTCGCGTGACGCACAGTTTGTCAAATTATTTTCGGAACAGCAGGCCCTTTGTCTGCCGCATTATCGGATGCTTTTCGAGGCGGGACGGCGCAAGCTGTCGAAAAAGGACGCCGGTGCGTTTGAAAAGGTGATAGCCGGACTTGCGCAACGTACCATCCAGGAGCTGTATGACGATGTGTCCCATTTCTGCCGGATGTTTGACTATCGGAACAACACCCCTGACGCAGACTGGGGTAACGCGAGGGATTCCATTGAACGTGCTATTTGGTTCCTGACATCACGGCATCCTGACGAGAAGAAATAAGCGGACAGGCTTGTAGGAAAGAGGCGTACATCGCTGGATGCTACGGTTGGATGGGACGCTGTAGGCGGAAAAAGCATCGCCTCTCTGTCCCGTGGTTCCGGTATCGGAGTTCTATGCGTAATGGGCCTGCGTCGGGATGGAGGAAGAGTCCCCCTTGTATGACGGGAGAATGGCACCTGTCACTTGCGCCTTCTAAAGCGCATGCGCAAGTCCAGCGTTGGGGGAGAAAGAAATCCGGGAAGAGACAAGGAGGCCGTTTGGGGCAGCTTTTTGGATGAGAAGCATGCCATTCAGGATAAAAGCACAGAAAGCACGTTTGTGAAAAAAATGTGGATGTGCCTCTTTTTGTCGCTTCAGTAAATATTACGTATAGTTTATTTGTTTTCCACACGAAAAACATCGAAAGAGGTTTGTGCAAGTTCCGACGGCAACGTAATTTTCCACTTTTTCCACAGGGTTTTCCACGAGTTTCTTCCCAGGTTTTCAACGTTCTCCACAGACTTTTCCACATAAACTCCCCGATTACACAATACAAAGCGTATAACGCATGCTTTTCTCACTTTCCCCATACATATACTATATCTACGTATTCGATAACGAATACACCACTAGATATACTTGACACAGGATGCGAAGAAACATCATTCGGAAAAATAGACAATTTGTAAACTGAAGCCTTTGTCACCGCGAGGGAGGAGGGTGATCAGGAAAATAGCATGAAAAGAATAAAGGGAGGATCTTTGGTTCACAATGTAAAGAGAGAAAACGGAACAAAGATGTAGGGTGGTTACGGTTTGATAAGGGGAGTCAATAAAAGGGTCATAGAGGTGACCAATACGAAAAGCCCGTACTTTGAGAAGGCGATTCTGATTTTAAAGCCGGAGAAAGCGCATACCTCTGACGTGGAGCTGAAGTCCCAGGCCGATCGTTATATGAGCAGCCTGGACGGATTTGGAAACCCGTCGACTCCGTATCATGGCGTAGGCGGATGTGCGTTGCAAGCGAAGACTCCGGTAATTCAGAAAATCAAAAAGAGAAGTCTGGGACAGCGTGTTTTGTTAGGCATGGTAAAATTTGTCGCAGCCGCAGGTGTGGGAGCGGGAATTGTGACCATGATCTTTTTACTTTGAAAAGAGCGGGATGGCGGGTGTCGAGGGATGCTTGCTGATAGGGCCGCCGTAATGTCAACGGACATTACGGCGGCCCTATTTGATCTTTCCTGGATCTGCGTAGAGGTGAAGAGGTGATTTCCTGGCCAGGTTTCTAACGCGGCTGGACAAAATGGGGGAAGAAAGGCGGCTGTCTTTCGACAAAAGCAAACGGATCTTTTTCCAAAATAGCAGACGCTTTGCACCAAAGTGCTTTTGCTTCCATCAGGAAGCATTCTGCTGCGAGGACATAGCCCCTGTTCAAATCACGCTTGTCAAGGATAGCGGAGAGACGGTCATAGCGCTGTTTGTAGCCGGAAAAATTGTGGCTTTGCAGGGTCTGGACGGTATGTGTGCCGTCAGCAAGCGTGACATCATAAACGATTTCGTCTCCAAAGAGATAGGGCGGGCAGGACAGCTCCTCGACCGCATGCATGGAGGTATTGCAGTTGATGCCGCAGCCAAGAAACAGGATTTGGCCGCCGGCCTCGTATAGACGGCGGTAGGGCGAATGAGGGCCGCCGGGCGTCGTGTCGGATGCGTGGCCGGAAAGCAAAAAATCCAGCAGGTCGCGGCCGCGTGTTGTACAGCCGCAGACCGAATGGGTGGGGCATACGCTGCGTTGTTGGGCAAAGTGGATGCGGAAATACTCCGGGAGAAATCCAACGTTGGAGGGGGTGTTCCGCACGTCAAAAAAGGGGTGCGCGGCGTTTGCGTATTCGTAACTCAATGCGGGGAAAAGCAGTACACCGTCTTCCCCTAGCGCGCTGAGCAGCGCGCGGATGACCGCTTCCGGGACGTCCCGATCCTTGGGCAGCCCCAGCGAGGAGAGGGAAGCATGTACAAGAAGCGCACCCCCGCGCCGTACGCCCAAATGGGAGAACTGTAAGGCCATGGATTCCATCAGGGTAGCAGTATGATCCATCACGGACACATCCTTTCAGGCGCATCGCGCAGCATTACGACGTAGCGACGGCTATGTCACGTTTCATTGTATCCGATCGACGACGTCGACAACCTTGCCGTCCCGCAAATATACGCGGGGGACACGGGGGCCGATATCGCAGACCAGTTCGTAGTTGATGGTACCGGCAAGGGTTGCGGCATCGTCGATGGAAATGGTTTCGTCCCCATCGCGGCCGTACAGGGTAACAACATCGCCGGCACATACGCCTTCCACGCCGGTAACGTCGGCCATCAGCTGATCCATACAGACCCGCCCGACAACGGGACAGCGCCTGCCGCGGATTAGAACTTCTCCCCGCCCGGACATCAAACGGGGGTAGCCATCGGCATAACCCAGCGATACCGTTGCGATGGTGCGGGGCGACGGGCAGGTATAGGTCCGTCCATAGCTGACGGTCGCCCCGGCAGGGAGCTCCTTGACCATCGAGACAACCGACTTCAGTTCCATCAGGGGTTTGAGCTCGACCGGCAGCTTCAGGTTGCGGTCCGGCTTGAGGCCGTAAAGGATAATGCCGGCACGGACGATGTCACAGCCGTCGATGTAGCCATGGCAAAGCAAGCCCGCGCTATTTTGGCAGTGCAGGTGTTTGATAGGATATCCGGCTGCTTCCAGAGCTTCTTTGGCGTCGCGCAGCTGCTCGTATTGCGCGATGGTGAAGCGGAGGCTTTCTTCGTCGTCGGCGTCAGCGACGGCAAAATGGGTGAACATCCCTTCCACTTGAATGCCGGGCAGGGAGAAGCATTCCATAAGCTCCGTCAAAGAAGTAAAACCGATCCGGTTCATACCGGTATCCAGCTTCAGGTGGACCCGTACGGGAGAGCCGCCACGCAGTGCCGCTTCCGACAAGGCGTGCGCATATTCCCGTTCGAACACCGTTAGGACGATGTCATATTCCCGGGCAAGGCTTACCTGTTCTTCAGGGGTATAGCCCAGTACGAGGATATCGCCTGTCACGCCGTGTTTCCGAAGGCGAACCCCCTCTAAGATGTTGGAAACTGCAAAAAGCCGTACGCCAAGTGCCGACAGCTCCTGTACAATTTTGAGGTCGCCGTGACCGTAGGCGTCGGCTTTGACGACGGCCATCACCTGAACCGGCTGCTGGCCGCTGCAGTAGGAAAGGTAACCGCCGTAATCGAGGCAGGTCTGGATTTGTTCCAAGTTATATTTGAGGTGGTCCAGGTTGATTTCAACCCAGCACCGTTTCAGAAATTCAGCTGTCATGAAAAAACCTCCGAAATCCGGTTCACCGCTTGCAAGCGGAAGGAAATCCTGTTATAATAGAAAGAAACTTAGAATGCTAAGATGCACGGGAACATTTTTATTATATCATATTTATCGTGTGATGGAAATCTTTTTGCAGGCTTTTCTTGCATCGCAGACGGATGAAGGGACAACAGAACAGGAAATCAGGCGGCCTTCCCACAGATTCGACAGTGCCCGTCGGCAGGAAGGATGAAGCGCCAGTGAGACGTGCCTTGTGCGACACAACGGTTTTCTGTATATGGATGCCGTCCCCGCATACCTCAGTAAAAGACTGCTGTGTAGATATCGATCCGGATAACATTTCGGGGGAATGAGCATGATGACATGGGATAAGGCGCACACCGCTTGTTTTACAGGCCACCGTCCGGAAAAACTGCCGGATGGCGGCGACGAGGACAGCATCGTCAACCGTGCGCTTAAAAGTATGCTGCTGATGGAGATCCTCGAAGCGGCGCGGGAGGGCTATACGCATTTCCTATCCGGTATGGCGCGGGGATACGACATGTGGGCGTGTGAAGCGGTGCTGGAAGCGAAAAAAAGCTGCCCGCAAATCCAGCTGGTCTGCGTCATCCCCTTTGAAGGGCATCATAGCCGGTGGAGTAAAAAGGAAACAGACAGGCTGGACAGGTTCCTTGCGCAATCCGACGAGGTGATTGTACTGGAAAAGGAATATTCCCAGGACTGTTTTGCCAAGCGCAATGCCTTTATGGTCAACCATGCAAGTCTATTGATTGGCGTTTGTGGAAGCCCACGCAGCGGAGCAGGACAGACGGTCCGTTACGCCAAGCGTCGGGGGTTGGCGTTGAGGGTGCTATCGCTCCAGCCATAGCCTAGGGCCGAGAGGTATAGCTGCCGGTAGCGAATCGAAGAAAGGGGGCAGTGTGTTGGGGGCACAACACACTCGGTTATGTACCCCATATCCAAATTTGGATGAATGCTCTTTCCCACATCTAGGGATATAGCTTGGCTGGGAGCGGAAGCGAATGAAAGGGAGGAAGGTTATGCGGCGAAAGGACAGGGAGATAACGGATTTTTACGAAATGTTAAAGGTGGTCGAGCAGTGCGACTGCTGTCGGTTAGGCTTTCAGGAAGCCGGAGGAGCCTACATTTTACCGATGAATTTTGGCTATGAGGCGGTCAAGGATCATCTGGTTTTATATTTCCATGGATCTACGGAAGGCAAGAAAATGGATCTGATCCGTCAGCAGGCGCGGATCGGTTTTGAGATGGATACCAAGCATGAGCTGGTCGTAGGCGACACGGCATGCCGTTTTTCCTTCCTGTATCAGAGCGTGATAGGAAAGGGGAAAATTACCTTGTTGGAGGACGCCGGCGAAAAAGAAAAGGCGCTTGCGCTTATCATGAACAAGTACAGTGGTCAAGCTGGCTGGGAATTTTTGGAACAAGTGCTGCGCCAGACGGCCGTTATGAAGCTAGAAGTGACGCAGTGGAGCTGCAAAGAACATTAGCAGTCTTTCCCTGAGCCATTCCTTCCTATTTTTTGATACGTTTTCTCGATCATCGTGATCATCAACAAGGTCAATACCGCCAGATAGACGGGCAGCAGCCGGATGTTGATGTAGTCTGCGATGAGCCCGAACAGCGGTGGCATGAACGTTGCTCCGACGTAGGCGCCGGCCATCTGGATCCCGATGATGGCCTGAGATTTTTCCTGTCCAAAAAAAGACGGCGTGGAATGGATAATCGACGGATAAATCGGAGCGCAGCCAAGTCCGGCGATGACAAATCCGATAAGCGCTGACAGATCGGATGGCAGCGGCAGTAAAATGCAGAGGATGCCTACAGCGATGCCGCCCGTTCCGATGCGGATGAGCCGTTTGTCCCCCAGTTTTTCAGAAACAAATCCTGACAGGAAGCGTCCCGCCGTAATGCCGATGAAAAAGAGGGATGCGAAAGCAGCTGCCTTATCTTCGGGGACGCCCCGCGTACGTACCAGATAGCTGCTGGCCCACAGCGTGACGGTTGACTCCATAGAGCAGTATGCAAAAAAGCCAAGCAGGATCTGAGGCACGCCGGGGATTCGAAGCGCATTCCTCACGCCAAGAACCTTCTTTGGCTCCCCTGCTGTTGCCGTTTTTTGGTTTGGAGATCTCCACAACGGCAAGCTGCACAGCAAAATGACCGTAATGGCAATTTGTATCAAGGATACCGTTCGATATCCATTTTCCCATGTGGAAGCGGATAGGGCATAGCTCATGATATAGGGGCTGATAATCGTGCCTACCCCCCAGAAGCAGTGCAGCCAGCTCATATGGCGGGAGGAATAATGGAGCGCGACGTAGTTGTTTAAAGCCGCGTCGATCGCGCCCGCGCCGAGGCCGTAAGGGACCGCCCACAGACATAGCATCCAGAATGCGTTGGCCGTGGAGAAGCCAAATAGCGCGGCCGCAGTCAGAAAGACGCTCCCCGTCGTTACGATACCTGCCCCCAGCTTTTTGGTCAAGCGCTCCGAAAGCAGGCTGGAGCAAATTGTCCCGCCTGAAATAATCATGGTTACCATGCCCGCATATGAAATCGGTACGCTGAAAGTTTGCTGCATGACCGGCCACGCCGAGCCCAGCAAGGAATCCGGCAGCCCTAGGCTGATAAACGCAAGATAAATGACTGCTAAAAGTAATGCGTACATCACAATCCCATCCAATCGTTGGTTTAAACGCGCCCACGGGCTCGTTTGTCATAAAACATTAAAATCATATAACGTTTACTTGTCTACTTCCATCGGATTTTGTAAACTTTAAATGTTTTGACGCTTTAGAAAAAACGTAACTTTATGGAGTAAATTCGTTTGCAGGATAAAAACACCCCCGGAAAGAATTACGGCTTTCCGAGGGTGTTTCTTGCATGAGACTTTATTTTGCAAATTCAATGGCGCGGCTTTCCCGAATCATATGGACCTTGATTTGGCCGGGGTAGTCCAGTTCGTTTTCAATCCGTTTGGCGATATCCCGTGCGATCAGCACCATATCGTCGTCCTTCACCGTTTCCGGCTTGACCATAATACGGATTTCCCGTCCGGCTTGGATGGCGTAGGATTTTTCAACGCCGCCGAACGAGTTGCAAATTTCCTCTAGCTTTTGCAGGCGCTTAATATAATTCTCCAAGTTTTCACGCCGGGCGCCGGGACGCGCGGCGGAAATCGCATCAGCGGCCTGCACGAGGCAAGCGACGACGGTTTTGGTTTCCACGTCGCCGTGGTGTGCCTCAATGGCGTGCAGAATCTCCGGCGACTCCTTGTACTTCCGGCAGACGTCCACGCCGATTTGCACGTGGGATCCTTCAATCTCATGATTGAGGGCCTTGCCGATGTCGTGCAGCAGGCCGGCACGACGGGCCAAATTGACGTCGACGCCGAGTTCAGCCGCCATCAGCCCAGCCAGGATGGAGACCTCGATGGAGTGGTTGAGCACGTTCTGGCCGTAGCTGGTACGGAACCGCAGGCGTCCGAGCAGTTTCACCAGCTCGTGATGCATGCCGTGGACATTGGTCTCCATGACGGCGCGTTCCCCTTCGGCACGGATCTGGTGGTCCACCTCGCGCTTGGCCTTTTCCACCATTTCCTCGATACGGGCAGGATGAATGCGCCCGTCGGCAATCAGCTTCTCCAAAGCAATTCTAGCTACCTCACGCCGAACCAGGTCAAATCCGGATAAGGTGATCGCCTCAGGGGTGTCGTCAATGATGAGATCGACGCCGGTGAGGGTTTCGAGTGTACGGATATTGCGTCCTTCACGGCCGATAATACGGCCCTTCATTTCGTCGTTGGGCAGAGGCACCACGGAAACCGTCGCTTCCGACACCTGATCGGATGCACAACGCGCAATGGCAAGCGAGATGTAGTCGCGCGCCTTGTCCTCCGCTTCATCCTTGAGCTTTTGTTCGTATGCGGCAATTTTGACCGCTTTCTCATGGGTCAGCTCATTTTCCAGTGCGCTGAGGAGATACTCCTTCGCTTGCTCGGCGGTAAACCCTGAAATTTTCTCCAAAATTTCAAGCTGGCTTTTCTTGATGACGTCCGCTTCGTTTAGCTTTTCCTCGGCAGCTTTTATTTTTCCTTGCAGAATTTCGTCCTTTTTTTCCAGGTTGTCAATTTTCCTATCCAGGTTTTCTTCCTTTTGCTGAATTCTCCGTTCCTGCCGGGTGACTTCGTTCCGGCGTTCTTTCAAATCCTTATCTGCGTCCAGCCGCATTTTATGGATTTCGTCCTTAGCCTCAAGCAGTTTTTCCTTTTTTTGGCTTTCTGCCTGCTTCCCAGCTTCGTCTAAGATTTTTTTAGCTTCTTCTTCCGCACAACCGATTTCCGCCTCCGCTTTTTTGCGGCGCGTTTCATAACCATAATGGTATCCGAGATATGCGAAGACGGCAGCGCCTACCAGAAAGGCGACGATACAGAATAACACAACCATAATGGTATCCATATGCTGCTTTCAGACCTCCTTCTTCCCAAAATATCAAATCCAACTCAAAAAGTGCGCGGACACAGCCACTGCTGCCCGCGCGGAATGCTATTGTTTCTCCGATTCGCTGCTGCTGTTCCCAATCAAGCAGCGTACCGGACTGCCCGCCGACCTTATCCCCGGGACGGCTTGCAGTGTTGTAAAGCCAGATTTTCAGGATGGAAGAAGCCCGTATATGAGCATATACAGGTTGGCGCTTTCTTCGAACAAAGACTACAAAAAGCCCTCAAAAAGCCGCCTTGCGCGGATATACCGCTTACGTTTAAAGCGAATGAACCGGCGCCAGGGGGGCTTGAAACCTCTCGGCGGAGGGGGGAAGCTGTATGCTGCGGGCAAAGAGAAAGCATCTATTATGTCATGGACTGGGCCATGAAAACCATCAAAATCTTATGGCGTTACATGATATATTTTATAACATTTTGGTAACACTGTCAAGCAGGATGTCGCTTGAAACGGATACAATCGCATAGCGTAGATGCACGAACCGGACAGGTCGGGGCAAAGACGGCATAAGAGGGAGAAAAATGGCTGGAATTTGTTGTGGGATTGCTTTTTTTCCTTGACAGTCCCCCGGTACGGGCTTTATAATGAGTCTGAGGAAAGCTGCCGCCCTATCCGGATTGCCGGACAGGCGGTAGGTTCGAACCGTATTAAGGATGGAGGAAAGCGGAATGAAACAAATGGTGGAGGAGGTCCGTAAGGAGCTGACCGGACATATTACACCGTTCTGGAAAAAGCTTGCTGACTTAAAAAACGGTGGCTTTTACGGCTATATGGACTATGATCTGAAGCTGGATAAAGACGCTGAAAAAGGCGTTATACTAAATTCAAGGATTCTTTGGTTTTTCGCCAATTCCTACCTGACGTTGCAAAACGAGGAGGATTTGACTTACGCGCAGCATGCGTATGAATTTTTGAGGAACCGCTGCTACGATGAGGAGTACGGCGGCGTTTACTGGATGATGGATGCCAAAGGCAATGTAGTGGACGACGTGAAGCATACCTATAATCAGGCGTTTGCCATTTATGCGCTCTCGTCTTACTTCGACGCGTCAGGGGACAAGTCAGCGCTTGAGCTGGCATTTCAGATTTATCAGACCATTGAGGACAAGTGCCGTGACGACTATGGATACGTTGAGGCCTTTTCACGGGATTTCCATCCTATTTCTAATGAGCTTTTGAGCGAAAACGGTGTGCTGGCGGACAAGACGATGAACACCATCTTGCATCTTCTTGAAGCCTATACCGAGTTGTACCGTGTCTCGCATGACGATGCCGTAGCAGGCAGGCTGCGTTACCTGCTGGAGACGGTGCGTGACCATGTGTATAATCCTGAAAAAAATATACTGGAAGTATTCTTCGACGTGACCTACCATCCGATTATCGATATGCACTCCTATGGGCATGACATCGAGGCGGCCTGGCTGATCGACCGTGCCTGTGATGTGCTTGGAGACGAGGCGGTCCGTGCTGAGATGGAGCAGATCACGCTCGCATTGGCGAAAAAGGTGCGCGAAGTGGCGATCGAGGATGGGGTGCTCAACAACGAGCGCGATAAGGATCATATCAGCCGCACCCGTGTCTGGTGGGTCGAGGCAGAGGGCGTTGTGGGCTTCCTCAATGCCTATCAGCACAGCGGCATCACGGATTATCGCGATACTGCCAAAATGCTCTGGGAGTATATCAAACAGTACATCATTGACCCGCGTGAAGGATCGGAATGGCTGTGGGCGGCCCTACCGGATAATACGCCGGGCAAAAAACCGATCGTCGAGCCGTGGAAATGCCCTTACCACAATGGAAGAATGTGTATGGAGGTAATCAGAAGATATGGCAACGTTTAAAGAACTTTACGAGCGCGAAAAGGCGAAATACGAGGAACTGGTCACACGTAAAAATGTGGTGGATCCCGACGAGTACAACGGTGTGTACGACCGTTACCTTTATCCGGTGTTGACCAACAAGCATGCGCCGCTGATTTGGAAATACGACCTCAATCCCGAGACCAACCCTTATTTTATGGAACGGCTCGGCGTCAACGCTGTGTTTAATTCCGGCGCAATTAAACTAAATGGAAAGTTTTATCTGGTTGCCCGCGTGGAAGGAAACGACCGCAAGTCTTTCTTCGCCGTGGCGGAGAGCGACAGCGGCGTCGATGGCTTCCGTTTTTGGGATTACCCCGTCGAGCTGCCGGACACCTGTCCGGAGGAGACCAACGTCTACGACATGCGTTTGACCCAGCATGAGGACGGTTATATCTACGGTGTGTTCTGCTCGGAAAGCAAGGATCCTGATTCCAGCGATCTTTCCGCCGCCATCGCCCAGGCCGGCATCGTCCGCACCAAGGATCTCAAAACTTGGGAGCGCCTGCCCAACCTGCGGACCGTATCCCCACAGCAGCGCAACGTCGTGCTGCACCCGGAGTTCATTGACGGAAAATATGCCTTCTATACCCGCCCGCAGGACGGTTTCATCAGCACGGGCAGCGGCGGTGGCATCTGTCTAGGGCTTGCTGACGATATTGAGAATGCTTATGTCGCGGAAGAGATCGTCATCAGCCCGCGGCGTTACCACACCATTACCGAGGTCAAGAACGGCGCCGGCGCGGTGCCGATCAAGACGGAGAAGGGCTGGCTACATATCGCCCATGGCGTACGTGAGACAGCGGCCGGTTTGCGCTACGTTGTTTACGTCTTCATGACTGCACTGGACGATCCATTTAAGTGCATCGCTGAGCCGGGTGGTTTCTTTATCGCACCACTGGGCGAGGAACGCGTCGGCGATGTCTCCAACGTCGCTTTCACCAACGGCGCCATCGTTGACGATGATGGAACTGTCTACATCTATTACGCTTCTTCCGACACCCGTCTGCACGTTGCGACTTCGACGGTCGACAAGCTGGTCGATTACGCGCTGCATACGCCTTCCGATCCGTTGCGCAGTGTTGACTGCGTCCAGCAGCGCTGTGCGCTTATCCGCCAGAACCTCGAATATATCGGAAAATAGGTCCGTCATGGTGTTTCTATGTATGTGACCTAGGGGCCCGTCCAGGGCCAATGGAGAGTCGAGTTTTTACAAATTTGATTTTTTAGAAGGAAGCACACCTCTTCATAGGGGTGTGCTTCCTTCAAACAGCACGTTTATGACAATTGGCCAAATGCTTTGGGAAAAAAGCTTCTGACCCCGCGTTTGAAGCTTGAGCACCTGATGGAAACCCCAGCGAAGGGGGAAGGAGGAAGGCGACGTGGAAGAAATTTATGTGTCCGATTTGGACGGGACACTACTGGATACGCATGCGAGGCTGCCTTTGGAGGTACGGGAGGCGCTCAACCGTCTGATAAGCCAGGGCCTGCGCTTTACGGTGGCGACGGCGCGCTCGTTCGCATCTGCGCGCGCCATTCTGGACGGGCTCGAGCTTGGATTGCCCATGCTCACCTACAATGGCTCCTTTTTGGTTGAACCGGCAAACGGGCGGATCGTGTCGGCAGAGCTGTTTCGGCCGGAGCAGGTATGCAAGGCGCGCGAGGTATTCGAACAGGAGGGGCTTTGGCCGCTGGTTTACGCGCTGCGTGGCGGACAGGAACGGGTGTCACGGTTGCCGGGGACGGAAAATGCTGGGGTACGAGCCTATCTTGCTTCCCGTCCCGGGGATAAAAGGATGCGGGAAGCGAATGGGGAGGACGATCTCTATGGCGGCGACGTGTTTTATTTCAACGTCATCGGCACGAGGGAGGAGCTTAGCACGGCGGCGGATAGTTTTGCTGCGATGGACGGCTTCGCCTGCACCTTCCAGCGCGAGCTGTACGGCGACGGTGAGTATTGGCTGGAGGTGATGCCGGCCGGGGCGACGAAAGCGGGCGGCGTTCGTCGGCTGCGTGAGCTTCTGGGCGGACGGATCGTCTGTTTTGGCGACGGCATGAACGATATGCCGATGTTCCGGGCAGCGGACGAGTCCTATGCGGTCGCAAACGCGGCGGAGGATCTCAAACGCTGTGCAACAGGGGTGATCGGTGCGAACACCGAGGGCGGCGTGGTCCGTTTTTTGCAGGAGCGTTTTTGATAAAATGAGAAGGCCGGGTAGGCGTGCGTTTTACCTGAAGGTGTACGGCGTCGCAGGCTTGCATTCCGGGGTGTGTCATGCTATCATGTTGGTAGCAATCCGCTGGGGAAGGATTCTTCGGCAATGTGATGGAGGAAGAGAAAGGCCTTTCGCAGGATCATGTCAGACCGTAGAGACGGCTGAAACGGTCAGGGACGAAGGGAAGATTGGGAGGAATGATGGATGAAACATTATAACGACGTCAATATCAAAATGGGCACGGATTCTCATCCGCTATTTTCACAGGGCAACACCTTACCGCTGGTGTCGCGGCCTTTCGGTGCGGCCAGCTTTGCCTTGCAGACGCAGGGAGCGTCGGCGGGATGGTTTTACAATCCCCGCCACAAGCAGACGGAGGGGGTGCGCCTGACGCGGCTGGCCAGCCCATGGCTGAGCGATTATGCCAATCTCGTCCTGCTGCCGCAGTCGGGAGAGGCGGTGTTCGACGCCGGCCGACGGTCGACGAGTTTTGCACAGGAGGAGATGTCCCCGGCCTACCTTTCGCTGTATCTGCGCCGTTACCGCGTACAGATGGAGCTTGTGCCGGGCGTGCGCAGCGCCATGCTGCGTCTGCGCTGGGATGGGGAAGACGGGGCGAGGCTGACGCTGCTGCCCTTTGCGCATGAGACGTCCTACCGCATCAGCGAGGACGGGCTGACGCTGACCGGCTTTACCAAAGCGGGACATCACTATACGCATCCGGATTTTGCCTTATACTTTGCATTCCGTTTCGATCATCCCGTTGACGGGGCGCGCACGGTGACGTCGGAAGGGGAGATGTCCTCAGGTGCGGCACGGGGCGTGGGCTTGGGGATGAGCGTCGGTTTTGACGCCGGCGTCCGCAGTGTCCAGGTGCGGATGGGTATCTCCTATATCAGTGAGGAACAGGCTTTATGGAACCTGGAGGCCGAAACCGGCGGCAGGTCCTTTGCAGACTTTCAGCAAGAGGGACGGGATGCATGGGAAGACTACCTCTCCCGTATCGAAATTGAGACGGACGATGAAGCGGTACGCCGTACCTTTTACAGCTGCCTGTATCGTACCGCGCTGTTTCCACGCGTCTTCCACGAGTATGACGCGCAGGGAAAGGCGGTCTACTTCGACAATGCGTCAGGCTCGGTGCATGAGGGGGTATTTTATACCGACAACGGTTTCTGGGATACTTCCAAAACGGTTTACGCACTGTACGCGCTGATCTGTCCGGACCGCTATGCCGAATTTGTCCAGGGGTTCCTCAACTGCTATGATGACACGGGCTGGCTGCCCAAATGGATTTCGCCGTCAGAGCTTGGTATGATGCCGGGCACGCTGATCGACTCCGTCCTCGCTGAGGCGGCCGTCAAGGGGCTGCTGACGCAGGAACAGGCGGAAAAAGCCTTGGAGGGCATGCTGCACCACAGCCGTGTGCAAGCCGAGGAGGAGCGTTTCGGCAGGCGCTGCGTGGAAGAATATCGCAGGAAGGGTTATGTCCCGCGCGATCTCGCCAGGGAGAGTGTCAATCAGACGCTCGACTACTGCTTTGGCGACTTTTGCATCGCACAGATTGCACAGGTTCTCGGCAAGACACAGATCGAGGAGGAATACCGCGCCCGGTCGCAGGGGTACCGGTGCCTTTTCGACGAACGTACCGGCTTTATCCGCGGCCGGAATGCGGATGGCAGTTTCCCGGCAGATTTTGATCCCTTTGCCTGGGGCGGCGATTACTGTGAGGGGAGCGCGTGGCAGAACGCCTTCTCGGTCTACCACGATATCGGCGGATTGGCGCGGCTGTACGGCGGAGCGGTGCAGCTGGAGAAAAAGATCGACGAGCTGTTTGCCAGCGAGCCTCGCTTTGACGTGGGTGCATACGGTGTCGAAATCCATGAGATGACCGAGATGGCGGTACAAAGCTTTGGACAGTGCGCGCTGTCCAACCAGCCTTCCTTCCACCTGCCGTATATTTACGCCCTGCTGGGTAGACGCGAAAAGACCGTCTACTGGGTCAAGCGGGCGGTTCGTGAGCTGTTTACCCCGGACGCTTTCTGTGGCGACGAGGATAACGGCAGTATGGCGGCGCTGTACATTTTTAATATGCTTGGCTTTTATCCTTTCTGTCCTGCGAGCGGGGAGTACGTGCTTTCGGCGCCGAGCGTCAAAAAGGCGTGCCTGCGCCTTCCTTCGGGGGAACTGACCGTTTTGGGCGGACCGGAGTCAAACGGAAACAGCGTCACCTTGAGAGGAAAAGAGCTTGGCGAACGGGTGGCTTACGCCGATCTGATGCAGGGCGGTACGCTCGCATTCGCGTAGCGGCGTCTATCGGCCGGACAAGGCGGGAATCTGGGAAAGGGCCGTCCTTGTCCGCAGCCAAAGATCCATCGTCTAGGGTGACGGAGAAAGGAAGTATACAGCATGACGGCTTTTCAGTATACGCACCACCGGGCCGCTGCAGACAGTCTGGTTCGATACATGGAGGAACAGCCGGGCGTTGTGGCTGTGATTTTGGGAGGGTCGGTGGCCAAGGGGATGGCACGGCCCGACAGCGACATCGATGGCGAAATCGTCGTGACACCGCAACGTTATGCGCAGCTGGAACAGGAGCAGCGCCTGAGCGAGTGCGTCTTCGGCTACTGCGGCTATGAGGGCGGCTATTTCGACCTGAAGTATATGACCAAGTCCTTCATCGAGGCGGTTGCACAGCGGGGAAGCGAACCGGCGCGCAACGCCTTCGTTTCAGCCCGCTGCCTGTGGACGTCCGATCCGGACATCCCGGGGCTGATAGAGGCTGCGCAGCGGTATCCTGTGGAGGAAAAGGCGGACAAGATGCTGTCCTTTTACAGCGCGCTTGCACTGAATGAGGGCTATTTTTGGCGGATGTCGCAGCAGGAGCCCTATCTGCGGACGCGTGCAGTGGCGGATATCGTCCTGTTCGGCCTGCGGCTGGTGCTGGCCTCGCGGGAGGTGCTGTTCCCCTGTCAGAAAAGCCTGATGGCGACGGCGGGGCGTCTGCCGCAGGCGCAGGAGGCCGTCCGGTTGGCGCAGGCGCTGCTCAACCATCCGGACGACGCGGAAAAGGACGCCTTTGTCGCCGCCGTCATGGAGGCGAGTGGCTACATTCCGCCACAGGACGACGGCGCGCAGGTACTGACGCGCTACATCGCCGACAACGAGCAGTGGTGGTACAAAACCCGTCCGCTCATTGCGGAGTGGTAGCAGGGAGGGACTGTTCAGCCAGTGACGACCATGCCATGATGGGAGATGTCTGGTCAAGACGCTGCTGAAATGTGCCTGGAAACATCCAAATGGAGGAGATAAGAATGGGGACGAACACAAAGAAAACGGCCTTTGACAGGCTGTTCGGACGCAGCTGCCCGGTCACGTTGACCTACGCGGGAGAACCGGTGCAGCTGAAACAGCCGCAGTCATCCGAGGAGAAATGTGCGGACGGCTGTCTGTGCGTGCGAGAGCGCTACCTGGTCGGCGGGGCGCTGCAGGTGTCGGCGGATATCCGCTATTACGACGATTTCCCGGCGTCGTACTGGACGCTGCGGCTGAAAAACGTGTCCGACACGCCGACAGAGCTGATAAGCAACGTGAAGTCGTTGGACTTTGTATGGCAGCCGCCGCTCGATACGGTGCGCTATCCGGAATTCCCGCTGCTGCGCTATTCGCGCGGCTCAGAGGGGCGCGGCGACGATTTCCTGTTGTGTGAGGAAGTCCTGAACTGGGGACAGAAAAAAGAGTTTTGTGCGATAAACGGCGTTTGTTCCGATGTGCATCTGCCGTTTTTCAATCTCAAATACGGTGCGCAGGGGATACTGCTTGCCGTTGGCTGGACGGGCAACTGGACATGCAGCTTCGATCACACCGATTACCATTCCAGGCATACGTTCCACCTGGAGGCGGGAATCGAGGACGTCAACTTCTACCTGGAGCCGGGTGAAGAGGTTCTGCTGCCCTCCATTTTGCTGCTGCACTGGGAGGGGGAGATGGACGAATCCCACAACCTGCTGCGACGTCTGCTGGTGCGGGATTTCACGCCACGGCGCCGTCCCGGTGAGGAGCTTCGTCTGCCGGTGTCCTGCACGTCCTGGGGAGGGCTGAAGGCACCGGGCCATGCGGAGAATATCGCGTTCATCCGGGAAAAAAAGCTTCCCTTTACCTGCTATTGGATGGACGCCGGCTGGTTCGGCCCGCCGCATGACGCGGAGGAGTACCAGAATCTGTCCACCGAGGACTGGTACGGTTTGGTGGGCGACTGGCGGGTCAACAGCCTGATGCATCCGCAGGGGCTGCGTCCGGTGAGCGACGCGGCGCACGCGGCCGGGATGGATTTCCTTTTGTGGATCGAGCCGGAGCGGGCCGTCGCAGGGACGCCGGTCACGCTGGAGCATCCGGAGTGGTGCCTGCATCTGCCGCCGGAAATGGAACGTCCGCCGGCGGGCAAATACGAGTCGGTGGATGCGCTGTTTTTCGACTACAGCAATCCGGATGCGTTGGCCTGGATGACCGACCGCGTCGACGCCATTATCAAGGAGCAGGGCGTGGACGTGTACCGGCAGGACATGAACACCAACCCCGTGCCGTACTGGCGGTACTGCGAGCCGGAAAACCGCCGCGGCGTCACCCAGATGAAGCATGTGGAAGGGCTGTACCGCTTTCTTGACGAGCTGCTGCGGCGCAATCCGGGGCTGATGATTGACAACTGCTCCGGTGGCGGAAAGCGGATCGATATTGAGATGCTCAAGCGTTCCGTTCCGCTGCATCGTTCGGATTATACCGTCCATTTTGATGCGAACCCCGTCTGTGGGCAGTCCCAGGGATATGGGATCATGCATTGGGTGCCCTACTCCGGGATGGGCAGCCTGCTGCGGGACGGCGATACGTATCAGTTCCGCAGCGAGATGAACGCGTCGCTGCTTCTTTCCGTCCGCCGTGCGGCGGGGCGGGATTTGTCCCCGGAGCAGATGATGGTTGGTGTGGAGCCGGGCGTGACCTGGGAATGGCATCGGGAAATGATGCGTCAGCATGCGCAGGTCGCGCATCTGTTCAGCGGGGACTTTTATCCGCTGTGTAAATGCTCATGTACGGTAAAGAAGCAAGCAACCGAAAACAATAGATAGACCGCCA
>CAMMMX010000028.1 GCA_946498095.1 uncultured Clostridia bacterium
TTTCACTATATAATTCCTTTTACTCTCCCCGGCTTAGCCGGGGGTTTTCGTTCCGCTAATGCTGATTAATAAAGCCCCAGAGGATACGTATTTAATACGGTATCCTCTGGGGCTTTGCCTATCGATAAATATGGGGGAACCAATCGTTACCATTCATTACTGATCCGAAGGCTTTTTCTTTCTGCGGCTGAACACTACAAATACCATACAACCAGCAGAAAGGACAATCAGAACGCCCAGCAAAATCATATTCATGGGATCGCCCATGACTGGCGGTTTCACCGTCGGTGGATTGTCTGGTACGTCGCTCTCTTCCTCGACTACGTCGCTGTAAAAAATCCAACGGACCTTTGCCAGTGCATTTTGATACTCATTTCCCAAGGAAGTAGGAACCGTGAGATTGGCTATAATTTCAGCTTTTGCCTGGGGGTAATAGGTTCCTAAGGCGATGTCCTTCGTCAAATCGCCAACTCCGTCGGCCTGCACGTCACCAGTACCGGACAGAGGTCCTGAGTAGAAGAGCTGATCTTCCTTCCCTGGCACCTGGAGCGTCAGCTCCAGATGCAACAGAGAGACTAGCTTATCAGACATTTCCTTTAGCTGTGCATCGTCAAAGTCCGCTTCTATCGCCGGCTCCGCACGCATATACAGCGTAATAATTTCATTTTCACTGGTATTGTCAATCCCAATTCTCTGTTCTACCTGAGCGCCTGGAACCAGCTCCTTGAAGGTGGGGAACAGGTCATTGCCCGGGAGTGTAATCAGTTCTTGGGAATCCCCGTCGTACTGTACGTTCGCACTGCTTGCCCCGGCATTCATGACACCGCACGCAATGAGCAATGCACCGCTCAACGCAAAGGCTGACGCCTTTTGCAATAATTTACTTTTCATTGCACCATTTCCCTTCATGACGGTAATCCGTTGCCTAACAAGCGGATGAATGGTACTTCACCCTGCTCACGCAATCTAGCGTCCTTGCTTTGGAGGCAAATGGTTCTTACTAAGCGTTCAGAGCGCTCCAGTCGCCGTCAAAATTGTCCGCCTGTACCGCTTCAGCGACAACATTAATTTTCAGATCCTTATCTGCAATTTCATTGCCCCAGGTCTTGGGGAAGTTTACATGGATGTTGAGCACATTCGCAAACTCATTCGCTTCCAGAACGTCGTTGTAGTAGTAGTAACCGTCTTTCAAAGTCCAGCCTGCGGACTCAGCATCAACCGTAATGAACGCCTCGGGATTATATACATCAAGCAGGGAACCGGTAATGTCCAGCTTAATGCGGACATAGCAGTCATTCTTACCAGTGTTTTGGACGGTTGCGTCCTTTACAAAGCCATCGCCCGGGACTACGTTTGTCGCCTTGCCGCCGACCTGATCCGGATCATTATCTGGATACTGATCTTCAAAATTGGGTTCTGTCAAATCGATGGAAACATTACCAAAGGTAACAACGTTGACCGCGGTAGCGTCATCCGTAAACCAAGCCAGGGTTCCTCCAACTGCGGCGGCTACTACTAGCACAACCGCGACGATAACAAGACTAAGTTTCTTTTTCATGTTCATTTCCTCCGTTTCACAGGCTAAACCTGTTGATACAATGTCATTTTATCTCTAAGTCGACGCACTCTCTTTCCGAATTACAGACCTGCAGCGACGAATGCAGCCTTTGCAGCCTCGGCACCAGTTTTGCCTCCGACGTCGATTCCCTTGGTCTGAACGGCTTCAGCGTAGACTTCAATATTGGTTTCCTCAATTGTGTCTTCGATGGCCAGAGCGGCATCCAGCTTGACATGGTTGAAAATCTTACCGGTGGTCTGGGTCGGGGCCAAAATTTTGTTGTAATAGAAGTAGTAAACACCAGGTTCCGCGGTCTCTTCCATGACCCAGTCGGTCGTGTTGTAGTATTCTTTACCGAAATCTGTACCATTGACGCTGTATTGGAACAGATCCTCACCTTTCAACTGCGGAATGCTGACTTTAACTCTGATGTAAGCGTCGTTCTTGCCGACATTCTTTACCTGAGGGTCTTTCTCAGTACTCATACCGGGTTCGATGTCGAGTGCGGAGCTGGCACCCAAATTAGCATCCCAACCTGGCTCCTGCAAGTCAATGGTGACATTGCCAATGGTAAATACGTTGTCTGCGTTGTCCTGACTGGTCAGGTAAGCGACCGTCGCGCCAATGGAGACAGCGGCTACCAACGCCATGGAGCAGGCGCCGACCAGGATCTTGGTGATGACTGACTTTTTCATGTTATTTCCTCCTACTTGTTTTCCGGTTCGGACGTCTGTCCGTCCGGTTTTTTTGTATCCAGCTCTGCCGGGGTTGCTTTACGCGACTTTGATTTTTGTACCACATCCGGCAGGAACGCCAGGATGATGATAACCAATACTAGTATAACTGCGAGCGCGATTCCTTTGGACGACTTGATGCCGATGGAGACATATCCAACCAGTGGGATACTGTGCTCCGCCCGACCCAGCAAACTCTGAAAGCTGACCGGTTCATGGTCGTTGGTTTCGTTCGCAATCCCTTTGGTCGTAAACTCCTCCGCTTCGTTGTCGACTTCCACGACCTGGTGCGTCACGATGGTTCCGTTTTTGAGACGGAAGGTTATCGCATCTCCCACTTGTATTTCCTCTGCGGGAACGTCCTTGACCAGGACGACGCTTCCCACATGGAATTTGGGTTCCATGCTGCCGCTAAGCACCGCGTAGGTCTCATATCCCATCAAGCGCGGCGTCAGCAGCAGTGCAGCGACCGCCACGAGCAGGATGAGGAGAATTGCGAGCAGCGTGTTACATATTTTTTTCAGCAACCGTGATTCCTTCTTCCTTTCAAGCTATGGCTTTATTATAGGAAGCCCTGGTCACGCCACGGTCACATTTTCAGGCTGTCAGAAAAATTTTTCCATTTTCCTGAGACTCAGTTCGCACTGTTAGGGAAAGTAATGTTGAACTGGTTGTTGGAAATATCGGTATGGGTAAAGTACTTATCCTCCACCTTGTTGTTGGTAAAGGTAGCCTCGCCAGACGGACTGTCGCTGTCAATCGTGAAGAGGATGGATTCGCCGTCTACTTTACCGTTTGCAGTGTCTGCCTTGCAGCTTTTGAAATCATACCGGATGACGTCAAGTTCTGTTAGGCGGTAGGTGCCTTCTTGCAGCCCGTCGAAAGTCGCCGACAGCTTCTCGGTAGTGGCGTCTGTAAAACGGACGTGTTCATACCGTGTCTCAACAACTTTTCCATCCTCCAGGCGTTCGAGACGGAAGATAAAAATCGGATCGCCGTGTGCCAGCCAAGTCTGCTCCTGATGAATTACCTTATTGACAGTAATCTCTCCACGCTTGATATTCACCGTATAGGTGCCCTGATCCGTTGTAGGAGTTTCGACCGGCTTACCGCCACCTGTTTTCTGCGACACTGTTCCGTCCGTCTTCGGCACAAAGTTCACGGTCAGATAGAAATGCACCGTTTCCGAAGGCGTCAGCGCCTTGATTTCGTCCAACGTGACTTCCTTGCCGCTCTCGTCCGTCCAAGTCAGTGACAGCATACCAGTCGGAGCTTTGCCATATTGTGTGAGGAACCAGTCCTGATTTGCATCAAACATCTTTTCTGGCAAACCTGTTGCGGGGATAGTCTCGCCCAGGAAAATCGTCTCTTCCTGATCGCCCACCTGCAGCTGTACCGGGACATTGACAGTCGGCTCTGCAAATTCCCATGTTGGCGCGTCATTCCCAGCATACACGCCGGAAACATCCGGGAGATTAGTCGGGACATCGTTGCCGCCAAGGAACGCTTCCTTCGCCTTCACCGGGATGACCCTATCCCAGGTCCCATTTGCCGGAACCTCGACGCCCGTCCATTCGACGTAGTAGGCTTTTTTCTCCTCATCATATTTCACGGTGCCACCCGCGACTGTCCCAGATGCGACCACATTGCCGCTGCCATCGACAATGTCGAACCGCTGGTCGATGTAGTCGCGCACAGTAAGATTTTTGACGGCTTTGTCCTTGTCATTTTTCAGTGTTAATGTAATGTCGTACAGGCGATCCGGATTATCCTGACCCTCGCCTGCCTTGACCGTCGCCGTTTTGTTCTGGCTCAGCGCCTGCTTGAGATCGTCAATCTTGACAATCGGCTCAGGGAATTTCCATGTTGTCTCATCCGCACCCTGCGGATACAGACCGGAGTCATCGTCGTTGGTCGGCAGAGTGTTACCGGTCAACTCTCGATCCTTTGGCGTAACTTCGATAAATGCATCTCCTTCAGGATACATCGTCATATTGTCGCTTGGTACGATATCGTCAACGATCTTCACATACCATAATCCCTTTTCCTCATCGTAACCGACGGCATCCTCGCCATACCGAGCTTTCAAAGAATCAATGCTGGCCTCTGTCAGTTTGAAGGCAGGATCGATGTAGTCGATGATCTGCGCCTGATTCAGGCTGGTTCCGATATCCTCGGTGATTTTATCGAAAATTTTCTTGAGTTCCTCCGTATCGTAGCAGTTGAAATAGTACTGCCTGCTTTCGTCTACCTCAGACGTACTGGGATCGTCAGCTACTGACGGGGAAGCAATATTGGTCAGAAACGTTTTGACATCGTTGCTCGGATTTTGGAACATGCCGATGGAGTAGACCGTCGCGTCGCAGCCTTTCCTCCAAACACCGTTGTCCCACCCGTAACCGGTCTGAATCCACACATTTTGATCTTTAGAGGCCTTTAACGCTTTTGCCGCATCCAAAGCACCATTCTCTGCAAGATTATCCCAAGGCGCATTTCCATCCCAACTGGTATTATTACCCGTCGGTTCACCGTCGGTAAAAAGGATCACAACACGCTTGCGTCCTGCTGACTCTTCTGGCGATTGCTGATTGAAAATGTCAACCGCCTCGGTCAGTCCAGCGTTGGTATAGGTCCCACCGTCAGCCACCAAGCCGTCAATGTAACCATTAATGGTGTTTGCTTGCTCCTGTGTTTTCAGAGGGTCGAGCCCATCCGTATGGTTGATCAACTCTTCACTGCTGCCATAGTCAGACGAATAGGAAACCAGTGCCAGACGGTGATCGCCTTTCTGCGCGGCGACGTCGTTTACAAATTGCTTGGCCGCTTCCTTCAGCGCGTCCATACGGGACACTACTTGACGCTCATAAAACTCATAATAGCCGTCTGTGCCCGTCCCGCCATGTTGGTAGTAAACCCGAGAGCCCCAATCTCTATCAGAATAAATGTACCAGCCGTCATCACTCGAACCTTTCCTGTCACGCCATCTTACACGCTGGTATTCACCATTTATAAGAATATAATATCCTTTATCCTTATCAGGAGCACTTGTAATCGCTTGATAACTATCCCCCAGCATCTCCTTCATGCTTCCCGACCGGTCCAATACCAGCACAATGTCCAGTGGCGTGGAGGTGGTTACAATATTTTTCTTCGACTGTACGCCGAGCTGAATTCGATAGGTGAGGTTCCCCTCCTCCTGGCTGCCCGACGAACTTACAATGTTCTTATGCAGGATGAGGTTTCCATCCTCATAGAGCGCGTCTGCAGGTTTCCAGCCACTCTCATCCTGCCCATTCCCGCCGCTGCCGGCTGCGCCTGTCACCCCAATAGATGCCGTCAGCGCGCTGGCCGCTACGACAACGGACAGCCCGAATGCCAGCCAACTGCGTCTCAGCTTCGTTTTTTTCGGCATAATATCGCTCCTTCCAGTTCTGAATCCAAACAGGCTGCAAGGCCCCGTTTTTCCTTTATTATCGTTACTATAACGCACTCCGGTCACACAGCAGTCACACAGCCGCAATATTTATAAGGATTCGACATTTTTTATTCCTCAATTTTACTGTTCCAACTGACAACCGGTACCATGTCCCGACCTTCCATCGCCTCGTCGATGAGCTTAATCATCTCCAGCGTGCTGCGGAAAACTTGCGTCCTATTTTGCTCCACCCACTGAATGGTCCCCTGCCAAGTGGCATTCCGCCGGAACTGGACATGGATTATAAACGTCGCTTTAGCCTGCTCGCCAATTTCGCCCATCTCATCATCCTCCCGACTTTCTGCGATGGCGCCGGTCCTCAGCCTCTTCGCCTTTATGCCAAAAGAACGCCATTCAAAATATTTTTGTGGAAAGGAAAGCGTGTCAAATATGCTCTCCATTTTAGCGAACAGATCGGAAAAATCACAAAAGGGCATGCTCCTGCGAAAGAAGGGACTGAACAGTCTTCCCACCGGCACCTGGTGTTCATAAGAAGCAACAGCTACCGTTACCACGGTAGACATTGCCGTCACTATAGCAGTTTTCATTTCCATGCAATTGTGACCCTCCCTTCCTAATCTGCCCGCCTAATTAGAAGGCTGACAGTGCTTTGCTCGTTCTGGAGGACAGTATATCCCTTCGCGGTCACACGCTGGTCACAGTTATAAGGGGATTTTTTCCTACTCTTCTTTCTAACATTACCGCCCTCAGTGCACCAAAAAAGCCCGGCAGGAAGATGACACTTCCTGCCGGGCTTTTTAAAATAGATATTTCAGTTTTTCAGACACGGGAGAATACGCCGTTCAGTCCGAAGTGACGTTCTCTCTCCCCCGTAGCTGGGCGTACCAAATCTGTGCCTCCCTCATATTGTCTTCCAGATCGCGCAAAGAGGAAAACTGCAACAGCTTCCGCAGGCGTCTGAGCTGGTCGGAGGGAATATGGCGGGAGATATGTACAAGTCCATAATCGGTATGCGAGGGCGTATGCTGCAGCCGCAGCAGCGTCACCAGCGGTTCGATAACGTAGCGGTTATAACAGGCGTAAGCCTCAGGGTATTCCTCCCTCAAGATATATTTTTCCACCCTGTTGTGCTGATCGTACCGGTAATCGCATTCATTCAGCAACTTCAACCGTTCTTCGGGTGACAGCAGCTTACTCTCTTTAGTGAATTTAACCACGTTTCCCTTATCGAACAACACTTTTGCGCTTTCCACGCGATCTCCGACAGCAAATGAGAGCCCGCTCATGTCTCGACTGTGCAGCTGCCAACAAAAATCAATTGTCAGGAACCGGGGTGTCCCTTTCAGGTGGTAGATCCTCTGCCGGATTTTTGGATGCTCATGCGCAATGACGTAGCAATAATCAAGTTCCGCCAGTTCCTTCAGTGCCTGCTCGACATCCGAGATGGCTTCTTGTTCATACACGTCTTCGAAATCCAGCCAAAAATCCAAATCAGAATACTCATCGGCCGACTCGCTCGCGTCCGACCCCTCCATCCACAAGGCGAAGAGGTAGGGCTGGGGCTGGAGTCTCTCCTGTAGGTGTCGGATGATGTCTTCTCTTTGTAACATATGCGGTCCCCCTTTCTATCCGTAGGGATAGCCGCCCTATCCCTCACTTCATACGAAACGCCGCCGGGGGCATTGTATCCCGGCGGCGCCATATTCCCAAAAGACGCTTAACGATTGACTCTGTATTGGTACCGTATGACAGCGCGTTTTCCCAAGATATTTTCCTTCCCGGTACAAACGCAAGAGCTCCATATGTATGATAACCATCCTCTCATCCGCGACTAAATCGATCTCGTTACCAGTCCGATGGATCTTCGCCTCCCAGATCGGATTTCATCTCGCATTGCACACAATCATGCTTTCGAAAGCGGAGGGCAAGCCTGCCATCCACCATCAGAATTACACGCTGCACCCCTACAGCCTGTAGATAATTCCGGCAGGGAAGGGTCTTCCAGCGAGGAAGCACTCCCTTTTGAGGTTCCCGTCCGATCAGATGATGAACTGCTCGAAGAAGCACCGACGGACAAATCTCAGCGTGAGCTGTTGTGTCATCAACGGAGGGATCGTCTCGCTTTTCCGCAAACACAAAGCTGTATGTAACATCAGCACATCACATCAAAATATCGCCAACTGACTTGGATTGTTATCATTTTCAAAAGCTTGTCCCGTCTCCAATAATTCGAGGATAGAAACTGCTACCATGATAAGTATTTCATCACCAATCATTCACTCATTCCTGATTTCATCAAGCGCCTACCTGGTTACAAAAGCTTTCAATTCCTCCTCAACCGGTTCAACGGCGTGAAGCATTCGTATCAGTTTGAGTTCCTTGCGGCGGTTTAACCTGTCAAACTGTTTCTCAAGCCGATCCAATACGCGCTGTCCGTTTTCGTACGACGTCATCGGCAGCATAATGACAAGCTGTGTCGAACTGTAGACGGAAACCACATCGCCTTTTCGTAGATTTTTCACCACCGCCTCCTGGAATGATGCCATCATTCGCCGAATCGTGTCCGTATGGGGGACATCACCATTGAGATCCGTCAGCGTCAACAATGCAATGTGGATGGAAGATCCCGTACGCAACATCGAGCGTGCCTGTAGCCGATAAATGTTGCGGAAGGTATCATAATCGCACAGGAATGCGCCGGGCACTTTACTGCTCTCACGCAAATCCTCCTTGATCAGCGTCAGATCCATTTCCACGTTATGCATGCTCTTGACGATTTCCTTATATAGCTTTACAGTATCATCTGATAAATGAACACCAAATTGATTGTAAAAGAGCTGAGTAATATACGCGTAATGCGTAACCGCCATTTTCTGCCGGTTGGTTTTATAATATCCATACAAAAGCGTACGATGAATATCTTCCTCATACGGGCAATACTCGATCGCCTGCTCGCAAACCCGTACGACCTCCTCGTAATCCTCCTCCTTACACAGCAGGTCAATCAGAGACATGACACATTCTGTGTAAATGGTGGTAAAGTAAGCGTTTTTGACAATAACCCAATCCAAAAAGGAGGACTTGGGTAAAAATTCACCATGATAAAGCGCCACTGCCCCCTGATACTGACGTATCCGCTCCTTCACAGGCTGATGTTTGTCCGAGGCCGCTTTCCACAGTGCCTCGAACTCATCTGCGTCAACGCGTAGTGGAATCATACGGTTCCATGCATAAGTGTTGCGTTCAAACTGAATGAACTCAACATTCTCTCCGCCTATAAGCCCTTTTAAAGTGGTTCGTGCACGGTAAACAAGGTTTTTCAGGGTATTGAGCGGGTTATCGTACTCTTCATCTCGCCACAACGTTTCGATCAGCTTTTCCTGAGACAATTCCCCGCCATGATTGGCCACCAAAAGCTCTATCAACATCCAAACCTTGTTTGTTCGCCCGCTGTTTTCCGTTAATACGTGGTCTCCGCAACGGATGGAAAAGCCGCCGAACATGCTGACGTGTATTGTCTCGCCAATCCAGCCACGCTTACTCGTACCAGCTTCTTCCCTCGCCGCCACGCTTTTCCCTCCTGCTGTTTTTGTCTCGGTGACACGTACGTACACGTACCTAGCCATCAGACGCCAAACCTAAGTTCCACCATTAGTATAGCTGTTTTCCTGAAGATATGCAAGTACTTTTCCAAATATTTTCCAGTGTGTCAACGCCATGATAAAACGCATTTTACAAAAGCTAAACATACGGTCCTGCTGTTGATATTCCAACCGATTCCATGCGCGCTATGAAGCGCAGTTCATGTAAAAAGCCGGTAACAACGGCTTACGTTGTACCGGCTAAAAGCTACGCGAATTAAAAGAGTTTGAATTTAAACAGTTTGGAAATCCCGAAAGTCGCAGCAAAGTAGAATAACGCGCCCACTATTACGGTAACGGCAAAGTTGAGTATCCCGGAATTATGATAAATCAACGTGGTGAGAAAATACATCACAACCGACGTCCCCACATAGACCAACGCGTGCTTGAGGCTAATCCTGACACGCAGGCCTGCGCTTCGAGATCCGACTATCAAGGTTAAAGCGAATTGCAGAATATAGTTTACCAATAACGCTAAGGCAGCGCCGTTGATGCCCATCATGGGAATGAGCAAATAGTTCAGCCCAACGTTAATCAGGGAGGTAATCAGAAAAATGATATTATACCAAACCGTCTTACGTGACAGATCGATGAGATTAGAACTAATCGCATACATGAGCTGAAAGATCAATCCCAATGCTAAAATTATAATCAAGAGAGGCTGCACGTCATAATTGCCCCCCGATAGAATCCCGACAATGGTAGGCGCAGTCGCCACCAGTCCGAACATGATAGGAAATCCAAAATAAAAACTAATATTGAACGCCTTTTCCAAATATAAAACGACCTTGTCTTTCTGTCCGAGATTCCAAAATTTCGATACATAGGGAAAAATCGTGTAACTTAACGCCATGGATAAAAAGAAGGCTCTCGTTACCATGGAAGAGTTGAAACTGTAGACACCCGACTCTTCGAGATTCATCAGATGTGTAACGATAAATCTCCCGACAAAGGTATTAATCCAACTCATAACGAGGTAGGGCATCAGCGGTAATGAATAACGATAATACTCCTTCAGTGCATGGAACTCCCATTTCATCGGCACGCCACGCAAAAACACAGCCACGAGGATGATGCTAACAGATGCCATGACAAGTTCAATACCGGTATAAATCAAAACAACGTTTGTCAGGGAAAAATGATCGCTCATAGAAACATACGCAAAAAACGACACACAAATCAGAGCCGTTTTTATAATAAGCAGTGTACTAGTCTTTTTCATGTGCTTTATCGCACGGAAAAAGGACTGTGATAGCTCTGAAATGGATAACAGGCTGAAATAAACGCCCATCACGTTGACTACATCTTTATACTGCTCTGAATCAAACATTAGCTTGGACAAAAGACTATTCCCCAAAACCATGAGGAAACAGAACACAACCATTAGAATAGCGCTGATAGAAAGGCTGGTAAAAAAGCGGGACTTGAGCACACTTTTGTCCTTTTCGGAGGACAAAAAGACGCAAAATGCCGAGTTAAACTTAAATAATATAATCGGAGTAATCAATGCACCCAACGCAATAAACTGGTTGACGACCGCATAGTCTCCTTTTGGCAAAGTACGGGACAAGATCCCAAATGTCAAAATTCCAAACACTGCATTAATGATTTCAGCGATTGTCTTTACTCCTAAATCACTGGCAAAAGTCCACTTTTCACCTTTAAATTTGGCTGTTAAACGCATTGTTTCACCTCAAGGATACCGACCTCCGGTACCAACCTTTCCTTTCTCCTCACATGATACAACATGTCTATTTCTGTAATTCAGACCTTACCCCACTTACAGGCGCTTAACCGTCTCGAAAAGCTGCTGGAGTGTCCCCGTCGAATCACCGTAAACGGATGCGATTACGGACGCGTACACTTCCTGATAGGACGCCATCACATCCTCAGGAGACTGTAACGCGCGAATAACGGCACTCTCCAATGCTTGCAGCGTCTGCGCCTTTTCTCCGGGCGTAAACGCGTCGTAATCATATAAAAATCCCCTGTCCTGAGTCTCATAAACTTCCCGATCAAAGCAATAAAAAATGATAGGGCGAGAAAGGAGCAGGTAATCAAAATATACCGATGAGTAATCCGTTACCAACACGTCCGCATGTGCAAGGAAATTGTACACATCGCTTTCCGGAGGAAGGTTGACAATTTCATCACTGCCTTTCACCGTCGCGCCACCGGTATCCGCAGCAAAATGCAGTTTCGTTAGCAATCCGATCTTTTGCTCCTGCAAAAACGGTTGGAGCTCGTTGATGGTCTGTACGAGACATGCGTTACCTTCTTCGCTGTCGCGAAAGGTTGGCAGGTAAAAAACGATACTCCGCCCCTGCGCCTTCCATTGGCGTACGATATCCATCGCCTCTAATTCCTCCGGAAGCAAAACAGGGGAAATTTCCCCCTTCATGTAGGCAATCCGGGGATATATTCCCTCAATCACATGATTTCCCGGTACCGCAAAGGCCTGTTCCATCCACTTCCGATGTTCTGCCGACAGCGCCAACAGATACTGACATCCCCATCCGCCAATGCTGGTCCGAGCCCGCTGCGGAAACAACGCGGTCATTCCAGCGATTTCCTGCGTCGTATTTTTACAAAGGTATCCGATCCGCTTCAAGGGAAAACCGTGCCAAAGGTTGACACGCCTTGCTCGAATGGAAAAATATTTATACACGTCCATCGGTCCTTGATCGACGATATGGTAACGCGCACGGAAATGGCACCATACGGAACGCCAGCTTTTTTTCATCAATACATCGTACCCATGCTCAGTCAGCAACCCACACAAATCAGGATTATCTGTCACATATACCACGCGCTTCAATCCCAGTGCCTGCTTATTCTGGCTCAGATAGAGGAAAAACGCTTTGGAGTTGTCCGCAAAGCGCTTACCAAACCATCCCCCGCACAAGACGATCTTGCTTGACTTGGGTACTGGCAAAGAAATCAGGAAAACAAACGCATTGATCAGCATCGTCAACAGCTTTTTCATCTACCTTCGAGCTTCTTGATTGTAAGCCCGTTTCATCTCCCTTTTTACTCTACATTACTTGCTCCTTATTTGATGGCCTATTCTTCTGAAAGGAAATAGTAAATCGCTTTGTTGTGACAAGATAAATGGCAAACAATACGGCAAAATAAAACCATATGGTTGCATTTGCAAGGAAATTTGTAAAAAAAGAAAAAATGATCGCATATTTCAGCAACGAATATACAATATGACCCACTATATTTTCATCAGATATTCTCTTCATATATGCACAGACAAATCCCACTAACGCCATCAATACCACAACCCCTACGATTCCGAAATCATAATAATAAGGATAAATAAAAGGGAATGTGGTATAATACTGCAGATATGTGTACTCAGGAAAAACGTCTTCATTGGGTATCATATTTTTCGTATTGGTAAGAGCGAATACTGGAAACAAAGTTTTCAACCCGTAGGAATGATGATTTCCAATTCTAAAAAGACTGTAATTAAAATTATCAAAATTAAACGCCACGTACATATACGGCTGATATAAATACATGGGTAATTGAATTTCATTGCGTGAAAAGTTCTTTCCGGCATAAAAAAAATCTTCAATATTGTACGAAGAATTGAATGCGAAATCATCAGACCCTTCCGGATCTTCAGGTTCTTCTCCGTCGTTTGGTTTCTCTTCCGGATTCTCTATTTCTGACGAACTATTAAAAATATTTTCTAGATATTCTGTATCTTGATTGCGAAGTTGGGATAATGCAAACCATCCAGTAAATAAAATAACAACTGCGACAATTCCACAAATCAGTTCTCTTTTTTTTCCCACAGAGATAACCGCCATCATACCTAAAATAATAGAAAGAATGTATAATTGACGAGACACAATGAGCAAAGGAATTAGAAAAGCAACAAGGTTGATTAAAACTAAAATGATTTTCTTTATTAAGGAACTATGATATCTCTTCCAATAATAATATGTTAATGGAAAAATTAAGACACAAGAAACCGTGAAATAATGGATGCCTTTCATATGGAACTTAACGTATGCATTCATATCGGATGATAGCGCCGGAAGAAAACCCAGGCACAACCACTCAAAGAAAAATGCACCTAAGCAAACCGCCGAAAAAACCATTAAGACAATAAAGAAGCCCTTCTCAGAAATTTGTCGTTTCTCTATATTCAAACATCCAAATTTTCTAACACCGAATGGTACATGCTTTCTTTTGATACAGTCATGTATCATATATCCTAAAAGGAAACTGATATACGCTAACCAGTACACTAGCCAAGTTTTTGGCAGCCAAGGGACCTGATTCTTATTAAGTCTTAGCAAGGCAAGGCCAATCGAACCTAACCAAACAAGGGAAAACAGTGCTCTGATAGATAGGAAACTTCGCTCTGTCAACGCATAAAAACCATATAAAAGTAATCCTATTGTCAACATAATGATAGCCGCTGTACTTGTATGGTCTATGTTCAAACAATAAGCCCCATAAAACCCAATAGAAGCTATCGTAATTACTAATAGATTATAATAATTCTTTGCATTTGTGAGCACAAATCTTTTCAGCATATACTCTCCCCTTAACAAGAACTATATGTATAGTCTTCCAATTTTCCCACAATATTTTATTACTTCTATAAGTTCAACACCAGAGGATTTGAGCAACCTTGCGCATCGCGCCATGTTTCCAGAATCCGCCATGAATGGTAGTTCGCAGACGGCCCAACTTTCCAGCACTGGACTGGCTGCAAAATTCTTCTACCAGAACTCGGGTTTGATCGTCCATCTGATCGGCGTAGCAATCGTAAAACTCCAGTGCTTGCAGCCGCATAGCAGACAGTGACGCTCTTAAGTCATTGTTGACAAAAAGCTTATCCCACACATATGACGGGGAAAGAGTTTTTTTCGCCCCAACAGAGTTATCCCCATGCTGACGATAACAAATAGTTTGAACCGGCAGATAAGCCGACGCACCAAAAGCAGACGCAATCAGCGCCACCCAGCCGTCGTGCATCGTCACTCGAGAAAGATCCTTCGCCTGTACAGCTATCTCCCGTAGCGCCGCGTTCATCATAGCCGTACAACCGGTCACAACGTTCTGCACCAGAAGCCGCGGGAGCTGCGTCCGCGTACAATCTAAATGAGACATCCGCTCAAAAGATGACGCTATCGTCTCCAGGTTTTCATTCACGACACGCAAATCGGTAAAGACCAGCAGTGGCAAGGAGCTGCCCTTCTCTTTCTCCAATTCCTTCATCCGCTTGAGCGTTAACTCAATTTTATTCGGCTCCCAAACATCGTCCTGATCGCAGAACATGATATATTGCCCATCCGAAAGGGACATCAGGCGAAAAAAATTGTTCTTTGCTCCTCCGGATGCGGTTCCGTCTCCCACCAGCATAATTTTGTCCGGATACTTTTCTACATAGCTTCGGACAATCGACGCAGTCGCGTCACGCGAACAATCGTCACGAATTTTCAGCACCCAGTTTTGGTACGTCTGACTCAGGATGGATTCCACCTGCTCTGTAAGGTAGCGTTCGCCATTGTAGGTAGCCAGCAGAATTTCAACCTGATCCCCCTGCATACAACTCAAAAAAACACCTCGTTTTAGCGTCTTCGCCTTCCCATTATAAGCCACAACCGCAATCATGTTCTGCCGAAACGTACAGATACATGGATACGGTTGGACAACTTTATCAAAAAAACAGTTATAGGGACACACGCTTGCTTATGGACAGCAATACACCTTTTTCCATGAGTAGACACTTTTCAGCGATTCTTTTTTAGTATATCACAAACATCCAGTAAAATCAACAAAAAGTCAGAACATCCTGTCATAATATACCAGCTAAACAACCAACCCTACATATTATATACCGGATCGACTTGTTTGAGCTCATTAAAAGTATCAATTTCGATAATATCGCCTTCGTAGCAGGGACGGATCCCAATTGTGAAATCGTGAACGAATAGCTTGAGCGGCACCTCATCCCAATAAAGCTCCCTACCACCCGGCATGTGAAAGGCACGGTCAATCCGATCCGACAATTTTTTCCCGTCTTCAGCATCCCAATATGAAATCCCGTACATTTGGTAGTTGTTGGTCCCACCAATCGATACACCGCTAACCTGCCCTTTCTTGACCAACAGGCACCAGTCGTCAACCACATCCTTGTACATCCCGACATAATGCGTCTTATATTCATACTTGCGGACCAGCTTCTCATTGCTTAGCAAAAGGTCCGCCTCAAAGATATAAGCGTTTTGCAAAAGCTCCCGCGCCTGGTACACAGACGAAATATTATTCGCCTCATTAAAAAGCGGGTTATAAAGAAAACGAATGTTCGGATACTTATGAAGAAGCATGTCGAACTGCTCCCATAAGTAGCCACGCACCAACACAATTTCCTCAATCCCTGCCTGGACGATAGCATCCAGAAGCGTCTCAATGATCATTTTACCATGGACGCGCACCAGCGGTTTCGGCGTATTGAGTGTAATCGGAACCATCCTGGAACCAAAACCCGCCGCCATAATCACCGCACGCTTGACGCGGTAAGGCTCCAGCGCCTCCAGACCTTTTTGAGTAATAGAAGGCTTTTTGTCCACCCCCATCGTGATGAGACCAGCCTCTTCCAATTGGCCGAGCACTCGGTTGACCATTCCCAAAGAAAAAGACGTTTCGGTAGCAATCATACGTTGCGTCAGCTTGCTTTGCTGCGCGCGCTCAATACAGCAAAGCACCTCAAACTGGTTTTCTGTTATCGACATATTCATCGCCAAGAAGGGAGGAACCCTTCCCCGCGTGCACCTTCCTTTCCCTGATTTAACCGTTTACTTTCTCATACAACGCCCGGCATCCGCGAACAAGTACCTTCATGATAATATTGACAAACAAAATAAATAAAGATACGAAAGCTGCCGCCTCCAGCATCATAGAGCCCTGCAGCTGGTTGAGCAGCAGGGAGAGCGGCATGGTCGAGGTCTTGTATAGGAACGCCACCGCGGATATCGTGATCATAGAATTGACGAAGAAATAAGACGCCATCTCTAATATGGTACCGATGGTGCTGGGAAGAAAGACATCCCGAAGCAGCCGCAGCCGACCCACCCGTAATGTCTTTCCCACATCTTCATAAACGGGGTTCAGCTTCTTTAACGCATTGTAAGCCATCATGTATGGAGAGGAGAAAAAGTGTATAATATTTACAAAAACTAAAATAGCGATAGTCCCATACAAAAAGCTGCCGCTGAAACAGGTGACGTATCCTAAACCGAGCACGATACCAGGAATCGCCAGTGAGGAAATTGAAATCAGATGGAGCATCCGGTTACTGATATTCTGCCGCGTCCGCGCTGTAACATAAGCTGTTATGTAGCCAATCGCCGTACCGAAAACCGCTGCCAGCGTAGATATCAGTAAGGAATTTCCTAGGTACTCCCACAGCCCCATATCGACAACCGACTGAATGTGTTCGAGTGTAAACGAGAGATCGTATGGATATTTCTTGACGAAAGTCAGCACCGCAAACGAAGAAAGCACCGCCAGTACGAAAAGAAGAACCACCGTGCAGCAAAAGATCAACACTCCATCCCGAACACGGTTACGGGTGATACGCACCGGCTTTGACACTAGCCCCATCGCCTCGTTGTCTTTCTTTCGTAAATCGATCAAAAACGTCACCACTGCAGGCAACAGCAGGATGATACCGATAATCGCTCCTTTGGAAAAGTCCATCAAGCCAATGATCTCCCGATAAAGGTATACCGGTAAAGTATCATATCTTCCGCCGATCGCCAATGGGACGCCGTAATCGGTAAACACCATTGTAAACACTGCGAAAGATGCTGAAATCAACGGCCGCTTCATGTATGGAAGCGTTACTGCCAAAAAACCTCTGGTCCGCGGAATACCAAGCACCTGCGCGGCCTCATAAATCGTTCCATCCGCATACTTTAACGCGTCGGACAGCATCAGGAACGCTACCGGAAAGGAGTAAATCACCGATCCCAGCACGATGCCGTTAAAGCCGTACAAATTGATATCGATCCCCCACAGCTTGGTCAGAAGGCCATTCGTACCAAAAAGGTTGACCAGTCCCAGTCCATGCGAAATCGAAGGGATCAGCATCGGTAGCGTTGCCAATACACTGATCACCCCTTTGCAGGGCAGACGGCTACGGTTGACTGCAAATGCCAATACATATGCAATTGCCACGGAAAGCACGGTTGCCGTGACTGTTACACTCAAAGAATGCAGTGCGGCAGTCCGAAATTCCTGAGAAAAAACGATAGAGGGCACTGTTTCCCAACGTATTTTTCCCAACATTGCAACCAACGGCAGCAATACTGTAACAATAAAAAATAAAAATAGCAGAAGTTTGATAGGTGTGAGTTTCCATTTTGTTTGCTTCATCATCATTGCCCTTTGACCGTTATACTTCCACCGGGATGTGCGCGTTTTTGACAATTGACGCGATCTTCTCATCCAGATGGTGTTTGACAAATTCTTCTACATAAATGTTGCTTGGATGGTGGTAGATGTTGTCCGGCGTGTCAATCTGCACAATACTGCCCTCATCCATGACCATCACCCGGTCAGACATTGAAAAAGCTTCCTCCTGATCGTGTGTGATATAGATCATCGTGATATGCAACTTTTCCTGCAACTGCTTGATTTCGTTACGCAACATGACACGGTTGGCCGCATCCAGTGCGGACATCGGTTCATCAAACAGAATGATGTCCGGACTCAGTGCCAACGTACGCGCTATCGCAACACGCTGCTGCTGTCCGCCTGACAACTTATTCGGTTTTTTATCCAGATATGAAGTCAGGCCGACACGGTCTAGCATGTCCAGTGCAATTATTTTCGCGTCCTTCTTGAGCTGCGGACGAAATTTCAGAGCGTACATCACGTTCTGAAGCACTGTCATATTGGGAAAAAGCGCATAATTCTGAAACACAATCCCCATTCCACGCCCCGAAGAACTTACCGAAGTGATATCCACGCCATCTTTATATATTTGTCCTGCGTCCGCTGTCTCAATCCCAATCAAGATACGAAGCAGCGTCGTTTTGCCACAACCGGATGGGCCCAGTATGGACAAAAATTCGCCATCGCTGACATCGAAATTCAATCCTTTCAGCACGTCTTTGCCACCAAAACGTTTGATAAGCCCACGCACCTGAAGTTTAGTAGCCATCTGTTTACTCCTTTTCTCGAACACATAAACAACGCAAACCGCCCGTTTGGGGACGGGCGGTTTGCGCATCCGGCGAACGTCTCAATATTTCCATTTTTCCGTCAACTTATCTTTTAAATCCAAGTCGTTAATTGTAGACATATCCGCTGCCGGCAGGTTTTCCGGATAGTTCTTCAGTTTGACCTGCTGGTCCTTCAACAGCTTACCTGGTGTGATATGCTCCACATTATATTTCATAAAGTCCTCGTTGAGAAAGGTAAAAATTTTCTTTACGTTCTCGTCTTTCTCCTTTCCCTTAACAATACCAAAGCTTGTACTGGTATAAGGACAACCCGTTTCCGGCGCGATTATTTTAAGAGGCACGCCCTGCGTTATCTGATCCGCAGCCAGATAAGCGATACCCAAACCGACTGCGATCTCTCCCTGCTTGAGCATATTCACTGGTCCCGACCCTGACTCGGTAAACTGCTTAATGTTTTTCTGCAGCTTATCCACATAATCAAACGCACCGTCTTCTCCCATGGTTTTCACCCAGGAATTGAGAAACATATACGCTGTACTTGAGGTCTTGGGGCTCGGCATGGCAATCATCCCTTTATATGCAGGATTGAGCAAATCCTCATACGTTTTCGGCTCCGGCAGACCATGTTCCTTCAGCACTTCCGTATTGACAAGGATTGCGCCTTCAAAAACCTCCCATGGCCGGATACGATCATCGGTAATCATCGACGGATCGGCATACTGATCCTTGGTATATTCATCCAAAGTCGCAAAGCGATCCGCTATTTTCAGCATGGAAGGTGTCTCCAATCCCAGAACAATGTCCGCTTCCGTGTTTTCCCCTTCTGCCTTGATTTTGGCAGTATTGTTACCGGTGGACAGATGCTGAATCCTGACCGGGATGTCAGGAAATTTTTCCTTTAGCTGTGCTTTAAGGGCATCCTCGCTGTTTTGTTCCATCGATGAAAAAATAACAACAGCATCTTCGTTGGAGGAGCAACTGGTAAACAAAACCGCACACATTAGCGCTGCTAAAACAATACAAAATATTTTTTTCATAGCTACCAAGTTCCGCTTCACCGCCATACGGTAGCGGATCAAGATTCACACCTTTCATTTTGTTCACTTTTCGCATTATAACACCTTGTAATGAACATGTCAACCATATTTCGACTTTTCCCGTTCTTTTTGTAAATAAATGTTAATTTTAAAAATAAAAACTATTTGATTACAAAAAGAAACGGACATTTTTGTCCGTTAAAAATATTCACATATCCTCTTATTTCTCACTTGGTATGGAGCTGCAAATCCTCTTTAATCTTTGTCGTAGAAATTTCCGGTGTACGGGAAAGATAGACGACCTCGCATTTATCCTTGAGAAAATCAAATCTGCCTTTCCAGTCATCCCCCATCACGAATACGTCACATTTAAATTCGTCGATGTCTGTATTTTTCTGTCCCCAACTGTTTTCCGGAATGACGAGATCGACGTAACGAATCGCCTCCAGCAGCTGCTTGCGTTTTTCATAGGGGAAATATGTTTTTTTCCCTTTTTCTTTTTCATTAAACTCGTCGGTACTGAGAGCGACGATCAAGTAATCTCCCAGCTCCTTTGCACGGCGCAGAATATTGATATGCCCGTAATGCAGCAGATCAAACGTACCGTATGTGATGACTCTTCTCATCGATAACAACTCATCCTTTCACAAACTTGAACGCCTCTGGCGCCTGTCAGGATAGTAATGTTTCGTATTCTGATGCGCGGAACCCAACCAAGACTTTTTCTTCATCAATCAGCAGCGGACGACGCACCAGCATCCCGTCCGCCGCAAGCAATGCAAGCTGCTCTTCTTCACTAAGAGCCGAAAGCCGCTCTTTCAGCCCTAACGACCGGTATGACTGTCCGCTTGTATTAAAAAACCGCTTGAGCGGCAACCCGCTTTTCTGCACCCATTGCGCGAGTTCTTCCACCGAAGGACGCTCCGTTCGAATATTCCTTTTTTCATATCTGATACCGTGCGTTATCAGCCATTGTTCCGCTTTCGTGCAAGTGGAACAGCCAGGATAGCAGAGAAACAGCATACCGCCACCCCTTTACAGCCGGAACGAAAAGGCACCCAGCGCTGGATGCTTCTTGTCCTTCTCACTCAGCAGGATTTCCATCCCTGCTGGGATAGGCCAGTCAATCCCGACGTCTTTGTCGTCCCAGGCAAGCCCGCCTTCGTCTTCTGGATGGTAGAATTCATCACATTTATAGACGAATTCTGCTTCCTCTGATAAAACCAGAAAGCCATGCGCGAAGCCTCTGGGAACGTAAAACTGCTTTTTATTTTCAGCCGTCAGCAGCACGCCTTCCCACTTTCCATAGGTCGCGCTGCCCTCCCGTAGATCCACAGCCACATCGTAAACCTCGCCGCTGACCACGCGAACCAGCTTGCCCTGCGGATGCTCTTTTTGAAAATGCATTCCACGTAAAACACCCTTACGAGACTTTGACTGGTTGTCCTGCACAAACACTGTATCAACTCCGCCGGCGCGGAATTCCTCTTCGCTGTAGGTCTCCATAAAATAGCCGCGACTGTCGCCAAATACGGTTGGTTCGATGACGAGCACACCGTCAATCCCGGTTGGATGGAAGGTAAATTTCCCCATCTTCAAAACTTCCTTTCACAAACTTACCGTCTGATACAGAATTATGCACGTGACGCATACATTTTCTCATAGTACTTTTGATAGTCGCCGCTGGTCACATTCTCCATCCATGCACGGTTGGCAAGGTACCACTCGATTGTTTTCACAATTCCTTTCTCAAAAGGAGTCTCGGGATACCAGCCCAACTCGTTTTTAATCTTCTCGGGATCAATGCCATAGCGGCGATCATGCCCTTTACGATCCTCCACATGCTGGATCATATGCTCACCGACTGTAGCGTCAACGTGATCGCGGATATACTCCAGAATCGTATGGACGATAAAGACATTGGGACGCTCGTTATGCCCGCCGACATTGTACACCTCTCCTGGACGTCCACCGCGGATAACCATATCAATGGCTTTGCAATGATCCTCGACGTAAAGCCAATCACGGATCTGCATACCGTCACCGTAAACCGGCAGCTGCTTATGAGAAAGGGTGTTGTTAATCATCAACGGAATCAGCTTCTCCGGGAACTGGAAAGGGCCGTAGTTATTTGAGCAGCGGGTGATGTTCACCGGGAATTTGTAGGTATCTGCATAGGCCTTAACAAATAGATCGGCCGAGGCCTTGCTGGAAGAATAAGGGCTATGTGGATCCAGCGGCGTCGTCTCCATAAAGAATCCAGTTTCGCCTAAAGAGCCGTAGACCTCGTCGGTGGACACCTGCAGGAACTTGACGCCCTCACGATAACTGTCTACCTTTCCGTCCCCTGTTTGCCATGCCTTTTTTGCGGTGTTGAGCAGATTGACCGTCCCCAGCACATTGGTACGTACGAATACCTCCGGATCAGAAATACTGCGGTCGACATGACTCTCAGCCGCGAAGTTGACGACGTAATCAACCGTTTCCTCCTCAAAAATCCGTGCCATCGCCTGCGCATCACAAATATCCGCCTGAACAAAGCGGTAACGGGGATTGCTTTCCACCAATTTTAGGTTTTCAAGATTGCCTGCGTAAGTCAGCTTGTCCACGTTAATGATACGAACATCATCATACTTACCCAGCATATAAATAACAAAATTAGATCCGATGAAACCGGCGCCGCCAGTAACCAAATAGGTTTTCATCGCAAACGTCCTTCCTTCCATTTGTTGTTAGTCCACTAGGATCATACCGGAGCGACCTCACGCCGCCGCAGTACTCGTCCCAAACTTTCTTTTCAGTACCAATGCTATTTGACCATTTCACACAGCGGCATCATACCGTCGGCAGATATTGCTCCATAAAAGCACTGAGCGCCTCCTCCCACGGACGCATCTCATCCCCGACCGTGCACCGCAGCATCTGGTGCTCCAGCGAGGAATAAGCTGGACGCGGAGCTGCTCCCGGCGTCGTCTGTGCGTACTCCTGCGTCGTACATGGCGTCACTGTCGCGTCAATGCCGGCCAAGCGAATGATCTCGCAGGCAAAATCGTACCAGCTACATTCGCCTTTGCCCGTACAGTGATAAATACCATACTCCTGTGTTGCAGCAATTTTCAGGATATGATGCGCCAAGTCGGCGGCGTTGGTTGGATTGCCGCGCTGATCGGACACGACACGAAGCGCCCCGCGCTCCTTCCCCACCCGCATCATCGTTTTGACGAAATTACCGCCGTCATAACCGTACAGCCATGCTGTACGGACGATGAAGCTCTGCGGGCACTGTTCCCTTACGTATTGCTCACCCAGCAACTTGGACGCTCCATAAGCCGTACGCGGCATACAAGCATCCCACTCGCTGTAAGGCTCTTCTCCATCACCGGCAAACACATAATCTGTCGACACATGCACAAGCTTTGCTCCGCATTGTCGTGCCGCAATCGCCAGATTGCGCGGTCCCAGCGCATTGACGGCAAACGCCGTATCCCGTTCGGTCTCGCATTTATCCACATTGGTATACGCCGCACAATTGAAGATCACTTGTGGCTTCTCCTGCGCGGCAAACTCCATCACAGCCTCCAGATTCGTGATGTCGAGCTCATCAACATCTACTGCTATCACCTGCGGGTGCAAAAACGCCTGCGGTAAAGCACCAATCTCGCTGCGACCGTTATGCAAGCAGCGCTGCAGCTCGTGACCGAGCTGTCCGTTCGCGCCAGTTATCAATATTTTCATTGCGTTTCCCTCTTTGCTTCCTGGATGGCTATCCCAGCCCATTCCTTTTCAAATCAGACATATATCCTAACCCTAAGCGTCTAATATTGAATCTTACCCTCGGCAACCTGACGCAAATGTTGTCCATAGGTGGATTTCCCGTACTTTTGAGCGGACTCCATCAGCTTTTCCCGGTCAATCCAGCCTTTACCATAGGCGATTTCCTCCGGTGCAGAAATTTTAATTCCCTGCCTTTTTTCAATCATGCTGACAAATTCTCCAGCTTCCAACAGGCTGTCCATGGTGCCGGTATCCAGCCAAGCATAACCCCTGCCCATCAATTTGACATCCAGATCCCCCTGTTCCAAATAAATGCGGTTGAGGTCTGTAATTTCAAGCTCTCCACGCGCCGAAGGTTTTAAAGACTTGGCGTATTCCACTACACGATTGTCATAGAAATACAGCCCTGTGATCGCATAATTGGACTTCGGCTGCGCAGGCTTCTCTTCCACCGAAATCACTCGTCCGTTTTCATCGAATTCCACAACACCGAAACGCTGGGGATCATCGACATAATAACCAAACACGGTCGCGCGGCCTTGATTGTCCACGGCTTCACGAAGCAGCGTACCCAGTCCGTTACCATAAAAGATATTATCGCCAAGGATCATCGCGCAATCGTCCCCGCCGATGAATTCCTCGCCCAAGATAAACGCCTGGGCCAAACCGTCCGGCGACGGCTGTTCTTTGTACGACAAACGGATCCCATACTCGCTGCCGTCGCCCAGCAATTTTTTGAAATTCGGCAGATCCGTGGGGGTGGAGATGATGAGAATATCGCGGATTCCCGCCAGCATCAGTGTGGAAAGCGGATAATAGATCATCGGCTTGTCATAGATAGGTAATAGCTGCTTGCTGGTAATCATAGTAAGCGGATACAGCCTTGTACCGGAACCTCCGGCCAACACAATTCCCTTCATATTTTTCACATCCTCATTTTTGATTGCCCATTGCAGAGGGCTGTGCGTTATGACGCCACTTCCTAAAATACAGGAACATGGAACGCACTTGAATCTTAAAAAATTTCAGACTTTTTGCGCTAGCACGTTCCCATTGATGGACGACCCGGGTTACTGTTGTTCGAACAACGCGGCCCTGTGAAAGCAGCGTACGCGTCAAATCCGCGTCTTCGAAATACATAAAATAACGATCATCAAAACCACCCGCCTGTCGCAGCGCTTCCGTTCGCGCAAACATAAAGCAGCCGGTACAGAACTCCAAATCGGTCACGTCTCCAAGCTGTTCACCTCGGCGTGTGTAAACATCACGCCATTTGCGGAAAGGTCCGCCAAACCTCTCCAAGCGCCCGCCCAGCAGATACCGAATCCGCGGCGTACGTTTGGGGAGGTATTGCTCGGTGAAATCCTCGTTTAGAATCACTGGAGCGCACATGACCACATCATGATGCGATTCCATAAAGGAGGTAAGCAAAGTCAAGGAATCCTCCTGCAATAAAATGTCGGGATTAATAATCGCATGATAATCGGAATCAACCTGTTTGATAATCTGGTTGTGTCCCCAACCAAAGCCGCCGTTTTTACCGTTTTCCTGAACAATAACCTGTGGGAATTCCGCACGGATACGATCAACCGTATCATCGGACGAAGCGTTGTCCGATATATAGAGTTGAAGACTTACGCCCGTAGTATGCGACAGGATACTATGCACCGCTTCAATCGCCTTGTCACCATTATTATAAGTAACAATTGAAGCTGTTACACGTATCTCTGGTATCTGATTCTGCATTTGACCCTCCATTCTGTCACCTCGCTTGAAATAAGATGCAGAGATATTTCGCTGCAAAGTATAAACAAAATAAGTATACTACATTTTACGTTATTTGTCACCTTTTTTGGCCCGCAATTTACAAATCAAAAGGAACGTCCCAACATCAACGACATATTCGAGTAAATTTGACAGGGAGAGTAGGCTATGATATACTTGAAAATGTTATTCAATATTTCGTAATCATCTTATCAATGATAGGTTATTCAGATGTAAAACATATGTTGATTTTCATTTTACTTGACTGGAGGCATTTCTATGCAATCAAATGACTATGGACTTTCTCCCCTTCATCAGAAATTGAAGGAAATGCTGGTGGATATTGACGCATTCTGCAAACGTAATGCGATCCCCTTTTTCCTGTCGGACGGCTGCGTTCTTGGCGCCGTTCGGCACCGTGGTTTTATCCCCTGGGATGACGACTGTGATATCAACATCTACCAGGAAGACTATATGAAATTCTATCAGCTGGCGAAGGAACAGCTGTCTGAAAAATACTTGATTGACGCGCCATGGGACAATCCCCGTCTGAAAATTCCGCTGATGAAGCTCAAAGCGAAAAACACCACCTTTGTCGGCAAGGATTACCTCTTCGATAATGAGATTGCACATAACATTTTTATCGACATCTTCCCTTTATATGCTGTTCCCAACGATCATAAGGAACGTATTCGCCAGCGTCGGAACTGCATTATCAATTCGCTATTGGTGCGGGAAGAAAAAGCCAACCATAAATCCACGGACTGGATGATCAAGGGGCTGAGCCTATTGCTGGGGAAGGAACGCCTCAAACGCCTGACCTACCGCAAGCTGTCTCAGTATGACCGGGCATCGTGCAGCTGCATCTCACCGATTCAGTCCATGGCCAACTACTGGGATTATCTCTTCCCTAAAGAAGTATTCGGCACACCGCGTTACATCCCTTTTGAGGATATCGAAGTTCCTGTACCGGAAAAAACCGAGGAATATTTGCAGATCCTCTATGGCGACTACATGCGTCTTCCCAGCGAAGAAGAACGCCTGCATGCACAGCACGCCCTTCTTATTGATCCGGAACACGATTACCAAGAACATTTATCCGACATCACTACTTTACGGGAAAAGGCTTGTATGTAACTGAACTCTCTTTACCAATAACAGCGCTCCAGCGAACGCCGGAGCGCTGTTATTGATGTCCATATAGGCATGTCCGTCTAAGGAACCTTCTCCTGTATCCTTTTTCTCTGTTTTTACTGTGCACCAGAACTCCCCCTGTCACAACAAATCCAGCCGCATGAATAGAGTGGGGAATCAAACTCTACTAACCGGCTCAAAATATTTTCTCCAAAACTTTTTCGGCCTGCAAGGAACATATCCCATCCGGCTCATCCAGCGTTTGACGATTCCACCGCATCTGCGAAGACTTCGTCAAATAGCTGTACGGCCGGGAACATTTCGGATATTTCGCATACCATTCGGGGAAATACCGCTTCATATAATTTTCCGCTAGAGTGACCGCCTCGCTATTGCCTCCGTTAGGCAATCATGTCCCAGAAAGGATCACACCTGGAGGGCTTGCATGCATCAGCACAACGCTGCCGTCGTCACACTGGCCAACAACGATCCAAACATGACCTTTGCTGCTCATGATGTCACCAGCGCGAAAATCGGTAAACGCAGTGGAAGCAGTAAAGCTCCCCCCATCCCCGGTCTGCAAAATTTTTTGCCATATTAGTGGATTTGACTACATAACCTTCACGGCCGTTCTCACTCTCAAAAGTATTATACACCGCCCAGCCGACATATCCGGAGCAATCCAGTCCATCGTGGATCTGATAGCGCGTGTACCGGTAGTTGTAGTGTGCAGACTGCATTGCGGCAAATTCCGCCCAACGCGGACTAACACCAATGGTACATGCTTCGATACCTGCCGCAGTGTCCTCTTCATTCCAGCTGCCACCCCAAACATACATCGTATTTCCGCGCGGCAAACTGGCCGTTATCAAAAATCGAGAACGGTTTTCCGAGTTTCCTGCGGCACTTCAGTTGCTCCCCCCCGTTTGAATTGCTTTTGAGGAGGATTCCACTCTCTGCGAGGATGATTCCTCGTCGCTGGACTTGGCATCAAAGCTGTCATTTGACGTTGTACCACCAGCCGTCAAAGTCCCCTCCAACAGAGGAGCCGACTCGGCAAAATCGCAAGAACATCCGATCAACATAAGCATAGCAAAAATGATTAATGTGATATTTCTCAACATTCCTTCACGGTCCTTTCCCCGCTTGCAGGGAGCGCCAAAAGCGCCGAGCAACCAGGAATATCAGCATGCCATGCCGCCACATGGTTTGCCCATTTGAAATAAAACAGCCTACAAATTTGATTATATCATATCAGATGAGGTTTTTGTATCTTATCTGAAAAACTTGGTACAGCTTCCACCCATCGGCACTCGTCCAAGCGGCGGTATTTATTAGTCCTATACAATACACCACATATCAAGCAATAACGAAATTCGGTTTATTGTCCGTATCGAAATCGCTTCTTTATTACTGGTAAATGTATCCTTATAATGTAGCGTTCACCATCCCTATTTTTTCTACCAGCAACTAGGTCTGCATCTCCCTTGCACCATCATTTACAATTTGGTGTCCTGATATGTAAGCTATCTCGCCGAAGGAGCTGCCGAAGGTTCCATCCCTTGCGTTTAATTTTCTCTTTTTCTTGTTGGGAAGCATTTGTTCTCTCAAAATCGATATGGTCAAAAATTACTTTGGGATTGCTGTTCTCCATTTCCCTACAGCAAAATATGTACGGCTATCTATGAGCTTTACCGCTCCCTTCAACCTTACGTCCCTCTCTTGAATGGCTTTTTTTCGATGCCATAAAAGTGACCCGCAGACTGTTTGCCTGCGGGGTCAGCAGTTTGGATACATCGTATCTGTGCCCAGAACCATCCGATTCATATGGTACAGCTTTTTTACTTGGACTCCGTCATTTAACATCATCAAGACCAGAACAAAATCAAATACAGCGCGACCGGCAGCGCGAGAGTGGCAACCCCCGCCAGCAGAGCAGTTACAACGCTCTTGCAACGTTTTGCTACCGCCATTAA
>CAMMMX010000029.1 GCA_946498095.1 uncultured Clostridia bacterium
TTTCACTATATAATTCCTTTTACTCTCCCCGGCTTAGCCGGGGGTTTTCGTTCCGTTAATGCTAATTAGTAAAAAACGGGGCGCCATCTTTTGTAGGTGACGCCCCGTTTTCGTTGTGACATAACTCCGCCGACCATCCAAAACAGCAAGCAGGCTTGGACAGCAACTCGCTTTACTCAACCTCTTCCCCCGGATCCTGCTCACAATCATCTTCCAATATCTCCCCGACACGCAACCGTCTTTCCAGCTTCATTTCCTCCACCTGCTGATGGATCAATTCCTTGACCTCACGCGGACGCTTAATGTTTCTAAATTCCAAAACCGGCGTACTTTTATCAGAGGATTGAATCAGTACGGAACCGACGCCGAAAATCCTCTGGCCCAGCGAAATCTTCAGGCTGATATCTCGCACCCGGTAGAGAATCACTTCCTCCTGTCGCATATTGAGCAGCCCTGTTTCGACAAACAGTCGATCTTCCGACAATGCGTAACGGGTAAAGGTAATCGGCATCCCAAGTATCCGCTTTCTATCTTTCCACATAAACTGTAGCTTATCCATCGTAATCACAATCCTCTCTACTGATTTTGGCGCTTGCCGGATAGCCGCTACTTTCCACCAATGAACCGTGCTGACGGTAACGCTCGAGCTGCTCTTGATAGCACTGCGCTTTGCCCGTCACGACGCCAAACAGCCTCTGTAAACGTTGGATCTCCTGTTGCATAGCGTCACGGTGGGCAAACAGGAGATCGCAGCGCTGCTCCAGCGTCCTGTCGCCTTCATGGCTGAGACAGACAAACGTCTTGATTTGACGTAACGGCATCCCAGCGCTTTTCAGGCAGCAAATGAGATCCAGCCACTCCAGATCGCTGTCGGTAAAGCGGCGGACGCCGTTTGCATCCCGGCGGATCCCTGGCAGCAATCCCAACTTGTCGTAATAACGCAGGGTATAGGGTGAAATCCCCGTCTGTTGCGAAACTTCGTGTACAGTGTATTCCAAGGCTGAAACCTCCCCATAAAAATCCCTTGACATAGAGCATGCTCTAAGGTTTATGGTACTAGTATAAGGGACCGATGGACAGAAATCAAGCGCATTTTTATGGACAAAGCAGAGAATCCGTCCGCTATGCAGACGCACATGTCCACGGTGGAAAACAGAAAGGAATGATTTTGATGAGAACCATGAAACTAGGGACCTCTTCACTGGAGGTGCCGGTCATCGCCGTTGGGTGTATGGGACTCAATTCCCTCAGCATCCCCGACGCCGAGCGCTTCCTCCGGACAGCGCTGGAGCATGGTGTTAATTTTTTCGACCATGCAGATGTTTATCACAGCGGCGACTGTGAACGTGTTTTTGCGCAGGCGCTGCATATGAACGACGACGTACGGGAAAAGGTGATCATCCAGGGGAAGGTCGGTATCTGGAACGGTTACAACTCGTCCCGCGAGCATCTGACTCAGGCCGTTGAGGGAACGCTTAAGCGCCTCCAGACTGACTACCTGGATGTATTGCTGATTCATCGCCCCGATCCGCTTGTCGAGCCGGAGGAGGTTGCTGAGACTTTTGACGCACTGTACACGTCCGGTAAGGTGCGCAACTTCGGCGTGTCCAACCATAACGGCGGACAAATCGCCTTATTACAGAAATTTGTCAAGCAACCGATCGTCGCCAATCAGCTGCAGTTCAGTGCCGCCCATGCCTTCATGATCAGTCGGGGCGTCAACGTCAATATGAATAACGAAGCCGCGCTCGACCGTGATGGGGGCGTACTCGATTTCTGCCGCTTGCATGACATCACCATTCAGCCCTGGTCTCCCTTCCGCTACGGCTTTTTTGAGGGCGTCTTCCTGGGAAACAAAAAATATCCAAAGCTCAACGAGACGATCCGCGCAATTGCGAACAAATACGGCGTCACTGACACAACGATCGCCATCGCCTGGATCTTGCGCCATCCCGCGCATATGCAGCCCATCTCCGGTACTGTCAAGACGTCCCGGCTGAAGGAAATCTGCAAAGCGGCGGACATCACGCTGACCCGCGACGAGTGGTATGACATCTTCCGTGCGGCAGGCAATCAACTGCCATAACATCCAAAGTCCCCAGCGTGTCTGCGCTGGGGACTTTGCTTTATTGATTGCCTTGTTGTGCCAGCAGGATATACTTCCGTTCCGGAAAAGTACGCCCCAGTTGTTTGGCTTCATACAGTCCGTCCCGGACAAAGGTAAAGCCGCATTTTTCGATGACGCGTCGGGACTGTGTATTCGACGTAAAATGTCCGACTGTCAAGGCGTCCAGGCTGCAGCGGTCAAAGGCGAACTCTATCACTGCTCGAACGGCCTCCGGCATCAGTCCCATTCCCCAGTAGTCCTTGGAAAGGACATAGCCGACTTCTTTTATCTTCAGCCGCGAAAAGCACGCGTCCTCATTCGCCCAAGAGGGGTGTAGTCCCAGCGAGCCGATGACCTTTCCGTTCTCCTTCAGAACTAACGCCAAGACGTTTTTCTCCGCGATGAAGGACTGCAAAATCTTCCGGGACACATCCTTGGAGGTGTGATGTGGCCAGCCCACCATCTCCCCGACGCCCTCCACCGACGCATACTCGTAGAAGTCATCCAGATCCGTTTCCTTCCATATGCGCAGCAGCAGTCGTTCCGTCTCAAGAACCACCCCCGTCAGATCCACCGATATATCCATGCTTTCCGCCTGCCTTTCCAGTGTTTTCCCATAATACCACGTACAGCACGGCAAGTCAAGCAAAACGCCGGCATGCAAAAAGCGGTAACCGCAAGGTTACCGCTTCTCTGTTGTCGATTAATAACGCGTCCGTTTGACATATGAGGTATGCAGCACCTCATGCGCAACATGGCTGCCGGGCTTGCCGAGGAAGTCCGCGTAGATTTCCTTCAGCACCGGATTGTCATGCGACTTTCTCAGCGGCATATTTGCGTCCTGATCGTACAATGCTTTCGCACGCAAGGACTTCAAGTCGACAAAGTTGCGCACACTTGCCGGCTGAATTGGCTGCCCGCCGCCATTGACGCAGCCCCCTGGACATCCCATAATCTCGATGAACTGATAATCAGCCTCTCCATTACGCACCTTGGTCAAAAGCTCCTTGGCGTTCTTCATACCGGAAGCCACTGCCACCTTTACCTCTAGCCCGCCGACATTGTAGCTTGCTTCCTTAATTCCCTTCGTACCACGCACTTCGGTGAATTCAAGCCTATCCAATTCCTCACCGGTAATCGTCTCAACTGCGGTACGCAGCGCCGCTTCCATAACACCGCCGGTCGCGCCAAAGATAACGGCCGCACCGGTAGACGCTCCAAGCGGTGCGTCGAACTCCTCATCGGGCAAGTTGACAAAATCAAGGCCTGCCGTCTCAATCATCCGGGCGATCTCACGTGTGGTCAGAGCAACGTCCACGTCCGGACACCCTTCGCCTGCGGCGGACTGACCGTCTCGGCCAACCTCAAATTTCTTGGCGGTACACGGCATTACGCTGACAACGAACAGATTCTTGGGATCGATCCCCATCTTTTTCGCGTACCAAGTTTTCGCGATGGCACCAAACATCTGCTGCGGCGACTTGCAGGTAGAAAGATTCGGAATCAAATCCGGGAAAATGTGCTCGCAGTATTTAATCCATCCAGGCGAGCAAGAGGTGATCATAGGTAGTGTGCCGCCTTCTTTGATGCGGTCTACCAGCTCGTTCGCCTCTTCCATGATGGTCAAATCGGCAGCAAGGTCGGTGTCATACACACCGTCAAATCCTAGGCGGCGCAGCGCAGCAACCATCTTCCCTTCGACGTTTGTACCAATCGGCATACCGAAAGATTCTCCCAGTGTCGCACGGATGGACGGCGCCGTCTGCACGATAACTTTCTTATCCGGATCCGCCAACGCATCCCAGACCTCCTTGGTCTGATCCTTTTCCTGTAACGCACCGGTCGGGCAGGCGACGATGCATTGCCCGCAGGAAATACAGGCAACATTCGCCAAATCCTCGTCAAATGCACAGCCGATGTGCGTCTTGAAGCCGCGCTCGTTGGCACCGATCACCGCAACGTCCTGTAGCTTGGAGCAAACAGCAACACAGCGGCGGCAAAGTACACACTTGGAATTATCCCGAATCATATGTGCAGCGCTGTCGTCGATCATGCTGGGCGTCTTCTCACCGGAAAAGCGCGTCTCGTCCACCTTCAGATCGCGGCAAAGCTTTTGCAGCTCACAATTTGTGGAACGCACGCAGGAAAGACATTTTCTTTCATGATTGGAAAGCAGAAGTTCAAGATTCGTTCTCCTTGCTTCCATAATCTGAGGAGTATTGGTCCGGATTTCCATACCCTCCGCAACCGGATACACACAGGAAGCAACCAGCCCACGCGCACCCTTGACCTCTACGACGCACATACGGCAGGCGCCGATTTCGTTGATATCCTTCAGGTAGCATAAGGTTGGGATGTCGATATTCCCCAACCGCGCAGCCTCCAGAATGGTCGAGCCCTTGGGTACGGACAGGGGCATACCGTTTATTGTAATATTCACATTTTCCATCTATGGTACACTCCTTAATTCTTCACAATGGCGCCGAAACGACATTTTTCCATACATGCGCCGCACTTAAGACATTTATTCCGGTCAATCTTATGCGGATTCTTCACTGTACCGGAAATAGCGTCCGCCGGACAGACACGTGCGCACAGCGTACAGCCCTTACATTTTTCCGGATCGATAGAGTAGGTCAATAACTCCTTGCAAACGCCGGCCGGACAGGTTTTATCCTTGATATGCGCAATATATTCGTCTTTAAAGTAACGCAACGTCGAGAGGACTGGGTTCGGTGCAGTCTGTCCCAAACCGCACAAAGAATTCGATTTTATGTAGTTGGCCAACTCAACCAGGCGGTCCAAATCCTCCATTTCGCCCTTGCCTTTTGAGATTTTATCCAAAATCTCGTATAAGCGCTTGGTACCAACACGGCAAGGCGTACATTTGCCACAGCTCTCGTCAACGGTAAACTCTAGGAAGAACTTCGCGATATCGACCATACAGGTATCCTCGTCCATGACGATAAGTCCGCCGGAGCCCATCATCGAACCAATGGCGATGAGGTTGTCATAGTCGATAGGAGTATCAATGAGCGACGCGGGAATGCATCCGCCGGACGGACCGCCCGTCTGTGCCGCTTTGAACTTCTTGCCATTCGGAATGCCGCCGCCGATCTCTTCGACGATTTCACGCAGCGTCGTGCCCATCGGGATTTCCACCAGACCGGTGTTGTGGATCTTACCGCCCAACGCGAACACCTTGGTACCCTTGGATTTTTCGGTCCCCATAGATGCGAACCAATCCGCGCCCTTGAGGATGATACGCGGCACGTTGGCGTAGGTTTCGACGTTATTGAGGACGGTCGGCTTGCCGAACAGTCCCTTGACCGCCGGAAACGGCGGACGTGGACGCGGCTCGCCGCGGTGTCCCTCGATCGATGTCATTAGCGCCGTTTCCTCACCGCAAACGAACGCACCAGCACCAAGGCGGATTTCCAAGTTGAAATCAAATCCCGATCCAAAGATATTTTTGCCGAGCATGCCCATCTCCCTGGCCTGCTCAATCGCAATCGAAAGACGCTTAACCGCAATCGGGTATTCCGCACGGATATAGACGTAACCCTGTGTCGCACCGATCGCATATCCTGCAATCGCCATCGCTTCAATCACGACGTGCGGGTCGCCTTCCAGAACGCTACGGTCCATAAACGCACCCGGGTCGCCCTCGTCAGCGTTACAGCAAACGTATTTCTGGTCCGCAACAGAAGCCGCTGCGAAGCTCCACTTTGTTCCTGTCGGGAAACCCGCGCCACCGCGGCCTCGCAGCCCGGAAGCCTTGATGGTATCGATGACCTGCTGTGGCGTCATCTCGGTCAGGACTTTACCTAATGCCTGATAGCCGTCATAAGCGATATATTCGTTGATATTCTCGGGATCGATAACGCCGCAGTTCCGCAGGGCCACACGCAGCTGCTTACTATAGAACTGCGTCTGGGAAAGGGACTGGACCTCATCCTCCTTCACCGTTTCCGAATACAACAGCCGTTTTACAATTCGTCCTTTGAGAAGGTGCTCGGACACGATCTCAGGAATGTCCTTCTCCTTCACCATAGAGTAGAACGCACCCTCGGGATAGACAATCATAATGGGGCCCAGTGCACACAGGCCGAAGCAGCCCGTCTTGACTACCTTTACTTCTTCGCTCAGTCCCGCGGCTGCGATCTCTTTTTCAAGCGCCTCCACGATACGTCCGCTGCCTGAGGAGGTACAACCTGTTCCGCCGCAGACCAGCACATGAGAACGATACATGCTTCTTTCCCTCCTTATTTTACAGTAGAACCTATCGTGTATTCATTGACAGGATTCCCGTTAACGATATGGTCGTTGACAATCCGAACGGCCTTTTCCGGGGTCATTTTTACATAAGTAATCTTCTCTTTACCCGGGCAGAAGACCTCAACAACCGGCTCATACTGACAGATACCGATACAACCGGTCTGTGCTACCGTAACGTTCTTCAGCCCGCGTTTTGCAACCTCCTCGGTGAGAGCGTGCAGAACCGGCCTTGCGCCAGCAGCAATTCCGCAGGTTGCCATCCCTACTACGATACGGATGTTATCCGAATCGTCCTCCCGGATACCCATATTGGCTGCCATCTTATCTCTCAAAGCCTTCAGCTCTTCCAAGCTTTTCATAATAGACCTCCATCCTTACTGATTGTGGGGCGATTTCGATTTCTGCAACGCATCCTGCCGCACCGATGCCGTGTTCTCTTCAAGGAAGGAACGAACAAACGCCATCACCTCGGCGGTTTCGATCGGAACACCGTTTAAAATCTCTTTAAACCGACGCGTATCGGCGGTAAAAGCACATCCGTCACACCAGTAGGTGTAAACAAAGTCAATGCTGGGGTTGCACTGAATCAGCGTGCAAACGGTGCTGTTAACATCGCCTAACGGCATACAGTCAATATGTCCCGTACAAAACACAGCCGACAGTCTTGTCCCCACGCCCTCGCTGGACGCAATGTCAAAACTGCCGCCCGTCATTTCCGCTGCCATCTTGAAAAACGGAATTCCCAACCCGACTTTTCGGGTTGTACGTGTGGTGTAAAAGGGATTGGTTACACTTTTCACCTTTTCCTCGCTCATACCGCATCCATTGTCCTCAATGGAAACGGTAAGTCTTTGCAGGGCAGTATCCTCTTCTATCGTTATCTGAATCAAGGAGGCTTGCGCGGATATGGAATTTTGGGCAATGTCCAGAATATTTAACGAAATTTCCCTCATATCGTTTTACTGAGCAGAATACTTCTCCAAAATGGAATCGACATCCTCGGGAACCAAACGACCGTATACCTCATCGTTGACAGTCAGCACCGGGGCCAGTCCGCAAGCGCCGATACAACGGCACGCTTCCAAAGAGAATTTTCCGTCCGGCGTGCACTCGCCGCCTTGAATGCCAAGCTTCTGTACCAAGCGGTCAAACACATCGCCCGAGCCTTTCACATAGCAGGCTGTTCCGAGGCAGACTGAAATCTTATATTCGCCCTTTGGATAAAGCGAAAACTGCGAATAGAAGGTGACTACCCCGTAAATCTCTTCCAGCGGTATATCCAGGCCTACCGCTATCATTTTCTGGACCTCAAGGGGAAGATACCCGTAGACGTCCTGCGCCTGCTGCAGTACCGGCATCAACGCGCTGGTTCCCTGTCCCTGATGCGCCTGTATAATTTGTTGCAGCTGCTGCTCTTGCTGCGGCGTACCGGAAAACGGAACAACCGTCTTTTTTTGAGACATCTGAAAAAAACCTCCTCAAAAAATCAATACGCGAGGCGGCATTTTCATTGACACCGCCGACGCGCCTATTTTATTTTTCATTATAGCAGATTATTCTCATAAAATAAAGAGCATAATGAAAAAAAACAGTGGTTTTATCAAAAAAGCGCGAAACGTTTTTCTACATATTTCCTGTCAATAAGGAAATCACATAATCCCCTGAATTCCACCTGTGAAAAACAGGGAAAATTCCTAAAAAGGTTTACTTTTATAGATGAAAAATGCTATAATAAGGACAAACAATATTCCTCCCGCCGGATAGCACCTGAGCCTCCAGAAGATGGCAACGGCAGGAGGTCCCACCTACATAAGACCGACGTATTCCAGAAAGGACTGATGGATCCGTATGAAAATCAAAGACGTCATGGAAATCCTCGATGCCGAGCTGATTGACGGCCAGAATCTACTGGATAACGAGGTTCATACTGCCTGTGGCAGCGACATGATGAGCGACGTGCTGGCCTTTGTCAAGGATCAGTCGGTACTGATGACCGGTCTGATCAATCTGCAGGTTGTACGCACCGCTGAAATGATGGATATGGTTTGTATCGTCTTCGTACGGGGAAAACGCCCTGACGACGCCATCATCTCTTTGGCGAGGGACCGCAACATCGCTCTGCTCAGTACGGAGCATCCGATGTTTACTGCCTGCGGCAAGCTGTATGAAGCTGGTTTGAGAGGTGGGTGCAGCCCACAGTGAATATGGAAAACCAGGAAATTGATATGCACTTTCAGGTGTCCTCAGAGGACTTTACCCGCGCCGGAGAAGCGTCCAGCGCGGTGAAAAAGGCCCTTAAGAAGCTTGGGCTGCCTCCAGACATTATTCGCAGAGTAGCCATCGCCATGTATGAGGGAGAAATTAATATGGTGATTCACGCGAAAAGCGGTGAAATTGATGTCGTTATTACGCCTGACTATATCGATATGACCCTCAGGGATAACGGCCCCGGTATCCAGGACGTCGAGCTTGCTATGCAGGCCGGATATTCCACCGCGCCGGAAGAGGTACGCAACCTTGGTTTCGGTGCTGGGATGGGGCTGCCGAATATGAAAAAAAATTCAGATGAAATGACCATCGACACCGAACTGGGCGTAGGAACCACCGTGAAAATGAAAGTATACATAAACACTCCATCCTAAGCCCTGCATTCCCGTACTGCTTCGTCTATACCATCACTCTCTTACGTATGATACCGGATAAGCGACGGGAAACAGAGTAATTGCGTGATACCGACAGCCAGGGGGGGAAAGTTTCATGGAACAATTTTTCCATTCGGTTACCTTAGACAAAGAGCTCTGTAAAGGCTGTATCAACTGCGTCAAGCGCTGCCCCACAGAAGCTATCCGCGTCCGGGATGGTAAAGCGGTCATCATGGCAGAACGCTGCATCGACTGCGGGGAGTGTATCCGGATCTGCCCACACCACGCCAAACGAGCTACATCCGATCCGTTGTCCATCCTGAAGCAGTATCCATATACCATCGCGCTACCCGCGCCTTCTCTGTACGCTCAGTTCGCCAACCTGGAGGATATCGATTTACCGCTCAACGCCCTGAAAAAAATGGGGTTTGACGAGGTCTTCGAGGTATCTAAAGCAGCCGAGCTTGTCTCTGACGCGACCTGCCGTATCCTTGACGGAAACCCGGATTTGCCCAAGCCGCTCATCAGTTCCGCATGTCCGGCTGTGTTGCGCTTGATCCGTGTACGCTTTCCCCAGTTGCTGCCCAATGTGCTCAAGCTGAACGCACCTATCGAGGTCGCTGCACGGCGTGCGAAACGAGAGGCAGCACGAAAAACCGGCCTCCCATTAAAGGATATCGGCGCCATATTCATTTCTCCTTGCCCTGCGAAGGTAACCGCCGTTAAGATGCCTTTGGGTACGGAAAACAGCTGGGTGGACGCGGTTGTCGCTATCAAGGATGTCTATCCCGCCATGCTTGGACTGATGAAGGAGTTATCCGACTCCGACTGCAGCGAGTTATCTGATTCCGGTCGTATGGGGATCAGCTGGTGCATCAGCGGCGGCGAAGCGTCAGCTTTGTTGAAGGAGCAATACCTCGCAGCCGACGGCATCGAAAACGTCATTAGCGTTTTGGAGGATTTGGAGGACGAAAAGCTACCAGCCCTCGACTTTGTCGAACTCAACGCCTGCAGCGGCGGCTGTGTCGGTGGCGTTTTGACGGTCGAGAACCCTTATGTGGCGCGGGTACGGCTCAAGCAGCTACGCAAGTATCTGCCTTTATCGCGCAACCATATTGAAGATAAGGTTCCTGATGAACTGCAATGGGACGCTGATGTCGCTTATACGCCGGTGCTGGAACTGGATGAGGACATCGGGATTGCGATGAGTAAGCTGCGCGAAATGTCTCAAATCGAACAACGTCTCGCCGGTATCGATTGCGGTTCTTGCGGTGCTCCCACCTGCCGCGCACTTGCAGAGGACATCGTCCGCGGTACAGCCAGCGAGGAGCAATGCATTTTCAAACTGCGGGAACAGGTGCAGTCGCTTCAGGATGAGTTGTCCTCTCTGCAACACAAAGCAGACAAGGAAAATCAGGAAATTCCGCCCGACGACGGGCAATGAAAGGCTGGAAATACATATGACCGTATCCCAACTGGCCAAGCATCCGTCCTTTACCCCGGCATATCTGGCCTCCGAAGATCACACCCTTACTGGCGTTTACTGCTGCGACCTACTTAGCGTCGCGATGGGGCGCGCGCCCGCCGACAGCGCATGGGTCACCGTGATGGGGAACCTCAACGCCATCGCCGTCGCCGTATTATGTGACGTGCCGCTGCTCGTCATTGCCGAAAATATGGGGATCGACGAGGATGCAAGGAAGAAAGCGCAGGAAGAAGGAATCAGCTTGTTTCAAACCGAGCTTTCTGTCTTCGACGCCGCTTTGATCATCCATAAGGCGCTGTCCGCATAGACTCATCCGGCAGTCTGCGTCAGATTACGTATCACAGGAAGAAAGGCGGTGACGCGATGCGCGGCATCCGCTACGATTTTCACATTCATTCGGCGCTGTCCCCTTGCGGGGACGCGGATATGACGCCGAACAACATTGTCAATATGGCACGTGTAGCCGGATTGGATATTATCGCGCTCACCGATCATAATAGCTGCCAAAACTGCCCCGCTCTGTTGGAGGCCGCGCAGCGCGTCGGGCTGCCCGCGCTTGCAGGGATGGAACTATGCACCCGGGAGGAAATTCACGTTGTTTGCCTGTTTCCCTGCCTTTGCCATGCGCTCGACTTCGATCGCTACGTCTACGAGCATCTTCCAGATATCCAAAACAAACCTGAAATCTACGGGGAACAGTGCATCATGGACGCCGACGACAATATCATAGTAACGGAACACAAATTACTGCTCAACGCTACCGACATCCCTATCGACGGGCTTTCCTCTTTCGTGTCGGGCTTTCACGGCGTCTGTTTTCCCGCCCATATTGACAAGACGTCCTATAGCGCATTATCCGTACTGGGATTTCTCACCCCAGACATGGGGTTTACTGCTGCGGAGGTCGCGTATCCCACACGATTTACGCCCGCTTCCCCGCTGGTTCCTGAGGGAATGCGCATCCTAACCAATTCCGATGCGCACTACTTGTGGGACATTGGCTGCAAGGAAGCATATCTGGAAGAGCGTCTGCCGGACTTTTCGTCAATTGCAGACTACATTCTGGGATCGTCCTTTTGAGTTTCCCCTTGCAAAGAAGGCAGGCACCCATTTGATGGGTACCTGCCTTCTTCCTGTTCTTCCATAGGCGCAGCCTTCTTTTTTCTAAGAATCTACTTCTCCTTTTCCCAGCCACTCACTGGAACTGTGAATTGTACAATTTCGCATATAACCCGCCTTGCCTTAGCAGACCGTCATGGTTCCCCTGCTCGACAATGTCGCCGTCCTGTACGACCAGAATATGATCCGCATTTTGAATGGTGGAAAGCCTATGCGCAATGACAAAACAGGTCTTACCTTTCATCAACTCCTGCATCGCCAACTGGATTTTTTGCTCCGTTTGTGTATCCACATTGGAAGTTGCCTCATCCAGTATCAACATGTTTGAATCCAGCAGCATAGCCCTGGCAATGGTCAGCATCTGCTTTTGGCCTTTGGACAACCCGGATCCATCCCCTGTCAAAATCGTATCGTACCCCTTTGGCATTTGAAGAATTGCTTCATGAATATGGGCCGCCTTACATACTCGGATCACGTCCTCCAGGGTTGCATTCTCCTTCCCATAGGCAATATTTTCAAAGATAGTCCCTGTAAACAGCCAGGTATCCTGCAACACCATTGTATAAGCACGCCGCAGACTTTGCCGTGTCAAATGAGAAATATCCTTCCCATCGATCCGGATGACACCGGATTGGGGATCGTAAAAACGCATCAACAAATTGACCAAGGTCGTCTTTCCCGCCCCTGTTGGACCCACAATCGCAGTCAGGCTCCCCGGTTCTGCATGAAAGCTCAAATCGTGGATCACCGTCTGCCCCGGCAAGTAGCCAAAGCGCACATGTTCCATCCGCACATCGCCTTGTACCTGTCCCAACACTTCGGCATCAGGAGCGTCCGCTGGTTCAGCTTCCTCATCAATTAACCGGAACACCCGCTCCGCCGCCGCACAGGCGGACTGTAGCTCGCTTAAGATATTTGCGGCCTCGTTGATAGGTCCAGAAAATTTTCGGGAATAGAGCACGAATGAGGACAGATCCCCCAGAGAGATCCGCTGAAAGAGGTACAGAACCGCACCCAGAACGCTGATGAGCGAAAGCGATAAATTGTTGATAAAGTTGACGGAGGGGCCGGTCATACTGCCATAATAGTCCGCCATATAGTAGGCGTCGACGGCCTCCGTATTCTTGTGATCAAAACGCTCGATCATGGTTTTCTCCTGATGATATGCCTTGACCGTTTTTTGTCCACTCACGATTTCTTCTACAAAACCGTTCAGTTCTCCAAGCTTTGCCGACCGCTTGCGGAACAGTGGACGCACCTTTCGCGTCATATACCTGGTGAGGAAAATGGAAGCTGGGATCGTCACCGCAAAAACGGAAACCAGCGCCGGCGCGATGAGGATCATCATCACCAGCGACCCCACCACTGTGATCACACTGGTACAGATTTGTAATAAATCGTTGGTGAGAGACGCGTTCACGGTGTCGATGTCATACGAAATGCGGCTGATAATATCCCCTGCCTGCGTACGGTCAAAATAACCTACCGGCAGCTGCGTCAGTTTCTCAAACACATCCTTGCGCATCTGAAAGATAATCTTCTGGCTTAACTGTATCATAATCCGGCTCAGAATATAGGTGAGCAGTGAAGACAGCGCATAAAAACCTATCATCAGTCCCGCGTTATAGAAAACCGCAGGGAAATCAACATCCCCAACGCCGTGAATCGCGTCGATGGCGTAACCGGATAGCATCGGCCCCACCAAACCGAACAGATTGCTCACAATAGTCAGGACCAGAGCAAGAACAAGCAGCCACTTATAATGGTATAAGTACTTCCACAGCCGCAGCAGGACATACTTTCTATCCTTTGGCTTTTCTCCGCCGGATCCGCCCCGTCCGCCGGGGCCCTTCCCCATAGACGGACCCACGCGGGATGCACCCGTATTATTCCCCATGGCGGTTTCCTCCCATCTGTGACATACTAATCTCCCGGTATGGCGGACAGTTCGCCATCAATTCCTCATGTGTGCCATAACCGATAACCCTTCCCTGTTCCAGCATCAGGATATGATCGGCCGAACGGATAGAACTGACACGTTGTGCAATGACCACTGTCGTAGTACCCTGGAAACGCTCGGCCAAAGCCTGCCGCAAACGGGCGTCAGTTTGGTAATCCAGTGCGCTGGAGGAATCGTCCAGAATCAGAATTTCCGGGTGGGCGGCCAGCGCTCTGGAAATCAGTACCCTCTGCTTCTGTCCCCCACTTAGGTTAGATCCCCGGATCGCCAGCTGGTAATCCAACCCTTCTTCCAACTCACCGATAAACCATCTCGCTTGCGCACATTCCACCGCCTCTTCGACCGCCTGGCGATCCAGCCCGCGTCCAAAACTGATGTTTTCTTCAATGGTGTCGGAAAACAGCACGTCATTTTGAAATACGATGCCGAACTTCGATTGCAGCTCCATAGTAGGAATACCACGAATGTCGTCCCCATCAATACGGATAACGCCGCTGTCGGGATCATAAAAACGGATCAGCAGGTTGACTATCGTGCTTTTTCCACAGCCCGTCGCACCGATAATTCCAAGTGTCTCACCCTTTTTCAGTGCAAATGATATGTCGGAAACCACTTGACTGCGTCCCGTATGGTAAGCAAAGCTCACATGGTCAAACTGGATATGGTACTCGCTGTCCTGGTGGTCGCGATCGCCCACCTTCAGATCCTCCGGTGCGTCCAGGACCTCGCTGATACGCTTAGCCGAGGCAGCGCCCTTTGAGTAAAGGACAAACATACGGTTGATAGAAAGCATTGCATTGAGGATGATTGTGAAATACGTCAGGAAAGCAAGGATTGTCCCCGTCTTGGTCTGACCTCCGTACACACGGAAGGCCCCAACTACAACGACCAGCGTCAACCCGGTATTGAGCAGCATATTCATAAGAGGATTGCTAGCGGCCATCGTCGTGGACGCCTTGGTTTCCTTCTCCACCACATCCCGGTTCACTTCAGAAAAGCGCCCCTTTTCATATTCCGATTTGGACAGCGCTTTAATGACTCTGATACCCGAGGCGTTTTCCCGGACCACTCGAACCATCCGATCAACCGACTTCTGTAGCTTGGTATAGAGCGGAATCCCTTTTCGGGAAATATAAAACACCACAAATGCAACAAAAGGAAGTACTGCCAGCAATACCAGCGTCAGGACGGGTTCCAGCAGCATCGTGATTGTAATTCCTCCCAGCAGCAGGATGGGCGCGCGGATGCCCAGACGCTGCATCATCCCTATCATTTGATGGATGTTGTAGGTATCCGAAGTCAGGCGCGATTCCAAAGAAGCGATCGTGAAATCGTCGGTCTGTCGGCAAGAAAGATAGGAAATCCGCTTGAACAGATCATGTCTGAGGCTCTGGGTCGTGTTACGCGCCACGCGGGAGGCCATCCGGTTTGCCACGACATTGCCCGCCCAAGCGACGATAGAACATAACAACATCAGCAAGCCGCAAAAAAGCACATCTCCGATGTCCTCCCTAGGCACAATCACGTCAATCAAATAGGAAAGAATCCAGGGGAGAAACAGGTCCATAATTGTCCCAATAAACTTAATCAGCACGCCGACGATCATCCTGGGCACATGGGGCTTGAGGTAAAACCAAACCTTATTCACTTTTCACACCCTCCTCCGGATGTTTCAGAAGATAGGCCGCTTTTTCCATTACACGTTCCATCATACCGAACAGCATCGCCTGTTCCTCCTCGGTGAAATCCTCCAACAGACGCCTGTTCCAGCGCTCTCTCACATCCAATACTTTCGGAAACAGCTCCATCGCTTTTTCCGTAGGATACACCAAAAGCTGTCTCCGATCTTCCTTGCACGCTTCCCGCCGGATAAAACCATTCTGTTCCAGCAAGGACAGCTGCCGCGCTACACTGCTTTTATTCACATATATTTCCCGAACCAGCTCGTCCTGCAAAATACCGGGATGCTTGCATACCTTGATAATATACAAGTGCTGGTACCCATTCACGCCCTCGTCTTCCAATTGATTGTTCCTATACAGTGTAAAACAGCGGGACGTACGGTCTACAAACCGCATGAATGAAGCCATCTAAACTCCCCCTTCTGTCTACTTTTTCTTTGGATTCCCTATAACGCCAAACTGTTTCGCGCGCAATCGTTGCAATCGAAACGATAAATATACATTACTACTTTTAAACGAGTTTGTCAAATGAAAAAATCTTAACATGTAGGCTGTGTTTTTCGAACTCGGAGTGTATAAAGAAGTGCCAATTCCCGTTCTGCTAGGAAAATAAGATTTTTCATATTAATTTTGTCTAGAGATATTAAGACTGTTCATTGCAATACACGGTCAAAAAAGCTATATTATGTTATATAAAGCACTAGATGACTCCAAAAGTGCCAATAAAGCTGAATGGGATAGGAGCTACTTATGAGAACAGCAGAATTATTAAAAAATGAATTTGATGAGAAGCCACATGGCATTTATGCGCCTCATTATTTTAAATATTTGGGATATAGAAAGAATCTCGCTGCACCCGAAGTACAGGCCCGCGCCAATGCTATATGTTCACTTTTCACTGTTCCGGAAGCTCATATCTACCGGAACGACTGGATAGCAGGAAGCATTCGCCCGCTCTGGTGCGAAACAGATGAAGCCGAACGGACATACGCACAACGCATCGTGCAAAGCTTTGGCGACAGAACTTTTATCCATAACGCTGACCACTTTTCGCCGGATTACCGGAATGTAGTCAGCAACGGCATTCCCGGACTATTGGAACAGATTAAACAATCCCAGTCTATGCATCAGGGGGACGAAAAAAAAGTCGCATATCTGGAAGAAATGAAAAAAACATTGCTTGCACTACAAAACATGATTTTACAATATGCCCAGAAAGCTGCTGAACTGCAATCGCAGGAAGGCTATGATATCCAAAAACTTGACTTTATCCGCCAAAACTGCATGCATATCGCCACTAAGGTTCCAGACAGCTTTGCACAGGCACTCCAACTGGTCTGGATGTGTCATACCAGCTTTCTTTATGAGGGCCGATATGCGATGGCACTGGGCAGAATGGATCAATATCTCTATCCTTTCTACCGCCAGGACATTGAACGCGGGGTTCTGACCAGCGATTTCGCCACGGAGCTTTTGGAAAATGTATACATGAAGATATACGAATCGCGCGCATACAAAAATGTCGACGACGTCGTCAATATCTGTATCGGCGGAATGAATCGCAAGGGAGCCTGTGAGGTGAATGAACTGAGCTATTGTATTTTGCAGGCCGTGAAAAACTGTAATGTCCCAGGACCAAACCTTTCTGCAAGGATCTCTCCCAATACACCAGACCGTTTTCTGGACGAATGCCTAAAGGTAATCGGAACAGGTCTGGGATATCCTGCCCTTATGAATGACAGCATCAACATCGAAGCTTTGAAACGGTACGGGTATGATGAGGATGATGTCTACGATTATTCTATGGTTGGATGTATTGAAAACTTTATTACTGGCAAACAGCCTCCGTGGAGTGACGGAAGGTTCGATACACCCAGGTTTTTGGAATATTTGTTTAACGAAGGGCGGGGAATATTGCATCAATCTGTAGGCATCAATACGGGAAGCGTCAGTGAAATTGGTTCTATGCAGGATTTGATGCACCGGTTTGAAGATCAGCTGCGATATGGTGTCGCCGAATATTTTGCATACTTCAACAATGAAAATACACGCTTGAACCCTGTAGAATATGTACAGCCGTTCCTCTCCTGTTTTTGCGCAGACTGTATTGGGAGAGGGATGGATATCTGTAACGGCGGCAGCAAATACCCCTCGGTACATGGTGCGGCACTAATGGGGATTGGAACTGTATGCGACTCGCTTGCCGCTATTGAAAAAGTCGTGTTTGTGGATAAAGCGGCAACTCTCGAGGAGATTCGAGATGCGTTGCTTCACAATTTTGAAGGATACGAGACGTTACACAAGCAGTTGCTTACAGCGCCGAAATATGGAAATGATGATCCCTTTGTAGATAAATATGCTGTATGGTTTGTTAACTTTTTATCTAGCCTATTTTCGCAATACAAAACGCACGACGGCGGGGGAATTTATATTGCGATGGCTGCGAATACAAGCAATATCTATGCGGGAAAAGAAATTGCAGCAACACCAGATGGCAGATTACAAGGCGAGCCTCTTTCTGACGCAGCCTCTCCCACCTATGGTAGAGATGTCCGAGGTGCTACTGCTACAGTCAACAGCGTGACAACTCCAGACTATACCAAGGTTGCTTGCGGTACCGTGGTAAATCAAAAATTTTCACCCGCTATGTTTGAAGACGGCAAAAGGCAAAAGCTTCTAGCACTAATTAAAGTATATATGAAAAAAGGCGGGCAGGAAATTCAGATCAACGCAACTTCGCGCGACGTATTGCTGGACGCTATGGAGCATCCTGAAAAATATCCCCATCTGGTCGTGCGAGTTTCCGGATTTTCAGCCCTTTATGTAACGTTAGACCGCGATGTACAGCTGGACATTCTTCATCGTACCCAACAGTCATAATCTTTAACAGGAATTTTACGGAAATGAGATGATTGTGTGGAACTAAACGTATCGGATATTCAGCATTTTTCACTAGGTGACGGCGATGGAATCCGAACCACGATATTCTTAAAAGGGTGTAATTTACATTGTCCATGGTGCCACAATCCTGAAACGCTCTCTCCCTTGCCCCAATGGATGCGTTTTGAATCAACAAATTTAGAAGAATTATGCGGTAGCATGGTTACTGTTGAAGAACTCATTGAGGACGTTATACGAGATGAAGATTTCTATATCGAAAGCGGGGGAGGTGTAACGTTGAGCGGCGGTGAAGCCATGCTACAAGCAGATGGAATCCGCCTGCTTGCAAAGGCCTTACATGATAGGGGAATTTCCGTCATTATAGATACAGCCGGCTGTGTGCCTTATTCTGAGTTTGAAAAGGTAAACCCATATATCGATTGTTACTACTATGATTGGAAGTCCTGTAATGAGAAGGACTATGCCAATGTTATCGGCGGCAACTATTCCCTAATTTGGAACAACCTGCGGCAGCTGATTGAAGACGGTAAGAAGGTTCGGGTACGTGTCCCGCTTATCCCCGGATTTAATACCAGCGGGCCTTACAGTGAACGTATGTGCACCTGTCTGAAACAGGCAGGTGTCACATCGGTAGATCTGCTCCCCTTCCACCGTTTGGGAGCAGGAAAATATCATGCGCTTGGACTTACATATGCGTATCAGCAAACGCCGCCGTTATCCATACATATTGCCGAACATATCTCGTGCATCTATCGAAAATATTTCGATACCACGATTGAAAAATAAGGAGGAAAGCCAATGAAAGCCAAAGCAGCAGTATTTCAGGGAGCAAATAGACCTTTTGAGGTAAGAGAATTCAAAGTGACTGCTCCTCCTGCAGGATATGGTCGCTCGGAACTTATTGCTAGCGGTATCTGCGGTACAGACATTCATTTCACTTTAGGACGTCTACCCGTTCAAACTCCCACCATTCTTGGTCATGAATTTGTAGGAAAGCTTGTCGAACTTGACGAAGATGAAGGGGCAAAATACGGACTGCATCTGGGCGATTATGTTATTGCCGATATCGCAGTGCCTTGTGGCTCCTGTCTTCTGTGTCAAAACGGAGACGAAGCCAACTGCGTTCATATGAAGGTGACAAATGGGGGAAGTATCGAAGTGCCACCCTATCTTTACGGCGGTTACACAGAAGTGAACTATACGCCTTTAGCGAACCTCATCAAAATTCCAAAAGAACTGGATGCAGCTATGGTTTGTACCTTCGCTTGCCCCGGACCTACTGCTATACACGCTTTTTCGCCGGCAAAAAAAGCAGGTATAGACGTCAAAAAAGTCAAAAATGCTGTTATTCAGGGAATGGGGCCGGTCGGTATCTTTGCGCTCATTTACTTAAAAGCGATAGGGGTTGAAAAAGTATTTACGGTAATTGCTGGGCATCACGAAAAGCGTGAACAACTTGCACGACGCCTGGGTGCAGCAGATGTGTTCATCCTGAAGGAGACGCCTGCGTGTGAAGTAAGTCAACGCCTTCGAGAGGAAAGTGGTGGACTGGGGGTGGATCTTGTATTCGAAGCTTCAGGTGCACCTGAAGCCTTCGCACAGGGATTGGATATGCTACGCAACCGTGGCGTCTACCTGGTGCCAGGACAATATTCAAACAGCGGCGGCGTAACTATCCAACCCCAGATAATTACTTTTAAAGCTTTGCAAATTATTGGTTCTTCACAGTATGCCATTATTGACGTAAAAGATTATCTTCATTTTCTGTCAGAACATACGGAGCTTCATTCAACCATATCATCTTTAAGCAAATGCTATTCAATTGATGAAATTAACCTCGCCATCAACGATGCTAAATCGGGCGACAACATTAAAACCATGTTAGTCAAATAACCTTACATTTAAACTGTTACTCGGTATAGAGCATCCACGAAGTCGCCATCATGTCTGATTTTTCTAAGAGAGCTGTGTACAGCTTGTCCTGTAAGCGTACTTAATTGCATTTTCATTTCATAGAGCAGAAGCCGTGCAATTACTACCTACACAGACAGACTTTACAAGCAGGAGTGAGGATAAATAAAGACCGAAACCCGCCGCTGGTTACTCCATCTAACCAGCGGCGGGTTATGTTACTCCGAAATGCCCGGGAAAATTCATCGATCACGCGCCCAACTACCATGCATCATTACATATAGCGCTTATTTTTCCGTAATATTCCGATTAAAATACTGCTTATAAAGTCGACTCACATAATTGGGATCGCTAAAACCATATAGCGCTGCTGCTTGGTAGAGCTTAATATTCTCTCTCTCCATCATAAGCTTAATTTTTTTTAGTTTAATTCGATTAATAAATGTCATTAGCGGAACACCCTCTGTCTGTTTAAATATAGTACAAAGATATTCAGGTGATATGTGTAAATATTCAGCAATTTCCTTTTGCAATATTGGTTGATCCAAATGTTCAAAAATGTAATTTTTCGCTTTGTTGACATAACTTGGATTATAGTATGCGGAACTTTTTATGTTTGGCTGATTGGCTTCACTAATTTCCGCGAGAAGTTGCAAAAATAGTCCTGAACAAAATATACGGCTTTCACTATGCAACGTATTCTTTTGAATAATCTCGTCAATCAGTTTTTTTATGCGCCCTGTGCGATCAGCTGCATTTGTAACCAGCGGAATTGACAAAAAACCATTTTGCCCATTTGTCAGTGTCTGTGCGCAGTCATACCGGACATAAAAGCAAACAGTATGGTGTTCATGTGCACCAGAGCTTTCCAACTGTAGAACATCGCGGTATGGATTACAAATCACAGCATCTGGATTTGCGGTAAAGTGATCCTTTCCCTGCATCAACTTCAGTTGCCCTTGGACAATATAAGTAATTTCAAGCCGCTGCTCTTCTAGCGGCAGAGCTGGCAAAGTGTTCTCATAACGTTGTATTGCAAAAATATGTGCAAATCCAAATTCAGGCAAGCTAGTCAGTTTGATATACTGCATCCCTTTGCACCCCTAAGCTTTTCTATCAGGCTAACATTTTATATTAATTTTGTCAAGATACATCAAAACTGTATATTGAAATGATGATATACATGATTTATACTGAAACAAAATAAAGGAGGTATCTAGCATGAATTTGTGGAGAATAAGCTTGACAGGATTATTGGCATCAGCCCTGCTGCTTAGTCTGGTTTCCTGTGGCGGTAAAGACAACAGCACATCTTTCGACGGTGCTTCTAGCGACGGTGCATCCTCCGAACTTGTCTTAAAGGATAAGACATTGGATTGGATGGCAATTTGGCCCATGAACCCTGAAGATGGTCGGCCGGAACTAAAAATGTTTCGAGAAAAATATGGAGGTAAAGTTGTCGATCACTTAGTCACAGTCGATGAACGTCTTGAAGCTATAACGGCTGCTGCTATGAGTGATGATTGTCCAGATATTACCGGATTTGAAACTGAGCTTTTGCCGGCAGGCTTCAAAAACGGCCTTTATCGTCACATCGATGACCTGATAGATATCAATGGCTTTGGCTGGAGGGATTTAAAACCACTACTTGATCTGTACCAACTCGATGGAAAGCATTATGTCCCTACTCCCTCTGTTGCGGATGGCGGTGTATTAATTTACAATAAACAAACGATTAAACAATACAATCTGGAAGATCCGCGTGAGTTGTTCCGACAAGGGAAGTGGACATGGGACAAAATGCTTGAAATGATGAAGGCTTTTACCGACCCTAATGACACTCAGGGAGGTAAATTTGGGCGCTATGGCTTAGATGGCTGGAACTTTGCTTATACTATGCATACGACGTGTGGTACAGCACTGGTTTCAATGAATAATTCGGGAAATCTGGAAAACAATCTTATGGACGCCGGCATAGAACGCTACATGAATTTTGTGAGAGATATGAAACAGTCCGGGGTCCTGTTCCCTAGATGGGACAACGACGGCCAAATCGTCGAAAATTCTATCACTACCGGCCAAACCTTGTTTTTTGATACCGGTATGTGGGCATATCCAAACTATACAATCAGGCAATACGCTTTAGGAGAAGACGCTTCATATGTTCCCTACCCGCGAGACCCCGCATCTGATACATACTACCGCACAGCTGGCGTGGATCCGCATATGGTATTCGGGGGCGCTCAAAATCTTGATGGCGTCCGTGCTTGGCTAGATTGCCGAATTCTTGTAAATCAGGATCCGGAACTCAAAAAAGATACTGAAGCGATCTGGTTAGATCCTAACCCGGAAGTTGGCTGCGGCTGGAACGAGGACGACGTAGATTTCTATTATGAAATGACCGATTTAAGTAAATTTAACCCTGTCTTGGACTGGAGCAATGGCCTTGGCGTAGAAGGCGTGAGTGGATATGACATTACTAATGCCATGTGGATGGAAGATAAGCCATGGGCAACAGTCCGCGAGGAATTCATTCCAATGTTTAACACCGCAATTGATAACATTAACAACTCGTAAAATAACGATTCACGCAATTTTTACCCGAAACGGTGTACCCTCAATCAAACCATCCTCCTATAGAGAACCACCCCGCATCGCTTATAGCAACACGGGGTGGTTCTCATATGGCATATCTCCAACATATATAGAAACGTCAACGGCTACATTCAGAATTTAAAACAGCTTCAAATGCATTTCCAATCCGACACTGAATGATCAGATCCGCCCGCCAGTCATAAGGCGTAGGTGTTAGGTTGATCAGAGCCAGGGACCTGCCCCGGTACATATCTACCAGCCCAGCAGCAGGATAAACAGCCAAAGAGGTTCCTCCTACAATCAGAACATCCGCCGCCTTAATCAAAGCGGCGCTTTGCTGTAACGTCGCGGTATCCAGGTTTTCACCGTACAGCACCACATCCGGCTTGACAATTCCGCCGCAGGAGCAACGGGGAATGCCCGCGCTTTGCAAAATGAAATCTAGCCCATACTTTTTCCCACAGCCCTGACAGGTGTTTCGGTGTACGCTTCCATGCAGCTCCAACACGTTTTTGCTGCCCGCCGCTTGGTGCAGCCCGTCGATATTCTGCGTGACAACACCTCGCAGTCTCCCCTCCTCTTCCAAACGGGCAAGCGCTAAATGCGCCACATTCGGACGGGCCTGCGGCCAAAGCATTTTATCCCTGTAAAAGCGAAAAAATTCTTCCGGATGCAAGCAGAAAAAATCATGACTGATAATCGTCTCCGGCGGATACCGGTAAGTCTGACGATATAATCCGTCTTTACTACGGAAATCTGGAATCCCGCTTTCAGTCGACACACCCGCCCCGCCGAAAAAAACAATGTTTTTACTTTCCCGCAGCAGTAAGTGAAAGCGCTCCAAAACAGCTTGATCCATCTTCTTTAACCTCCTATGCGCGGAGAAATTCCACCCCGCCTACCTTCTACACCCTACAACGCACCTTCCAGCCTCAGCAGCTTTTCCTTGACAGCAAGCCCGCCCGCATAACCAGTCAGGCTCCCGTCAGCACCAATGACACGATGACAGGGGATGAGAATCATAATTGGATTGCGGTGATTGGCCATCCCTACCGCCCGGAAACCTTTCTCGCTTCCCACTCTCTGGGCAATCTGCCCATAGGTACGTGTCTCTCCGTAGGGAATCTCCCGCAATGCCTCCCACACGCGCTTTTGAAAAGCCGTCCCTTCCGGTGCAAGTGGTATTTCAAAATAGGTACGTGTCCCCGCAAAGTAGGCATCAAGCTGACGGAGTGCCTCTATCAGAAGCGGCGTTTCCTCACGTATCCCGCTACGCGCGCAAGTAAGCGAAACCGCCTTCAATGCATGTTCATCTGCTGTCAGCCACAACTTTCCAACAGGTGACAAGTATTCCGTCCAATATAACATGAAAACACCTTCTTTCCCAGACTTTTTCCGCATAAGCGTATGCTGGTTCTATTATAACACACTTTTCCCGTTTTTCTTCCCCCTCTTTCCTGTCATTTTCTTGTGACACAAAAACTGACCAGCCCGTTCATTTCAAAGAGGTCAGGGAGAGACTCTTAGAGGATCCATTGATATTTAAATAAATTGTTGTAGATCCCATAGAATTACCGCAGTATAATAAAAGGTAACACAGCATGGGAAGGAATTAGAATGAACGTGAAACGGCAAAAAATCGGTATGGACTTACTATGTTTTAGCTCAGGCTTGCTGGCAGCACTGGCCTTTTCGGTGGACTGGCTGTTCTTCCTGTGCTTTTTTGCACTCGTCCCACTGTTAAACGTCATTCTTCACTCTCCACCAGAGCGGACCCTCCGAGCAGTATGGATCTATTGTATAGGGTACTATCCATTTTCATTATACTGGTTGTATACGCTTCTTCCCTCTCTTCCCATGGGAAAAGCCGCTGCCATTGCTGTTATGACACTGGGGATCCTTTTGCTGTCTGCGCTAGAATGCGCTTTTCTGCTGCTTGCATTTCTCCCCTTCTCTTCGTTATGCAAACGGGGCGGGACGCTCTGGAAAGCCGCATTGTTTTCCATCCTGTATATGCTGGGCGAATGGCTGCAAGGCGCTGTGACGACGCTTGCTTTTCCCTGGGTGCGCTTATGTATCCCGGTGACACATTTTCCTGCTTGGATACAGTCCGCATCGCTTTTTGGTGGACTTTTCATTTCTTTCCTTGTCGTACTGACCAACTCCCTCCTCGCCTACGCGTGGGTCACCCGGTTGCACGCAAAACGACAGTGGGGCGCCTTTGCTGCGCTTTGCGGGCTCGTTTTGGCAAATGTGGCATACGGAGCGGTCAGACTTTCGCTGCATCCCGGCGACGCGGATACCGGTACGCTGATGGTTCAGGGGAATTACGCTGGTCAGCATAAATGGACGGCGTCTGTGGAGGAAATGCTGGACAACTACCTGACGTTGTCTTACGAGGGTGTCACGGAAGAAACCCGGCTGGTACTATGGCCGGAATCCGCCCTTCCTGTTAACTTGAGGGAAGAGGACGAAATCCTTGAAAAACTGCAAGCCTTCTGCCAGAACACGGATACCGGGCTTTTAGTTGGTGCCTATGATGCTGTACAAACTGAGAAAGGCCCCCGCCGTTACAACGCGATGTTTTACATCGATGCGTCGGGTGTAGCGGACGAAGCCTATTACAAGCAAATCCTTGTCCCTTTTGGTGAATATATGCCACTGGAGGAGTTGGTTTGGCGGGTTTTTCCACAGCTAATGGAACCACTTCAATATCAGCTGAATAAAACGCCGGGTACCGAATCCATTCCGCTCGTCACGCCGTATGGCAAAATCGGCGGACTTATCTGTTACGAGTCCGTTTTTCCGCAAGTTGCGCGCAGCAGTATCCGAAACGGCGCGCAGCTGCTGATGGTGCCCAGCAACGACTCATGGTTCGGCAACACGTCCGCTTTGCGCCAGCATCATGCCCAGGCGATCCTGCGTGCAGTGGAAAACCACCGTTACCTTATCCGTGCCAGCAGTACTGGCGTAACGTCTGCAATTTCTCCATATGGTGAAGTGATCGTATCCGCAGAACCTTTCCAAGCATGCAGCGTCGGCGCGCAGGTATCCTTTCTGGAGGATCGCACCCTATACTCCTATATCGGTGATGCCATTGTCCTCCCCGCAATATGTCTCTGGATATGGGGGCTTTACCTGCGACTAAAACAGCGTTATCTACAACGAAAACGAACATAGCTTACGTCAAAATTACTAAGCCATCCGAGTATCGGCCGTACTCGCATGCGGCATATTCATTGACTTGTGCGATCTCTTCATCTAAGCCCACGCTTTTCGACTTGCTCGATGTGTTTACAGGCTTCTTTCACACATCTATCCCCCAGCGTTACATCTAACACTATCATGGCGCTGAACTCTAACGCAAAAAGTATCGTACCAATATTCAAATGACATGTTTGTGACATTTCAGGTATCCGTTTCGCTACAACTACATAGATTATAGCGCCCAGCAGCGAAGCTTCAAGGGAACGGTATCGCTAGGACAATAAGGGCTGCCGACAAACGTCCAGTCCTACGCCAATGGGTTCTACAATGTCGGCCCCTCCCATAAAAGCTTTTGATTTTTTTCGCCCTCTGCCCGTAACGGCATCGAAATAGTGGCCCCTTCCGGGAAATTCTGTTTCCAGCTAAGCTCTTATTGCAAGAACCCTATCACTTTCCTTGTATTATAAAGTAGTAGTTATTAGAGCCCCTCTCCAAGGGCTATGTGCTA
>CAMMMX010000030.1 GCA_946498095.1 uncultured Clostridia bacterium
TGAACCCGGAATTCTCCTTTTGGAGTGGGTATCTTTTTCGTAACAGCTAGACAAATCACTGTGACAAAATAGATGTCCAAGCGTTTTGTCCAGTATAATCAAGGGTTAACGGGCTTTTCGGAAGAAATTCTGAAAAGCCCGTTTGCTGTTTGGACATCTACGGTAAAACCGTTTTTCGGATTTTGCTTCAAAAAGCCCGCAAACCCGCATGAATACTAAGAAAAAAGGGTTGACATCTTTTTTGTCAACCCTTCATGGTGCCGCTGGCGGGACTTGAACCCGCACACTGTTTCCAGCCAGGGATTTTAAGTCCCTTGTGTCTGCCGATTCCACCACAGCGGCCTAAAAGATATAACGTTATTATTTTACAATATCTGTTTTCATCTGTCAAGACGGACAGGAGAGAAACCTGTGCTTGCTTTTTGGCGTCAAAAGGTATAAGATGAAGTTATCGCAGGATGCTGCGCTGGGCAGCTGCAAATGTGGATGTATCAAAGGGAGGTCTTGTTCATGGAAGAGATCATTCAATTTCTTACAGGAAACGGTGCGTTTTATATCGCAACGATGGATGGCGATAGCCCACGGGTACGGCCATTTGGCTTTGCCATGATTTATGAGGGCAGGCTATATTTCTGTACAGGTGGCAAAAAGAAAGTCTGCCGCCAGTTGGAGGCAAACCCGCATACGGAGATGAGTGCCATGAATACGGCGGGGGAATGGGTTCGTGTCAGCGGAGAAGCGGTATTTGATAATGACATGGGAGCGAAGCAAGCAGCGTTTCAGGCGATGCCTGGTCTTGCGAACATCTATCAGTCTCCGGAAAATCCCGAGTTCAAGGTTTTTTACCTTTCCAGTCCGCAAGCGACGGTATATTCCATGACCGCGGCACCGCGGTCGGTTGACTTGTAAGTATACCTACAATATAAAGACGGCTTCTGTATGGCTTTATGCCATGCAGAGGCCGTCTTTGTTATCACAGGTTCCGCAGAATATGGAAAAATCTTTCCCTTTGTGGTATAATACCCTAGTAAGAACACGTATTTCATTCAGTCAAGTACGTTTGGAAGGATTTTGCCGGGAAGGAATTACAGCGCAGGGCAAAATGTAGAAATTTTAGGCGTTTTACGCCCGTTAGGAATGGAGTCGGGAACATGTTTGCAGATACCGCAACCATACAGATTAAAGCAGGGGACGGAGGAAACGGTGCCGTTTCGTTTCACCGGGAAAAGTATGTCGCGGCAGGCGGACCGGACGGCGGTGACGGCGGCGCAGGCGGAAACGTTGTTTTTATCGCAGACGATAACCTTTCCACGCTGATCGATTTTCGTTATAAGAGGAAATATGCGGCTGAGGATGGGCGTAACGGTGCAGGCGGCAACTGTACAGGTAAAAACGGCGCCGATTTGGTGATACGGGTGCCGCGAGGGACCGTTGTAAAAGAAGCAGAGACAGGCCGGGTACTCGCCGATATTTCCGGTGATGATCCAGTTATTGTGGCGCGAGGTGGAAAAGGCGGGAAGGGGAATGCCCGTTTTGCGACATCAACACGCCAAATCCCGCGTTTTTCCAAGCCGGGATTCCCAGGGGAGCAGTATGAGGTCCAATTGGAACTGAAGCTGTTAGCTGACGTCGGATTAGTCGGTTTCCCGAACGTAGGCAAGTCTACGTTGATTTCCGTTGTCAGTGCGGCAAAACCCAAAATTGCCAACTACCATTTTACCACCCTGACGCCGGTCTTAGGTGTTGTACGGGTGTCGGAAGGGACTTCCTTCGTGATGGCGGATATTCCTGGCATCATTGAGGGGGCAAGTGAGGGCGTTGGGCTGGGGCATGCTTTCCTGCGCCATGTGGAGCGCTGCCGCCTTATTGTGCATGTGGTGGACGTTTCTGAAAGCGAGGGGCGAAGCGCCCAGGAAGATTTTCTCATCATCAACCGAGAACTGCAGGCATTCAGCCCGGAGCTCGCGCAGCAACCGCAGATCGTTGTTGCAAACAAATGCGACATGGCTCAGCCGGAGCAGATCGCGGCCTTCCGTGATTTTATCGAAGGCAGGGGACTGGCGTTTTACGAGGTTTCCGCTGCAACAACGCAGGGGACAAAGGAACTGGTACAGGCGATTGCCCAACGACTCAGCGAATTGCCGCCTGTAAAGCGATTCGAGATCCAGAAACCGCAGTTGCCGCCGGTCCCGTCAGACAAGCAGGCGTTTGAGGTGCGAGTTGTCGACGGGGTTTATCTTGTCGATGCGCCGTGGTTAGGGCGTATCTTGTCTGTCGCAGATATGGATGATTATGAATCGTTGCAGTATTTCCAGCGTGTGCTGCGCTCCAGTGGTGTCATTAACCGATTGGAGGAGATGGGGATCCAGGAGGGCGATACCGTGTCCATTTTCGATTTCGAGTTCGAATTTGTTCGCTAACTCGGCAATGGAGAAAGCTGACGAAATGCTGGATTTATCGTCCTGTCTGACGGCAGAACAATTGGGTGGAATACAAACGATTGTAACAACCTGTTGCAGAGCGAAAAGGGGAAAGGCAGGTGAGATATGCTGGAAGAAGTTATAAGTCCACATGAGGCAAAGCAATACAGCCCGCTTACGCTTGCTTTTTTGGGTGATGGGGTATATGAGCTCTTAGTTCGGGAAAAAATAGTCACACAATGTAACCGACCGGTCAATCAGCTGCATCACGCCTGTGTTGCTTACGTGAAAGCGCAGGCGCAGTCAGCGGCGTATGGTGCCATAGAAGGCCTGCTGACGGCGGATGAACGGCAGATTCTGCTGCGTGGACGCAATGCGTCAGGCCATACCAGCGCAAAGAATGCCGATATTGGCGACTATCGCCGAGCAACTGCGGTGGAGGCATTGTTCGGGTATTTGTATCTGACAGGTCAGAAGGCGCGGATTGGCGAGCTGTTTGGAGTTATTTGGAAAGCGCGGCCGGATGCATCTTGTTGAAAGGATAGTGGCTATGAAAAAGTGGGCTGCGTCGTCAAAGAAACGCGAGCGTGTGTTTGATGTAATCGCAATTATAGTAGGGACTGCCCTGTATGCGTTGGGCGTTCATGTATTTACCGCGCCGAATCATATCGCGCCGGGCGGTGCGACCGGTATCGCAACGGTGCTGAATTACCTGCTGAAGGTTCCGATTGGTGCGACGGTTGTGCTCATCAACGTCCCGCTGCTTGCGGTTGGGTATCGATTTATTGGCAAGCCATTCTTTTTTAAGACATTACTTTCCACAGCGGTGTTTTCTCTTACCGTTGACTTCTTGTACAAACCGGTGCCAGTATATACCTCAAATCCGGTGATTGCGTCGCTTTTTGGAGGAGCGTTGATCGGTGTGGGACTGGCGGTTGTTTTTCTGCGGGAAGGCTCCACTGGCGGCGTGGATATCACGAATAAGCTCATTCAGCGGAAGTTTCCGCATATGAAGCTTGGGATGATTACCTTTTGTACGGATGTTATCATCATCTTTTGTGCGACAATCGCCTATGGCCAGCTGGAGTCGGGACTTTATGCGATTCTGGCCATGTTTGTTTCCTCCAAAGCGTTGGACAGGCTGCTTTATGGCGCACATACGGGCAAGATGCTTCTGATTGTTTCCGAAAAAAGCGATGAAATCGCCCAGGCCATTATCGACATGAACCGCGGTGTGACCAAGCTCCGATCGGTGGGGGCGTATTCGAATACCGACCGAACGACGTTGGTTTGCGCGGTGGAAAAGAATGAGTACGTCAAAGTGAAGCACCTGGTACACGGAATCGATCCCAGTGCCTTTATGATTATATCCGATGCGTCGGAAGTGCTAGGGGAAGGGTTCCGTCCGCTGAACAAGGATTAACTTTCGTTCGTTATGTAAAAGCAGATACGGAATCCCCGTATCTGCTTTTGATTGACCTCATCAACTATTGTTTGTCAGTCAATTCATTCTGAGCTTTTTTGCTCTTTTTGGATTTGCTGTTCTTTCCAGATTTCTGGTTGATATTGGATTCGCGGTGATTCTCCACACGGTTTTCAAACTGGTTGTTCTGGTTCTTCTGGTTCTGTTCCATTGTTCGTACATCCTTTCCAATTGCTTGGTTTGTTTGAATGAATTTGGATCCTGAACTGAAGGATCTAACCTTATTATGTCAGCTTTACGCACGCCTATTCATTCGTCCTATATATCGGATGGGGGTGCAGTGCTCAAGGAGGTTTTATGAAATATCCACTGCATGACGCCTTTCTGTCCCGGATGCGGGACATGCTTCGAGAAGATTTTGACCGATTCGTAGCTTGTTACGGTGCGGATCCGGTTCGGGGGATACGTGCCAATACACTGAAATGTACGCCTGATGAGCTTGCGCGCTTGTTGCCTTACGAGCTGTCTCCCATGTCGTTTTGCCTGGAGGGATTTTATTTGCATGACGGACAAGGCGTAGGAAACCATCCATATCACCATGGGGGGCTTTTCTATGTGCAGGAACCGTCGGCTATGTCGGCAGTACAAGCGCTTGCGCCAGAGCCAGGCGACCGTGTTCTTGATTTGTGTGCCGCGCCAGGCGGTAAATCGACGCAGATTGCAGCCCGCCTTGCTGGAGAAGGTCTGCTTGTGTCAAATGAAATTGTTTCAAGCCGTGCCGCTGTCCTACTGTCTAACCTGGAACGGATGGGCGTACGAAATGCTGTTGTGACCTGTAGTCATCCCCAGCAGCTATGCGTGGCGTTGCAGGGAATTTTCGATAAGATTCTTGTAGACGCCCCATGTTCTGGTGAAGGAATGTTTCGTAAAGAAGAGGCGGCGCTACGGGAATGGTCACCGGAGAAGCCGCAGGCCTGCGCAGCACGTCAGCTACAGATACTGGGATCGGCAAAGGAGGCCCTACGGGAAGGCGGCATTCTTGTCTATTCGACCTGTACCTTTTCCCGCGAGGAAAATGAAGACGTTATCTTTGAGTTTCTGCGGCGAAATCCAGCGTTTGAATTGGTACCTCTGGAAGAAATGTTCGGCGTGCCATCGGGTAAATACATAACGCCCCCCAGCGATTTCCACGGTGACATGTCGGGTATGCGCCGCATATTTCCTTTTCATGGCGGAGAAGGGCATTTCGTCGCTAAACTGCGAAAGAAGGGGGGGGCTTCACCATTAAAATTCCCTGGGTGCGTAGAGGATGCATGTAATATTTTTCAGGAGTTTTATGCGGATACATTCACTTCCCCACAGGAGTCGCCGGTGCGCGTCGTCTCCGACCGCGTTTACCTGATGCCAAAGGATGACGTTTTGTCTCTGTTGCAAGGCATACGGGTACTGCGCGCAGGCGTCCTGGCCGGACGTCTTGTGAAGAATCGATTCGAGCCAGAGCATGCTTTGTTCCTTTCACGAACTGGAAAGGAATGCCGCGAACCTTTACAATTGAGTATCGGGGATCCACGTGTCGAACAGTTCCTACGTGGGATGGAAATAGAAACGGACGGTGAAAAAGGTTACCGGGCTGTCTGCGTGGACAGCTTTGTTCTTGGTTTCGGTAAGGTCTCGAATGGCAGGCTGAAGAATCACTATCCAAAGGGGCTGAGACTTGTCTAACAGCCGGTTTTATGTTAGAATAAAAAAGATTGGACGGCATGCCATAGAATGGGTAGCCGACAGCCCCATAAATGGGGTGAATTTGTCCGGGTGAACCGGCTGAAAGGGTGCAATTTATGTCAGGACATTCCAAGTGGAATAATATTAAGCGGAAAAAAGAAAAGACCGATGCGCAGAAGGCAAAGATTTTTACGAAAATTGGACGGGAAATCATTGTCGCAGTGAAATCTGGCGGGCCGGATCCGGAAGTCAACGGCAAGTTGAAAGATTTGATTGCCAAGGCAAAATCAAATAATGTGCCGAATGACAATATTGATCGTATTATCAAAAAAGCAGCAGGAAGCGGGGAGAAGGACGATTACGAGGATGTTGTTTATGAGGGTTACGGTCCTAACGGCGTTGCAATCATTGTCGAATGTCTGACCGATAACCGAAACCGTACCGCGGGGGATGTCCGCCACTATTTTGATAAATTCGGCGGAAACCTTGGTACCTCCGGTTGCGTTGCGTATCTTTTTGCGGAAAAGGGCGTTGTAGTTTTGGAAAACACCGGCCTTGACGAGGAAAAGGTCATGGACGACTGCTTCGATGCCGGAGCGGTAGATTTCAACATTGAGGACGACGCCGTCGAGATTTTTACGGATCCTACTGAGGTCGCACAGGTACGCGAGGCGCTGGAAGAAAAAGGATACGTTGTCCTGTCCGCTGAGGCGGAGCAGATCCCGTCGACTTACATCCATCTGGACGATGAGGATCAGATTCGCAAGATGCGCCTGCTCTTGGAGCATCTTGACGACAACGACGATGTACAGAACGTTTGGCACAACTGGGACGAGCCGGAAGAGGACGAAGAGGAATAAACGTCAAACAAAGCGGACAGCACAGGAAAGCGCTTCGTAAAGAAGTTGCGTTCCTGTGCTGTTTGTGATGAAAGGGGAGAGACAGAAATAAAAACGGTCTCAGTAGCAAGTGAACGGACCGTTTATACGGGAGAGCCATCTTTTTCAGAAAGCAGGCAAAAATAAAATTTGTGCGAGTTCCTTCGTCCGTAGCAGATAATAAGAGGATAATGATCCGAGTTATCACTTGGCGAAGGCAAGAGACTGGAGAGGCGTCTAAAACAGTGTGGTCGCGGTAAATCGAGATCGAAGGGCTGTCATCAGAAAGCGCCGATTTTCGTCTGGAATAAAATCAAGGATACCGTTGTATACATAAAGGGAGAGACGAATCCATCATGCAGGAGGAATGCCTTTATGAACAACGGCGATCATTATCCCTTTTCCCTTAAACCTCTGCCGTATGCCTATGGCGCGCTTGAACCTCATATCGACGCGCAGACTGTGATGCTCCATCACGACAAGCATTTGCAAACATATGTGGAGAACCTCAACAAAGCTTTGATGGATTATCCCCAGTATCATAACTGGTCCTTGCTGGATTTGGTTAGGCATTACGAGGAGCTCCCCGCCGAAATCCGTACAGTGGTACGGAACAACGCCGGTGGTGTGTACAACCACAACCTCTATTTTGATACTATGCAGACGCCCAGCGGTGGAAAACCGGTAGGGCGGCTCGCACAGGCAATCAAAATGTCGTTCGGTTCTTATGAGGCGTTCCAGAAAAAGATGAAGGATGCCAGTCTGGAGCAGTTCGGTTCTGGATGGGCTTGGCTCGTCCTTAGCCGTACGGGGAAACTTGAGATTATGAGCACACCTAACCAGGATACGCCGTTCGCGCACGGGGCCTGCCCGATTACACTGGTCGACGTATGGGAGCATGCGTATTACCTAAAATATCAAAACCGGCGGGGGGAATATATCGATAATTGGTTTCCGCTTATTCATTGGGAACAAGCTGAAGTTAACTATCTCAAATGTATCAAGGGGCGTATGGAAAGGGAGAAAAGATAAGCATCCATCGGTTGTGATATATCTGCCTTGCTCGATGCATTCTTCCCGAAAAATACCGCTGAGCCGTCGGGCTCAGCGGTATTTTGTATATCGTTTCACGATTTAAACAAACGGGACAAAGACGGTATCTCTCCTAGGGGGATCCGTAAAAACAAGTGGCCGAATCACAAAAGGAGACAACTATTCGATCGGGAGGGTGTTCTCAGGTCGTATGTGGAGTCCCTGCTGGATTACAATTGTTACAGCGGTTAAAAGCGTCGCAGAAACTTGGGACGGAACCAATGTACATACGCAGAAATGAGACGTGTAATGGCAAGATCGTAAATCACAAATACGATATTACCCAAAAACCACATTCCTGCGACGACTAACGTCCCAGAATTTCCCAAGCTTTCCAGAACTTCCTTTTGATTAAATAGAAAGATAAGAACGCAGTAACCGGCTAGAAAAGAGAGGTTAAAGATTAGAAGCTTACAAGCCCATTCAAGCACACGGGACTTCATGCGTTCCAATAATGCTTTGAGGATGGGGTAATAGCCGAAAAAAGCAATAAACAGCATGGCGGCTTCTTTGTCCGGCGTGATCACTGGAGATAACAGCGCCACCGCAGCATAGACAAGCGCCGCCCAACGGGGGCTGATTTCGATGGCGATGACAACCAGCAACACGCCCGCAACAGCGGGAAAAGTGAACAGCCCCAAAGGAATAAGACCGGTCATAAACATCAGAAGCAGGCACAACGCGGCAACACTTCCGCCGAGCGCTACCTTCAAACTGACGTGCTTAGGACCGCGCAGGTTTGGTGGCGTGGTTTCATAAGACATGTCGTACATCATACCTTTCGAAGGTTTCCAGAAAATCAGCAGCAGGAGATGAAGTCTCCGCCAAAGCACTCACAGCAACAATCGGCGCAGATAAGACCGGAACAGAGGTCACAGGCCGAACAGCCGCCACCGGTAGGAGTGGTACGGTAGCCTCCGGGCGCACCATTCATATTGCCTTGGCGCTGCCATGCCATTTGATTCAGGGCAGCCCGGTATTCCGGGTTGTTCGGGTTCATTTTTACTGCAATAGAAAAGGAGTTGTAAGCCTCGTCCAGCCAGCCGCGGGAATAAAAAACGCTTCCTTTGAGGAAGTTCCATTCTGCGTCCCGGGATGCGACAGGGATACCATCGAGAATTTCTTCCGCCTCAACAAGCTTGCCGGCACGGATAAAATTGCGTACGTTCATATACTGAGGGTTCTGCGTATCTGTATAGTTGCGTCTACTGGAGCTTCCTCTTCCCGTTGTACCGGTTCCACCGCGGCGCATATTCATGATTTGGTCGTAAGCAGCATTGACCTCCTGCATCTTTTCTTCAGCAAGATCGGAAAGCGGGTTGGCCGCGTACTTGTCCGGGTGATATTTCTTCACCAGCTCTTTGTACGCTTGTTTGACTTCCTCGTCGGTCGCATCGGGGGACACGCCCAGAACTTTATACGGATCCATTTTGTTTCTCCCTTTTGGCAAAAATTTGGCTGACAGTATGTTGCAGCCCTAAAAAAATAATATTGTCGAGTATCGGTTTATATTTCTTTAAGTCGAGCAGATTATACGCGTTGGCAATTTCACCTGCCGTCATATTTAAAATGCCCGTAGTTTCTTCCTTTATTGTACGATACACCTGCTCAGTCAAGTCCGCAGGAACAGACAAACTGTACCGATACAGAAAAGGATTATAGTTGCCGCGTGCCAGATCGTCGTCCAGATCGTCAAGCGCGTCACACAGATAGACGTAACGTCCCAATAAGTAGCCCAGACGGGACAGGATACGTTGCCGTGCCTCATCAGCGTCCGGAAGAAGCAGTCGCGTTACCACGGAAAGCGCCTGTGCAGTCGGTTCGCACGCAGCATCGGCCGACGCTGTGCAACCGTCCTCAATGAGGCTTTGACGCTGTGACATATCGGCAAATGCTTCGTATACCTGCGGATAACACTTGCGCGCCTTTCTCACGGCGCGGCTGACCAATGGGTATATCAGTGCGGCACGTAACTTCTTTCCAAAACCGCGGTCGTGCAGGTCGTCCCGTACCTTGAAATACACCATCGTCATTGCGGCGGCGCCAGTATAGGAGAGATCGGCACAACTGCACAGGCAGGGCTTCTTTTTCAGCGGGTTAAGCAAACACCGTTGCTGTTGCAAACAACTTTCCGTCTCCGATACCGATAAGGAAAGCAAAGCGAGAAAGGAAAAGTCGTAGCTGAGGGTCATCCGAGACCACGCGCCGAAATCCCTGCCCATCTGTTTGCACAAGCCGCAGTAAACGGCCTTATACACGTCAAACTCGCGTATTTTCATTTCAGGCTTAAAAGGCACGACATAACCAAACAAATTATGCACCTCTTTAGAGAATCAGAAGCGTCCAAACTTATCATATCCTATTTTACCAGGGAACGCATGAAGGATATGTAAATATTGAATATAAAACTCCCTTCGTATTATAATGTCCCATTGTGTTGTTACTGTGAGAGAATCTGAAATTTTGCGCGTTACCTATTAGCCGGTCTGTATAAAGGGAGTCTTTGATATTTGAGAGACATATTGGACGAAGACGTGGTTCATACTAGAAGCGGAAATCCTGTATTTGTAGATGGGTGAATCCCCTGCGCAGTTGACGGGCAGTTGGAATCGTAGTATCATAAAATCAATAAGACTGTATAAAAATTATGGGATTTTGTTTGGTAGAAACAGTGGACAGATATAGAAAGGGCTGGAATTTGTTATGAATGCAAAAAGCGAAAATTTGATAGCGCAGAATATAGACACATGGATCGCGGCGCACCGGGAGGAAATCGTGGACGCGCTGAGCCGGCTGGTCTCCATCCGCAGTGTATCCGTGCGCGATGAAGAGGGGCCGTACCCTTTTGGACGCGGCTGCGCGCAGGCGCTGGATTGCGCGTTATCGATGGCACGGGAATTGGGAATGTCCACCCGTAACCTTGACTATTATTGCGGTACCGCTACGGGCCTTGGCGACGGCAAAAGCGGTAGCATTGGCATCATCGCACATCTAGACATTGTGCCGGAGGGCAGCGGCTGGAGTTTTCCGCCTTTTGATGCGCAGCAGGTGGACGGATTCCTTGTTGGGCGCGGAACGGATGACGACAAAGGACCGGCTGTCGTCGCGCTATATGCAGTCAAATGCATGATGGATCTTGGTGTGGAGATGAAGCATGCCGTCAAAGTCATCCTTGGCTGCGCCGAGGAGACAGGGATGGAGGATGTGGCATATTACCGTGAACACGATGAGATGCCGTTGTTCACCTTTACGCCAGATACCTCGTTTCCAGTGTGTAATGGGGAAAAGGGGATCCTGACGGCCGATCTGTATTCGGAAAAACTGACTGGGAATATACTCTCCGTAAAAGGCGGTACGGCGTCCAATATGATTCCTGATGTATGCGAACTGACGCTGGATATCTCCGGGATGGATATCGCATTGCTCCAGTCGTCTGAGTTCATCCGGCTGGAGCGAGATGGAAACCGCCTCAAGGTCCGGGCAGAGGGGATTTCTGGACATGCGGCGTTCCCAGAGGGATCAGAGAATGCTATACGGCGTCTGGCGGCTTTTGTGTTGGAACACCATCTTTTAACCGGGAATTGTGAGCAGGCCATGCAGGGAGTACTGCATATCCTGTACGATTATTACGGAGCCGGGCTGGGAATCGCGTTAGCCGACGTGCCTTCCGGCCGCCTGACACACAATGGCGGTATTTTGTCGTTAGACGCAGATGGGCGGATGATGCTCAACGTAAACATCCGTTACCCCGTCACTGCACAGGGTAAAGATGTTGTGGAGCAAATGACGCGTCATTGTGCGGGGCTGGGCTTTACGGTGGATCATGTCAGCGATGATGCCCCGACCTACATTCCGTCAGATTCAGCGATCATCCAGACGCTGACGCAAACCTGCAATGAAGTGCTGGGTACCCGGCTTGCCCCCTATGTGATGGGAGGGGGGACCTATGCGCGCCATCTGCCGAACGCGGTTGCATTTGGGCCGGGTATCCCCGGATCGGCAAAGCCGTTTCCGCAGGGACATGGCGGCGCGCACGAACCGGACGAGTGCGTGAATATAGACGATTTGCTGAAAGCTTTGAAGATTTACGTCCTGAGTCTCATCAGACTGGATACACTGGTCTGAGCATGTGACGGGCTTGCGTCTGAAGTGTATGAAATTGACGATAGGGGTAGAACGGATTTGTTGAAACTGGTTCGCTTTTTGAGGGATTATAAAAAAGAATGCATCTTAGGGCCCTTTTTTAAACTGCTTGAGGCGGTCATTGAGCTTTTGATTCCTACCGCGATGGCTTGGATCATCGATAACGGCGTCCTGAAAGGCGACCGGGCGTATGTATGGAAAATGGGGCTATTGATGCTTGTCATGGCGACGGCAGGGGTCGCCTTTGCTTTGATCTGCCAGTACTTTGCAGCAAGAGCGTCGCAGGGCTTTGGGACGCAGCTGCGTGATACGCTTTTTGCGCATATCACGACCTTTTCGCACAAGGAACTGGACAAATTTGGGACGCCGTCTTTGATCACACGCGTCACCTCGGACGTCAATCAGTTGCAGGTGGCGGTTGCGATGCTGATACGCCTTGTGGTGCGCGCTCCTTTTATTTGTATCGGTGCGTTGGTAATGGCGATGTTCCTGGATTGGCAGCTGTCGCTGATTCTTCTGGTTTCAATTCCTGTGTTCGCACTGATCCTCTGGATGGTGATCCGTTTGTCTACGCCAATCTACAAGAAGTATCAGTCTAAGCTCGATAGAGTGGGGCTGGTCATTCGGGAAAACCTGTCCGGCGTAAGGGTGATCCGTGCTTTTGCCAAGGCCGGTGATGAGGAAAAGCGGTTTGCCCAAGCAAATGACGATCTGACCGCTACGGCAATCCGTGTGACACGTATTTCAGCGCTGCTGACGCCGTTGACCACCGCCGTCATGAATATCGCTATTCTCCTGATCTTATGGTTCGGAGGACTGCGTATCGATATCGGCGGGTTGTCCAGCGGCGAAATCGTGGCCTTTGTCAACTACATGACGCAGATTTTGCTGGCTTTGGTCGTCGTTTCCAATCTGATTGTGCTGTTTACCAAGGCGGCGGCGTCCGCCTCCCGTGTCAATGAGGTGCTGGAGACAGAAACTTCTGTTGTGGATGGTGACGGGGAACATTCGATTGATATGACGGAAACCGCGGTGGCGTTTTGTCATGTCAGCTTTAGCTACAACGATGGTGGAGATTATGCGCTCGAAGACGTCACGGCCCGGATTGGAAAGGGGCAGTTGGTAGGTGTGATTGGGGCAACAGGATCCGGAAAATCCACCTTTGTCGGACTAATCCCACGTTTCTACGATGCCAGTGTCGGGAGTGTGCTGGTAGGGGGTGTCGACGTCAAAGCGTACCCGCTCCAAACGCTGCGTGGGCGGATCGGGATCGTTGAGCAGTCAACGAATCTGTTTTCCGGCACCATCGCGGACAATCTCCGGATGGGTAAGCCGGATGCTTTGGAGGAAGAGATGCGCCATGCACTGCGGGTGGCGCAGGCACTGGACTTTGTCGATAAGCTGGAAGACGGCTTATCCCACCCGGTAGCGGCAGGAGGGACTAATTTTTCCGGTGGACAGCGGCAGCGTCTGGCAATTGCGCGAGCTGTGGTCCGCCGGCCGGAGATCCTGATACTCGACGATGCGTCCAGCGCGCTGGACTTTGCGACGGAGGCACGGCTGCGCCGGGCGCTGCGTGATTATGCCCGTGATATGACCACGATTATCGTATCCCAACGTGCCAGTTCCATTATGGATGCCGACACAATTTTAGTATTTCGTGACGGCGCACTGGTAGGGCAGGGGACGCACAGGGAATTACTGGACAGCTGCGACGAGTATGCACAGATCTGCCGCTCTCAATTGAGTGAGGAGGAGCTGAAGCGATGAAACAAATTTCTAAAGAAAAGGGAACTCTGTCACGTCTTGCTTCCTATCTTTCCGGCTACCGGGCAGCTATGATATTCGCTTGCGTGTCGGCTGTCGTCAGTGTGGTAGCCGGCCTATGCGGGCCGATTCTAATCGGGCGGGCGGTTGATTGCATGCTGGGTAAGGGCAGCGTGGATTTCGGGCGTCTTGGCGGTATCCTTGTAGGACTGGGTGTGGTTTATGCGATCAACGTTGTATTCCAGTGGACGCTGACCTTTATTACATCAAAAGTATCCTACCAGGCGGCGCAGGGCCTGCGCCGGGACGGCTTTGCCAAACTGCGGCGGTTTCCGCTGCGCTATTTTGACACGCACGCGCGGGGGGACGTCATCAGCCGCTTTGTGAACGACTGTGACACCATCTCAGACGGTCTCATCCAGAGCCTTTCCGTGCTGCTGACGGGCGTAGTCACTGTAGCAGGTGCGCTCGGTTTTATGCTTTATATTAACGTTTGGATTACGCTGATTGTTGTCGCGACGACGCCGCTGTCGATTTGGGTGGCAAAGTTCATCAGCAGCCATTCCCGCAGGATGTTCCGCGAGCAATCCGCCATTGTAGGTGAGCTGAGCGGCATTGTCGAAGAGATGGTGGGCGGACAGAAAACGGTCAAGGCTTTCTGCTACGAGGGGACTGCCAATGCGCGTTTTCGTGAGACCAACGCTCGGTTGAAGACGGTGGGGGTGAAAGCACAGTTTTACTCATCCCTGACCAACCCCACGACGCGTTATATTAATAACCTGATTTATATTCTGCTGGGTGTCGTTGGCGGGTTGTTCGCCATACAAGCCAGGATTTCTGTTGGAGACCTGTCCAGTTTTTTGATTTACTCCACTCAGTTTGCCAAGCCGGTCAATGAAATTACAGGGGTTATCACGCAATTGCAGGCATCGCTTGCATCGGCTAGGCGTATTTTTGAGCTGCTTGACGGTGAAGAGGAGACCCCCGATGTTTTGGGCAGGCCTTTACCCTCTGATGTGCAGGGGCATATCGTGTTTGATAATGTCAGCTTTGCCTATCAGCCTTCACGGCCGCTGATCCGGCATCTCAGCCTGGACATTCCTGCCGGAAGCAAAGTGGCGATCGTTGGCACAACTGGCGCCGGAAAGACAACGCTGGTGAATTTGTTGATGCGCTTTTATGATGTTGATGAAGGGCGTATCCTGCTTGACGGGACGGATATTAGGGATTTCCCACGTGATTGGTTACGGCAGAATTTTGGTATGGTGCTACAGGATACCTGGCTGTTCCATGGTACCATCGCGGAGAATATTGCCTATGGAAAGCCTGACGCAACGCGGGAGGACATCATTGTGGCGGCGAAGGCAGCACATGCGCATAGCTTTATTCGAAGATTGGAGAAGGGTTACGATACCGTTATCACGCAGGACGGCGAGAACCTGTCTCAGGGGCAAAAGCAGCTCCTCACCATTGCCCGGATTATGCTGGTGGATCCACCCATGGTCATCTTGGATGAAGCGACCAGCAACATTGATACGCTGACGGAAATCAAGGTACAACAGGCGTTCCTGCAGATGACGCAGGGGCGGACCAGCTTTGTTATCGCCCACCGCCTTTCAACCATACGTGAGGCAGACCGGATTCTATTGATGGAAAACGGAGACGTTGTAGAGAGCGGTACCCATGAGGAGCTGCTGGAACGAAAGGGCAAATACCATGCGCTTTATCATTCACAGTTCGCACGGGCAGAAGGCGACGGGCAAACCGCCTGAAGTACTTGCAATGCATGGCTGCTGGAAAGGACGGGAGACGGAATGAAAACGGTTTATCTTGTAACAGGGGCGCTGGGGCATCTGGGAAGTACGATTGTCCGGCGGCTGGTAGAAAGAGGAGAGACGGTGCGTGGATTCGCGCTTCCGTCAGACACCTCCCCCGCGCTGGATGATGTGGACGCAGTCATCGTCCGGGGTGACGTTACGCAGCCGAAGTCCTTGGAGGCGCTTTTCGACGGAACGGATGGGTGGGACGTTATCGTCATTCACGCTGCCGGAATTGTGTCGATTGCGTCTAGGTTTCAGGAAAAGGTGTTCGATGTCAATGTGCGAGGGACGGCAAATGTGATTCAAGCCTGTCGTCGACATCGTGTCAAGCGGCTGGTGTACGTCAGCTCGGTTCACGCGATACCGGAGCCCCCGAGAGGCGAGACGATTACCGAAACGCGCAATTTCGATCCGGCACGTGTGAAGGGATTATACGCGAAAACCAAAGCAAAGGCTACGCAGCTGGTACTGCGCAGCGCCGGCAGAGGATTAGACGCAGTCATCGTCCACCCAACCGGCATCGTCGGCCCCGGGGATTACGGGCATGCACATCTGACACAGTTGGTGATGGATTACCTGGACGGCCGTTTGGCAGCATGTGTCCGCGGCGGATATGATTTTGTCGATGTGCGTGATGTTGCTGACGGAACGATCGCTGCGGCGGATCGAGGAAGAGCGGGAGAGTGTTATATCCTCTCCAACCGTTTTTTTGAAATTCCGGAATTTCTGGATCTGCTGCACAAGGTCAGCGGTAAACGCAGGATTCGTACCGTTTTGCCGATGTGGTTTGCAAAAGCTACGGCGCCGCTTGCGGAAACGTATTACAAATTGTGGCTCCAGCCGCCGCTGTATACCAGTTATTCGTTATATACCCTCAGGAGTAATGCCGATTTTTCCCACGCAAAAGCGACACGTGAGCTTGGTTTTCAACCGCGTGATATGAAGCAGACGCTTGCGGATACGGTAGCCTGGTTACGGGAACATGGCAGGGTGAAATTTTAAGGACACCTGTCTTTGACGGGAAAGAGTCATGCTCTTTCCCGTCTTTGTATTTTTTGTTAAAGTGTCCGGTAACCTTGTCGAGCACTTGTGACAATTTGCGATTTATGGTATGATAATAAAGTCGAAAAGAGTACGCAAAAGTCAGGTTCGACTGGCTGTGCGGGCTGATTTGGATGAAAGGAAGTACGGCGAGGGGTGTCCCTGAAACCGCTGGGATATAGGAAAATGAAGGTTAAACTGCTTGCATATCCGCAGGATGTGGAGAAAATAGTCGCTGCCGCTGCAAAATTATGTTATGCACAAAGTGATATTGACACTTTGTGGGACGGCCTGGATGAAAAAAAGTCAGCTGATTTTGTACAGATGCTCGCATCAGTGGGGCATGAAAGCCCCATTGAGCATGTGAGTTTTACTTTTGGCATCGAGGGAGTATCGCGCGCGTTACTGGCGCAGATTACCCGTCACCGGATTGCGTCGTTTTCCGTGCAAAGTCAGCGTTATGTTAAAGAAAAGCAATTTGCGTTCGTGATGCCGCCCGCTATTGAGGCGGATGAAGAAGCAAAGCGTCTTTTTTTGGAAGCGATGGATTACGATATCCGTATTTACAACCGGATTGCAGATACTTTGCAGGAAAAATACGTTGCGCAGTACGTCGCTGATGGAATGGATGAAAAGACCGCCCGTCAGCGTGCCGAGAAAAAGGCGATTGAGGACGCGCGTTTTGTCTTGCCCAATGCTTGCGACACCAAAATGCTTGTTACGATGAATGCGCGCAGCTTGTTGAATTTTTTCCGGCTGCGCTGCTGTAACCGTGCGCAGTGGGAAATCAAGGCAGTCGCCGACGAAATGCTCAGACTTTGCTGCGAGGTCGCGCCGACACTGTTTCGGAATGCTGGTCCCGGCTGCGTGCGAGGAAACTGCCCCGAAGGGAAGATGTCTTGCGGAAGGCAGCAGGAAGTGCAGAATTTTTACAGGGAGCTGAAAGAATCGTGCCGAGCGGGACAATAATAGTCATAGACGGTCTGGATGGCAGTGGAAAAAGCACGCAGGCCCCGCTTCTTTTCTCGCATATGCAGAAGATCTGCGCGCCGAAGCCGGTACGTCTGATATCCTTTCCCGACTATGAGCAGCCGTCCTCCGCGCTTGTGAAGATGTACCTTGCGGGCGAGTTCTCGTCTGATCCGGATGCTGTCAACGCATATGCTGCGTCCAGCTTTTATGCGGTAGACCGTTATGCGAGTTACAAGCGTTTTTGGGAAGAGGATTACCAAGCAGGTGCCGCCATTCTGGCGACGCGTTATGTCACTTCCAATGCGGTGCATCAGATGCCGAAGCTACCGAGAGCGGAATGGGACGATTACTTGGCATGGTTGGAGGAATATGAGTACGATCGGCTCTCTCTGCCTCGTCCCAACCTTGTATTGTACTTGGATATGCCGGTCGAGGTATCTGCGGCGCTTTTGTCCCACCGTTATAGCGGGGAAGAAGCAAGAAAGGATATTCATGAGGCGGATCGGCAATATTTGCAGCGCTGTCGTGAAGGAGCGCTTTATGCTGCACACCGTTTGGGCTGGACTTTAGTCGATTGCGCTGCAGACAGCGTACCTAGAGGCGTGGAGGAGATCCGGCAGGAACTTTGTCACGCCGTTTCGGAAGTACTTGGAAAATAATAACTGTGTCCTTCACAAAGACATTTAGCCGGCTTTTTGAGGACAGGAAGGTCAGACATTAAAAGGAGATTTTTTATGCTCAGCTTTCGCTCTGTAGAGATTACAGACAAGGATAGCATTCAACCGTTTTTTGACCGCGCTCAGTTTCAGGGGAGCGAATATTGTTTCGGTAATTTTTATTGCTGGAAAAAGATTTACGATCATAAATGGGCGGTGCAGGACGGCTTTCTTTTCCTGCAGTCGGCTTTCGAGACTCCCTCGTTTTTGTATCCGCTGGGGGAGGGAGATATAGAGAAAGCGCTGCATAGCCTATTGAAATATACGCATGAACAAGGGTTTCCGCTCATGTTCCACTCCGTGCCTGCGGTGAAAAAAGACGAGTTGGAAAAGCTGATGCCCGGTCTCTTTCATGTGGAGGAGCAGCGTGACTTTTTCGATTATATTTATAACGCGGAAGATCTCATGAGCCTGAAAGGAAAAAAGCTGCACGCGAAGCGTAACTTTGTCAATCGTTTCATGTTGCAGAATCCTGATTGGTCGTTTGAGGAGCTTACGGCGGACAACATGGATGAGTGCCGCAGAATGAGCGCGGCCTGGTGTGCAGAAAACGATTGCCTCCATGATTTGGAGAAAAATTCAGAGATGTGCGCCGTGCGCCGGGCATTGGATCATTTTGACGAGCTTGGCTATGTGGGAGGTCTGCTTCGGGCCGGTGGAGAAGTGGTGGCGTTCTCCTTCGGTGAAAAGCTGACCGATGACACGATGATCGTTCATGTGGAAAAGGCAATGTCGAAAGCGTCGGGTGCCTATCAGATGATAAATCGTGAATTCGCTAAGCGTTTTGCCGGCGGATACCGTTATATCTCTCGGGAAGATGACGCTGGTGTGGAAGGCCTAAGGAAAGCCAAGTTATCTTATCAGCCGGCCTATCTTTGGACGAAATATAAATGCTCCTATCACGGCTAGTTTGTTCGATTATCAAAGTGGGGGGACGCAGCTTTGAGGTCAAAAGTTGATACCATTCGGACGGCATGCCGGGCCGATTTGCCTGAGATCCGTGCCTTATGGAAGGAATGCTTCGGCGATTCGGATGACTACCTGGACCGTTATTTTCGCCATCCGCAATCACTGGAACATCTGTTTGTCTACGAGCAACATGGGGTGAGCGGGATGATGACGCTGATTCCGTGTCTGGCAGGGAGGGAAGGGGGGTCACAGCCTGTCCTTTATTTGTTTGCGCTGGCAGTCCGCCCCGACCGCCAGGGAAATGGAATCGGCGGGGGCTTGATGAGGTTTGCGGAACAGTATGCAAGGAGAGAGGGGTACGGCGGTATCGGCTTGGTCATGCAGCATGCAGGTTTGACCCATTACTACAGGGAAAAAGGGTATACCCCTGCAAGTCAACTGGGGCGGCTGAAGCTCCAAGATTTGTCTGGTGACGGTGACAGGGTAGCTTCCTTATCGGTACAGGCATATCTATCTATACGAAGGCGTTTTTTAGCTGAACGGAACTCTTTCCGCTTTATCCCTCGATTGGAGGCGTGGAATATCGAGACGGAGCTTACTGGGGGAGCTGTGGCGCTGCGCATCAGAGAAGGCGATGCGGATCTGGCGGCGATATGCGCTGTGAATGGTGGGACCTTGTATGTCCGCGAGCTATGTTTGCCAGTAGAGTCGAATCAGGGCGTTATTTACCGGGCGGTCGGCAGCTTGGCGGCATATGCAAAGTGTCGGAACGTCCGGCTGAGGCTTCCCTGGCAGGAGGGCGGAGTCCCGGAGCGCTATCTGATGGCAAAAGCGCTCACGGAGGCGGCAAAGGACGTATTTGGCGATATTTATGCCAATTTACTTTGGGATTAATGGATACATAGGGAGGAGATATGTATGGTATATGTTTTTCTGGCTGACGGATTTGAAGAAACCGAGGCGGTAGCGCCCATTGATATGCTGCGCCGTGCCGGCGTGGATGTCACTACAGTTGGGCTGAAAAAGCGTTTTGCAATCGGTTCCCATGGGATGATGATTGGCACCGATATCGCTGATGATGAGGTCGTATTGGGAGAACAGGTTGAGATGGTGATCCTACCGGGCGGAATGCCGGGAACGCTGAACCTGGAGAAAAATCCGACCGTCATGAAAGCGATTGCGCATTGTGCGGAGGCGGGAAAGTATATCGGAGCTATTTGTGCGGCGCCATCTATATTGGGGCATGTAGGCCTGCTTAGAGGTAAACGGGCGGTGTGCTTTCCGGGGTTTGAGGGCGAGCTGGATGGAGCGATCCCCGGTGGAGAAAGTGTCTGTCAGGACGGGAAGATGATTACCGCGCGTGGCGCTGGTGTGGCAGTTGAATTTGGACTGAAGCTGGTGGAGGCTCTGAAGGGCGAAAAAGCTGCACGTAAAATCAGGGAGTCGATACAATGCGGATAGGGAGTAAAGTTCCTTTTGTGGGTCAGGATATCCGACAGGTCAAACAGGAACTTAGAGAGAAGTATAAGCGGATGCGCCGGGAATTACCTGCGCAGCGCAAGGCGCAGATGGACGCGTCTATCCTGCAGCGGCTGATCGCAACGGCGGAGTATCGAAAAGCACAAGGGCTCGTTGTGTATGTATCCACGCCGATCGAAGTGGACACGCATGCGCTTATTCGGAAAGCCTGGGCAGACGGAAAGCGTGTGATCGTACCGCGCTGTGTGGTAGAGAGCACATCAATGGATTTTTATGAAATACGCTCATTTGCAGACTTGGAGAAGAGTACCTATGGGCTTCTGGAACCTCGTGAGGATGCTTGCCGAAAAGTGACGCGCTTCTCCAATACAGTTTGTATCGTGCCGGGACTATCTTTTGATACGCGTGGTTACCGGTTGGGATATGGCAAAGGGTACTACGACAGGTTCCTGAGCAATTACTATGGTGGTGCCACGATTGGATTGTGTTACTGTTGCTGTTTATCAAATCGGCTTTACAACGGTCGATACGATCGAGCGGTAGATTTCATTATTACCGAAAAGTATGTCAAGCGTCGGATGCGGGAAGACGAATAGAGCCTCCAGGAGGCGATGCTATCAATACCGGGAAAGGAATGGACGGAGTGGATAACGAACACAAGAACGACGGAACGCAGAGAGTCCCCAAGGACGACAGAGAGCGTATGGTAGACGAAATCCTGAAAGAAACGCAGTCACCGCAGCAGACAGCCGGGCAGGAGCAGACTCATTCTGCCACACAAGAGGAGACACAGCCAAAGAAGGAAACATTTCAGCTCTACATAGAGGATGAGGAGTATCATCGTCTGCCGGACTACGAAAAAAAGCCTGTTTCCAAGTCGGGAGTAACCGGGGAAGGGAATACGGCGCCTGGAGGGAAAGCAAAGAAAAAAAAGAAACGCCATTGGATCAAAGTGTTGGTTGTCAGCACTATCATTGTGGTAGCATCTTTGGCGCTGTCGATCGTTTGCCTGATAAGCGTCCAGGATATTCTTGGCATTAATAAAGCGGATACGGAGATTGATATTAATATCCCTTACCAGTCCAGCACAGCGCAAATTGCGGACATTCTGGAGGAAAACGGTGTGATAGAGTATCCCTGGCTGTTCCGTGTCATCTCTAAAATGAGCGGTGCTGACGGGCAATATCAGTATGGAATCTATACGCTCCGGCCGAATATGGCGTATGAGGAAATTATCCGTAATTTAAAGCAAATTTCCGACCGGCGAAACGACATCCGAATCCAGGTAACAGAGGGAATGACCATCAATGAGGTGGCCAAACTGCTGGAGGAAAATAAGGTCTGCGAAGCGAAGAGCTTTATCCATTCTTTTAATAACGCATCGTTCGGTTATAGTTTTGAAGAGCAGATCAATGAGAATCCATTGAAGTTCTATAAAATGGAGGGCTATCTTTTCCCGGATACCTACTTTTTCTTTGAAGATCAGAATGTTGAAACCGTATGCGAGAAATTTCTAAAAAATTTCAATGATAAGATTACCCCTGCGCTGTACCAGCGTATGGAGGATATGAATATGACCCTTGAGGAAACGCTGACGCTAGCATCGCTCATTCAGGCAGAGGCAGGCGGCACGGATCAGATGAAGGAAGTGTCGGGTGTTTTCTATAATCGGCTGCATAATCCTGAGGCATTTCCCAAGTTGGAGTCCGATGTGACGATCCAGTATGTGGAGGAAGATATTAAGCCAAATATTCAGTTGCCCAATCAGGATATGTATGATGTTTATAATACTTATAAGTGCCAGGGGCTGCCTGTTGGACCAATTTGTAATCCGGGACTAGAGGCAATTGAGGCGGCACTGTATCCGGCTGATCATACGTACTATTTCTTCGTCACCGATCTGCGTGGACAGTTCTACTATGCGCAAACCTTGGCGGAGCATAATCAAAATATTCAAGTGGCTGAGCAAGTGAATGCACAGGTGCAAAGCGAAGCCGAATGATGCGGAAAGGGAGAGAGCCAAGCCGATGTCGGTGGTAAATTCCAAAATTGAATTGCTGTCGCCTGCCGGAGACTTTGAGCGCTTGCAGGCGGCGATCCGTTTCAGCGCGGACGCCGTATACCTAGGCGGGACGGCATTCGGCATGCGTGTGGCTTCAGCGCGTTTTGATTTTGATACGCTTCAACAAGCGGTCGAATACGCGCATGCGCGTGGCGTACGAGTTTATCTCACCTGTAACACTTTGCCGCGTAACAGTGAATTGGAAGCGTTGCCGGATTTTCTGCGCAACGCGCAAACATGTAATGTTGATGCGCTGATTGTTACGGATATTGGTGTATTGGATATCGTAAAGCGTGTCATACCTGACATGGAAGTGCATATTTCAACACAGGCAGGTATTGTCAACTATGCTGCTGCGGATATGTTTTACCGGATGGGTGCGCAGCGGGTTGTGCTGGCCCGAGAGCTTACACTGGATGAAATCGCGCAGATCCGTGACAAGACACCGCCTCAACTGGAGATAGAGGCGTTTGTCCACGGAGCAATGTGTATGTCTTTTTCTGGGAGATGTATGCTGTCAAGCTACTTGACTGGGCGTGACGCCAATCGGGGCGCTTGCGCGCAGCCATGCAGATGGCGCTATCATTTGATGGAAGAAAAGCGTGAGGGAGAATTTCATCCGATCTTTGAGGACGAAGAGGGAACTTATATCCTCAATGCAAAAGATTTGTGTATGATAGAGTACTTGGATCAGGTGATAGGTGCGGGAGTCACCAGTTTAAAAATTGAAGGGCGCGCAAAGTCGGCGTATTATGTTTCGGTTGTAACCAATGCCTATCGGATGGCGCTGGATTTGTACCAAAGAGAACCACATCACTATATTTTGCCGCAATGGTTAAAGCAGGAGGTAACTAAGGTCAGCCACCGGAGGTATTGTACGGGCTTTTATTTCGGGCAGCCGCAGGAGGGGCAATATTATGAGACAGGAGGATATTTGCGTTCCTTTGATGTGGTAGGGATTGTTGAGGAATGGAAAGAAGGATATCTTTATTTGACACAGCGGAACAAGTTTTCGGTCGGGGATGAGGTGGAATTTTTGTCCCCGGGGCGGCAGCCTGTCCAAATGACGATCACAGGTATGCAGGATGGTAGTGGGAATCCGATTCAGTCTGCGCCGCATCCAACGATGCAGGTACGCATCCCCTCAGATCTTACATTTCCGTGCGGGACCATCGTGAGAATGGCACTACAAGACGGACAGGGTTTGTCCAGATGAAAACAGTGGTTGACAAATGCAGGGATGTTTGTTATAATATTTAGGACATTTAGTGTGTCAGAGAGGTCGGCGTGTAGCCCAATCGGTTGTTTGATTATTTCACAGGTGGGATCAACGGAAGCGTATCGAAGTGGTCATAACGAGCTGCACTCGAAATGCAGTAGTCCGCAAGGGCTCGTGGGTTCGAATCCCACCGCTTCCGCCAAAAACAATCCCGCGTAAATCAAGGGTTTACGCGGGTTTTCTTATGTCGTTTTGTGGTGCCCTAATCTCGCATTGCGGGCTAAAATGGTGCCCGTGGTGCCCTGATTTGTGGTGCCCTGTGTCGTGTGCGCTATACATTCTATTCATCAAAATTGTATGCTGTGGTGCCCAAATGGTGCCCGGAACTCCTAAAAACCTATAAAAAGCAGCGTGAAGCTATAAAAAGATATTGCGGTTATAGCTCCATTTCGCTGCTTTTCTTTTTGGATTTTTTCGGTGTTTCTTTTTGGTCTGCACCATTTTTTGAAACAGAATTTTGAGGTTGCAGGGCTTTATGGTAGGTTTCCAAAACAGATTTTTTTCGTTCCAGCCGCACGTCTACATACTGCGCCGTTACCGCTTCAAGGTTGGTCGATATGCCAAGCGACATACCGATACCTTTTAGCGTATGCCCCAATATCTCGCCCACGGTGTAAAAGTCGCCCGTTAGCTGGTGCATATTTGTAGCTGCCGTATGCCCTTACGGTATAATAAAGACAAACGGAAAAACCCAGTGTTTTCAAGG
>CAMMMX010000031.1 GCA_946498095.1 uncultured Clostridia bacterium
GCCTCCCTAAAAATCTGAAATTTCTACTTGACTTTTATTAGCAGGTCTTTCACTATTTGGGTTAGTCTGAATCAGCCTTTTATCACGAACACTGATTGTCACTGCTGCTTTTGATCCGTAAAGCGTCTGCCGTATATCGCCGTCATCCATCAGACGAATATCGTCTAATTTTATAGGATTGAGCAGCGCATCCAACGCGTCTTCTATAGAGACTCCACAACGCATCCCTTTGTGAGGCGTCGAAGTTTGGCCAATCACCCGATCCACAAAATGCGTGGTGAAACTCTCGATTGTAATTCCTGTTGAAGTTGTTGCCCCAACAAGGCGTTCACGAATCTCCGCGCTCACCTCTTCATACAAATCGAAGCCCACCAGCGGGGAAATATCCCCCTTTTCCACCGCCTTGGCATAACCTTGCAATCGTTCATACCGAGGAGAATTAGTATACTTTACATCGTAGTATTTTGCAAGGGTTTCTATACTAGAATTTACACTAATTTCTTTTGACCATTTTTGGTAATATTGTTCCGCTCCGATGTTAGCTCTTGTTGCTTGTTCTCTGCTAAATCCAACTACCCATGTGCGTTCCGATTCCGTCCGCAAACCTGCTGCCTGGGAAAAACGCCGGTATTCTTCGTTCAACTGGCGTAGCTTGATCTGATGTAGCTTGATCTGATCTATCGTCCTTTTATCCGCATCGCCTGTAGCCTTGTCCACTAGAATGCGGTTCTTTTGCACCCGGATAGACCGTTCTATCTTCCTCTGCATCTGTGTAGCTTCATATCCGGTGTAATGTTTCCCTTGATAGGTAATTCCCACCTCATTCTGCCGTCGTAAATCCGTAAGCTCGGCGTCACTATATTGCGGACTGTTGATTCCTAAAATAATGGGGAAGGCAACATGACCACAATTCAGCGTACCAATCCGGCGGACAAGACTGTTGTTTAACGCCGTATACTCTGCATCGCTGTACTGTTTCCCCTGGATTGGTTCATGATCCGGCGCGCTGTTGGCGTGAGCGCTGATTTCCCAACCATTGCAGCCCATTTCATCGTGATTGACCTGCTCGATTTGTTCATTCATAAGACCCAATCCGCCCATAATATTTCGCCGGACAGCAGCTTCCAACGAGGTATGTACACCGCTTTCATAATCAATGGTCCTCACGCCGTATTTCGCGATATTGGCGCAAGCCGTACGGATCGCCGTATTATAATCGGAAGCGCCTGTAATGACCTGTTTAAAAGCAAAGTCTGTGCAGGATCTGTATACGTCCTGTAAAGGCAGCGCTTTTCCAAAAGGGTCCACCATTCCCAACGTCTGTGTTATGTTGTTGAGATCCTTTCCGGCGAGTTCAACCGCTGCGGCAACAATCTGTTGCAAGCTTTCATTTGCGCGGAATGGTACCGCTTGTACAGGTAGGCGTTTCAAATCAAAATCATATCCCACTTCCGCCGCCTGTGTCATCAGTTTTTTTAATTCACGATTGGAAACCTTTAACCTTTTACGCACTTCCTTTTTTACTTGTCTTTGTGATGTTCCCAGCTGCTGCGCCATCCATACCTCATAGGCCGCTGTACTGGTAAGCTGCCCAACCTCGGAAATACGCCGTGCAATATCTCCAATTAGATAATCATTTATCGGATCTGTAATATGGCTGGCGGCGTCTCGGAGAGCTTCGATTTGTTCCGGTGTCAACATAATTATTCATCACCCGTCATCCTCTCCACTTCTGGCATATACTTTATCCTCACATATTCCAGATCTTTTGGCGTTTCCCAAGGTAAACCATAATGCCACGCCAGGGCGATCTCCGGCCGCAGCATTCCAGCACTTACTAACTGCATGGTTTGGCTCCACTCTTTGTCTTTGTCGTATAAAATGCCGTTTCCCCAATCCATAGCAATAGATTGATCGGGATCCAACTCTACAGCTCCTTGAACCTTATACAGCGTTCCCAATCTACCACATACCACAAATGCTTGCCGTACGGCCTTCTCCCACATTTGTTGCAGGTCTTGTATAGTCAAGCTGTAATCGCCTTGGCTGCTGGTAACCTCGGTAGCGGTACGTTGCGCCGCCTCCACCTCTCCAAGAATCCCCCGTTTTAAACCGATCAAGCTCTCCACATTCCGCAGATATTCCTTTTTGCGAGCCAAGAAGCTCTCTTGCCGCAATGCAGGAGAAAAAATGGTTACGCCCGTATTTTTGAGATCGTCGTCAATCCCTACGAATAAACCGGGCGGAAGCCACCGCTTGCCGTTCTTCCTTTTGTCTAAGATGTCCGCAGAAGCAAACACCCGACTTTCCCCGTTCTCGAATTCCCGGCTCAGTTGCCGTTCGTTGTGGTTAACATTATGGATCAGGCCGGCCGCTGCCGCATATACGCTCACTGCATCTGCGCTGCCGTCCACACAGTTTTCCAACGGCACACGCAGGCTTATTACGCCCAGCCCATCGACTGCACCGATCACAGCCTCCGGTTGTAAATCCGCATATTCCGGTAATGTGTCCAACGCAGCTGGCACGCCTAAACTTTGGCCGTCCCAACTACAATACAGCTTGTTTTCAATAACCAGTCTCCCTGCTTCATCCAAGCTACGCCGTTCCAGTAGCGTATAAAACTTCCCGTCCCGCTGTGTAATCTCTGTACTTCCTAGGGCCGTAGCTTCACCATCCGCCCCCCGGCCTAACACTGCCACCATATCTCGACGCATCACTGTAAAAGAAAAACCATTGGGCCTTGGTACTGGCTTTAACCATGCCTCACCACCGATCAATGCGAGCTGCATGGCTTTTTTTCGTACGGTCTCTAGCCCTCTCAATACTTCTGTCGCAAAGAAATTTCCTTTTGCGGGTGTAACTTCATACTCTGCAAAACAGGTCCGTGCCAATTTATTTACAATCGTGTATGGTAACCGCTGGCAGGGGTCCTCTTCTTCTGTTACTTCATTATCAAAATACAATTGGAACCAATCCTGGATGGCCTTCTGCATAGCCGAAGTCGTATAGTCCTTCGCTCCTGGATATGCCTGTTCAAAGTGATAAATCTTGTTATTAAAAAGGGCGCCGAAAAAGCTCATTCTTCGCTTTCCCCTTTCCCTGCATGATTGTGGATAACTACTTGCCGCTGTCGGCGTAGTCCATCATGTAACCCCCGAATATATGCCTCCAGCCGTCTTATCTCCCTGCGTTCCTCTGCCAATCGCTTTCTTAATTTCTCATTCTCTTCTACTAGCTGCTGTCTGGCCCATTCCGGTAAGAACCGCTCTCGTAACCAGACATTAAAACGCTTTATCATGCGCCTCTCCTCTTCCAAACTCGGTTCGTTGCATATCGTATCGCGTCGATATGGTGATTATTTACATCCGGAAATCCCTCTAAGACTTCACCGGTCTTTTTATCACGTTCGTATTCGTACTCACCGAACTCTTTCGCGGTATCCGGACATCGACTTGGATCAATCCAGATACAGGCAAGACTTTGTAACCACTTCATGCCTGCCTTTACACTACCCGGCCCTTTTTCTGCTCCGCGGCATGGCAGTCCCATTGCACGATAGTCCCCGCAACTCTTTTCTTCTGCGCTATCCGCTGTTAGATACTCCTCTCGGTCGTTATCCTGACATACACCACGGGCAATAAGCAGTTGAGCAGTGTCCTGGTTACTTGTTCTTCGCCGCGTTAGCTCGTCATATATGTACAAGGTTTTACGAGCAGCATCGTAACTACACCCGTTATATGCCCACGGGTCCGGATACCACCCCCAGTCCACGCCATGTAGCCGCCGTTCAAATTTTTCTATTATTCTGTCTTCAATGGGCTCTAATTTCAGGTTTTCGAACACTTGCGTTCCACTGCCTATTACTTCGCCCAGATATTCATGTCGGTAGGCGGTTTCATGGGTCTGGCGTAAGTGTTCCGCATCCGCCAAGAAGCGTGGCCCTAGCCAATCGGGCGATACCTCTAAGTAGGTGCTGTGGTGTACCAACTTTCCGGTCTTTCTTTCCAAAGCGTACTGATTAGCCCAATTGCGAGCCGTCGCGGGCGGGTTGAAGCTTTTCAGCGCCAACGCATAAACGCCGCCACGAAAAAGCGACTGCTCTACGTTTCGGACTTCTTCCGCCCCTGAAAATTGATCAAGTTCTTCAAACCAGGCTATGCCAATATAGCCAAACGGTACTTTAATGGATTTGAGCTTTCCAGGGTCATCCAGGCCAAAAAAAAGCACCTTCTGCCCCGTGGGGAGATAGGTGCATTCCATCGGCGATACCGTACAGCGGAACTTTTGAGATAACCCCATTTCCGCAATCGCCCAACAGATTTGTGCATAGACGCTACTACGAAGGGTATTGGCAACTTTACGTAAAACGACCGCATGACATTCTGGATGCTTTAACAACTGCAAGAGCAGTTCGATGCTGCAAAAGCTGCTTTTACAACCGCCTCGTCCACCCTTTTCTACAACTTCATTGATCTCTCCCGCCTGAATTGCTCGATGAGACGCATAAAACGCTGGTGCAATCACGTCCGAAAGCCTATAAGTCGTCAATGATCTGCACCTCCTCGCTACTCCGTTGTTCTTCCTGTCGGTCTCTCCACTTGTCCGGTCTGCGGTTCTTTAGCCAAAAAATTTGTGCTGTCGTGTCCGCTGGTACGTGGACTTCGGCGTAACCGGTCTGTAGCTCCTCGTATTCCCGGATCTTTTTTCCGCTGGAATCGTAGTCTATTTTTCGGACTTTGAACGTTTTCTTAATTTCTACGTTATACCCTTTTGCTTTCTTCAGGAGAGCATTTTCTACTTCCAGGTCAACGACTTCTTTGCCTTTTTTTAAGGCCTCAGAAATCTCATGGTATTTGTTTTTCCAAGCATAGAGCGTTGTAGCTGTTATCCCGATGTTGTGCGCAATTTGCTCGTCTGTAAGGCCGTCACGCGCCCATCCCTGTAACAGAGTACGTCCATCATCAGTCAGCCAATATTGGTACTTTCCAGTTGCCATTAGCTACCGCCCCTATCTCTTGCGGCTACTAATTTCGCTTCATATAATTGCCGACACAAGTCGCCACGCATACATTCTAAATGCTTATATCTAGCGTTATTCTCCCAATTACGGCCCGTTTTGATCTGGGCGATCTTATAATCAATGGCAGCAATCTCTCCTTTGTATTCTGCCATCGTTTCTTTAATTGTCTTTCTATTCATATTCATCACCAAAATATTGAAACAGCAGAACTAAGTGATATAATTTGGCACAGAAAGGGGGTGAAAAAATGATTATGCATCCTGTAAATTCGAGTAATCTTACAAGCGTCGGCTATGAAAATGGAACTTTATATATCACTTTTCATTCTGGAGAAACATATTCGTATAGTGGTGTTCCTGAAACCATTTATCATGGTCTGATGGCTGCCGGTTCTCATGGCAAGTACTTCCATGCTCACATCAAAAATGTCTATCCCTATCATCGGATAGGCTAATCTGTCACAATCAGAACAATGGCGGGACCGTTTATCTTGATGTCTATATCTTGATACGGTTCCGCTATTTTTGTTTCTATACCTTCTCGTCCTTTGAGCTCTTTTACCAGCTCGCAGGTTTTAAATTTTTCTAAAGATTTCAAAATAGTCACCTCCCAAATGAAAAATTTAAATAAAAATAGCGCCCCACCAACTGGTAAGGCGCTTATATAACATCCGTCAAAGACGGTTTCCCTCTGTCCGGCGCTGGGCCGGATAGCGCAGTATTTATAATCCGCCCTCTGCATAGCGGCGGCATTGCGGCTCCGGTAATCTACGCCACCCGATTACCGTCAAACGCCTGGCGCGGCCTTCCGGAGTTGCACCGGTATTACACTCTTTGCCGCATGTCTGCCGCGCCTGTCTGACCCCCGGCACGGCATGGACCAAGGAGAAAAATATTATGAAAGGAGGTGCGCATGAAAAGAGCGTGAACCCGTCCTTGTACTCACTTTTGGTAGTTTAACTATATCACAGGTTCATACTGAAATTCTATGCACAGTTGCAACAGCGCTTTTCCATGGAGCTGATAAATCCGCCGCCAGCTGTAATTCATATCCACAGCGATCTGTTCCCATCGTTTGCCCAATATGTATCTTTGCGTCAGCACTTCGCGCAAGGTACCGTCCATAACTGTCTGAATCGCGTCTTCCACCCGCTGCCTGATTATCAACAGCTCGTCGATTTTGGTGTTTATTTGCCCTTCTAAGGCAATAATTTTTTCGACGGCCAGTTCCACTTGATTACCCTCTTCGCGGCCTCCTGCGGTCTCCTGGGATAAAGCTGGCGTTATTTTTGTTGCTCGGGCTCTCCACCGCGACAATTCTTCACACAAGCGGTCAATCTCACGATCCGCTTCTTTGTAGCGCTCCAAATATGCTTTTTTCTCCTGGCTTGTCATATTCCATGCTCTCCTTTCACTTTCTTGATTCTGGCCTTCAAAGCATTCATAAGACCGTCTTGCGTACCTGCTTTTGCTTCAAGGGCCGCCATAACATCCTCATCCATACCATCCCTCACCACAAGGTGGTGAATAATTACTGGCTGATCCTGCCCCTGCCTATGCAGTCTTTTATTGGCCTGCTGGTACAGTTCCAAGCTCCATGTAAGGCCAAACCAAACGACATGGTGTCCACCCTGCTGCAGATTCAACCCGTAAGCGCAGCTGGCCGGATGCGCCAGCAGTATATCCACCATCCCCGCGTTCCAATCCCGTTCATCCTGTGGGCTCTGGTACAGCCTTACGCGCTTTCCTGATCTCGCAAGGGCCTCCAAAAGCCGATCTTTGTCGTGCTGGAATGCGTAGAACACCAGCGCATGCTCTCTCCCTAACCCCTCTATGAGTTCCATGAACGCTTCGATCTTGCAGTCGTGGATTATTTGCACACGATGTGCGCTATCATACACGGCCCCATCGCAAAGCTGCAGAAGCTTGTTGGTCAGCACGGCTGCTGTCCCTGCATCAATGGTCACCTCATCGACTTGTAAAATCGCATCCCGCTCTAGCTGCTTGTATGCCCTTTCCGCCTGCGTGTTTAAGGCAACGGGGATCACATCCGTAACACAGGCCGGCAATTGCAAATAATCTTCTGCCCGCATGCTGATGCAGATGTCTCCGATCAAGGACTGGATCGCGGCCTCTGCGCCATCCTTGGGCTTGTAGGTGAAAATTGTAGTGGCATTTCGCTTGTCGGGGTTGAAGTACCGTTCCCGAAAGCTCCCCACTGTCTTCCCCAAGCGCTGCCCCTGATCCAGCAGGTAAACTTGGGGCCAAAGATCAATCAGGCCCTGGGGGGAGGGCGTCCCGGTCAGCTCTACAATCCGGCGGATATGTGACCGGACAGATTTCAAAGCCTTCCAGCGTTTACTAGACTGGCTTTTAAAGCTCGTAGCCTCGTCAATCACAACCATGTCAAACGGCCAATCGTTGCGGTAGTAGTCCACCAACCAGCAGACGTTATCCCGGTTGATGACGTAGATATCCGCCGGCGTATTGACCGCCCGAATGCGCCGCTGCGTACTCCCAAGCACTGTGGAAAAGCGGATGTGCTTCGTGTGATCCCATCTCGTCGCCTCCGTCTGCCAGGTTGCTTCCGCAACTTTCTTCGGTGCAATAACCAGCACCCGGCCAACTTCAAACCGGTTAAACCGCAGCTCGTTAATTGCTGACAAAGTGATAACCGTCTTCCCCAGCCCCATTTCCAGCCACAAAGCAATGGCCGGAGTATCAACGATACGTCGTTCACAATACGCCTGATATCCGTGCGGTATGTACTTCAAGTTGAGTCCTCCTTCGGCGGAAACAAGTCCATCACCAAAGCCTTGACCGCATCCAAACCTTTCGCAACACGGACGTCTGCACCCCGTTTTCGCATCTCCGATATCTGCCACTCCTGGATGTGTCGTAATTGCCCGGTCTCCGTCTTGAGTTCCACGTATACCGTCCGGCCATCCGGCGTAATGATGATTCGATCCGGCACACCTGGATTCGATGGCGACACAAACTTGAAGCACAACCCGCCTCTCTCCCGGACCATCCGGACAAGCTTTGACTCAATCTGACTTTCTTTCACTTTCGGGTCCTCCTCTTCGCATTGTCAACCATCCTCGCGTACGCGTATAGTATACACAGTAGGGCGATTAGGTAGTATTAGGCAGGTATATATATCTGCCTATTCTCTCTATTTATTATTTTTTATCTACATAGATGTTTTTCGGTTGACACGGTTGACAAGCTATAAAAAATCCAGATTCCATGCGGGTTTCAGGTGTCAACCGAATGCGTCAACCCAATCACATTTTCGGTTGACACGGTTGACTTCTTTTGTCAACCGTCAACCGAGTGATTTTTGGGCCTTCGGTTGACAAAATTTCAGAGTTTCCGTGCCACCGAAACCCTTTTTGGCTGCCGTATTCTCCCCCAAACCGCATGACTCCGGTACGATCCCAACCATCGATTTCCGCAATAATCTGCCCGATGCGCCGGGCGTCCTTTTGCGGTATGACCCCCCGCCGGTCGCCCAGGCATTCCCGCATGACCTCCATTACACACACCCGATCACGGTGTACCAGTTTAAGCCCTTCAGCTTTCATCTCTCCACGAAGATATAATCCCCGCCTGTCGGCATCCCATTTCAGCCAATCTTCGGGCACGGGGCGCTCCAAAAAGGCTTCTATTATCCCTTTCAGCTCGTCCTGTTCAAGGTGCATCTTCCGCCTTTTTTCGGCTTCGGCTTCTTCTTCGGGGCCCAAAATCAAGGGCTCGCCCATCTGCCAATAGATGTATGCCTCTGCCCAAATTTGGCCTACGGTTTCCGGGGTCAGATCATCCCACACGCTTTTTGATCTATTTTTTCCGCAGTCGATTGGCCAGAAACGCCGGTTTCCGGTTGGGTCCTTAAGATAATCACTGTCGTTGGTTGTACCAAAAAACACGCACCGGCGCGGGTGCCGTTCCGTCCGTCGGCCATAGGCTGCCCGGTATTCATCCACCGTGCGGCTCAGAGTTTGTTTTACAGCCCGTATGTCCGATTTGTTCATGGCTTCCAGTTCGCCGATTTCAACGATCCAGTTCCCCTGTATGAGTTCTGCGGCCTCTTTGCCTTCAAATGTTGTAAAAGAGTTGCTAAACCAAGGCCCGCCAAGACGGGCGAAGAAAGTGCTCTTACCGATGCCCTGGGGACCGCATACAACGATCATCTGGTCATACTTGATACCTGGGGCCATAGCGCGCTCTACAGCAGCTACCAGCCCTTTACGGGCTACTGCGCGCGTATAGGCGTTGTCTTCATCCCCAAAGTAGTCGATATATATCGTGTCCAATCTCGGTACGCCGTCCCACTGCAGGGCCCGCAGGAAGTCTACTATCGGATTGTAGCTGTGCGCCGCCGCCACTTGCACCAGGGCGTCATCGATTACATCACGGGTATGAAACCCTAAAAGTTTTTCCACGCAATCGCGCAGACCAGCGTCGTCGCTGTCCAGCCATTCAAAAGACTCTGATCCGGTAGATCTTCCAGACCAAGGCAGTGGGCAGACACCTTCTATCCGGTCACTGAAGGTGTTGAGTTGAAAATGCCCTTGCAGGCGCCGATCGCCTTCCAGCATAAGCACAACATTTCGAATGGTGCGTTTATAAGCGCCGCTGTCATCCGTTTGCAATTCGCGCATCCAGTTCAGATTGACCGGTTCGGTACCGCCCTGTACGGTTACAGGGAAGTCCTCCGCAACGGAATCGTAGCGGTCATGATTGAGCATATCCGCGATAACATCGTCCTGCCTTGCGAACTGCATCATGGCTTTATAGCTCGGCAATCGGTTCACCGGGGTGTCTGGCTTTGCATCATCATCCTGCACTCCGAACAGATGGATGCGCACCAAATCGAAGGCGTTACACAGGCGCCCGCCGGCGGGATCTGTCGCATGGTGCGAATATAAAAATTTGCCATCGTCATACACAACTGCGCCACCGGTGGTGGATCCACCGGCAAAGGTATACCGGTCAGGTTTATCTGTTGGAACGTATATGCCCGGTAAAAACTTGTCCATGGCTTCTGTGACGCTGTACGCGCGGCAGAATGCACCTAACACGCCTTTTTTCTCGGTCGGATCGCCCTGCTTTGCGGCAAGCTTCGCATGCAGCTTTTGTGCACCAGGAACCTGTGGCCAGGCCGAAAAATCCCGCCAATCTGCATACTGCGATAAGATACCGTCAGCGGATAGCAGGGGCATATCTGCTGTTTGGTAGATGTATTCCCCATCAGCACAACAGGACGGCCAATACATTAACCTTGAGGCTTGGAAGGTCGTAGGATCAAAGGGTGACATATCCGGATCTATACAGGCCGCCGTCCGGCGCGCAATAGGTTCATATTCATCCGCGGCTACAGATCGGTCCAACGGGATCAATACGCGCAACCGCGGGGCATCGGGGCGGTGCTTGCGCGTCGAGTATACGCAATAGCCACATCCCAGGCTTGCTACCCGGCGAAGGATATCTTCGGTGCCCCCGGCGGTTATATTATCAAGATCCAGTGTCAGAACATCGCGGGATTCGACAGCGCTTGATCCCCGCTTACCGTTTCGTAGAGTACCGGCAACGTAGCCGCCCACGTCTTTTAAATCATCCTGCTGAACCTTTTTTAAACGCAGGTAGGCTTCCATGGTCTCAGTGCCCCTAACCGGGGTTTTCAGCCGCTCCCAGAGTTCCGATACCAGTAGTTTCTGTGATGGCCACACAGCTGCGTGCCGGCTGCCTGCGGCGCAAATTGTGATCATCCGGTCGTATCGCATACACCGGCCCTCCTTAATCCTTTGTATAGTAATGCCCGGTCCATCCGTCAGCGCTGAGCGGTAGGCCGGGCGCCCAATCAATAGGCTGGCTCATGATCTTGCAGACATCGCCTAACACCGCGTCGGGATCTGCTGTTTCGACATCTAAAATTACCTCATCGTGCACGTGAAATACCACTGGATAGCCCGCGTTTTCCAACCGGGTTATGTTTACAGCAAGGCAGTCCCGCGCGGTTGCTTGTACGATATTTTCTACGAGTTTTCCGCCGTATGTTTCCATGGGCTCCCATTTACGGCTTGTCTGGTTAACGCCCATATATTGTATGCTTTCCCGGCCGAACCGGTTTAGAGTAAGAGAGGGCTCCGCATAGAAGAGTTTGCGCCCGCTATGTAGGGTGATGGTCAGGAACCGCCGGTCAAGGTCCCCTTCCATTTGAAAGACAATCCCTCGTACAGCGTTGCACCGGCAGGTTTTTATCGTATCCAGCGCTGCGGCTTCAACGGCATACCAGAAGTCTACTATGCGCTTATTGGACGCCCTCCAGCGTTGTACGATGTCCGGTAGGTCTTCTTCTGGGATGCCCATGCGTAGGGCGCCCATATTGATAAGTGCCCCTGTACTTCCTTGATAACCCAAAGCGAGTGTTGCGACTTTGCCTTTTTGTCTGAGCGCGTATTCTGGGTTCCCCTTTTTAATCCTATCTATCGGTACCCCGAACATTTGCGACGCGCAAGCCTCGTAGATTTTTCCATGCGTGCGGAATACTTTTAATACCCACTCTTCTCCCGCTAGCCAGGCGATCACACGCGCTTCGATCGCCGAAAAATCTGCGTCTACGAAAACGTGACCCGGCGAAGGGATGAGGGCTGTGCGTATCAGCTGAGATAAAACATCGGGCACCGGCCCTAGTAGCATATCAATCGCACAGGTATTGCGTTCCATCACCCAATTTCGAGCCTGATCCAGCTCTGCCCCATGTAGATAGGTCCGTGGCAGATTTTGCACCTGCAGAAGCCTTCCTGCCCATCGCCCGGTACGGTTGGCACCGTAGAATTGCAACGTCCCGCGGATCCGCCCGTCATCCCCAACCGCTGTTTCCATCGCATTGTATTTTTTAGTGCTGGTACGGGATAGATCCTGCCTTATTTCGAGTACCCGGCGTGTGTCGCCGTCTAAACCGTCCATCGCCAGCAGATCCGTTACGTCGTCTTTACGTAAGCTGCTGGCATCATATCCCTGGTTGTGTAACCATGTGATGAGTTGTGCGGTACTATTCGGGTTATCCAGACCGGTAAGCGTTTGTGCTTCTTCTATCAGCCGGCCCGTGATTTCGGAATTACAATCCAATGCGCCGCGTACCAGATCCATATCAAGGGCTACGCCGCGCGCGTTGATACGCTGATCCTGCACCCATTGTTGCTGCACCTCATCAGGAACCGGCCATGCCGACAGCTTACGTTCGAGCTCCATTTCTGTCACGACATCCTGTGCATTGTACGCTTTAAACAGGTTCCATTTTTCGGGTTCATCTACTGGTAAAACTCGTACCCGCGGATCCCGATCGGTCGGAATCCGCGGTGTGCAGAAGGTTTTTATGAGCGCTTTACCAGTTGTGAGCTTACGCCGGTCATCCGGCAGGCCCAGGGCTTTTCCTGCGGCCTCCAGGCTTCCCGGATACCCGCAATATAACGCGTGCAGCATGGTGTCCCGCCACTGGTCGAGTGGTAACGTTGCGCCCAGATAGCGTGATAAGCAATACCATTCAAACGCTGCGTTATATGCATACTTAATATAGGCTGGATCCCACAGCATAGATACAATTGTACTTAGTAGTTTGCTTTGTGGCTGGGTTAAATCGATTACGCTGACAGGGCCACCATCCAATGAATAGGCAAACAGCAGGATTTCAAAATCAGGAGATTGCGCGTATTTATACAGCCCTGCTTTTGCAATCGGTACGCTACTATAGGTTTCAAGGTCGATCGATATGTTATGGATCATGGCTTATGCCTGCTGCATGTATTGCGGATAACCCGGAATGCCATAATCATTCGGGTTCAGCTGCATGTATTGCGGATTTACCGGATACTCCGGGGTGGCGGGCTGGAAACCCTGCGGAGCTATGGGATAACTGGGGATCGCAGGCGCGTTTACTTGCGCAAAGTCATCATCTACGGATGCCCGGTTGCCTCCCAAGGCTTCCCCGTCGGCAACTTTCTGTACATTTTCAATTCCTACACCGATTCCTTTGTTCTGCGGGGCATTGTAGCCGAAGAATGTAATACCCACATTTGCATAAATCCCCGAATAAATTTCCGTTGCATCCATAATCGGCTGCAAATTTATGTCAACCACGTTGGGGCGCGTTTTGCTGGATGCAGTAAACACCCAGCACCCTTTACATTCGGGTCCAAAAGGCTGGCCGTCGGATGGGCGGGCTCCGTCCCCGTCGTGAACCGAGATTTTAGGCTGCGCGGGAAAAACCTGTCCGAATTTTTCTCGAGCGCGTTGCGTTGCAGCTTGGATGGCGGCGTCGATCTTCGCTTTACCAGCTACATCCGTTTTTGGGACGAGAATCGTGGTGGAATATTTGGGTTCTTGGTTTGGCTGTTGCGCATGCGGTTCCAGTAGATGGACATAAGACAGACGGACATTGGTTAAGACAATATGGGCAGGGTTGTTATTCATTTTGCATCCTCCTTTATATTCTGAAAATCTTCTGCGGCGCTGAACCGCGGATTATAGGGTTCCCTCGGATCCTCTAGGGGCGCAAGGGTGGGTTTTCCGGGTTGCTTGGTGATATACGGAGTGGCGACCTCCGCGAATACCTTTTTTCCTAGTGCTTTTTCCAATGCAGGGGCCGTAAGGGGTTTCCTTTCATACAGCAAGGCTTCTTCAATCCCTGCGGCTTTGATCGCTTCGAAGGCTGCTGTCTGGTCCGTCCAAACACGGTTTCCCCGGCCTTCGACAAGCTTCCAACCGGGTATCTCCCCTCCGGACAGGATCTTGTTCTGGGCATATGCTTTAACAGCCTCACCATACCGGATTAAAGGGTCAAGCTTAGACAGCACGTTAGCCACTTCATCATCGGAGAGTAACGGTGGCAATCGTCCTCCAAAATTGTCCATGGCCGATACGATACCGCTGCGTTCCCGGCACAGGGCTTTTGCCGGACAGAAACGACACCAATCGCCGCTGTGAAATTCATCACAGTCAGGGTCTGCAGCCTTTTCTGCGGCCAGCCGAACCGTAAATACCGCCCAGTCCATCAGCTCATCCCGGCTAAAATTGGATTCTTTTATACCTCCAGCACGAGGCTGGATAATCGCAGTATGAATTGATTGAATATTGCACAGTAGGCGGTAATTTAACACGGCGCCCAAAGCATAAAGCATCATCTGTGGATTGTTCTCAGCTGATACAGGAACGCCCTTGCCGTGTTTGTAATCGTTGACATACAGAGTGTTTTCGTGGATTAGAATACAGTCTGCTGTCCCAAAACCGCCGGGAACGAAGTCTGAAAAGTCCACCCTCTGTTCAACGGCGATAAAGGGTCTCGTCGATAAGCTATTTGCGATGTCCGTTATGTAATCGACATACTCATCTGTGCAGGCATCCATTTCCGGCTGCCAGTGGTTATCCCTCGCCAGTTTGTTGTAGCGGGTGTTGAAGGCGCGCGGGCTCATAGGTTCCAGAAATTTCTTCCGCAGTTTAAGCTCCGCTAAAGCATGGGCCAGGCGTCCCTCTTCGGCATAATCACTGGAGCTCTCCGGAATATCCTTCGAGAGCGCTACGGAACCGGGACAGTGCATCCATCTTTCCGCGCTGGATGCAGACAACACTGCATGGGTCTCAGGGGTGGGCATTAAATCTTCGCCCCCAATCCCCGTAAGTCCGCAGCATAGGCGCCGTACTGATCTGCGGGCAAATCAGGCAGACGCTGGATCCCGTATTTGGTGAGAAGTTGCTGTAATTGAGCACCTTTCCCCTGCCCCATCAGGGCTGCTGCTGCATTAAACAAAGTCGGATAGTCGTATTGGGGGGACGTAGTCGGAACTGGTGTGGCGGGGGCAACAGGTGGCGCCACTGGCGGCGTGGGTGGTTGTGCAGGCATTGACGTCGGCATTGGCGGAGCCGGTACCGGTCTAGGGGTATTAGCGGGCGGCGTTACCTGAGTGGGCACCGGATGTTGTGGCGGTGCCATGTGCGTTCCGGAAAGTAGTTCGGGCCCCTTATCTTGTACTTGGGGTGGGGATTGTTCGAATTTCGAGGCGGGCTTTCCTGCCAGCATTTTTGCAAGGTCGTGAACAGCTTCTACAAGCTCTGGGGCCGTGATGTGAACGTTGATTTCAAGCATTTTTGTGCTCCTTTCTAAGTACAATATCTTTATAAAGTGATGGAAGTTTTCCAAAATATTCCGCTTCCTTTTGAGATTTTCGAATAACTGCAATACAATCTTTTATTTCTTTCTTCAGGGCAATAAGCTCAGGCTTTAGTCTCTTTTCCACACAGGATCGTTGTCTGGAATAATATGCATCTTTTGGGTACGAATCGATCTGCTTTAGTAGTTGATCTATTTTCTGCTGCGTGGAAGAATGTTTCGATTGCGCCTCCTCCAAGCGTTTTTGAGCCGTTTGGCGCCGATCATTGAAATACTGTAGCAGTATTTCGTGATCCGGATAGACCCGATCCCGACGGATTTCTCGCAAAAGTTTTCGGGTCCATGTAAGGTTTTGAGGCAATGCTGCATCCAAATCCAGAACAAGCCCCCCTGAACCCCAATCGATCTGCAGTTCCATTCATCCTAACCTCACTTGACATTTTCTTGATTCGGGGATAAACTACCCATAGAACCATCTTTCTTGCCGCTGTCAGAAGCGCCCCTTCTGGCGGCGGCCTTCTTTTTGCCGGTCAAGGTCACACCTCCTGTACAAATTCCTTGATCTTATATAGCCTGTCCAGCGCTTCATCCCGTTCAACCGTGCGCCGGTGCATGAGGCCGCTTTCCAGCCGCAGGCGGTTCAAGTCGCTATCGATCGTCCCCGCAGGCGTTGCTCCCTCAATGCATAGCGCTTCTACCCTCTTTTTACCAAGGTGCGAGCTATTGTCAATGATCTTGATGTCCCCATCCGGCATTTGTAATAAGACGTATTTCAATCGGATTCCCTCCCTTGTAAAATCTCTGGCGGCTGATCTCTCCATCGGCAACGTTTCCGCGCCGCGACACTCCGCACGATCATGCAGACAATGTCATCCAATACGGCCAGTGCCGCCAGCATCAGAATCAGGGTCATCCACGGATGCGCCATCATCCATTCCAGCATGTTCATCACCTCCTATACAATTTTTCGAATCTCCCCGTAACCTTCCTGCGGGGATTTATCGGGTGTTGGCATCGTGTCGCCCATCAAATACGCCAACGCGCTGTCCAGATTTACAAGCAGCTTCCGACCGGCCATAACGCTGGAAATCTTACCATCACGGGCCAGCTTACGGATAAAATGTTCCGTGATTCCTGATTCCGGATCCTCTCTCTTGATTTCTCTGATTGCCTCTGCAGGCGTTCTCATTCGTGGGATCATGCTGTTTTGCCTCCCTTCTGCTGCGCCGCTACCCGCTCCCGGTTTGCTTCGCGGTACGCCTTCTTCTGCGCCGCTATCCGCTCCCGGTTTGCTTCGCGGTACGCCTTCTGCTGCGCCGCTACCCGCTCCCGGTTTGCTTCGCGGTACGCCTTCTGCTGCGCCGCTACCCGCTCCCGGTTTGCTTCGTACCACGCCTTCTGCTGCGCCGCTATCCGGCGATGCGCGTTGTCCTTGCGGTCATGTAGCACTTCTCGGTCCAGCTCCGCAGATTGGTGGTAATCCTGTAACGTCAATGGGGCCTTGTCCACTTCCGCATCAAAGCGCTTCAGTTCTTCCAATTCTTCACGCGTAAATTTCACATCGGCACCTCCTTACGCGGGTTTCTTTTCGGGATTGTCCGGCGGAAGTCTATCCCTCACCCCCGCAACGTACCCTGCGATGTACAGCAAGGCATCTTTGGGCAGTTCGGCCAGTTTATCGGCCACTGCCTGGACGTCGAAGATTTTTGCAAGGTCTGTCGCCATGTTTGTCTCCTCCTTTCTCGGGTTTCGTGTTTTTACTCACTATGTCCATATTTTAAATCACTAAGTGAGCTTTGTCAAGGGGCATCTTTGAAAAATATTGACAGTGTGAGTTTTTTGTCGTATAATTAGACCGTCAGTAAGGAGGTGATCGGCCTGAGAGAGCGTATTAAAAAAATCCGAAAAGAAAGCGGTCTCACGCAGGCGGAATTTGGAGCAAAAATCGGAGTAAAGTCAAACACTATTACGACATACGAGACTGGCACAAGAGTGCCGTCGGACGCCGTTATACACTCTATTTGCAGAGAGTACAACGTGTCCGAGGCTTGGCTCCGGACTGGAGAAGGGCAGCCATATATCCAGTTGGATGAGGATGCAGAATTTCTCAAGGTTATGGAGGCAATAAACATATCTGACGATGATCTTATAAAACGGATTATACGAGCGTACTGGTCTTTAGACGACGCAGAAAAAGCCGCTGTCAAAAAACTGATTGACCGCTTTGGGCAAAAATAAAAGCCCCGGATTTAACCGAGGCCAATCTTATATTTTGTTGTCACTTGGGCGGCGAATTAAATAATTCTTCCAGGATCAGTGCGCGAGTGAGCAGTGCGCGTAAAAACTTCTCGTTTGAGTTTCTGCGCATGATGCACTGGATTTCTTTTTTCAAAAACTCTTCTGTTGTGGGTACGGCGTTGTAAATATTTTCCATATGTAATCCTCCCTATTCTCCGCACTTGCAAACTCGAATCCTAAAAGTAGCAATATTATAATAGTACATTTGTTCGAACTTTGCAAGGCCGCGCGCGTGAAATATATGCACGCTTCAACTTGCATCGGTTTTGCACTGTGTCGAACTATATATTAACAACGTAGCAAATTGGTAAATGTGGACAAATATACCGCTGGTAATATCTGGCTCCGTTGGGCATTTTTGCTGTCACCACCCACACGGGTGGTGCGGATTGAAATTTGAAAGTATCGGATTCCGCACTTAGCGTTTTCGTCACCACCCACACGGGTGGTGTGGATAAAACAAACACCGCCGATATAAAACAAAAACGCCCTATCCTAGCAGCACAGGATAGGGCGAACGCGTAAAGGAGGCATAACATGGCGACTATATCGAAGCGCGGCAACAGCTATCGCATCCGCGTGTCCGATGGATACGACGTCAACGGGAAGCAGAAAATGCGGTCCATGACCTGGACGCCGGATTCCGGTATGACCCCCAGGCAGATCGAAAAAGAGCTGAACCGGCAGGCGGTCTTGTTCGAAGAGAGCCAGAAGGCGTCTTCGAACATAAAGTTCCAGACGTTTGCGGAACAGTGGTTTAAAGAATATGCGGAACATAAACTGCGGGCCAAAACGATCGAACGGTATCATCAATACGAAAAGCGCGTATACAAAGCAATAGGGCATTTGCGCATTGACAGGATCACCCCACGCCAATTGCAAAGTTTCATCAACAATCTCGGGGAAGATGGCATCAATGAGACGACGGGTGGCACATTGGCGCCCAAAACAATCAAGCAGTATCTATCGTTCATATCGTCAATCATGGACTACGCCGTCAAGATGGAGGTCATCGCAGAAAATCCTTGCCGGCATGTATCTCTTCCCTCAGCGAAGGCCAAGGAAAGGGACATATACAGTCTTGATGAAGCGCAGCATTTTTTAGAGCTCCTCCAAAACGAGCCTCTACAGTATCAGGTGTTTTTCATTCTGGCCATCTACGGTGGATTTCGTCGTGGGGAGCTGCTGGGCCTAGAGTGGAAAGACATTGATTTTGAAAACCAGGTCATATCCATCCGACGATCATCTTTATATGTAAAGGGCCGAGGGATTATCACGGACGACACCAAAACCGACGGGTCTCACCGAAGTTTAAAATTGCCAGCAGAAGTATTTGATTATCTGCGCCGCTATCGCGTCCAGCAGAGCGCAGAACGTCTTAAAATTGGGGATCAGTGGATAGACAATGACCGCCTTTTCACAGCTTGGAACGGCGCACCGATGAACCCAAACACACCTTATTCATGGTATGACCGCTTTTGCAAACGAACCGGGATTCGCCGTGTCAGTATCCACAGTTTCCGTCATTTAAATGCCTCATTGCTTATCGACAGTGGAGCCGATGTAAAGACCGTCTCTGCATCTCTTGGTCATTCCCAAGCAACGACCACGCTCAATATTTACGCGCATACCTTTGCAGAGGCACAGGCCAAAGCAGCCCAGGCGGTGGCGGATAAAATATCATTGCGCATAAAAAACGAGGCATAACGACCAAACAACGACCAAGACGACAATATCCGAAAACAAAGAAATCCCGGAAGCCACAATCCATGCGGTTTCCGGGATTTTTGATTTGGTGCGCGAGACGAGACTTGAACTCGTACGTCATAGACACACGCCCCTCAAACGTGCCTGTCTGCCAGTTCCAGCACTCGCGCATTCAGCGAAAATGATTATAGCATAGATTACAAGAATATGTCAAGACAAAATATCAATTTTTTTGCATTTTTGGGTCAATAGAATCCAGACACTCTACAATTCCTGCACCAGCTTATAGAATTCTTCATACCTCATCAAGCTGTTCAACACTTTGACCAGGGCATTGGGGGCCAAATGCTCCGGCAGCTCCAAGCGTTTCAACAGCGCCCGGCGCTTTTGCGCGCTGTTCTCCCCGCCGGAGAGCCCTGCCTCAAATAGGTCGGTCTTGGTAATCATCCGTTTGGGGCACGCCACTGGTTCCTGGCCGCAGGTGGCTCCCGCACGCTGCAACGCCTCCAAAATCACTTGGGCCGGCACGCCCTCCACGCCGAGCTTCCCCTCTTTGGAGGGTTTCTCTTTACGTTTCTCCTTGCCGAACATATCCGGCACATAGGCATGTTTGATCTGTTCCGCCGGGATGGAACTGGAAAGATAATTGCGGATGACAAATCCGGCCCCATCGCTGTCTGTCAGGACCAAAATTCCGCGTGTCTCCGCCAACCGGCGGATCATGGCCATCTGCTCCGGATCTTTAAAAATCTGAAATCCATTGGTCTCGATAATGACACCGTCGATCAAGGAAGACAGTTTGATCTTGTCATACTTTCCCTCCACAATCACGGCCTCTTTGACTTTCAGACGCACTGCGTTCCCCTCACTCTGCAAATTTTTCCCGTTCCGCAATCAAAAGCAACCGCGCAATCAACGTTTCCATCACGGTACGGCGATTTCCCCGCGCACTTTTTAACGCGACATCGGCATTTAAAAGCGCATCCAAACTTTCGCGCAACATCTCTATGGAAAATCTTCCGCCGTCGCGTTCCGCATTGCGCAGGCGGAACTCCTTTCCCTTATAGTCGAAATACTTTGCCGGTTCCAAGGCGCTTTCCCCACTCTGTACGGCCGCGCGCACGCGATACAGATCCAAGTAAGCCGTGGAAAGCACTGCCAAGACGGAAACCGGCTCCTCATTCTGATAAAAGAGCAGGTCCAAAATGGAATAGGCTTTGTCATATTGCCTTGCCAAAATGGCGCGGGAAAGCATAAAGACGGTGGTTTCAAAATTTTTGGTGACCAACTGATCGATCTCCCGGCGGGTGATCTCCTTTCCCGGTCCGACATAGGCGCAGAGCTTTTCCAATTCGTGAAAAAGCGCCTGCAGATCGTTCCCCGTATATTCGATGATCTTCCCCGCATCCGCGCGCGACAGCTCACAATGGCGCTTTGCAGCGGCTGCACAGAGCATTTTTTCCGCGTCGGCTTGGGTTTTCCTCTTAAAACAAACCGTATTTCCCGCTTTTTGGACCGCAGCCAAAAACTTCTTCCACTTCGCGGACTTTTTATAATCGATCTCGACGGACGGCAGATAAAACACCAAAACGGTACTCTCCGGAACCATCCCGATCAATTCATAAAGCTTCGAAAGGTCCGACGCACTGCGCGCCTCTACGTCGAGGTCGGACACCGCCACACATTTTCGCTCAGACAACAGCGGCACCGCCTCCACCGCAGCCGCCATTTCGTCGATGGACACGCTTCCGCCGTCCATCCGTTGCAGGTTAAAATCCTGAAACGCATCCCCGCAGGCTTTTTCGATCAGGCGGTTTGCATAGAGCTTGAGCAGGTATTTTTCCTCCCCGTGCAATAGATAAAGCGAGCCGAAGGTTCCTCGCTCGATCTGTTTCTTGAATTCGGTTTCTGTGATTTCCGGCATCATGCATCCCTCCTGATCCGGCAAGTTTGTCCGTCCGTGATTTCGATGGCCACTGTGCCAAGTCCCGCTGTAGCCGTTACCTGTTGTCTTCCGGCAACCGCATCACCCACATCCGACTCGTCCATGGACAGCACCGTATATTCCGCTTCGATTCCCTCAACATCCTGTGCCAGCACTGCAAAATGGGGCGAGCGCCACGCCTCCGGCAAATTCTCCGCCTGTACACCGGCTGGGCAGAATAAAACGGTCACACCGTTCGCGTTCAACAAGGCCGCCCCGTTGACCATCTCCACAGAGATCGCGCTTCCAAGGGTCAGCTTTGCAGCCTCGCGGTACGGGTGTGTTTCTCCGATTTCCGCCGCCTCCGCTTGCAAAAAGTCGTCCATGTGGCCGGACGGCAATACCAGCCGGTCGGCCGGATAGTCCTCCAACACCTCGGCAGCGTTATGCGCTTCCTCTCCAAAATGGGTAAACAGGAGCATCCCATCCAGGGATTGCACCCCTCGCCCCTGTAATTCGTTCTCGAGGGACTGTGTGGAATATCCTTCGCAGCCGACCACCAGGGCATGCCCGTTGCGTGTCACCGCTACCGACAGCCCGCTCCCCACATCCACCACTGCAATGCGTGTGATGTCCCGCCGGGAGACTTGATAGGAAAAGATTCCCGCCAACAGAAGAATGCAGGATAGCCAAGCGGCGGTACGCAAAAGCGGTTTGGAAGGCCCCATCCACACACATACCGCCAGCAGGATCAGCACAGCCGCAATCCATAAGAGCATGAACCCCATCGAGACCGGCAAACTGGCATAGGGAACCTGCGCAAGCAGATGGACAATCCCTTCCACAAGCTTTGCCAACCATCCCGCTGGAATGGCCAACGGCATCGCCGCCAACGTTCCCGGCAACAAAAGCTGGAGAAATGCCGCTCCCAATCCCAATTGGAGCAGCAATGTTGTCGGCCACAAAGCCAACAGGTTTGCCAGCAGCCCTACCGCGGATACGCTGCGGAACGTCAGCGCAATCACGGGCAGGGTAAAGAGGGTTGCGCTGACGCTCGTCGCCAAAACCAGGTGGACAGTATGGAACAGGCGCTTCCCATATTTAAAACCGGACACCCGCGCGTCGAGCCAAGCTGTGAGTGGGTTGGAACACAGGATCAACCCAAGGGTGGCGGAGCAGGAGAGCAGCAACCCGACGTCCGCACCGGCGTAAGGGCTGGCCAGGCACAGCACCCAAACCGCCAATCCCAGCGAGTTTAGGGAATCCGCCCGGCGGGAGAGCAGTGTCCCCGCTAAGTACAGCAGGCACATGATGCCGCTCCGGGCCGCGGAGGGGACAAAGTCCGCCACCACCATAAAGAGCAGAACCCCAGCCGAGGCAATGGCCGCACTTCCCTTCCGAGGGACCCGCAGGGCCAGCAGGCTGGCCAGAAGCAAATTCGCCA
>CAMMMX010000032.1 GCA_946498095.1 uncultured Clostridia bacterium
CTTACATACAGACTAAGCAAGGCGTGTTGTATCTTTCTATGATTCGAGACCTGTACGACAACAGCATTGTAGCTTACAAAACCGGTACACAGCAAACTGTGAATCTGGTGCTCGATACCATTCGTTTTGTCATGAGAAAAGAGAAGCCATGACCGCCGGCAAAGCCGGGGGCTTGAGGAAGCCCTAGAAGGGCATGATACGGACAACGCCCTTGAAGGGGCGTCCTTTTTATGACTTGGTATTCTTACTGCCCGTAAACGGGTCTATGAACTCCTTTAAGCTCATTTGATCCGTTATCTGATCTGTCTCTAATTGTTGTTTGATGTATTCCTGTATCTGCTTTTTTTGCGCCCTACTGTATCTACGAAATATCCCCTTGCCCAGAAATACCTGTCCCCATACTTATACTTTAGATTTGCGTGCCTGTCGAAGATCATGAAACTACTTTTTCCTTTGAGATATCCCATAATTTGTGATACGCTATACTTTACGAAGGGCGAAAATAGACCGTGAAACGGGCTGCTGACAACGCACTCACAAGTGGGGGTACTATCCCATTCTGCTTGTGGGGCAAATGGATCTCCCCCCCTTAGCATCGGGCCAACTTGGCCCGATGCTTTTGTGGTTTGCAGAAAAAGTCAAAGGACAGCGAGCGTATCGTCCCAACCGCTGTCCTTTGATAATTTCTCCATCATTCAGAGAGAAAGGTCCAGACCACAAGGCTTGAGGGAAAATATGTCCTTGTTTCTCTTTCATATATTTTCGCATGGCAGCTAACCCTTTCTTTATGCTTGTGCTGACCGAGCTACCCGACACACCCTCGGTTTCGGCAATCTCACGGCGCTTCTTCCCCAGCAGCTAGCACGCTTCGCTCCTCCGGCCTTGTATCTTCGGCAGGGAATTAAGCGCCCGGCAGAGTAGGCGATACTGTTCCGCTAGTTCAAGCACCTCTTCTGGGGTAAAATCGCGGCATCGGATAGCCAATATTTCGATCCCATCTCCCACATCGAGGGAATAGTGTGCCTTGTGGTAGTACACGCGGCGTATATAGTTACGCTCCAGCCGTTCGGCATCAGCCAGCGCCTCTGCCACTTCATCCGAAACTTCCAAAAGGGTATCCTGGGTATAAAACGGGTAATAGTCCCGCAGATTGATGATTCTCACGGCCTGTCCTCCATTCGATTTAGTTGGGGAGTACGAATCGAATGGAGTTCGGAGGGGAGCGGCAATGAGGTTGATGTTGGCGATATACTTCGGGCCAACTTGTTATAAGGTATGAAGTGCATCAATCGGTTGCAGCCGGGATGCCTTTGCCGCCGGATAGCCGCCAAACAGTACACCAATTACCGCGCAGAAAGCAATAGCGGCGATACCGACTCCCCAATTCATCCCTACCGATGTAGCAGAAATAAGGCTGTAGATTTCTACTGTGCCGAATGATAAGAGCAACCCGATGATCCCTCCGAGTACGGAAAGAATACAGGCTTCACAGAGAAAATGAAGCATAATGTGCTTTCTCTTGGCACCGACCGCCTTGCGGATACCGATTTCACGGGTGCGTTCCGTCACAGATACCAACATGATGTTCATAATACCGATACCTCCAACAAGAAGGGAAATAGCGGCGATTCCTGCGAGAAGCAGGGACATGGTGCCCCGAACATCGTCCATTGTATCAAGCACATCCGATTGATTGCCGACATCATAGGAATCTTCGTCGCGTGTGGCTTGCAAAAGGAACATCTCTACACTGCTCATTGCGGCGTTGACTGTGCTTTCACTTGTCGCTTTGACGTAAAAGCTGTTTACATTTGTCTGTCCAGTCATACGAGAAGCGGTTGAATAGGGAATGAGTATTCTGTTATCATCCGAACCTGCAAGGCTGGAACCCTGTTCTTCCAGCACTCCTACTACCTTGTAAATACTGTCGCCGATAATGATGGTTCCGTTTACGGCGTCCCAAGTACCAAACAGGTCGGTTGCAACTTCTGTGCCGATAACACAGATATTTGTATTCCATTCAATATCCGATTCCACGATTTTTCGACCGCGCTGAATATCAATGTCTTGCACGTCAAAATAGGACGGAGTAATTCCAACAATCGAGTAGTTTCCGGTATTGCTGTTCTTTTTCACGGTTTGGTTTGTAGAAATAACAGGAGCCACGCTGCTGATTGTGGGATAGGAAGCAAGACTTTCCACATCGTCAGCTGAAACGGAAACATCTTCACTGGATATGGTCGCCGTAATCAGCCGCGATCCCATGCTGGAAATACTATCCGTGATGCCGCTTGTCGCCCCCTGCGTAATGGAAACAAGGATAACGACCGCCATAACGCCGATAATGATGCCGAGCATTGTCAGGAAAGAACGCATTTTATTATTATAAATTCCTTTTAGGGAGAGCTTTATGATCTTCCAGGTCATACGACGGCCTCCTTATCGCTCAGCCTTCCATCGCGAACGTAGACCTTGCGCTCAGCCTGATTCGCCACATTGATGTCATGGGTAATCAGTACAATGGTGTTTCCGGCCTTCCACAAATCCTGAATAATGCCCATGATCTCCTTGCCGGAGGTGGAATCCAGGTTGCCGGTTGGCTCGTCTGCCAGAATGATGGAGGGTTCGCTTGCCAGAACACGGGCAATGGCAACGCGCTGCTGCTGGCCGCCGGAAAGCTGGGAGGGCTTATGCTGCATACGTTCTTCCAGGCCTACCTGTTTCAGTGTCTTCATGACTTTTTCGTGACGCTCCGCGGGCGAGATTTTCCGATATAAAAGCGGCATTTCCACATTTTCATAAGCGGTCAGATCAGGCAGAAGATTGAACTGCTGAAAGATAAAGCCGATTTTTATGCCGCGAATTTCACTCAGCTGATCTTCCGTGCAGTTGTCTACATATTCTCCATCAAGGATATAATCTCCGCTGTCGGGAATGTCCAGGCAACCGATTATATTCATCAGCGTTGATTTTCCACTACCGGAAGGGCCAAGAATTGATACAAATTCATGAGGCTTTACGTGAAGGTTGACATCCTGCAAAACAGGTACGTCAATTTCACCGAGGGTATAGGATTTGTAGATGTGTTTGAGCTTTATCATATCCGTCCCCCCTAATTGCCCATTCCCGGAAATCCCCCGCCGCCCTGTGGGAACTGACTGGGATCAAAGTTTTCAAAATCACCGAAGTCCATTCCCCCTCCGCCGGGGAATCCACCCATGCCTCCGAATCCGCCGCCTTCGCCTTCACTGTCGGAGCCCGTCAGGGTTGATGTAATTTGGGTAATGACAATCAAGTCGCCTTCGGCCAGTTCATCGCTTTCAATCATCATGTAGCTGCCGTCCGACATACCAGTTTCAACCGTAACCCTGGTCAGATCATAGAGATCAATTTCCCCTTCTTCATAGGACGTACCCAGCTCGGCACCGGAAGGAGCAAGATAGACATAGTTATCGTCGCCGGAGGTGCCGACGGCATCTACGGGAACAAGCAGACCGTCACCGCTGTCCTCGATAACAATTTCGGCAGATGCACTCATGCCGGGATATACACCTTCAACATAATCCACGGTTGCTGTAATTTGATACGCAGTTGTGCTGCCGCTTGTAGAACCATTGTAGGAAATTGCCGTAACCGAGCCGGTGTAATCTCCTTCGACTGCATCGATAGTAAAGGAAACTTCCTGCTCCAATGCAACAGAAGAGATATTCAGTTCATCAACAGCAATTCCCAGCGTAAAGCCGTCTTTCCCCATAACCATGGCAACAGAGCCACCAGCAGCAACCTCGGTGCCGGATTGGACAGGAAATTCAATTAAAATGCCGTCACAGGGAGCCGTAATTTCTTCGTCTCCGTTGTCGCTCGTAACCACGGCAAGGACATCGCCTTCTGCGACCTCATCTCCTACGGTAAAGTTGACAGACGCAATCTCTCCCGCATAAGTAGAAGTAAGGGTTTCCTGCGTAACAGGTGTCAGGGTTCCGCTGCCGCTGATGGTAGTTGATACATTGCCATAGGTGATTTCTTCCACCTGATAGGTGGTTATTCTTGTAGCAGATGCCTTATTCAATAGTTTTGGTAATAGAATAACGGCGGCGATGACGACTGCAAGAACTACGGCAGTAATTACAATCGGTTTTGTGTATTTGAAGCCTGCCTTTTTTACGGCGGTCTTTTGGCTTTGTTTGGCAGCTGTTTTCATATTTTTCGGTTCCTTTCTGGAGTTTGATAGAGTGGGTGACTTCCCCTGCTGCCGCAGTATTAGCATATAATCGTGTTCCAGGGCAGCAATTAAGGCTGGAGGAATATCCATATCGACAAACGGCTTCCCATCAGGACTTTTGAACTGTGTTGATAAGTACACGGAGTCGCGCAGCCCCATTTTTTTAATTTCAGGAGCATCCTGCGCCTTCGAAGATATTGACGCGATCTTCTTCTTTGTCTCATCAAACGATAGGCCCATGAGTTCCGATATGGCTGCTGTATTTAATCCTCCGAATGTTGTAAGCAGATAGATATACCGTTCCTCATAGGCCAGTTGCTTGATCCCTTTAATAAAAGCGGCATATTTTTTTGAAACGGAAGGGATGGGAAGTGTTTCATAGTCTTCATCGCTTTCCATTCCTTGAGACGCCATTTTAAAAAATTCGGTCGATACTAAGGCCGTAAAGCTGTCTTTTGGAACATCTGGAGATTTCACAACAACCTGTTCCATTACCTTTTTCCATCCACTCAATAAAAGGGGAGCCGCTTTGCTCACGTCCTGTGTGATGTGATAGCAGATAAACCACATCCGGCGAAGTTCTACCGAATAGAGCTTACGGAATGCTTTGACATTGCCCCGTCTCAATCGGTAATATTGGTTGTAGTCCATCTACTCTCACGGCCTTTCTGACGGATTTTTTCTTTCACGATTCATCCTCCAATCTTGGCAATGATACAATGCGCTGATAACATATATCATAACCGGCCATACTAAAGCGGCGCTAAAGATGAATGTGAATACTTTGTAACGCGGTTATGTTCTTTTTGTATCCTTGTGAGTGAAATTAGAATCAAAAAAAGCAAGAAACCCGCGAACAACTCGCGGGTTTCTTGCTTTTCTGCTTTCTTTATTTTAGCGTAACTTTAAACCCTATATGTGCCGAATCCTTTTTATAAACAACGATATCGCTTTTATGCTTCCTGACAATCCCCTCGGCAATCGAAAGCCCTACGCCAAAACCGCCGTTAAAGGTTCTGGCTTTATCCGCTCGATAAAACCGATCAAAAAATCGATTCAGTTCTTCTTTCTCCACGTTCCTATATGAGTTTTCGACGGTTATGATCGGATACCGCCCTTTTGTATAAATGCTCACTTGAATAACGCCGTTCAAATCGCAGTATTTGATGGCATTATCCAAAAGGATACACAACAGCCTGCGAATCAATCCCTCATCGCCGTGATACCAGATAGATGGTTCAATAGCAACCGTCAGATTTTTCTGCTTTTCAGCTGCAAGCCCCGCAAATTCTGAGATCGTATCCGATGCCATCTCGCTCAAATTAAATTCTGTCACCGCAAGATTCGCATTGTCCTCATCCATCCGCGAAAGAGCTACAAGCTGATTGATGAGTGCCCCCATCCGCTCGCCCTCGCTGCGGATGTCATCAAGCCATTCATTTTTGCCAATTTCCGATTCCACAATGTCTACGTTAGAAAGAATTAAGGTAAGTGGCGTTTTTAATTCGTGATTTGCATCGGTGACAAACTGTTTTTGCTTCTCATAGCTTTCTGCGGCGGGCTTCACCGCTTTTTTTGAAATAAAGAGAATGAGCAGCAGAATCAAAATAAAGCTTCCAGCCAAAACGAAGAAAACCGTGTAAAGCAAATGGTTCGTCATAGCTTTGTTCGTTTCGCCATTTACAAAAACCACTAACAGTCCGTACTCGGTTCCCGATACTTTATATCGGTAATCCGACATCCATCCTCTTTCGCTCCCGATATGCAGAGCTCTTTTCGCATAATCCCTCGCCTCAGCTTCTGAAACAGAGGATATATGCTCAATATTTTCCTGAAGAATATTGCCGTTGTCATCTACCCACACAGTAAAAAAACGGGTGCTGAATCGCGTTTCGGGCGTTATAAATGGGTTTTGCGGAAAGTCGTCGGGGGGGGCAGGATTTTCCTCTCTGTCGAAATCCGGGAATACGCCGTCATTCATGGCAATGACATCGGCCAGCATATCCAAAGAATGATTCAGCTGTGAGCTGCTGATAAAATAGATACCACTGAAAATCAATGCAAATACGATACCAACGGAAACAGCGGTAATCATGACAAATTTTTTTCGCAGTCTATAAATCATATCCGGTCCTCCAGCATATAGCCAGCATTGCGGACAAAACGAATTTCAATCGGCGCTTTGATGGCCGCTATTTTTTTGCGAAGGTTAGAGATATGCACCCACACGACACTGGTATCCACATTTGCATCCCAGCCCCATATATGCGTCATAAATTGCTCAGTAGAAATAATCGTGTGTGGCTGCTGCATCATCATTTCCGTTATCTGAAATTCTTTCCCACTGAGTGTTTGTGTGCTTCCGCCATAACACAGTTCATAGGTGGATCGATTGAGGATGACCTCCTTGTAAGACAGAAGATCTGGTACATAATTATCTTTTCGGCGCAGCATAGCGCGGACACGGGCAAGCAGCTCCGATGTGGAAAAAGGCTTCGGCAGATAGTCATCAGCCCCGGCATCCAAGCCTTCTACCCGCTGTGACACTTCGGTGCGGGCGGTCAGAAACAAAGCCGGCGTTGTCACTTTTTCTTTTCGCAATCGTTTCAGCACTTCAATACCATCAAGCCCCGGCATCATAATATCCAACACAAGGCCGTCATACTCGCCTGATAAAGCATAATGCAAAGCGTCTTCACCATTGCTAACGACATCTACGGAAAATTTATTTGTTTCAAAAATGTGCTTGAGAGATTTTAGTAGTTTTGGATCATCTTCTGCTAACAGCAAACGCACGATACTCCTCCAATATGGGTGTGATTTTTACAGTACCTTTAATTTAACACTTGATGCTAAAGTAAAACTAAAGACCAGTCTTATTATAATATTTTCTCTGCACAATGTATACTGAACTTTTCTGAACAAAGATTAACCATTAGAAATTATATAATGAGATTAAAAACAAAAGGATTGAATGCCTCCGTTTTTTTGCGCTGTTTTTGTCTTTCCGAAAAACGGCCTGTTGGGGAGGCTCCCCAAACCCGGCACTTCGAGTCTCGCCGTCGCCAACTGCGTTATGTGACTTCGGGCAAACTTGGCCCGAAGTGCGCACCGCTCCGGTTGCTCTGGCTTCTCCCCACAAAGCAGGCTTTGCGGGGGGCCCCTCTGCCCGAAGTCATCGCGGCATGTCGGCCTTGTCTGCAGGAGGACGGGAACGGCTCAAGGGAATATATAACCCTTGAACTGCAGAGAAACAGAGCGGCTATCGGCCCCGTTTTCCTCTCTGTGGAACAGCAGTTTTCAGCAGTTCCGACTTCTGTGCAATCCGGACAAGCCACCCCTTTTCTTCTTCGGTCAGCTTGTTGTAGCGGAGCTTCGTCTGCTTACAAAACAGGAATATCAACTGTTCCAACCGGCTCCCCTTGAAGTTTGCCGCCTCGTCCAAATCCCTTTTCAGTTCAGCGGCGACGGAGGTTTCCGGTGCGCGCTCTCTCCGGCCCCGATGGGCCGCCTTGATATCCTCCAGGATACTGTCTATATCGTCATGCACCCGGCGGCTGAAATACTCCCCCTCCTGTACATGAGCTGCTTTCAACAGGTACATCGTCTTGTCATGTTCCCCCGGCTGGTACTTGTCCATGATTTCAGCCCGTACCACATCCACCCAGGCGTTCAGATTTTGAATCTGTGCGGCAGCGATCCCATCGACATAGATTTCCATATCAGCCAGCAGCTTTACAAAATCCGAGTGCGCCGCCATTTCGCAAAACAGAATCGTATTGATCCGCCCGCTTTTCAATAGCTGGATCAGTTCGTCACGCAAATGTAGGTCTGCGAGATCCGCGTTTGCGTGATTTTTTGTTTCAGACAGACCCAGCAGATAATCGGCGGTCACTCCGTAAAACTTCGCCAGCTTGATGAGGGCATAGTGGCTGATGTCCTTGAAATCGTCCGCTTCATAGCTGCCCAGTGCCGACTTGGAAAGTCCGGACTGCTCCACAAGCTGTTCCAGCGTCAGCCCTCACTCCACACGCAGGTCTTTCAAGCGTTCCTGTATGGATAGTTCCATGCGCTCCCCGCCTTGTCTGCCTGATAAATGGGAAGTTATTTCCCTCTGTACGCCGAATGAAAAATGACTTCTTTCCCTTTACTTTTTGCAAACGCAATTTCTTTGGAAACTTGATTTCCAATGTATCCTTGAATATCCACAACATAAATTGCATCGGAAAGTTCGATTTTTCTATAATGCGCATTTTCAAGAGTGACCTGTTCTATAGGTGTAATAACCAAATCATCTACATTATACACACATTGCAAAACATTCATATTATGCTTTGCTTCTAACAGAAATGCTATCCTTTGCATCTCTTTCTCAAATCTCATACTTCCACATATTGTAACCGTCCTCATCCTGCACCTCGCTCAATTTCGATTTGTTACTTTATTATCTCTATTCTAACACAATTCCGAGAGCGAGGAAATGTCTTCTTTCTCTGCCGGATTTCCGACCTTTCGGATATACGGCGCGGGCGGTCAAGAATGTGTAGACTGACAACTGTCCATCAGTGGATTGCACCTTGACAACTGCATGACCGTCCAAAAGAAAGAAGCGTCGCCATGAGCCGACATCGGGCCAACTTGGCCCGATGTCTGGGGAGCGCGCCTCGTCGCCCCACGAATGGGGCAGCTCTTTCGGAGAGAACGGCAATCGAACAAGAACGGAGGGACTACATGAAAGATAACCCATATAAAAATTTGCCGCCGTTGGAGCGAAAACCGGACGGTACACCTTACCGCATGACCTAGGCACAGAGGATGCGGGCGAACAGCCTGATCCGTCGGGAGTGCTGCAACTATGACGGCGGCAACTGCCTGCTGCTGGACGATAGGGATTCCCACACCTGCCCGCAGACGATTGCGCATTCCGTTTGTTGCAGATGGTTCAGCTGGGCGGTTTTGCCGCTGGACAAGGCTTTGGAAGCAGGGATTTTTCACAGCGGCAGCGTGAAGCGGTGCATGATATGCGGCGCGGCTTTCGTCCCACGCTCCAACCGGTCGAAATACTATACAGCCTGTGCGAAACGGGTACACAGACAGCAGAAGAACATCAGCGACTGAAAACGACGGTTGGAAGCGGACAAATAGGCTGTCAGAAACCCGCATAAATCAAGAACTTTTCCGCTCTGTTAAGGTGCAGGGTGGTATAAATACGCCCGGCCCCCGAACTGTTCGCAAAAAAGGAGGGTAATTTGTATAAGCCATATCTAATACAAAAAAGAAACCAAAGTCGCAACTTTTCAAGGCAAGGAAATCACGCGGGAAAACCTTTCCCTGGTGTTCCCGCCGTAACAGGAAGCGGCCAAACACCGGGAACTGGAACAGCAGCTTTATGAGGTGTTCCGCAAGTACACCGATAAGCGGCAGGGTGAGGAAACCGGGACATAAGGTGTCCCGGCGGCATCCTTGAAGGACGGGGCTGCTGGCGGTATAATAGAACTGTCAGCAGCTCCACAGCGACCAGGGATTCCAGTACACATCTCAAGCATACTTCAACCTAATTCAAGAATATGGCATTACGCCTTCCATGTCAAGACGTGGAAATCCGAATGACACGCCATGGCTGAAATTTTCTTTTCTATCCTCAAGATAGAATATATCTACCGCTGTAGACTCGTCACTTTCGCACAGGCTAATGAAATGATTGACCGTTATATCCATTTTTATAACCACGAGCGCATTCAGTACAAAACTGGAGTGGCACCGCTGTCGCTGCGCCACTCCTCCTAAAACTCAATATTCCTGCACTAGGGGCTTTTTTATGCTATCTGCACAATCTGGACCGGTTCACAAGAAGTACTACATCAGGGGATTTTCTTTTAGGCGACGGAAGTTAAAAAAGCCCCGTTGGCAGGCGGATATCCTCACGAGGGACCTTTTCCCAGTCAAAGATAGGGAGGAGCTCCTGCGAGGAGACGGGCACGGGACGGTCCAGGAGCCCGGCGGCGAACGCCAAACGGCCAATAATGGCGCGGGCCGTCAGCCCCTGCCCACGCAGGGTGTCCAGACTAAGGTCCTGATCGCGCTTGGAGAGCCTGCGGCCGTCTGACGCCAGCAGCATCGGCGTATGGATGAATTGCGGGGGGCGGAAACCCAGTAGACGGTACAGGTACAGCTGGCGCGGCGTGGAGGAAAGCAGGTCGCGTCCGCGCACCACCTGGGTCACCCCCATGGCGGCGTCGTCTGCGACGACGGCAAGCTGGTAAGCAAAGACGCCGTCGGAACGGCGCAGGATGAAGTCCCCGCATTCTGCGTCCAGGTTCTGCCGGACAGGACCATAATGCCCGTCGGTGAAGCAGATCTCGTCGGACGGGACACGCAGGCGCAGGGCCGGAGGACGGGTGCTCGCTCGCTGTGCGACTTCTTCCGGAGAGAGGTCGCGGCAGGCACCGTTATATATATATTCTCCGTCCGACGCATGCGGTGCTTGGGCCGCATGTAGCTGCGCCCGGCTGCAAAAGCAGGGATAGACCAGCCCCTGACGTTGGAGAACCTCCAACTGGGACTCGTACCAGCGGGAGCGCAGGTGCTGGTAATACGGAGCGTGTGAGCCGCCCTTGCTGCCTCCTTCGTCCCAGTCCAGCCCCAGAAAGGCCAAATCTTGTTCGAGCTGCCGGGCATAGTCGAGGCTGGTGCGCGCTGTGTCCAGGTTTTCGATTCGTAGCAGGACGCGTCCGCCCTGCGAACGCGCCGATAGCCAGGCCAACAGTGCGCACAGCAGGTTCCCTAAGTGGAGCCGTCCGCTGGGGGTGGGGGCAAACCTGCCCACGATGTCATGGCGCATGTACAAGAAACCTCCCGGTTCAGAATCGCTTCTATTTTACCATACAACGCTATGCCTGGCAAGGAAGGAGCGTCCGGGTAGAGGCTGTTTGAAAAGGTCGGCGGGCGCGACAAAGAGCGTTACCCCGTCAGAACGCTGCCGTCCCAGCCCAAGGAGAGCTGGGAGGGAGAAGGCGGTTCGGCGTCCACCATTTTGGCATGCAGCAGCGCACTGTTGTCAAACGCTGCGCCTCCCAGGAACTTCCCGTTGCAAGTGATAAAGTAGACGCTTTTTTTCAGCGGTATGCCGATTTTGTGTAGCACATCATGCGTGATAGTGCAGTATCGCCGTGCGCGTAGGATTTTTTTGGCATACACTGTCCCGATGCCGGGGACGCGGATGAGGGATTCGTAGTCCGCCCGGTTGACCTCGACGGGGAACTGGTCGAGGTGGCGCAGCGCCCAGGCTGCTTTCGGGTCCAGGTCACTGGGAAGAGATGGCGCGTCCGGCGGAGCGATTTCCTCGGGGGAAAAGCCGTAAAGCTGGAGCAGCCGGTCGGCCTGGTAGAGACGCTGGACGCGCCAGCGCGGCGTCGCAGTAAAGGGGATATCGCTGTATCCCTGCGCTGGGTGACGGTACTGAAAGGCGGTGTAGTAGACCCGCTTGAGCCCGTATTGACGATACAGTGCGCTGGACAGGCGCAGGATGGTACGGTCGTCCTCCTGAGTACTGCCGGCCATCAGCTGTGTGGTCTGGGAGGAAGCGAACCGTCGCCCACGCTCCTGTCTGGCCTGGGCGACCATCTCGCTGATTTGACGCATCGGCGTGAGGATGTTGCGCTTATTTTTTTGCTTGGCGATTTGCTCGTAGCCCTGACTTTGTGCTACCTCGATGTTGACGCTGAGCCGGTCAGCATACAGGCCGGTTTGTTCAATCAGGAGCGGATCGGCACCAGGCATCACCTTGGCATGGACGTATCCCCCATAGTGCAAATCATTTCGGATGCTGCGTAGCGTCTCGGCAATCAGCTCCTGTGTGTAGTCGGCGTTGCGGTAGATAGCGGAGGTGACAAAGACGCCGCGCCCGTTTTGCAACGCCTGTGCGACGGCCAGCCTGGCTAGATCACGCGGTTCGTTGCAGTAGCGTTCCTTGTCGTTTGTGCAGCGGCAGGTACAGTAGGCACAGTTGAAAATGCAGTTGTTGGATAGGAAAACCTTCGGTACGGTTGGGGGAGCCGGTTTGGCATGGATGTCGCTGAAAAGCGACGGATCCAATGCGCTTATATTACCATCACGATCGTCCGAGATGTCGAAACATGCATCTTCGTTCATATCATGAATCAATTTTTCCGGACTTTGCGCTTCGTGCAGAATAATTTGTGCCATTCGTATCACCAAAAATATTAGAAATCTAAGATATAGTTAATATATCACAATTTAAAAATAAAATCAATCATTTTATAGAAAAATTGCTTGTGTAGGAAAAACGAAAATGCTATAATAATTGAAACACTTACATACTTATTGAAGATAAATACGAAATCAATATTGATTTATAGTGACAACTTCCCCTTTGCAATAGGAGTATAATAATTAACTCAGATGAATTTGAGGAGGCAGAACAGATAGTGATATTAGAAACAGAACGTTTATATTTAAGAGAAATGAAACAAAGCGATTTTGAAGATTTAGCAGAGATTTTACAAAATCCTAAAGTTATGTATGCTTATGAGCACGACTTTTCGGACAAAGATGTTCAGGAATGGCTTGACCGACAAATAGAAAGATATAGCAAATATGGCTTTGGACTATGGGCAATTATCTTAAAGAACACGAATGAAATGATAGGACAGGCAGGACTTACTATACAACCATATAAGGATACCGAAGTATTAGAAGTCGGATATTTGTTAAAGGAAAACTTTTGGCATAATGGCTATGCTAAGGAAGCATCGAATGGCTGTAAAAAATATGCTTTTGAACAATTAAATAGAGATAAAGTATATTCTATCATTAAGTCAGATAACCTTTCTTCTATGAAAGTAGCAGAAAGTATTGGTATGAACAAAGAAGATGAATTTATTACACAGTATTACAATGGCGATATGCTTCACTTTTTGTATTCTGTTCATAGATAAGTTCTAGTTTAACAACTTCATAATATCAATATATATACGATAGCCTTGTGATTGACTATTTTTCTAAAAAGACGCCCTTGGTGTTTTTTAGTATAATTTTTATTGTCATATCAAGGCTCTTTCCATCGTGGTCAATTCGTGTAAATGAGTGCTTTTCTATATTTCGAAGTATTATAGTGGTTATGTGGATAATTAAAAATCATTCTTACATATTTAAGATTAATGAAGATAAAATGAGATGATATGTTATCCAGGGTCTCGATAGACAAGCTTCACTGGAAACGGTGGGAACGGACGATGATTTGAACGTAAACGTATTTCATGTACTGCGGCAAGGATGCAGCGTGATGAGTCCTGTGCTCCTTGCTTGAGGATTTTGTGGTTGCACATCAGGAGGGGGAGAGAAGTGAAGTCGGAACAACTTACAGCTATTCACAACTTTGCAGACTTTTGCGTTGCTTTGCGTGTTGCAGGTTTCAGTGTCGGAGGCGGCAACGACGAGGGCATTTTTTCTCTCAATCGTTTTTATGGAGACGCTGTCGTCGCGCATACCGGAGATCCGGAAACGGATCCCTGGGAATGGCGGATACGTGCGGTGACGGAATGCCACGATTTGGCTTTCGGTAAATTCTTTTTTCGCAAGAGCGGATGGATATCCAGAGAATGGATGCCCTGCTTTATCGTTGTACGCCGCGGTACGGCTTCATGCGAGGAGCTTTATGAAGAGGGCAGGTTAAGTCATCTGGAGAAGGAGATTTTCTGCTCCATTACGGCTAGAGGGACCGCAGCGCTGCATGACATCAAGGCAGATATAGGATGCTCCAAAGCAGTGGCATCCCGTTTCGACACGGCATTGACATCGCTGCAGGATAAGCTGCTGATGATGATCTGCGGCGAACAGCAGAAGCTGTCCAAATCCGGTGAACCGTATGGGTGGCCCTCTACCTGTTTTTGTACGCCGGAACGCTTTTTTGGTCCCTCTCTCAGCGATGAGGTTGCTGGTCTGGCATCCGAGGAGGCGAGGGATCGGATAACCGAACAAATCCTGCGGATCAATCCGGCAGCGGATCAGAAAAAAATCAGCCGCTTTATCGGCGGATGACATGAGAGAGGAAAGAGAGGACGTTTATCTTGCATGTCCGATTTACGGAAGTTAAAACTTCTTGATTCGGCTCGTCAAAATGGAAGATGCGGAGGATTGGTTCAGATGTTACTCCGATCTGGTAGCAAGGCGGTGCTTCCATGACGATAACTATACTGATGGTTATATACCAGCCGGGTACGCTGGCAGAGATGTGCGATACTACCCGACAGTGGCTGGACGGGTTTTCGCAGCGAAGCTTCATCCGCTGCAGCGTCTGCAACAGGATTGTGACTAGGGTCTTCGATGCGTTCCCGACGCGAACACGCACTGGCTGCCCGCTGTATCCGCGAAACGATTGCTGGAATCAGGATGGCTATTATTACAGTAAGACGGCGCGTTCGGAATGTAAGGAAGATATACGCTCTCTTTTGTAAGACAACAGCAAAGGGAAAAGGAAAACCAGCCGCAATCCGGCTGGTTTTGTCGACATATCAGAAGTTCACGTTCGGCAAGTGATTCAGAACAATTATACATTGAAACGGAAGAGCACGACATCGCCGTCCTGCATGACGTAATCCTTACCTTCCAGACGGACAAGGCCCTTCTCTTTGGCCGCCGTCATGCTGCCACAGGCCATGAGGTCATCAAAGGAGACGATTTCCGCCCGGATGAAGCCCCGCTCGAAGTCGGAGTGGATTTTTCCAGCAGCCTGCGGCGCTTTCGTCCCGCGGGTGATGGTCCAGGCGCGTACCTCGGGCTGCCCCGCAGTGAGATAGGAGATAAGCCCCAGGAGCCGATAACCCTCGGTGATGATACGGTCCAGCCCTGACTGCGTCAGCCCCATGTCTGCGAGGAACATGGCCTTGTCCTCGTCGGACATGCCGGAGATTTCCTCCTCAATTTTGGCGCAGATGGGGAAGACTGCCGCATGCTCCTCTTGTGCGATCGTACAGACTTGCTGGTAATAGGGGTTTTCATCCAAGCCAGCGGAAAAGTCGTCCTCGCGCAGATTAGCGGCGTAAATCACCGGCTTTAAGGACAGCAGCGGCGTTTCCTGCAGCAGCTCCCTCTCTTCGTCTGTCATGGGGTAGGAACGGGCGGATTTGCCATCCTCCAGGTGTGTTTTCAGCGCCTCAAGGAACTGCGCCTGCGGCAAATATTTTTTATCCGATTTGGCCTGCTTTTTGACCCGGTCGATTCGCCGCTCCAGCATTTCCAAGTCGGAGAAGACAAGTTCGAGGTTGATGGTCTCGATATCCCGAGCGGGACCAATATCGCCGTCGACATGAATGATATCAGGGTCCTCAAAGCAACGCACGACATGAACGATAGCGTCCACCTCACGGATGTTGGACAGGAACTTGTTGCCCAAGCCCTCCCCCTTAGAGGCTCCCTTGACAAGTCCTGCGATGTCGACGAACTCCAGGGTCGCTGGCGTAAACTTCTCCGGATGGTACATCTGGGCTAGCGCGTCCAGACGTTTGTCCGGCACCGACACCACCCCTACGTTGGGTTCGATGGTGCAGAAGGGGTAGTTTGCAGACGCCGCTCCGGCATTGGTCAGCGCATTGAAGAGTGTGCTTTTGCCGACGTTGGGCAGTCCAACCATACCAAGTTTCAAAACAAAGACATCCTTTCTGTGATGCAGATTGCTTCTGTTGTATTCATTGTCCCGCGCTGCGTTATCCGCGTTTCCCGTCCAATTGGGCTGCTGGGCAGATGTCGCTTAGGAAGCAGTCCCCACAGCGCGGCGCGCGCGCCATACAAGTTTCCCGTCCGAACCAGACAAGCCGGTGGCACAGACCGTTGGACTTTTCCGGGTCCAACAGGGCACGCAGCTGGTTTTCTACTTTCAGCGGATCCTTGGAATCGGTCAGACCCAGCCGCCCGCAGATGCGGATGCAGTGCGTATCGGTCACGACGGCGCTTTTGCCGTAAATGTCGCCAACTACGAGGTTTGCCGTCTTGCGTCCGACGCCGGGGAGCTTCAAGAGATCCTCGATGTTGTCGGGTACTACACCGCCGAAATCGTCGCGCAGCATCCGGCAGATGCCGACGATATCCCGCGCCTTGGTCTGGTACAAACCAAGGCTCCTGATGATTTCAGACACGTCTGCGGGATCGGCCTGAGCAAACGCATCGATGGTTGGGTATTTTGCGAATAGCCGGGGCGTAACCAAGTTGACGCGCTCGTCCTTGCATTGTGCAGACAGTCTCGTTGCAATGAGTAGCTCGTGCGGTTTTTGGTATTCTAACGCGCAGACGGCGTTGGGATAATGCGCGTACATTCTTTCCGTGACCATATCGGCCTGCTTTTTCCGATCCATTCGGACCACCATCCTTCCTGCACGGGCAGCGTAGCCTCGCATCCCATGACAAAATCCGGCATACATTTTCTATTTTACCATATTTACGGGAGAAAAGTCAATTCAGACGCGCTGGCAGGGAGAGGCTTAGGACGTTGACAGCCGCCCTCTTTTGGCAGGGGTCTTGCGGAGGGCGGATCGATTTGGTAAAATAAGAAAAATAGATCCCAGAGGAAGGCAATTTTTTTATCGAGCGGAGGTGGATACGCACACCATGAAAAAGAAGGTGCGGCATCTATTTGTATTTCTTGCCGTCGTTGCTGTTGCGTGGATAGGATGGCGGTACGCATTCCAGCAGACGAAAGATAGGGAGAACCTTCCGGCGCTGGAAGCGCTTGAGGAGGACGATCCGAAAGGGCTTGTCGGTTACCGGCGTGCGCAGCTGATCAGTGCCTGGGGCACGCCGGACGACACCATTGGCGTGGGGGAGGATGTATGGAAGCGGGAAGGGAAAGCAGAATACCTGCTTGTCTCCTATAGCGCAAACGGGGAAGTAGAGCGGGCAGAATTTGTCACGCCCTCATAGCAGGAGCAGCATTCACTTCCGTCCAGTAGGAGCGGTTTCCCGAGGATCTTCGACGACAAAAAGGGGATGGAGCTGCAACTACCTTGTCCCATATGAGGTGCTTTTTGCTCCCCCTCGAAACGGACAGAAAATGGACGCTATTTATGCATAAATTCTGCCCATTCGCCCTGATACATGTTTACATGTTGGCTCCAATACAGCAGCTTGTCCTTATACACCTGTTTCCTCGCTTCAACTGCTTCGATGCAATTTTCGATCCCAAGCTGATAAACAATAGAAGTGAGGTCGTATACCGGATACCCGATTGCGTGCCCGGCGGTATGTACCACTGCGCAGGCCTGTCCGATGGCATGGCAGATTGCGGCGTCTTCCTTCCTGACAGTTTCTTTTGCAAAAGCATGGCAGTCCAGTATTTTCCGTTGTGCGAGACGCATTTTGATTTTTCCACATGCCCAATCCCGGGCGGCTTCCAAGGCTTGCCTCGGCCGCTTCTCATCCGGGTATTTTGCTTTCAGTTGTTCAACCGATTCTTCCGCCAAATCAAACGCCCATAGTGCCATCACCCGATGGTTTTGATTTTGAAACAGAACCATCACATCCTGCAAAAATGCCGAATCTTTCGCAAACAGAACTTGATTCTTCTTTTTAAGTTTCAACTGAACTTCCCCGATCCAGTCCATCCGGATTCCCTCCGCGAATTTCATTTCACCAATTCTATCTTATCGTACCGCATGGACGTCTGCAATGGGGTATTGGAGTCCACAAGATACAACTCCTGCGAAAAAGGGGGGGGATCTACAAAGGGCGATTGACAAAAGGGACAGGATTTTGTATACTTATCCTAACAAACGAAAGAGGTGAGGGCATATGCATCGTAGCTGCTGCCAGTATCAGAACGAGGAGCCGGAAAGGAAAGCTCTGCGCGGTGTTTTTCCGGTGATCGTGACGCTCGCGGGCTTGTGTGCGTTGATTTCCTATATCGCGTTCCGGTTCCTGTCCTACAAGGCATATCAGGAACGTTGGAAGGATTATTCGGACTGCGGGCTGGGATGAACACCACGCAGGACGCCGTTTTTACAGGCGGAAAGGATGGGCTTCGGTGGACAGGCCCCCTTTTCCGCCTCTTTTCATGGGAGGAAAAGCGATGACGCAGCAGCTAAAAGAAGAAATCCTGTCAGCAATGGCTGGGTATGGCTTGGTCGACGCTGGACGAGAGGGGGATATCCCTTTCGGTGTGTGCCCTTTTCAGCCGTTGTCCAACCGTTTGATTCCCTGCCGCGCGCAGTCGCGTCTTCCGCAGCAGGCAAAAAGTGTGGTGATGTTCGCCTTCCCGTACTTGGTTCCCTTAGACAAAGGGCAGGTACGCAACCTGTCCCGCTATGCCATCGTTCCCGACTACCATACGGTGGTCATGTCGTTCCTTGAGTACCTGGCTGCATCGCTGCGGACACGCTATGAGAAGCAGTTTGTCCCACTGTGCGATAATTCACCTATCCCGGAGGTCTATGCGGCGTCGCTGTGCGGGCTGGGAGCTGTGGGCAAAAATGGGCTTTTGCTGACCGCCCGATACGGCTCCTATGTCTTTCTGGGGGAGATTGTCACGGATTTGGACATCGGCGCGGAGGTCTCCCCACCGACGCGTTGTTCCGGTTGCGGCGCCTGTGCGCTTGCCTGTCCTGGCGGTTGTCTCAGCGGGGAGGGGAGGCAGAGGCAGCTGTGCCTGTCTCGCTTGACACAGAAAAAGCAGGAGTTATCCCCGCAGGAAGCGGCGCTGGTTGCCCAGCATCCGCTGATCTGGGGCTGCGACGCCTGCCAGGAAGCGTGCCCGGTGAACCGTCGCGCTGAAATGACGCCTATCTTGGCGTTTCGCAGGGAGATTGTCCCTTTTGTGGAGGAGGAGTCCATCGACATGCTGCTGCCCGGACGCGCTTTCGGTTTCCGGGGCCCTAAGCCGCTGCGCCGAAACCTCGCGCTCCAAGTCGGGCTTACCGTGCAGGACGGGGAGGGAAAATCGGGATCCAGTTCCGGATAGGTGTGGCTGGAAACGCCGTCGGTTTGCCGAAAAGCATAAGGACAGGCTGGCCGTTTCTGGATAAGAACTGATATTCCATAAAATTGCAGGTATTTTATCCATCCCTGTCTCCTTTGAACTGGGAAAGGCCTAGGTCGGCTTGATTTTACACCGGAAACCTGATATAATAAATTCATGTTTGTTTTATGGCATAGATAGGGGGGAAAAGGATGCCTGGCGGAAAGACGATCGCCGTCAACCGAAAGGCGCGGCACGATTATTTTGTCCTGGAAACCTACGAGGCCGGGATTGAGCTGTCGGGCACCGAGGTAAAGTCGATCCGGCAGGGGAGCGTCAACCTCAAGGACAGCTGGTGCTCCGTGGACGGCGGGGAACTTTTTGTCAAGGGCATGCATATTTCCCCCTATGAGAAGGGCAATATATTCAACAAGGATCCGATGCGCGTCCGCCGGTTGCTGATGCACAAGCAGGAGATTATGCGTCTGCTAGGCTTGCTGAAACAGGACAGTGTGACGCTGGTGCCTTTGTCGTTGTATTTCAGTGGATCCCGTGTCAAGATGGAAGTAGGGCTGTGTAAGGGCAAAAAGCTGCATGATAAACGCCAAGACATGGCTGCTAGGGACGCCAAACGGGAAATCGATCGTGCGATGAAAAACCGCCAGATTGGTTAGGGGGGGTTTGATGCTGCATGAAGTGTTTGATATCACAGTCGACGGTCAGCGCGTAGGCGTATCGGCCGACTGTAAGGCCAAGCTTTACAGCTACGTCCATAGCGAGTCCGGCGAAATTCCCATTTCTCCGCGACCGGCGCTTCTGATTTGTCCTGGTGGTGCGTACTGCTTCACCTCCGACCGGGAGGCGGAGCCGGTGGCGTTGCGTTTCTTTGCTGAAGGTTTCAACTGCTTCGTGCTACGCTATTCTACCGTCCAGGAGCAGCCACAGGCACGGTTCCCGGTCCAGTTGCTCCAGCTGTGTCAAGCGGTTTCACTTGTCAGGAAAAACGCCGTACAATGGAACGTTGACCCAGGGCAGGTCGCTGTTTGCGGATTCTCCGCTGGCGGGCATCTGGCCGCGTCGTTGGGTGTGTTCTGGAATAGCAAGACTGTACAGGATTATTTTGCCGTCAGCGACTGCGAAGTGTACCGGCCGGACGCACTGCTTTTATGCTACCCGGTGGTGACCGCTGGTGACTTCGCCCATCGCTACTCCTTCGAATGTCTGCTGGGGCAGCAGCCGTCGCAGCGGCAGCTGGATACTGTGTCGCTGGAGAAGCATGTCGGGCCGCATACACCGCGCACCTTTCTTTGGCATACCTATGATGATGGGGCGGTGCCGGTGGAGAATTCATTTTTGTTTGCACAGGCGCTGCGTAAGTATCACGTCTCATTAGAGATGCATATTTATCCGCGCGGCGATCATGGCTTGTCGTTGGCAAATCCTCAGACATCGGGCGATGAGCGGCAGAACATCCCCTGGTGCGCGCACTGGGTCGAGGACGCCGTACGCTGGCTTAAGCAGAAAGAATGACGTCCGGGCAGGAAGGCATGCCTTTCCAAAAAATTATGAACCGGTCCCCTGTACCGGTCCTTTGGGGGCGTAAAGGTTTCGACGGGGAATCCGAGGCTAGGTAAGCGGGTAGAGTGGGCGAAAACTCTTAAAAAGTCGCACCTAAATATAAACGCTAAGAATAATAATTCTCAGTTAGCTTTTGCTGCTTAATTAAAGCGGCACGTCTGGCCGTGGGGGACCACGGACGCGGCTGGATGTCCAATGAGTGGTGAACGTTGCCTGGGGGTGCCTAGTCCCAGGTAATGTACGATAGGCTACCGCGGGGCGACTGTCTGTCCGCCGTCACGTCCCGCGGGAACCCTGACGACGGTCTGCACCCGGAGAAAGCTTAGTCAAAGGTTTTTCGGACGCGGGTTCAACTCCCGCCGCCTCCACCAAAAAATACGCCGTAGATGCTGAATCTACGGCGTTTATTTTATTTGTTGACCACACTTTTGACCACACTTTCTGAAATCAAGTTGACAAATAAGGAGTTAATTTCTTCAGCGACTTGCTGTTGTTCTCCGCTTATCTCGTGCCCATATGTTCCAAAGGTGTCCATATCTTTAGAATGCCCTATAATGGGTTTCACTTCGCCTTCTGGCAGCTTTTTGACCACGGACACAAAAGTATGACGCAGGGCATAGAGAGAAGTAGGTGGGATTTCGTTGGATTCGCAATAACGTGTCCATCTGTGCCTAAATGTAGAAGTAGACGCGATATCAAATACAAGCTCCGAATTGGGGTTCATGTTCATTTGTGCCTCAATAGTGGCTTTGGCGATATCCGTCATAAAAAATCCGCGGATGGCATTTTCATTTTTTCCTTGGGTATGTTCGTTGTAACTGTTAATAGCTCCATTAATGTTTACTTGATACCCTTTTATGTTTTTACGTTCAAGCGCGCGCAGCTCTCCGGGGCGCAGTCCGGTGAGTACAATAAACCTATATGCATAGATATAATCGTCAAAAACACGTTTTCCGCGATATATCACAGTGTCACAAGTAAAAAGGATTTTAAGGCTTTCAGGCTGTAATATTTCGATGCCCTTGAATCGGGCTGATTTAGGTATGGTAATCGATTCAGGGCGCAGTGTCGACACTTTTTCCATTCGACAAAATTTCATAAAGGCCGTTATAGTCGCCCTTATGTTCATTAAAGTTTTTTTAGACAGTTCTCTTATTTCCCCGGTCTCTTTATCCTTATGACGGTAAGCGTTATCAATGATACTTTGTAAGTCGTTTTCCGTAACAGAAGAAACGCGTCTGTGCCCGATCTCTTTGCGGATAAATGATACATGATATTCTTCTTTCCTTAAATTGCTTTTTGATGTGGTATTCTCGATTTTAATGAGATACTTATCCAGCATATCATTTACACGTACAATCCCGTTGTCAATTCCCTCATCCAGCCATTCATCGGCCTTTCGATTTGCCTCCCGCTGCCCATTGCGCCCAGGAGTGGAAGAATAGAATGAACGCCGCCGGCCGTCCTTCTGGACATTAATTTTCCAGCGCTTTGTTTTTTCGTCCCATTTGGCGGTATTGGTACGCT
>CAMMMX010000033.1 GCA_946498095.1 uncultured Clostridia bacterium
CATCTTTTTCGCCACTACCATCCTTTTGGGGATTGACTTTTAATAGTTAATCTATTGTTGTCTGTTAAACTGGGGTGCGCCGTTTGCTCGCGGGCGGCTCATCGTCGCTAAAACGAAAGGGGAACCCTTTACGGTATTTAACCTTCAGGCGGCTGGACACATCATTAAGCAGTACTTTTTCTATCACGCGCAACCGGCTGTCTATATATACTTCTGTTCCTTCCCGATAAATCGAAGCGTAAAAAGTATTGGCACACTGAAGCAGTAGAAAGATATAGCTGCTGGATCTGATATGATTACTACATGAAGAAATGCCTTGAACCAGCGCGGCAATTTGTTCGTTTGGTATATTAAATTGTTTTTTCAGTTCCGATAGGGTAACCATGAGCAGGATGTCGATATAGTGGAAACTCGTTTTACCGAAACCATCCAAAAACGATGGGATTAGGGCGGGATCGATTTCTTCTAATACCTGCAAATTGTCCGCAAGAAAGTTCTTTTGCGTACTCTCGGGGGAAAGAATATTTGCCAGCTCTTCTAAGGAGTACTTTTCCTTCAGTTCTTGAATAGCGTGAATCCGGTTGAGCATTTTAGCCCGGGGGAAGAAGGTCTCCTGTCCGGTGAAGGAGGGCTGCTTGATAAACCATTCTTCAGGAATGAGCCCTTCGCGTTTCCATCGGTACAGCTGTCCATAGGAGATACCAGTTTCCTGTAAAAGCTCTTTTTTGGAGATAAGCACAGCAGCAAGCCTCCTTTCGTAACAATGTTTTGTTCTACTAAAGCCATTGTAACATAACATTGTTTTACTGTCAAGCATTTTCAGGATTACGAAAAAAAGATCAAAAATTACCGAAAAGGACAAAATATTTCCTTGACAGCAATGGTAGCCGGCTCCTACAATGAATGATGTTGTATAGTGAGTAGCATGGCTGATCGCTGTGTTTATCATAGCATCTCGTTTGGAGATAGTAAAGCAAGGAATGTTTGACAATGACGCAAGTTTTGCTTGAAACTTGCTAAAAAGACAGATACGAAAAGAAAGGCGGCATGACACAATGAAGTACGGTTTGGGGATCGATACCGGCGGCACCTATACAGATGCGGTGATCTACCAGTTCGAAACGAATCAAATTGTTTGCGCGGCGAAGTCGATGACGACAAAGGAGGACCTGTCTCAAGGGATTCTTGGTGCGCTATCGCAGCTTGACCCGCAGTTGCTGCACCAGGTGGAATTGGTGTCGTTGTCCACGACATTGGCTACTAACGCCTGCGTGGAAGGTCGCGGGGGGCGAGCGCAGCTGATCTTTATCGGAGGTTATCCTTCGGTGGTGCGGGAGACAGGAGAAAGTTACGGTTTGCCTCCTGCGGATGAAATCTGTTTTGTAGAAGGCGGCCTTAGTGGGGATGCGGATAAGACTACCACGCCGGATTGGGATAGTATGATGCAACAAGCATCGGCGGTTGCGCAGTCGACAGACGCATTCGCAGTTGTCGAATACCGTGGCATGCAGGATCCCTCGAACGAGAGGGAAGCGAAGCGTCGCCTCGCGAAGTTTTCAGGAAAGACCGTCATTTGTGGTCACGAACTGTTCTCCGATTTGAACTATATCAAGCGTGGCGCAAGTACGCTGCTCAATGCGCGACTGGTACCTGTTATTGAAGAGTTTCTCCGTGCGATCACCGTCTCGCTACAACGCTTAGGGATCCAGGCTCCTGTGGTAATCGTTCGCAGTGATGGGACGCTGATGTCGCAGGGAATGACGCGTGAAAAACCGGTAGAAACATTGTTGTGCGGCCCCGCAGCCAGCGTGGTCGGTGGGATTAAGCTGACAGGGGAGAAGGATTGCCTGGTCGTCGATATGGGAGGTACGACAACTGACATTGCAATCGTAGAGGATGGCGTTCCCCAGAAGGCTGAGAATGGCGTCAATGTTGGTAGTTGGCGAACCTTTGTCAAGTCGGTCTATATCGACACCTTCGGCCTGGGAGGGGACAGCCGGGTATGGCTGGATAAAAACGGAGAAATTTGTCTTGGCCCGGTAAGGGTGCTGCCGATTTCCATTGCGGCGATGCGTTATCCGCAGGTAAAGGACAAGTTACGGGCGCTTTGGGAGGAAGGCAAACTATCCTCTTTTCCGTTACACGAGTTTTTCCTATCGTTAAAGGATGTGTCCGAAGATTCATTCTACACCGATGTGGAACGCCGTGTCAGCCGTGCGCTGAACGGCAGAGTGCTCAACCTGTACGATCTGTGTGAAGCGACAGACACCTCCCCTTATTCGCTGAATTTGACACGTCTGGAGGAACATGGGGCTATCTTGCGCTGCGGGCTGACGCCGACCGACGCGATGCATATCAAGGGCGATTTTGATCAATTTGACACGGAAGCTGCACGGTTGTGCGCGCAAGTGCTTGCACGTCGAATGGATCTGTCGGTTGAGCAGCTCTGCGAGCAGATTTACCAAGGGGTCAAGAAGACGATGTACCGAAATTTAGTACGGGTGATGCTGGAGAGGTCAGACAAATATTATGAAAAGAATGGCGTCGATGAGGGGTTGATGCATCTGATTGATGCACAGTTCGACAGGTTTATTGCCGGTGATACCCAGCCGGGCGCCTTCGCCTGTCGTGTTGAGACAAAATTCAGCCTCGTTGGGATTGGTGCGCCGATCCATGTCTTCTTGCCGGATGTGGCAAAAGCGTTAGCCGTGCGGTGTGTTGTGCCGGAGAACGCGGGCGTTGCCAATGCGGTTGGTGCGGTGGTGTCCAACGTTGTTGCGGCGCATACGGTGACCATTCGTCCTAACTATGAATCCATGGCGATTGAAGGCTATACCGTTGTTACACCAGATGGAGGTGTCGTCATGGAAGACTATGAAGAGGCGTTGGCCGTTGCGGAGGACGCAGCACGACGTGCCGCCTGTGATGAAGCGGTTCGGCGTGGTGCGGTCGGAGAGGTGTCCATTCGGGTGGAGTCGCAAGAACACAACGGTACCGTGATGGACACCCAAACAGCCGTGCGGGGATCGATCTTGTTGGAAACCACAGTGACTGCAACAGCAGTGGGAAAAATAACGCTATAGTCATTTCAGATGCGGTATGTGTACATAGATTTGCAATGACATCGATTCAGGCAGGATTGGATGAAATGAATCAAGGAAAAGCAGCTCGCCTGGCCAAATTTGGTACGTTATGGAGCAAAAACAAGCCGGAAAAGAATCTTCCCTTCTTTTCCGGCTTGTCCTTTTAAATGCTTTAGCACAACAAGCCCCCCCGGCTCGGCTGTGGAGATTAAATAAACATTAGATTCAAGTACCGAGCGAAGCGAGATATAAACAGCAATTTTGCTACATAAGAAAAGCTGTGTTAGTACGCAAAGGCCCGTTTACGGGTTGTGGGGCAAGTGATGCAAGTGGTAGATCTTTTCAGTGCCTCTTGAGAGGCTTGCCGGTACGATGCCCTTCTAGGGCTTGACTCCAGCTCCTCCGTACAGAGACACTTTCCCCATAAGAGGTGTTGGATCGCTCCAAGCAATCTCCTGACACGTTTCTGCTTATTCTCGCATCACATGCCAAATATCATTACCAGTGAAACCACTTTTCCTGTAAAGCCGTTCCGGGTTGGTATGATTATCCGTTTTCCCCGAGACAGTTGCAAATTTGGCATACAATTTCGCCCTATTTAGTAATTCATTTACGATACATTGTCCGATTTTTTTATTTCTTTCGGCTGGGAGCACTTGGATCCACTCCAAAGCCATTTCCCTGGCCTCGGAATCGTAGTCGGCGATCCCGCATCCAACGCACATTCCGGTACTTTTGTCAGAAACCATAACCCATAAATCCTTGTTGTATGCTGGCGTTTGGGTCCATTCTTCCACCGTTGGCTGGCTGACCTGCAAATCTGTATAGGACTGATTGATGATCCAGGCGATTGTTCCGAAGTCCCTTTCTGTGGCCGTGACCAGTTGGTAACCTTTGCATGCAGCAGGTGCGATATGATGAAGGTCGTGGAACAGACGAAAATATGTTTCATCCTGGTATGCCTGCAAGTATTGCGGTGAAAGCATGCTGTCGTGGACAATTTTCATATGACTTGGCATAGCGGCTGTTTTGGATTTCCAATAAGGTATGGAGAGTGTTGCACAGGGGGTTTTCAGATATTCCTCTTAAGAAATCATTCTATCATCCTCCGGATTCTGATGGCCATCGCGTTTTTATCAGAAGGCAAAAAGGTCAAACGATGAAATTTTATTCGTTTCGTTATTGACATACGGCTAAAAAGCTGTTGATGATATCCTCCAGATGACGGAACTGCTCCCGGCTCAGACGAGATATTTTTTTGTTCAGAAGGCTCAGATCCTTTTGGGATATTTCTCCTGTCAGTAGGTAGTCCGTACTGATTTCCAGCACAGAACAGAGCTTAATGATATTTTCCGGACGCAAGGCCTTCTTTCCAAGTTCCGCTGTAGAAATCATCTGTGCAGTGACCTCGGCTTTTTCCGCTACCTCTTCCTGCGTCATGCGTAGCTGTTTGCGCCGTTCGAGGAGACGTTTCCCCATATCATGCAACAGATCACTATTCATACGCCGCTCCATACCTTTCTTTTTTCCTCCGTTTGTGTCGCAGATTCCTCTACATGGGACCGGTCAAAGACAGTGTGGGAGAGATGGCAGTCCAGCAGAGCTTTACCGGTTGATGCTTCTATTGTTGATATTTTATCCGCTATAGTAGGAAAAATTAACAGACTATAGTTGAATAAATACGACTATAGCAGTATAATTACACTGAGGAAATCAAGTGCAAATAAAAATCAAATAAGCGGAAAGAGCTGGTGCAGCTGGATATCCAGCGTTTTTGGCATCAATATTGATCACTATTTATTAACCAAGATTTTACTGGTTTGAATTTCCTGTATCAGATTGGAAATACGTAGGTATGGCGATTGCTATCTGGTTTCCGGCAGAAGCGGAGTTGACGGGAAAATTGTCATACGATTTCTTCCCGGAAGCCTATTGCGGCAAGCGGTTGCTCCTGATGTCGTTGTATCCTTCTGTGGAGATACAACAGATCGTTATGCAAACTATCTTTCTGACGAGTATGCATAGCGATGAAATGCGATCTTACATCAGCTGGTCATCCTGTATTCCATCCAAGCCGAGCAGATAGTCCGACGTAACGCCGAACATCTGTGCAAGGTGTTTGAGATGGTGGCACGGGAGGCTCTTTTTCCCACGTTCATACTGACTGTAAACTTGCTGTGTGGTTTGAAGATGTTGGGCGATATCAGACTGCTTCATACCAAGACGCTTGCGGTGTAGAAAAATCCGCCTGTGGAGCGTCACCATGCATATAGCGTAATTGATGTGAGCAGGACGGGAATAGTGCAGGGGAAGGGAGCGCTTATTGGTCAACCCGAGGATATAGTCGCTTGTCGTACGGTAAAAGACCGCTAAAGTTACTAAATGCTGCAAGGGTATTTCTCGGATGCCGAGTTCGTATTTGTTGTACTGCTGGATTGAGGTGCCTAGTAGGGAGGCGATATTTTTCTGAAAGAGATCGCTGTCTTCACGTAAATCCCTGATTCGTTGGTAATACATGACGTATTCCTACCTCTCTTGCCTGGTGATGGACGTGATACAGCCAGCCATCAGCCGGTGGTCAAAGGTACGGCAACATTAGTCCTCAAGTGATAACAGATAATCAGTTGTTGTATGGTAGAACCGGGCCAGTGTTATCAGATGATGTACGGGTATTTCTCTTTGACCTTTCTCATACCGGCTATACTGCTGCTGTGTAGTAGATAAAAGCTTGGCCAGTTCCTTCTGGTTCATGCCAGCGCCTAACCGTAAAGCTCGAATTCTTGGGTAGTGGTAAATGGACATGGGAAAAACCTCCATATATTTACATATTTTAAATGATAACATAGCGAATGGGAGAGCGCTTGACGCATCGCCCGAACGGATGTATAATATGGAAGATATTTTGCACAGCAGCAGTTTGAATGATGAAACGAAAGGTGTTATTTACATTCACGGCGAAATATGGGGCTGGAACTTGTTGAGTCGGTGTACATATTCGGAAAGCAAGATTCTGAATTTAACGGGACAATGGTTGTGGATCAATAGGATGCCCAACAAGGCAATCGTTACGCAAACGAAATGGTGTTTTCTAAGATTTTTCACGGAATGAGTAGGGCTTTGGAGAACTTGTGGCACTAAGAGGTGGAGAATCCGATAAGATAATGAGGGGAGAGACGCGACTCGTACGTAGGGAAGCGTTGATGGTGTGCTTTTATGGTAAGAAATGAAGGGATCAAACGAAAAGTGGACAAGCTTGGGCGAATAGTGATACCGTCCGAATATAGACAATATCTGCATTTAGAGGAAAATGTTGAAGTTTCAGTTTTGTTGGATAAAGAAAATGAATCGGTCATCCTTAGGCGATTGACGCCCCGTTGTTGTAGTTGTGGGGGAAGAGAACACTTACGGAAGCTGGGCAACTGTTGGATTTGTCAGACCTGTTGTGAAATTTTAAAATCGATGTAACGGGCGGAAGCTATTTAAAATCCTGGTATTGTGATGACATTACCAGGATTTTTTGTTTTCGGTTTCGACATCAGATTTAGTTTTTGTAGGATAGAAAACGTTGGAAAGAATCACCTGTGTAAAAAATCTGGGAAAGCACTTGCAATTTTCATGGGAAGTGGTTATAATACTTATGTAAGTGGTTAAAAGTGGGGTAAAGTGGTGAGTCAAGGGAAGCTGAAAACGCCTTTCAAAAAAGATTTCAGCTTCTTTGTCGTTTAGGTAGGCGGTGGAAAATGCTGATTGGCGAATATAGCCCGAACATTGATGCAAAAGGGCGTATGAATTTTCCCGCCCGTTTACGGGAGGATCTTGGCGAACGTTTTATGATCACCAAAGGGCCTGATAACTGTTTATGGGTCCTGCCCATGAATGAATGGACAAGTTTGGAAAACAAGATAAAGGAAATGCCTGTTTCCAAGGGGCGCGGCTTACAGCGCTTCTTTTTTACCGGGGCGTGCGAAGCGCAGCCGGATAAACAGGGAAGAGTGCTCATTCCGGCCAATCTGCGCGAATACGCAAACTTGGATAAGGATGTGGTTGTAGCAGGTGTTTCCAATCGCGCAGAAATCTGGAACCGTGACAGATGGGAACAGATCTGCAGTGAATTGTCCGGAGAAGCGATTGAAAGCGCGATGGAAGAGCTGGGGTTTTAGCGCTTGTGGAAGCAAAGGAGGATTGCCGTGGAATTTCATCATATCCCGGTGCTCCTTCAGCAGGTGGTGGATGGGCTCTGCATCCGTCCTGACGGGATATACGTTGACGGGACAGCGGGAGGTGCCGGGCATTCGCTGGAAATTGCGCGGCGGTTGACAACAGGACAGCTTATCAGTATTGATCAAGATCCGGACGCAGTTCAAACCGCAAGAGATCGTCTGAAAGGGTATCCCGCCGAGGTCGTGCAGGCGAATTATAGCCAAATCGGCAGTGTTCTGGCAGCGCGCGGGATCGAAGGTGTGGACGGCGTACTGCTGGATCTCGGTGTTTCCTCTCATCAGTTGGATACGCCGCAAAGGGGATTTTCCTATCAAAGCGACGCGCCTCTTGACATGCGTATGAGCCAATCCGGGCTGTCTGCTGAGGAAGTGGTGAACACGTGGGAGGTGTCTGAGCTAACACGGATCCTGCGCGAATACGGAGAAGAAAGGTACGCATATGCCATTGCTAAGGGAATCGCGCGTGCCCGAACAGATGCTCCTATCCGGACAACGCTTCAACTGGCAGACATTATCCGTGCGAATGTTCCGGCGGCGGTGCGAAGGGATAAGAACCCATGCAAACGATCGTTTCAGGCGATCCGGATGGCGGTGAACCAGGAACTTGAGGCCCTGTCTGAAGGATTGGATGGCGCCTTTGACAGCTTGCGGGATAACGGACGTCTTGCTGTGATTACCTTCCATTCGCTGGAGGATCGTATGGTGAAGCAGCGGTTTGCTTCCTGGTGCCGCGGGTGTGAATGCCCACCGGATTTTCCTGTTTGTGTCTGTGGTAAAAAACCGCGAGCTGAACTGGTAATGCGAAAGCCGATGGAGGCCTCTTTGGAAGAGTTGAAACAAAATCCGCGCAGCCACAGCGCGAAATTAAGAATTGTACGGCGCCTTCCATAAGGCGTCAGGAAAAACAAGTCAGGCGATAAAAATGACAGAGGAGGAAAATATACGTCATGGCCCTGGACAACACAGCGCGCAAGCGGACAAACGCAGCGTATGAGCTAGAATATTTCGATAACGCTGCGCAGCAAGTGGATCAGCAGCCAATCAAAAAGGTTGTACGGAATCCACAGAAGAAAAATTCCCGTTTGATGGTAAAGACAGTAGGCGTCCTGATAACAGTAGTAGCGGTATGTTCTGCATTGCTGTATAGCCGTGCTGTCTTAACAGAGGTAGGCGATCAGATCACTACCTCCAACGAAACGCTTGAGGAGTTGCAGAGCGAGGGCGTCCGGTTAAAGTCGGAGTTAGACAGCAAGTTGTCGCTCGACAATGTGGAGGAGTACGCGCTGAATGAGCTAGACTTGGTTAAGATGAACGCCGCCCAGAAGGACTATGTGACAGTTCCACCAGCAGAAACTGTGCAGGAAGAAGAGAAAGAAGAGTCTTTCTGGGACATGCTGGTCAGAAAATTCGAAGAGTTTAGGGAATATATCGGCTTTTAGAAAAATAGATATAACAATAAAGGTGAGCATAAGGGTTGAGACGGGATCTTAACTCTTATTTTTTCAACAAGGCAGGACGGATCATGCCTGGAATCGGAGGTGCGCAATGTCAACAGGTCCATCCCTGAAAATGAAACGGCGGCTTAATATGGTCATCGCTACGCTGCTCGCCATCGGCTTCTGTATTGTTGTCTTCAACTTGGGCAGCATCGCGTTGAGCAATAACGAATTCTATCAGCAAAAGGCGACAAACCAGCAGCTGCGTGATATGCAGATTAATCCCAAACGCGGGACGATATATGATACCAACATGAAGGAGCTAGCAAAAAGCGCTACGGTGTGGAACGTCGTCCTTTCTCCTAACGACATCAAGGAAGAGGATCGTGCGGCGATTGCCAAAGGATTGGCGGAAATCCTGGATATGGATGAGGAGACCATACTGGAAAAAACGAAAAAAAACAATTATTTTGAGTATGTATCCAAACGCGTCGAGAAACCGGTAGCGGATGAAGTGCGTGCCTTTGCCCAGGAAAATAAGTTTTCTTGTATTTATCTTTTTGAGGATAGTAAACGTTATTATCCCTTGGGGAGTTTTGCCTCGAATGTCATCGGATTTACAGGTGACGACAATCAAGGTCTGTATGGGCTTGAGGCATATTACGACGACGTGCTGGAGGGTACGCCGGGGCGAATTGTTTCCGCTAAAAACGCGTGGGGAACCGATATGCCCTACCGCTATGAAAAGTTGTACGAACCGCAGGACGGTAACGGTCTTGTGCTGACGATAGATGAGGCGTTACAGCATTTTCTTGAAAAAAATCTGGAAACCGTTATTACCCAGCATCACGTCAACAACCGGGCGTGTGGCATTATTATGGACGTCAACACAGGTGCGGTGCTGGCGATGGCAACCAAGGGTGATTATGACCTGAATAATCCTTATGAGATCAGCGACCCGACAGTCAAGGCAGCAATCGACGCGATCGAGAACGAGACGGAACGGAAAACGGCACTGAGCAATGCGCGGGAAGCACAATGGAAAAATAAGGCGATTACCGAGCTGTATGAGCCGGGATCCGTTTTCAAGATGATTACCGGAGCAGCCGCAGTGGAAGAAAATATTGTTGAGGACAACTGGAGTTTTACCTGCCGTAGTATGATTACCATTGCAGGGACGACGATGAAATGCTGGACATATCCCCGTGCCCATGGCGCGCAAAATTTTCAGGAAGCACTTGCCCATTCCTGCAACCCGGCGTTTATTACATTGGGGCAGACGCTGGGTGTGTCGACCTTTTACAAATACTTGCAAGGATTTGGTTTTACGGAACGTACGGGTATTGATTTGCCGGGTGAAGAACAAAGCTTCATATATGGACAAGAAAGCCAGTATGGGCCAGTTGAGCTTGCTAGCTGCTCGTTCGGCCAGTCTAACAAGTATACCCCTTTACAAATGATAACAGCTATGTGTGCGGTGGTCAATGGCGGCAAGCTGATGCAGCCTTATATTGTACGGCAGATCGTAGACTCGGAGCAAAATGTTGTGGAAAATATTGAGCCACAGGTTAAACGACAGGTGATTTCAGAAGAAACTTCAAAAGTGATGCGTGAGGCCTTAGAGTATGTGGTAGAAGCAAATGGTGCAAGTAATTCCTATATCAAAGGGTATCGCATCGGCGGAAAAAGTGGCACCTCTCAAAAGTTGGATCGGAATGCGGCGGAAACAGAAAAAACACCTTACACTGCGTCTTTCGCGGCGTTTGCACCGGCAGACGATCCTGAGATCGCTATTCTTGTTATGGTAGACGAACCAATGGGCGACGATTATTATGGCAGTACGGTAGCATCTCCGGTTGTATCCGCAGTACTGCAGGATGCACTTCCTTATTTAGGCATCCAACCGGAATATTCCGAGGAAGATCTTGCTGAAATGGAAGCGACCGTTCCGTATGTGGTGGGCCAGTCGCCAATGACAGCCAGTTCATATCTGGCGGCACAGGGAATTCGGTGTAAAGTCGTCGGAGAAGGTGATACAGTTCTTCGGCAATACCCGACATCCGGTAACGTAATGCCAATCGATGGCACTGTGTATCTGTATACAGACAGTACGGCGCCGGAGCAGGTGGAGGTACCGGATGTCAAGGGAAAGAGTGCTTCTGAAGCAAATATCGATCTATTGAATGCGAACTTAAACATTAAAATCGTCAACCCCACCGACAACGTCGATGCCAAGGTGGTCAGCCAAAGTATCGAACCGGGGCGCAAATGTGAAGTCGGAACAGTTGTTACCTTAACATTTGGAGAAGTCACCTCCTCAGAATAGTAGTCATGATCAGCGAATCAACCTGTGGGAGAGAAAGGATTATTCTTGTTATTATGAATTTGAACGCTCTTTTTCAAGACGTTCAAATAACAGGAAGTTTAAATACCGAAACCATACACAGTCTTGTATGTGATAGTGCCAATGTGAAACCGGGTGATGTCTTCTTTTGTATCCAGGGGCTGCGTAGGGACGGTCATTCTTTCGCGCAGGAAGCGTTGGAACGTGGTGCGCTTTGTGTAGTCGCCCAGCGGGATTTGCATTTAGGTGAGCGCCAGCTACTCTGTGATGATACAAGAAAGGCATACGCGCTTGCCTGTGCGAATTATTTTGGACACCCCGCTTCCAAGCTGCACATTGTGGGCGTCACAGGTACGAACGGCAAAACGACTGTGTCGACACTGCTGCACCGCGTTTTGACGCGATGTGGGAAGGTGTCCGGCCTCATCGGGACGGTGGAAAACCGTATCGGTATCCAAGCGGTTCCGGCGGTGAAAACCACGCCGGATGCATTTGAACTACAGCGGTTGCTGCATGATATGGCGGACGCGGGCTGTACGTATGCGGTTATGGAGGTGTCCTCTCACGCATTGGCACAGGAACGGGTATTCGGACTTTCCTATGAAGCTGGAATTTTTACCAATCTGACCCAGGATCATCTGGATTATCATGGAGATATGGAAAGCTACTTCTCCGTGAAGCGGCGTTTGTTTGATAGGTGTGCAGCGGGGATTGTCAATTTGGACGATCCGTATGGTAGGCGTTTGGTAGAGAGAGGGCAAAGTCCCTTTTATACCTGTGGCGTGCGGGAAAAAAACGTGGACTACCGTGCAACCGATATTGAAATATCCTCCCGGGGTGTGCATTACTGCGCGCAAGGAATGCGAGAAGGGCGTGGCGATATGGTTTCCTTCTGTACGCCGGGAATGTTTAGCGTGTATAATTCCTTAATGGCGTATGCGGCTTGTAGGGTGCTGGGGATCCCAGGGGATGAGGCAGCGTTGGCCATTGCACAATGTCCGGGTGTCAGCGGACGGTGCGAGGTGATAGGTACTTTTGACGGGATCACTGTCATTTGCGATTATGCCCATACGCCGGATGGGATGGATAATATTCTGTCCTGCGTAAAGGGGTTTGCTCAAGGTCGGATTATTACGGTGTTTGGCTGCGGAGGAAACCGCGATAGGCGTAAGCGTCCCCTGATGGGAAACGCTGCTGCAGCATATTCGGATTTGGTAATCGTCACGTCGGACAATCCGCGTGATGAGAACCCGGAAGCTATCATCGACGAGATCGTCCGTCTTACACAATGGAACGGTGTGGCGCATATCGCCTGCGAGGATCGTTCCGAGGCGATCCGGCAGGCGGTATGTAGTGCGCGCGCAGGAGATGTTATCGTGCTTGCGGGGAAGGGCCATGAAAACTATCAGGTGTTCGAAAACGAAAGGACTGTGCATTTTGATGAGCGGGAGATCTTGGCTGAAATTGTCGGGCAGATTCGGGCCTCTGGGTGTTCTGACAGGATTGCGCCTTGCGTAAGCAAAGTGAATTTGCTATAATAGTTGTGATTTATTCATCTGAAAAGCAACATTTTGATTCATATACGGAGGCAAAATAACTGATGGAAAAACTGACACTCAAACAAATATCTGACGCTGTTGGCGGTCGATGTGAATATTTCGGTGAGGTAAGCAGCGTATGTACCGATACCAGAAACATCAAGCCTGGATGTCTTTTTGTCGCCCTGAAAGGGGAACGCTTTGACGGGCATGACTACATTCCCCGTGCGTTCGAACTAGGGGCTGCTGCTGCGATGAGCAGCGTCGAGGTGGACTGTGGCCCGGCGGTGTACGTGTCAGATACCCGTGAGGCGTTGCTGCGTCTTGCGGGCTATTATCGGACGCTGTTCGATTTGACGCTTGTTGGTGTGACCGGCAGCGTAGGAAAGACGTCCACCAAAGAAATGGTCGGCGCCGTGCTCGGACAGCGTTATCATACGCTGAAGACACAGGGAAACCTGAACAATGACATTGGCCTTCCTTTGACGTTGCTGAATATCGACAAGACTTGTCAGGCTGCGGTCATTGAAATGGGGATGTCTCAGTTGGGGGAGATCAGCCGCCTGTCAAAGGCGGCCCGTCCCAATATTGGCATTATCACCAATATTGGCGTAAGCCATATTGAGACACTCGGTTCGCGGGAGAATATCCTTAAGGCAAAGCTGGAGATTGTGGATGGCTTGGCTCCGGACGCACCGCTTTTGCTGAATGCGGATGACGATATGTTGCAAAACGTGCAGTATATGATCGACCGTGATATCATATACTACGGTATCGATTCAGATAGCGCTGCGGTCAGGGCTGTAAACATCCGGCAGTCTGGCATGGATACGGAGTTTGATATTGTTTATTGGGGAAAAACCGTTCACGCAAAGATTCCGATTATTGGGAAACATAATGTCTGGAACGCACTCGCCGCATTTACGGTGGGGCTGTTGTGTGATATGCCGCAGGAAGAATGTGTCGAGGGACTTTTGCGTTATCAAAGTACAGGGATGCGCCAGAACACAGTCTCCTACGGTGGCATTACGGTCATCGAGGACTGCTACAACGCAAGTCCAGACTCCATGCGGGCGGCGTTAGACGTTCTGTCTGCAACGCCTACCCAGCGTCGTCGGATCGCGGTGCTGGGTGATATGCTGGAGCTTGGGGAACGCGCGCCGGAGTATCATCGCGAGGTCGGCGCTGTAGCGGCGGACTTAGGTTTGGACATTGTCGTTTGCTATGGTGAGAATAGTCGCTATATTCTGGACGAGGTACAGGCTAAGGGCATATATGGCGTACATTTCACACAGCCGGAAAAGGTTGTGGAATACTTAAAGGGGGTCGTAGCGAAAGGGGATACGATCCTTTTTAAGGGTAGCCGTGGCATGCGGATGGAGGATATTATCCGGGGCGTCTGGGGCGCGGAAATGGTAAATTAGGGAGTGGCGGACATGGTGACGATAATTACAGCGGTTGTGGCCTTTCTGGTATCCTGGCTGATGGGATTTTGGCTGATCCCTTTTTTAAAAAAAATTCATTTCGGGCAGACCATTCTGGATATCGGTCCGAAATGGCATAAATCAAAGCAGGGAACGCCAATTATGGGAGGATTCCTTTTTATTTGTGGTACCATAGTGGCAGTATTGGTTGGTTTTTTGGTGCTGAGCGCGACAGAGCAGGATTATTTTACATCTGAAAACTATATGCAAAATGTAAAGCTAATCGCAGGCTTTGTCATGGCGTTGCTGTTCGCCTTTGTCGGTTTTATGGACGATTATATCAAAGCGGTGAAAAAGCAAAACCTTGGACTGAATGCGAAACAGAAAATGGTATTGCAAATTTTGATCGCCTGTGCCTATCTGGCTACGATCTATCTTGCCGGCGACAAGTCAACCGTCGTGACAATTCCATTGTTGGGCCAGTTTGATTTAAAGCTGTTTTACTATCCGCTGATGGTGCTGTTCATTGTCTTCATGGTGAATGCGGCCAATCTGACTGATGGCGTAGACGGGCTGTGCGGCTCGGTCACCTTTGTCGCTGCGATTTCTTTCATGGTGATTTGTGCGATTCTCAAATACACCGGAATAGGAATATACGCTACGGCGTTGGCAGCATCCTGCCTAGGCTTCCTGATGTGGAACTTCCATCCCGCCAAGGTATTTATGGGGGATACGGGCTCTATGTTCCTCGGAGGCAGCGTGGTTGCCATCGCATTTGGATTAAACCTGCCGTCTATTTTGATTTTGGTGGGAATAATATATATCGTTGAGGCGCTTTCGGTGGTGTTGCAGGTCATTAGTTTCAAGACGACAGGAAAGCGGATTTTTAAAATGAGTCCGATTCATCATCATTTTGAGATGTGCGGTTGGAAAGAAGTCAAAATTGTGACGGTCTTTTCCGCGATTGCACTGGTATTTTGCCTGGTAGCGATCGTGGCGGCAACGAGGCTGTAAGTTGTGTTTCATATGGTTGGATGAGAGAGGTGAAAGCATTGCAGAAAAGGAAAAAAGGTCAGGTGGAGAAAAAGGGCGGTAAAGCACATGCTGCCGCTTCTCGCAGCGCCTCTCAGCGTCCGATCCGTCCCGTTAGTACGGCGCATACGGATGCTTCCGCTGTGCCGGCGGGTCAGCATGCCGGAAACGCCAGCCGTTCGATAAGCAGCGGGGGTACGGTGACCGTACGGCAGGGTCGGACCAAGCAAAAGCGCAAGAAAGCCGGCTGGAGCGGGCTGAAGGGGTTGTTCCATTTTGGTGAGATGGACGTGACCTTCCTTATTCTGATTTTGATTCTGCTCACCTTTGGATTGGTGATGCTTTTCTCGGCCAGCTATGCGGTTGCGTATTATAAAGAAGGCGATAGCTTCTTTTATGTCAAAAAGCAGGCGATATTCGTAGTCATGGGTATCATCGGTATGCTGTTCGTATCGACGATTGATTATCATGTCCTCAAGCGCTGGGTATACTGGATTTTCGCAGGCGCGACGGTTCTGATGATTATTGTGCTATTCATGCCGCCGATCAAAGGTGCACGCCGATGGATTGTCTTCCCTGTACAATTCCAGCCCTCGGAGGTCATGAAGTTCGCCGTCATTGTGCTGTTTAGCTATATGATTTCAATCAATTACAATAAGATGAAGAAGTTTAGCTACGGGATGCTTCCCTTTATGTGTATCTTGGGGCTGGTGGCAGGACTGATGATGCTGGAGCCGCATCTGTCCGGAACATTGCTGATATGTGCTATCGGTTTTACCATTATGTTTGTTGGCGGTACTCGTCTGCGTCATATTGTAATCGTAGGGGTCATCGGTTTATTGGCCTTGACAGCTGTAGTTATTATTCTCATCAAGTTTAAAGGCGTGGATTATTTTCTTGCGCGGATCCAGTCTTGGAGGGATCCTTTTTCCGATGCGCAGGGTGATACCTGGCAGACAGTACAGTCGCTTATTACTATTGGTTCAGGCGGATTTTGGGGACTTGGCTTAGGAAATTCACGGCAAAAATATATGTATTTGCCCGAACCGCAAAACGATTTCATTTTTTCCATTATCTGCGAGGAGCTTGGCTTCATCGGCGGTATGGTAGTTATTTTGTTGTTCGTGTTGTTCTGTTTCCGCGGCTTTTATATTGCTTCCAAGGCGCCGGATAAGTTTGGCATGTTGATGGCCGTCGGCCTGACTGTGCAGATTGGCTTGCAGGCTTTGCTTAATATCGCAGTGGTGACCAATACCATTCCCAATACCGGTATCAGCCTGCCGTTTTTCAGTTACGGTGGTACGGCTTTGGTCATGCAGCTGTTACAGATGGGCGTGCTGCTGAATATATCCCGGCAGGCAGCCGTCATTAAAACGTAGCGGACGCTCAAAATCAGACAGGAAGGGCAGGGAAAGTAGATGAGAGTGCTCATGGCCGGCGGTGGTACGGCGGGACACATCAATCCTGCATTGGCGATCGCCGGGATTATTCGGGAACGTTATCCACACAGCGAGGTTCTGTTTGCGGGGACACCTTTTGGAATGGAGGCCAGGCTAGTTCCTCATGCTGGGTATGATTTTGCTCCCATTAAGGTGCTGGGTTTCCAGCGCAGCTTTGCACCGGACGACATCATCAAGAATTTGAAGGCGGCTGGATATCTTATGACGTCCGGTTTCCGTGCTGCGCAGATTATAAAGGTATTTCGTCCGGATTTAGTAGTTGGTACGGGTGGATATGTCAGCGGGCCGATTGTGCGGAAAGCAGCCAAAATGGGAATAAAAACCGTTATCCATGAGTCCAACGCATATCCTGGCGTGACCACAAAGCTGTTGTCGAAATATGTTGATTGTGTGATGCTTCCGGTAGAGGAGGCGAAGAAGTATCTTGCTCCGGGATGTAAGGCTGTCGTGACGGGGAATCCGATTCGTGGGGAGATTTTGCTGAAAAGCAAACAACAGGCCAGAGAAGAACTGCATCTTGACAGCCGTCCCTGCATCCTTTCTTTCGGAGGCAGTTTAGGCGCAGGGACGCTGAACCGAATCATGGCAGACGTGATTGCTTGGCATTGTAAAGATGCCCGCTACCACCATATCCACGGTTATGGGAGGATGGGGAAAGACACTTTCTTGCCGGCGCTGGAACAAAAGGGTATCGATGTTTCGCAGTATCCGCAGTTGGATGTCAGGGAGTATATTGACAATATGGATACCTGCATGGCGGCGGCAGATCTCGTGATTTGTCGAGCAGGCGCTAGTACGCTGAGCGAACTGCAAGCGGTAGGAAAAGCTTCTATTTTGCTACCATCCCCCAATGTTGCAGAAAACCACCAATACCATAATGCTATGGTGTTGCAAAACCATGGCGCAGCAGTGGTGATTGAGGATAAGGATGTCACAGCACAATGGATGATCCGCCAAATTGAGGAGATTTGTGATCATCCGGACAGACTTAGAGAATTGTCGGAAAATGCGAAAAAGCTTGCCATCACGGATACCGATGCTCGGATTTATGCGGTTATAGATGCCGTGATGCATGGGAAGAGTTAATTTTCACCCTTCCTTCCTCAGATGCATAGGATATCTTGCAAGAATGTTTGTAGGATTCCTACGCTGAAAGGGTGACAAATATGGAAAAATTCGTGGTGCGAGGAGGCAGGAGGCTTAGCGGGGAAGTCGATGTGCACGGAGCGAAAAACAGTGCGCTGCCGCTGTTGGCGGCGACCATTTTGTGTGGCTCTCAGAGTGTTTTACATAACTGCCCTTCGCTCTCGGATGTGGATGCGGCCTGTATGATTTTGGATTACCTGGGGTGTGGGATCAGCCGGGAGGAGAACAGCGTAGTTGTCGATACCTCCAACTTGGAGCATTTCGAGGTGCCGGATACCCTGATGCGTGAAATGCGTTCCTCCATCGTCTTTTTAGGAGCTATCATTGCACGACTGGGACGGTGCAGGCTGTGTTTCCCAGGCGGCTGTGAACTTGGGCCGCGCCCGATCGATCTGCATTTGTCTGCTCTGCGCCAGATGGGGATCGATATTCGCGAGGAGCACGGTTATCTTGATTGCAGTGTATCGGCACGAGGAATACAGGGCACCAAGATTGTGTTATCCTTTCCTTCTGTCGGTGCGACAGAAAATATCATGTTGGCTGCTGTGCTGGCAAAAGGCGATACAGTGATCGTTAATGCGGCGAGGGAACCAGAAATCATCGATTTAGCGCAATACCTGAACAAATGCGGTGCGCGCATTCTTGGTGCTGGCGGCGGTACGATTGTGATCCATGGGGTGAGGAATCTGCATGGTTGTGAGCATACCGTGATCCCGGATCGCATTGTAACGGTTACATACTTGTGCATGGCGGCTATCACCGGCGGAGAGATTATCGTCAATCGTTGTATTCCATCTCATTTTGACGCTGTTACGCCGGTCCTGGAGCAGATGGGATGCAGGATGAACGTCTACCCGGATAGTATTTACCTCAACGCATCCAGACGGCTTCGTGGGGTCAAAACGATACGTACCTTACCATATCCGGGATTTCCAACCGACGCACAGGCACTGATCATGGCGGTCAGTACAGTGGCGGAGGGCACGAGCGTCTTTGTGGAAAACATTTTTGAGAGCCGCTATAAGCATATCGGTGAGCTGGCACGGATGGGAGCCGATATCAAGGTCGAGGGCAAGGTTGCCATTGTCGACGGTGTCGAAAAGCTGTACGGCGCTGATGTGGAGGCAACTGATTTACGGGGTGGCGCGTCGCTGCTTATCGCGGGACTAGGAGCCGAGGGTATTACCCGTGTGACGAACATCGGTCACATCGACCGGGGGTATGACGGGTTGGAGAAGACGTTACGGGAAATTGGCGCAGATATTCAAAGGGAAAAGGAAGGCTTGAACGGCAGTTGTTCAAGTTAAAGAAAGGTCAGCGGCATGAAGGATATCAAAAAGCAAAAAAGCCGGCAGCCCAATATCCGGCAGACTAGGGAATATCAGATTGCGGCGAACGGACGACGACATAGGAGGAGGCGTAAGAAAAGGCTCACGCTTTATTATATCCTCATTCTTATGTTCGTCCTGGTCGCCGGTATCATACTGTCTGTAACGGTCTTTTTTAATATTAAGGAAATTCGAGTGGAAGGTGATTTGCCCTATAGCGCAGCGGAGATTATTGAAAAAAGTAAAGTGCAAACGGGGGACAACCTATTTCGGATTAGTGTCGGAAAGGTGAAGTCCTCGATTCAGGATGCGCTGCCTTATGTCGAAGAGGTCAAGGTACGAAGAGATTTGAGAGGCGTCCTTATCTTGACCGTACAGCAGGCAGTTCCATATATGAATCTGGAATACGATGGCACATATATGCTGCTGAGCGAAAAGGGCCGCATCTTGGAGTCCGGTGCGTCAACTCCTTACCAAGATAAGATGGTAGTGAGCGGCGTGACACCGTCCGCCACAAACGTCGGGGCATATATTTCCTTTGAAGATGAGCAGACTGCCTTGATGCAAAATATCCTGCGGACGCTACAGAATGTGGAACTAACGGATGTCGATCATATCGATTTGACGGATCGGGCCAGCATCAAACTTTCTTATGATAATGGCCGTATTCAAATTCGGCTTGGGACTGAAAATGACATGGAGCATAAGCTGCGTCTGGCCAAAGAATGTATTCGTTCTAAGATCGGTGAAAATGAAAAAGTGCTTTTGAACGTATCAACGGTAGGCAGTGCGACCATTCGGCCGATAGACGATGACGATACAGGTACAGAATAGTATTCCGTATTTGACATATTTTGGGGGATTACGGTTTGTTTTGTACCTAAGACGGGGTTATGCTATGAATAGAGCGAAAGTGAGGCACTTTTTTCAATTCTTCTATTGAAATCAGTGCAAAAATCTGTTAGATTATTATTATGACATTTTATAACCCGTGATTTTTGGTGCGGTGCCGTTTGCGACGGCAAGGCTTTCGGACAGGCCTTTGATTGTCCGCTCGGATGCATAAAGGGTAGGATTACATAAATGAGAGGATGTTAAGAGTGAATTTTACAGTGGATAATGAGATGGAAAACAACCGTTGTGTGATAAAAGTAATCGGCGTTGGAGGAGGCGGCGGAAATGCTGTCAACCGAATGGTTGATTCCGATATGCAGAACGTTGAGTTCATTTCAATCAACACGGATTACCAGGCCTTGTTGAAGTCAAAGGCGACTTTGAAAATCCAGATTGGCGATAAAATGACGCGCGGCCTTGGCGCGGGCGGCAATCCGGAAAAAGGGGAGCGTTCCGCGGATGAAAGCCGTGAGGAGATCGCTGCGGCGCTGCGTGGGGCTAACATGGTCTTTATTACCGCTGGTATGGGTGGTGGTACCGGAACAGGTGCAGCACCGGTTGTGGCGGAGATTGCCCGAGAAATGGGAATGCTGACTGTCGGTATTGTTACAAAGCCATTCCTGTTTGAAGGTGCTAAGCGTATGAAACAGGCGGAGACGGGTATCGCCAATTTGCGTGAACATGTGGATTCGCTCGTTGTTATCCCGAATGAACGGTTGAAGCTGATGTCGGACCAGAAAATTTCGATTATCAACGCCTTTGCCGCTGCGGATGAGGTACTGCGCCAGGGTATTCAGAGCGTATCCGATTTGGTCATGGATACCGCCTTCATCAACCTTGACTTTGCGGACGTCACTTCCGTTATGAAGGACGCTGGTTACGCGCATATGGGTGTTGGACGCGCCGACGGCAAGGATAAGGCTGAGCAGGCAGCGACTATCGCCATTTCCTCGCCGCTTTTGGAGACTTCCATCAACGGTGCGCAGGGCGTCATCATTAACTTCACGGTGTCTCCGGATGTGGGGCTGGACGAGGTCGATATTGCGGCTTCGATGATCACAAATGCGGTGCATCCTAACGCGACGATTATTTGGGGCGTCAAGTTCAATGAGGATTACGATGATGAAATGGAAATTACGGTAATCGCAACCGGTTTTGATGCCGATAACAAGTTTACCCGCGTAGAGAGCAATGTTACCGGGAACACGGCGAAAAATCCTACGGATAACCTTTTCGGCGAGGAGAAAACTGATTATGGTTATGAGGATCTCATGGGGATTTTTAAGGGCCGTTCTTAATCTAGAATTTTTTATAGAAAAACCCCGACCATTTTTGAAGTGACCCCGAAAAGTTAGACAATAAATTAAAACGAAAATTGCTTAAGCAGC
>CAMMMX010000034.1 GCA_946498095.1 uncultured Clostridia bacterium
CGCGGAATATGACTATGGGGTAATTAGAGACGTAAGGTATTGTCCTTATTGCGGGAGAGATTTAAATAATGGCCAAGCGGAGGAATGAGAAATGGTGTCTATTGATGAAATATTTTTGCCGTATATGGTTGATGGGGCGGGAAACACGCTATATGAACTGTTCCGAAAAGAACAGATACTTTTGAGCGATGGAGAAAAGGCACCGAAGGAGGATTTAACGCAATGAAATATCATATGTGCTTAGATGTTTCAGGCGGCATAAAAAATGCTAAAATGCTCAAAGGTAACATAACAGTAGACGGTAAAACACTTGATACTGTTGCAGAAGTTAAAGCGTTTTTGAGAGAACAGCATGCAATGGGAAGACGGGTTTTGCCTATAGGTGATTGCGATAATTTTGATTATCAGACGGGATGCAAAGGACACGAGGAGGACAAAGAAAAATGATTAAAGAGATATGCGATATTTGCCACCAAAATGAACCGTACCATAAATATAAAGTCAAGAAATTAAAAAGCGTTGTCCGTTCTGATATGCATGTTTTGAGATGGGTACGTATCGATATATGCGACGCTTGCTATAATAGGCTGGTTAGAATGTCGCGAGAGGATAACAACCAATGACAAACCGAGAAGCAATCCAAATCCTTGAAAACAGCAATGAATTGCTGAGCGCGCAAATAAGGCGGCTACAAGGCGCGTCAAGGGCTGTGTCGCCTGAGGGGGTATATGATACTCTGGACTACTGCAAAGCGGAATATGAGGCCGTCAGGATGGCGATAAGAGCGTTAGAAATGCAGTGCCTTTCCGAGCGGAAGGTAAAACGTGTTAGTCGTTACTATGCATTGCGCATTATAGATACACGAGAGCCAAAAGGCTTGTTTTACGTCATAGAGGATGGCTATTACATAGGCATTGATAACAGCACAGGACACGCCAATACGGAAGCGTTTAAGACGCGTGAAGGTTGCGTGGAATGGCTTAGGGATAGTTACAAGGAGGCTTAACACTGACTAAAAGTGAGTTGCTGGGATATCACGACATCGTGGAAGAAGCAGAACAGATTCAAGAAGAGATACTGCGGTTGCAAAGTCGTATACAGTCGCCCAAAAATCAAAAGTTAGATGGGATGCCGGCATCTCACAGCGGTTATACAGACGCTATTTGCACTGCATATATACAGTTGGAAGCTCTGCAGGCGAAATATGGCCGCATTCTGGCAAATATGTGTGCGGAGCAATTGCGCATCGAAGATGCAATAGAGACGTTACCTTCTGTACAACGTCAATTGATTCGATACAGATACATTCAGGGGCTTCATTGGCCGGAAGTATGTGTCAAGATGGGGTATGAATGGGCGCAAACACACCGCATTCATGCACAGGCGTTGGCGGCGCTCGAAAAACATGATACACAATGATACATCAAAATGTGGTATACTAGTAGTGTGGAAATTTGATTACATATAGCCCATGCCTTTGAAGGTGTGGGCTTTTGTTATGCCTGGAGGTAGGCGAGATGGGTGACGACGAAATCATGCTGCAACAGCATATTGAGGAACGCGATGTTTTGCAAAAACGTCTGTATCAGCTGAAAGTAATGCGCCTGAGACAGGGAGAGCAGATTGAAAAGCGCATCGCCATTATTCAGGATGAAATAGATTACCTTGACTGGCAAATTGGAGAAATTAGCAGGTCTATTAAGCGGAGAGAGGTGGGTGATAGTGGCTAATGAACAGAACTTAATTCCGTTTAGCGAGAGAAGCAAGAGCGAAGCGATAGAAAACGGTAGAAAGGGCGGAAAAGCGTCTGGAAAGTCCCGTAGAAGACGGAAAGCAATGCGAGAATATGCTCAGTTGTTGCTGTCGCTTCCCGTTTCTGATAAGCAATCAAAAGAAGAGCTTTCTAGGTTAGGAATTGGTTCCGACGATATTGACAACCAGATGCTGGTTATCGTCGGTTTATGGCAGCGCGCCTGTGCAGGCGACGTTCAGGCGGTCAAAGAACTGCGCAATATCATCGGCGAAGACAACCAGACGGGCAATGATACAGACAAGGAAAGTAATTTGCTGCAAATGTTGCAGAAAGGATTAGAATGCGAAGACGATGATGTACAGTGAGTTCAGCCGCAAACAGGCGGTGTCCTCCATGTGGTGGTCGCTTCCAGCATATAGGAGCTATGATGCTATCATTGGAGACGGCTCTATCCGTTCGGGGAAAACGCTGTCTATGACCGTCGGATTTGTTCTGTGGTCTATGGCGTCGTTTGACGGGCAGGTGTTTGCCCTATGCGGCAAGACCATCGAAGCATTACGTAGAAATGTTGTTTTACCCATGCAGCAGTGGCTAGATGGCGTAGTAACCATTCAGGAAAAACGTAGCGAAAATCTTATAATTATCTCTTTAGCCGGTCGTAAGAACCGGTATTTTTTGTTTGGCGGTCGAGATGAATCGTCATACGCGCTTATTCAGGGGATGACGTTGGCTGGCGTCTTGTTTGACGAAGTGGCGTTGATGCCGCGATCTTTTGTGGAGCAGGCGCTTGCCCGGTGTTCGGTGGAAGGCTCCCGATTTTGGTTTAACTGTAACCCGGCGGCGCCGTCGCATTGGTTTCGTGAGGAATGGCTTTTAAAATGCGAAGAAAAAAACGCATTGCACCTTCATTTTACGATGGAGGATAATCTCAGTCTATCAGACAATATCAGACGCAGATATGAAGCGATGTATTCCGGTGTCTTTTATGACCGGTATATCCGTGGGTTATGGGTACAGGCGGAGGGGCGCGTTTATGACATGTTTGACAAGGCGTCTCATGTTGTTACACAGGCAGACAGGCCGTATACGGCCTGGTATATTTCCATGGACTATGGTACACAAAACCCGACTGCAATGCAGTTGTGGGGGAAATACGGCGGTGTCTGGTATTTAGAGAATGAGTATTATTATTCTGGTCGGGAATCGAAACGTCAAAAAACAGACGAAGAATACTATGCCGAATTAGAGAAACTGGTCGGCGGACGACATATCAAAGCAATTATTATTGACCCGTCTGCAGCATCTATGATTGCATGCATAAAAAAGCACGGGAAATATACCGTTTTGCAGGCGGACAATACGGTGCTGGACGGAATACGAAACACAGCGAACGCCTTAAACGCCGGACATATCAAGCTATGTGAAAACTGCAACCATACGATAAAAGAGATGGAAAGTTATGTATGGGATGAAAAAGCGTCCCAGCGAGGAGAAGACAAGCCACTGAAAGAAAACGACCATGCAATGGATGCTATGCGATACTTTGTACAAACTGTGTTGCAGCGGCGGAAGGCTAAGGCGGTGGATAGATATGCGCTGGGAATCTACTAAAGGGAGGAAATGGATTGTTTACCATAGACCGTGCGGAAGAGATAAATTCCCGGGTTATTGTGAAATACATACAAAGGCATCGCGGATTAATACCACAGTATGAAAAACTCGCGAGGTATTACGCCGGTGAACATGATATATTGTCCCGGACAAAAGGAAAGAATCTGGCAAATAACCGCATCGTATGTAACCATGCCAAATATATTACCGATACTTCCGTCGGGTATTTGGTCGGAAATCCAGTAGGCTACAACGGGAGAGACGGCGCGGATATAACGGATTTGCAGGATTGGCTACGCCTTGCCGACTCAGATACGCAGGATATGGATTTGAGCAAGGATGCGTCGGTATTTGGTAAGACGTGTGAATTGGTGTATATGTCAAACGATTCCAGCCCTACGCCACGTCTAGCGTGTTTTGACCCGCGCCAGGCGTTTGTGGTGTACGATGACACAGTGGAGCATCGCCCGGTTTTTGGCGTGTACTATTATCCACAGTATAACGAGGACGGGATTTTTTCCGGATATGCATGCAAATGGTATACGGATACCATTCAGATGGAAGCAAACCTGACTCCTGGATTATCTATCTCATCGGAAGGAAATCCAGAAATCAATCCATTTGGGGAAGTCCCGCTAATTGAGTATTACAACAACGAGGAATGCCAGGGAGATTTTGAGCAGGTCATCAGCCTGATTGACGCCTATAATATCTTACAATCTGACCGAGTCAATGATAAACAGCAGTTTGTTGAGGCGATTTTGTTGATTAAAGGGCAAATTCTGGGGGATGATGCGGAAGAAGAAAGCGAGACCTATCAGCGCCTGAAGGAGTACGGCTTGCTGATGCTGGATACTGACAGCTCGGCGGAATGGCTGACCCGGACATTTGACGAGAACAGCGTAGAAGTGCTGCGTAAGTCTTTAGAACAGGACATCCATAAATTTTCGGGAGTCCCGTGTATGAGTGACGAGAATTTTGTGGGTAACGCCTCTGGTGTGGCGATGAAATACAAGCTTTTGGGATTTGAGCAGATTACCAAAATCAAGGAGAGGTATTTCCGCGAGGGCCTGAAAGCCCGTTTGCGGCTGTTTACGCGAATGATGGAAGTCAAGGGCAAGGGTAAGCTCGACCCGGAAAACATAAATATTGTCTTCAAGCGCAATTTACCGTCAAACGAGGTGGAGCTGGCGCAGGTGGTGTCCACCCTCAGCGGAATCGTACCGGATGAAATATTGCTGTCTATCCTGCCGTTTGTCCCGAATGCTTCGGATGCTGCGGAGGAAATGGAACGGCAAAAAAAGGACGCTGCCAGAAAGCAGCGGGAAGCGTTTGCATCGACAGCGAATATTCCGCCGGAGGATGTGACGGAGGATGAGGAATAAGGCGTATTGGGAGCGCAGGGCGTCTAAGCGCATGTATGGGTATATGCAGGATGCGGAGCGGACGGCGGCGGATATCGCCAAAGCCTATGAAGCGTCGATGCGGTACATATCCGAAGAGGCGGAAAAGGTCATGCGGGCCTTCCAGGGGCTCACCGGCGTGTCGGAAGCAGAGGCTCAGCGGCTGCTGTCCCACGCCGAAGGGAAAAAGACGATTGACCAGCTGAAAAACATGATTGCACGCATCGCTGATGGAGATATACGAAAATCAATGCTAGCCCGTATCAATGCGCCGGCATACGCCGCCCGTATCGGACGCCTGGATACCCTCCAGCGAGACATTGACAGGCAGTGCCGGATGTTATACCAAACACAGCTGAGCGTCGATACAGAGCATTTCAGGAGACTCTGTGGAGACGCTTATCTACGTACCATGTATGATATGCAGCGCGGGACCGGATTGGCATTTTCATTTGCGCAGATGCCCAAATCACGCATAAACGAGATACTTAGAGACCCATGGAGCGGTGAACACTACAGCAAACGCATTTGGGGGAATGTGCAGGATATGGGCCAGCAGCTGAAAGAAGAACTACTGGCCGGTTTTATGACAGGCCGAAGCTACGACAAGACAGCGCGGGCTATTGCACAGCGGTTCGGTGTTGGCATGTCGGAAGCCCGCCGCTTGGTGCGTACGGACAGCTGCTATATAGCCAATCAGGCAGAGTTAGAGAGCTACCGCGAATGTGATATAGAGCGCTATCGTTATGTGGCGACGCTCGACGGTAAGACGTCTCCGGTTTGCCGTAGGCTGGACGGGAAAACGTTCCCTGTCGAGGACGGGAAACCCGGCGTCAATATGCCGCCGATGCACCCATGGTGCCGCAGTACGACTATTGCTGATATAGACGAAGACATCCTTGCTGGAATGCAAAGGCGGGCACGAGACCCGGAAACAGGCGAGGTTAGGACCGTACCGGCAAATATGACGTACGAAGAATGGGAAAAAGAATATAGAATATTGAAAGGCGAGCCGAAAAATGATATAATAATATCAGGACGTGATAAAGTGGGAATATCTGTTGAAATTGATAAGTTTACCCCTTGCCTTGTTGAAAGAGAAACAGGCAAGACAGTAAATACGACATATAGCAAGGCCAGCCAATCCGAGTTGAAAGCTTTGAAAAATAAGGGATGGAATTTCGATTGGACTGCTGATGACTTAAAGGATGCGGTGGTCTATAAGCTGACATTAGAAAACGACGATGTCATCCAGGGGCTGGTTGCCTTAACTGATTTCCCAAGAGACAATGCCGTGTATATCAACGTTGCAGAAAGCGCGCCGCATAATTTGGGAGAAACCAAGCGGTATGAGGGCGTTGGCGGGCATTTGTTTGCGATAGCTGCACAAACATCTGTAAATAATGGGTATGATGGGTTCATGTTTTTAGATGCCAAAAATACAGATTTGGTTGAATATTATCACGAAAAATTTGGCGCTACATTGTTGGGTATGCCGCACCCGTATAGAATGTTTATCGATGAGTATCACGCCAATCAATTGTTATCGATATACACATTGAAAGGAGAGTGACATGGACTATGTCTGAACAAGATATCCGGAATATGAGAAAATTGGACGAACTGGCTGAAAAGGCTGGAGGTTATGTGGCATACGGAAAATCAGGTGAAGAAGTCCATTATGATTACAAGAAAATTTATCAATATTGCAAAGAGAAAAATATTGAGCCGATGGATATGACGTTGCGAGAGTTGCAGCAGTTTATTGTCCACTCGTAAATAAACAAGTAGAGATTATAGCGCTATACCAAAAGGCATAACGCTATTTTTATACCTGAAAGGATGACTCATATGCTTGATTTCATGCTGAACGCGTTGTATTTTCTCGCAGGAAGCACATGCAGTGTTCTGTCCGCTATCATCCTTATTAGCGGGGCGAAAAAAATAATTGATATGCTGCGTAACGCAGTGAAATGACAAAATCAACAAAATGGGAACAGCAGCGGCAACGCTGCTTTTTTCATATCTTTGTCCCCGGCATGACGCGAAAAGGCCAAGAAAATGAACTCAACGGGCAAATGAACGTATGAGGGCGTAAAGGAGTATTTAACGATGGAAAACGAGAACAACACTTTGACCAACGGGGCGGGCGCAGAGAACGGACCGGGGGCGGAAGCAAACAACGAAAAGAAGCCTAGCTTTGACGATGTGCTTGCTGATAAGGAAATGCAGGCAGAATTTGACCGCCGTGTATCCCAGGCATTGAAAACGGCGCAGGTCAAATGGGAGCAGACGACACAGGACAAAGTGTCTGAGGCGCAGAAGCTTGCCAAAATGAACGCAGAGCAGAAAGCGCAATATGAACGCGAGCAGGCAGAAGCAAAGCTGGCGCAGAGAGAAGCGGATATCACCCGTAGGGAACTGATGGCAGCGTCAAAAGATACGCTTTTGTCTAAGGGGCTTCCAGTTAGCCTTGCTGAATGTCTGACCTATACCGATGCGGATGCTTGTAACGCTAGCATCGAGGCAGTGTCTAAGGCGTTTGAGCAAGCCGTTGAAAAGGTGGTGAACGACCGCTTGAGGCAAGCTCCACCAAAAGCTGGAAACGACAATGAGGGCGGAATTGAAGCGGCTATCCGGGCTGCTGCGGGTCTGTCCGCAAAATAAGGAGGATTTTGAAACATGGCAAATAGCATCACACTGGCACAACAGTTTGTACCTATTTTGGACGAAATCTATAAAAACGCGTCGCTGACCGCGAAATTGGACGGAGCGGCAGATTTAGCAAGGCAGGGAGCTAACGCAAACGAATTGATCATCCCCAAGCTGGACATGCAGGGGCTTGCTAACTACTCGAGGAACAGCGGATATGTCAGCGGGGACGTAACGCTGACAAATGAAACAGTCAAGTGCAATTTTGACCGTGGCAGGATGTTCACCGTAGACGCAATGGACAATCAGGAGACGGCGGGGATTGCGTTTGGAAGGTTGTCCAGTGAATTTATCCGCACAAAAGTAGCACCAGAACTGGATGCATTCCGCTTTGCAACCTATGCAAGCACTCCTGGCGTTACAAGCGTTTCGGGAGCATTGTCGGATGGTGCAGCGGTCATTGCGGCGATTCGCGCAGGCGTCACTAAAATGGATGAGGACGAGGTACCACAGGAAGACCGGTACCTATATATCACGCCGACGCTATACGGCCTCATACAAGATATGGATACCACCAAATCTCGCGAGGTCATGAGCCTGTTTGCCTCCATCACCAAGGTGCCGCAGACCAGGTTTTATACCAAAATCCAGCAAAACGACGGTACTACCGGCGGACAGGAAGCGGGCGGATATGCTAAAGCGTCGGATGGCAAAAACATCAACTTTATGATTGTACATAAGCCGGCTCTCATCCAGTTTGACAAACATGTTGTGCCCAAAATTATCGATCCCAGCGTCAACCAGGACGCCGATGCCTGGAAATTTGGTTATCGTAACGTCAGTATCGCGGATGTGTACGAAAACAAAACTGCTGGGGTGTATGTAAATTTTACCGCAGCGTAGCCAGCGGCGTTACTCTTAACAAAAATACTCTAACGCTGGCCGTGGGCGGCACGGAGACCTTAACGGCAACCGTAACACCGCCTGATGCTCTTCAGGACGTGACATGGAAGAGCGATAAAACGAGTATTGCAACCGTGGGTACCGATGGATTGGTCACGGCAAAAGCTGAGGGCACGGCGAATATCACGGCAACCGCGGAAGGAGGAAAGTCCGACAAGTGCGTGGTGACAGTCAACCCAGCATAACGCATAGGAGGATTAAACGACATGCTCGAAAAGCTGAAACGCCGGATAGGTTTAACAGACGATACAGAGCGCGAATTGCTGAGTGATCTGCTTGATGACGCTACAGACATGGTGCTGGACATCATTGGGCGGGATTCTCTCCCGCAGCGGCTGGAAAGCGTTGTCGTTGCTTTGGCAGTTATCATGTACAACAGGCGGGGCACAGAGGGCGAGACTACACGCGGGGAAGGAGGAGTCAGTCAATCCTACCTAGACGGGCTCCCAACAGACTTGCGTGACCGCCTGACGCATTATCCCAGAAAGGCTAGGGTGATAGGCAATGCGCCTGATACAAAGCCGTCTGCGTGAGGTACCGATATACCGCCCGATGGAGACGGAAAATGACTATGTAGGAACTTCCCGCATATGGGAACCTGTGGGCGTAATCCTTGCGGACGTGCAGCCAGCATCCGACCGGCGTATGGTGGAGATGTACGGGGACCGGGCGTCCCACATGCAAACCTTATACACATACACAGGCGCTGATATCCAGGACGGGTACGGCGCCTTTGCTATGTCCAAAAATGGGGAGCCGACGCACAAGGTTGTAAGCGTGATGCGGTATAGCACGCATGTCGTGCTGACAGTAGAGCAGGTGAGAGAGTGGAGTTGAGAATAGAAGGCGCAGCGGAACTGATGTCTAAGCTTAAGCGGCTGGGGAAGGGGAAAGTCGCCGAGCAGGCTGTACATAAAGGGATGCTGCAGGGGGCTAAAACCGTACAAGGCGCTGCGAAGCAGCTGTGCATACCAGGAAAAAAGGGCGGCGGTCGACTACGTGACAGTATCGAAATCGAGGATGTGTCACAGGACACCGTTGCTGTGGGAACCAACGTGGAATATGCCGTTTATGTGGAGTACGGGACCGGGCAGTTGGGAGATCCGACGGTCCCTCATACGACCAAGGAATATTGGCGCTACCAGGACGAGGATGGAAACTGGTATACCACCCACGGACAGCCGCCGCGTCCTTATCTCACCCCGGCGCTGTCAATGTCTCAAACGGATGTAAAACGTAAGGTGATTGCACAGCTGCAAAAGGCAATTAAGGAGGCGTGATATGGTTGACCTGCATCCTGTTATCGCTGCGCTGTTGAAACCTGTTGGACGGGTAGAGTTGGCTTTCCCGGACATGTCGGCGCGTTTTCCACTGCTGACCATCACCGAGCTATCGAGCGCGTCCAGTGCTATCTACGACGGCGAAGAGCGACTGACGGATGTGGATTGGCAAGTGGATGTGTGGGACGATGCTCAAACACCCCAGCGCTGCGTACAGCTGGCGGGACAGGCCAGTGATGCGCTGATACAGGCCGGGTTTACCCGGTATTTTGGACAACTAATGCGGGACGCGGCAATTCCCCAGCGCTATACGATGCGGTTTCGCGGCAGGCTGGACAACAAAACAATGATGATGTACAGGAGTTGATAATATGGAGCTTTTAAGCAAAGGGATTAGGCTAGAAATCTGTGAGGATGCGTCACAGTCCTCGCCGGTATGGAGAAATCTATACGGATTGTCTTCCACGCCGGATATTGGTGGAGACCCGGAAAAAATTGAGGTAACCAACCTTGCGGACGGAAACAAACGGTATATTGACGGCATCCTGGACTACGGCGACCTGGAATTCGGCTTCTTCTACAACAAAGAGGATACACCTGACGAGGAAGCAAGCGTCAAGATAATGGAGAGCTACGCGGTCTTGCGCGCTTATCAGCAGGAGGGGACACAGCTGGATTATCGGCTTGTTTACCCGGACAATACCGGGCACCAGTGGAAAGGTAGCGTCAATGTCAAGCGCTCTGCGGCCGCTGTCAATGCGGCGTTGGAGTTTACTCTGACAACTTCCCTGTCGAGCGAGATGAAGGATATCACAGTTACAGCGGGTTAATATGTGGGGGCTTTATGCCCCCTGTCTTTTTTGAGGAGGAACAAACATGGCAAAAAAACCTTTTGTATTGATGAAAGTCGAAGATAGAGAATACAAGCTTAAGCTGTCGGCGTCCGCGGTTGTGGAACTGGAACAGCGTCTTGGCAAGGGTTTGATTGAGCTCATGCAGGAGATGCAGAAAGTTACGGTACAGGTCAATTTCCTTTGGGCAGCACTACAGCGTTATCAGCATGGGGTGGATATGGCGGCAGCGACCGGTATTTATGACGACTATCTTGCGTCTGACGGCAACATCAACGACTATATGGAGCTGATTGCGGAGGTTATGCGGGAGTCGGGTTTTTTGCCGCAGAAGACGGAGGAAGAGACGCAGACAGAACAGCCGGAACCCATCAAGAAGGCTACAAAAGCGTAACTGACCTGTTGACAAGTGTCTATTCTGTCGCATTACAATGCGGGATACCTGCAACTCAATATTGGGAGATGTCTTATGACGAGATTTCGGCGACCATTGAGGCGTACAACGTTCGGAAGCTGGACAACGCACAGGAACGCGCTAACATGGACTACAACCTAGCTTCCCTGATTGGTCTTGCGGTCGTCAGCCCGAAGCATATGCCGCGCAACGTTAGGGATGCTTATCCCGGTTTGTTTAAGAAAAACGAGCATAAACCGCAGGACTGGAGAGCGGTAAAAGAACAGATGTCATTGTATGCCAAGGTGCACAACCGGAAAATAAAGGGGGTGGGAGCGCGTGACGGCTGATGAGCTAAAAGTACTAATTACCGCGCAGACCACAGATTTTAACAGCAAGATAACGCAGGTCAATAACCGCATCAACGATATGACCCAGTACGCGCAGAAGTCAACGGCAAAAACAAGCGGCATGTTTGGCAAAATCGGAAAGGCCGCGGTTGTTGCTTTCGCGGGTAAAGCGATATTTGACGCTGGGAAACAGGCGGTGTCCTATGCATCCGACCTGCAAGAGGTCCAGAATGTCGTGGATACCGCTTTCGGCGATATGGCCTACAAGGCCGAGGAATTCGCTGCGACCGCTATCGAACAATTCGGCATGTCGGAAGTTTCAGCTAAAAAGGCGTCGTCGACATACATGGCGATGTCTAAAGGGATGGGGCTTGCCGACCATGCGGCTTCCGATATGGCTATCAACGTCGCCAAACTGACCGGGGATGTCGCGTCGTTTTACGGTATCTCTCAGGATTTGGCAAGCGTCAAGCTGAAAGCTATCTGGACAGGCGAAACAGAGGGCCTGAAAGATTTAGGCGTAGTCATGACGCAGGCAAACCTGCAGCAATACGCTTATCGTATCGGAATCAATAAGAACATCGACACCATGACGCAGGCAGAACTGGTTACCTTACGATATAAATATGTTATGGACCAGCTTTCCCTTGCACAGGGAGATTTCGCAAAAAACAGCGGTTCTTGGGCAAATCAGGTTAGGCAGTTACAAGAAAACTGGAAGTCATTGATGGGGACGATAGGACAGTCGTTGATTGAAGTGCTGACTCCCGCGCTACAGTGGATTAACGGGCTATTACAGGGGCTACAGAAAGGCGCACAGGCGGTATACAGTTTTGTGAGGGGCTTGTTTGGCATCGAGCCTGTAGCGGACAGTGGAGCTTCCGATGTCGTATCTGGCACTGATGATATGTCTGAGGGCTTTAATGATGTAACAGATTCTGTAGGTAAGGCTAAAAAGGCAATGTCCAGTCTCGCAGGCTTTGACCAGTTGACTACGATTGGCAGTGGACAGAGCGGTGCTGATGGCGATACGGCTACCATTCCGGGGGTCCCAAACATTTCACCGGGTTCTGATGACGAAGAAAGCGAAAACGAAAGCAAGAGTATCGCTGACGAGATAGCAGATAAATTTGAAAATTTAGGCGCGAGATTTAAAAACACGCTTAATGATATCATTAGCCCGCTGAAAGCCATCAGTTTTGACAACGCAATTGACGCTTTTGAGCGGCTAAAAAAATCGATTGAACCTTTCACTAGATCATTGTTTGATGGCCTGAGCTGGGGGTGGAATAACGTAATTGTGCCGATGGCAGAATTTTCGGTCGAGGAAGTATTGCCACGATTTATGGATACATTAGGTGAAAGCCTTGGTATTGCTGGGGAAGCGATGGACGGAGTAAATACCGTATTTCAGCCGTTTTGGAATAATTGTTTACGTAAAATAGTCAATTTTGGTGCTGATAAATTTTTGAAATTTTGGGATAAATTTAATGAAGATTTGTCCGACTTAAAAAATATGGTAAAGGATACGGATATGTTTGATAACCTATCTAGTATCCTTGAGAAATTATCGCCTGCAATTGAAAGCGTCGGAAAAAGTATTATTAATTTTGCATCAACCCAAATTAACTGGATTTGGGAGCAAGGTTTAGTCGAAATCAAGTATAAGTTTGAGGAAATTGAGGACGCTGTGGGAGCTGTGTCGTCGCTGATGAACGGAGACTTTTTGGGAGCCTTTAAAAAGCTAGGCAAATTGGCAACCAATCCGATTCGTAAAACCATTGACAAGTTTAAGGCACTGGGGAAAAGCATACTAGATTTTACTGGACTTTCTGACGATGCTGTTAAGTCTATAGACGTACTTGGCGATGGAATCAGCGAAGCCACAAGGGTTAAGGTTAAGCCATTAATTGACCAGATGCGCAGCCTAGATGATGTGATTGCTGGTATTGATATGGGAGCCATCAAAATTGACCAGTCTGTGGTAGACGATGTAGCGCAGAAAACAAAGGCAATATCAACAACAATTATTAATGAGCTTGATAGTGATAAAAACGCTGCACTTGCGACATTGGAACCACTAAAAGCGGCATTAGGAGAAGATGCTTATAGAGAACTGATGGATGATACAAATACCTACTACACCAATTTATCGAACAAGGTAGTAGAGGGTGAAACTCGTATCAACGAAATAGTTGCAGCTGCATCCGAGGAAAAAAGAAAACTGACACAGCAAGAAAAAGATGAAATTAACCAAATTAAAGATGAAATGAATCAAACGGGTATCATGCACCTATCAGAAAGTGAAGTGGAATACAACAAAATCATGAACCGTTTGAAGGACAACTCTACTCGTGTTTCTTTGGAACAAGCAAGCGAAATCATCAAGAATGCCAAGCAGACCCGTGACGAAACGATTGAATCTGCTGAAACACAGTACTCCCGTCAGGAATTAGAAGCTAAGCGTATGTTGGAAGTGGGTCAAATCAACCAGGAGGAGTATAATGCCATCATTGAAGCCGCAAAAAAAACGAAGGAAGATACCATTGCGGAGGCAGAGGAGCAGTACAACACCATCATCGATACGACCAAAACGAAGTTAGGAGACAACGCCAAAAATATTGATACGGAAACCGGAAAAATCAAGAGTAAATGGGAAGTGTTTTGCAGTAGCATTTCTGAAAAATGGGACGGTGCTTGGGATGCCGTTTCTAAGGGATGGGAGAATTTTAAGACAGGATTTAAGACTGGATGGGACAATTTTTGGGGTGGCTTAAAAACCGGATGGGAAAACTTCTGGGGAGGAATCAGCGACGGGTGGAATGATTTCTGGAACGGCGTTGGAGATTTCTTTGGACTAGGAAGCAGCAAGAGTACCATCGATCAAATTCATGCTTCTGCAGGAGCGTTACGTATCCCAAAGCTTGCATCCGGCGGCATTGTCTCCGCGCCGACAATTGCGGTGGTCGGAGAGTACGCAGGTGCACACAGCAATCCTGAAGTTATCGCGCCGCTGGATCGTTTAGAGGCTATGCTGACGCAGTCCAACGGCGGAAACCAGTCCGGCGTGATTGCGGCGCTGTTTGAGATTTGTGACCGGCTGGAGCGTGCCATCGAGGACGGAAAGGTTATCGAGCTGGATGGCGTCAAGGTGGGGGCGTCTACAACTCCATATGTACAAAAGGAAATGAGAAGGATAGGAAACCAGGTGATAGTGTATTAGGGGGCTGAAATACAGGCCCCTTCCCCTCGTGGCGAGGGTTGACGAATTATAAAGAAAATGGTAATATAAGGGCATTGATACACGCTATGCTGAGTGTATTTTGGAATCATTTACATGGAAAGAGTGATGCCTTTTGAAATGTACCAAATGCGGCACGGAACATAATAGCAAATTTTGCCCAGAATGTGGAATGCCAGGGAAGCAATGGAATCAATCCATTGGTTGGAAAAATGGCAATTCTACAAACAAGGAAGCCGCGCAGAATAATTGGGTTACTCCTCTGCCAGCATATAAAACCGAAAAAACAAAAAATACATTAGGGAAAAAAGTAATTCTTTCAATTCTTTGTGTTGTACTTGTCATTAGTGCAATATTTGTGGTTGGATTTATTCAGCAAGGGATTCCTGTAGATACTGCATCTACAGATAGTATACTCAGTAACAGTTCTTTGTTGTCTACTTCATCAAAAGCCGTTGAAAAAACATTCGAAGAAATTTTTGCAAGCGAAAATGGATTAACAGTCGATTCTGCTAAATCTGTTCTTTCTGCTTGTGTAGGCGTAGGTGTTCCCCAAGAAAGTATTGAGCTAGAAAAAATTGACGACTGGGCAAATGGGCAAAGATATCGGTTTAATTATAAGTCTATTTCAGTTGTTATCTATTTAAATTCAGATGGTACAGTAAACAGCATTAACAGCGGTGATGTCAAGTTTTATGAAAACGGAGTAGTTATCTGCAATGTAAATGATAGGATTGTAGATGATGATATGAAAGTAGTGCTTAAAATATGGGCAGAAGACGCGGTAAAAAGCAATTTGATATCTCCTTCCACTGCGGATTTTCCTGGTGGATTTTTAACACCATATGAGGATTGGACATTTAGTCGTGATAAAGATCAGTTTTATGTAGCTTCATATGTTGATGCACAAAATGCTTTTGGAGCGGTGGTTCGCAATAATTTCGTGGTTTCTATTACATGGGATGGAGACACGAATCATTCAGGAACAATAACCGATGTGTCGTTGGGATAAAAATTGAAGACAATTGTTGAATATAATTCAGATTAAAGTATGATATTGAGGGATTAATATGGAGCTATGGTGCAATGTTATTGAAGTTATGATGTGGATTTTTTTAATCCTACTTTGTATTTCGTTTGCCGCCTTTCTGCTTTTTCGTAATACGGATAAAAAACGTCAAAGGCTTTCGTTAATAATATTGATTGTACTCATTGTTCTTTCCATAATGGGGTCTATCACATATGCTATCTTGGACAACAGTTTTTCGTATGATAGGGTATCTTCCGAGTCATCTTCATCGGATACATATTTCACTTCGACATCAAGTCAGATTGCAAGTCATAGTTCAAGTAGCGCGCTGAGTTCATCTGTCACATCATCAAATCCGATTGTTCCGATAGTTTTGTATGATGATGCCAATGTTACAATTTCTTTTGTGTCAGCTAGAACCAAAAGCGTTGTTTTTGATGTGAATAATAAGACAAAATATCCGATGACTTTTCAAATACGTAGTTTAGCTTTTGATGGTGAATCAAATTTGGATAACTTTGTGTTTAGTGAGCGTATCGCACCGGCCAGCAAAAAGAGGGTTACTTTAGATGATTTTGATGGTTATATTGATACGTCTAAGCTTGAAAAAGCAAGCGGTCAATTTGCTGTAGCGATAGATAGAGATGAATTGGATGTTTATGAGCCATATTTTGTAGATGTTAAGCTGAAATAATGATAAACCCGCCGTCAAAGAGACAGAGGGGGAGTTATTGGGAGCGCTCCTGGCGTTGACATGCTCGCGATCGCTATGGTACAATAACAGCAAAGGAGCTGATAGTGATGGACAAAGAGATTTTGGGGCAGTTGCAGATTATCGTCCAGGGCATGGCCTCGATGGAGGAACGCTTGAGGTCGGAAATCAAGGAATCGGAAAAACGTTTGACGCAACGCATTGACAGCAAAATCGAGGAATCGGAAAAGCGGATGCAGATTTATATCGAAAATGAGGTAGGTAAACGCATTGACGCGCTGTTCGACGGCTATAAGCTCACGCATGAAAAGCAATGGGAGCTGGAGCGTCAAATGGAAAAGCTTGCGGCAAGAGTTGAGGCGCTGGAAAACAAAATCGCATAACAAACTGAATAGATTACCCGCTATCGAAGGATGGCGGGTTTTGTTATGCCCAAAAGGAGGAAATAGCGTGGCGTATAGCGACGACATGATAAGCATCAATGGCATATGGCTCCCTACGCCGGACGGCCTGGACATTACGCTGAACCCGCTGGATAAATACACGTCTGAACGGAACCCGCAAACCGGTATCCTGTACCGTGAGATGGTGGGAAAGTACTGGCAGTTTGATATCCATTGGACATATGCGGAGAATGTGGAAAGGATGAATAAAATCTGGAACACTCTGATGGCGACATCGGAGTATTTTGATGTCAACTTGCCGCTTCCAACCGGGGAACGTAAGACTATCAATTGCTACCACGCACCGCTTAAGGTGTCAATGCGTTCCTATTGGAGCATAGGACAGCAAAAGGTCGCGGACTGGCTGAATATTAGTACATCTCTGATTGATACGGGGAGGTCGGGACATTGAGCGCACGCAGGACGGAAACCGCCGTTACTATGGAGCTGATGCCGCCTGGAATCGAAGAAAGCATGCAGATAGACATGCCGGATATGCAGGTGTGGTGCGACCCGGTATATATCACCAATGGAGATAATACATCGCGCTTGGTGGCAACAGGGGAGCCAGGGCTTGTGGTAATGGACGGCAGTTATGATTTTTTCCCCGACAACCCGCTATACCCTGACGACGTTATCCCGGCAGTGTGGAGTCAAAGCATGACGGACGCAAGTGGCAGTTTTGCAACTCCCGTTACGGTAACGGTTACCTTACAGGAGTCGATCACTAGTGCCGGAATTACGCTATACTGGGGCGATACGTGCCCGACGGATTGGACGGTATCCTACTACAACGGCAGCACGCTTGTCAAAAGTGTAGACATTACCGCACCTGTTGGGAACCCGTATATCGTACAAGGCACGGTCAAGGGGTATGACAAGGTAGTTCTGACGTTCCGCAAAATGGAGGCGTACAGGTATCTAAAAATTGCGGAGCTTGACATCGGGCAAACGGTAGTATTCCGGGATGACCTACTCAAAGCGGAATGTCTCGAAGAGTGCGACCTGATGGGGAACACGCTGCCAATCGGCACATTGACACTTACGGTAACCAATGAAGACCAGCAATACAACGTTCTCAATCCAGACGGCGTTTATGCGGCCTTGTCGCCCCGTCAGTTGCTCAAATGTTCTGTCACGGTCACGGAGGACGGTAAGGAGACAGTGAGCGATATGGGACGTTATTATCTAGCGTCCTGGGAAAGCAGTAACGGCCCTACGGCTAAATTACAGGCAGAGGATATCATGGGGGTATTGGATGATATCCCATACACACATCCCCGTTTTATCGACCCTGACGCAGGGAAAGAATCAGCGGGGGTGCTATTTTATGATGTCCTCCGCAATACAGCAGGATTGACCGACTATACCATAGACGAAGAAGTTGACAACGAACAAGTAGCGGGATATATCCCAGTAGGGACGGCAAGAACGGCGTTGCAACATCTTTGTATAGCTACCCGGTCGGCAATTAAAGTCAACCGGGATGGCAGCCTGCACATCTACCGTCCTACGGTCTCCTCTCCATCCGTTACCATGACCGCTACAAGCACGGAGACAGTCACGCAGCATCAGGCAGTACAAGGCGTTTCGGTGAAATATTACACTTTTGATGTAGTGGAAGATACAACAAAATACCGTTATTATGGGCACGTTTCGACCACTTGGGAGAATTACGCGATTGACCTGCTGCAACTAGGAGCAAATGGGAACGTCCTCATTGATACCGTGAAGCTTGTTTCTTTCGGCGTGGGAGACGATGCAGTTTTGCCGTCAGAAATATCGGAGCTTGACGTGCGTGTCAACATGGTGTCGTTTGCGGGACGCGCGATAGAGGAGACGCCGCCGGAAAGCGGCTGGATGTTGACTGGAAAAAGAATCAACACCACTGAAATCACTTACACGCTCGGGTCGTCAACGGGTAATGTCATCAGTGGAAACACCTTGATAACCGACTACGCGCAGGCATATGCAATCGCGCAGTATTGGTATAGCTATCTCAATACCTATGCGCTGGATATATCGTACAAAGCGGTTTATGACCCTGAGGCTGAGACAGGTGAGAGTGTACAGGTTATGACCACAACCGGAAACAACTATCCGCATCGTCTGACAAGCCTTCATATTGATTTAACGGGCGGGTTGACCGCCCAAGCGAAAGGAGTGGGCGCCCTTGTGGGTAACACCTAAGACGGACTGGGCACCGTCTGATACAATGGACATTATACAGGATATGGGAAGGATATCGGGCGACACACAGTACCTGAAGGATGCCGTGACAGCGGCGGGGTATCGTGTGCCGCTCGATGATTATGCGCCTATTTATCCGGATATCAAAACCAGCTGGGCGTATACAGATATGCTGGTCGACCAGCGCGTAGATACCATTATTTGTACCATATACGCCATGTATGACTGCTTCGACGCCTCTCCTCCTGTACCGGATCGTATTTATGCCGCTGTAACAGCCGGTTACTTTAATGCAATAGAAGAAAGCCTCGTACTGCTCAAGGAAATAGTTGACAGCATTTCGACTTTGAGCGTCCATTGCGGGAGTATTCAATGCGGTCAACAATGGCCGATATAGGGAAAGGAGCGTTTCGGTGATAAGCGAATTTATAGATCGCGTGGCGACAGATGCGGACCTCATAGAGCTCGAGGATGAGACGACGGGAGAAACCAAGCGTTACCGGATACGGAGCTTATCGAATGTCGTCCAAGAGGGCACACCATTAAACAAAGCGACATTGGATCCGTTGCTGTCTGAAATCAACAACAAAGTCGCCAAAGAAACCGGAAAGGGATTGTCCACAAACGATTTCAGCGACGCGTACAAGGAT
>CAMMMX010000035.1 GCA_946498095.1 uncultured Clostridia bacterium
GGAAAGCCGGACTGGCTGTCCGGCTTTCCTGTCCAAATTTATTGTAATAGGAGTAAATAGCATGTTAAACATGAATGAAAATTCAAGACGTTTTTTGGAGAAATATCTGCCAAGCGCTTTATTGACGGATAACATAAGAGATGCACTTGAGTCCCTGTATAGGCTCATTGACGAAAAAGGATTTGCACCGCCACACTATTACGATTACAATGATTTTGGCAGGGAGGCCCAGCGAGTTTATGATGACCTTTATCTTAGCAACTAAAAAGAAATAAAACAGTGGAAGAAATAAACTATCGAAAAGGGGACTGGCTGAAGGACGATTCTTGCATCTTTGACGGGTATCCGTACCAGAATATTTTTGCACAGAGTGTATGATCCATTTCAACGGGGATGAGGGCTTTGCGCCAACATTCGAAGCTTTCCCAAAGGGAATCCCGCCGGAAATCGGACAGACAATAGAGAACATAGAGGGCCATATGTGGGAGACCACGGAATACAGTTTGAAAAAAGGCAGCCTTATGGCTGCCTTTTTCATATCCATTTTTGACCGGACCGAAGTCGTAAAACTACGGGACCGCAGGGGAGGCAACCCCTGTTAACAAAGCGTAGCGGGGAAAGGGACAATATGAAACGCGAATTTTTGCAAAACTTTAAAGTCGGCGATCAATCGTTGCCGAAGGAAATCATTGATGCAATTCTGGATGAGAATGGTAAGGACATCGAATCTGTAAAAGGTAAGTATGCGGATTATGATGCGATCAAAAAACAGCTCGATGAGGCCAACAGAACGATTGACGGATTCAAAGACATGGACATTGATGCAGTGCGGAAAGAGGCGGCCGATTGGAAGCAAAAGGCAGAGCAGGCGGAAAGGGATGCCGCGGAAAAAATTGCAACGATCCAATTTGACGGACTTCTGGACAGAACCATTACAGGGGCAAGAGGCCGAAACACAAAGGCAATAAAAGCGCTTCTGGACCTTGATACGTTGAGGGCCAGCAAAAACCAGGAAACCGATGTGAAAGCCGCATTGGAGACTCTGAAAAAGGACAGCGGTTACCTGTTTGAAGACGCAGAAACCCCGCCGCCCTATGCAGGAGGAACTGGGACGCAGAAACCCGGATCTGGGTCGGATTCCGCATTGCGCAAAGCAATGGGACTGCCAGAGGCAGCAAAATAATTTAGAAATGAGGGAATCAAATGGCAAACGCAATTGAACTGGCAAAGAAGTTTATCCCCATGCTGGATGAAGTGTACAAACTTTCTAGTCTGACTGCTGTGCTGGACGGCGCGGCGGAATTGGCACAGCAGGGAGCTAATGCAAATGAACTGATTATACCAAAGCTGGATATGCAGGGATTGGGCGACTATAACCGCAACAGTGGTTATGTGTCCGGCGACGTCACCTTGACCAATGAAACAGTCAAGTGTAATTTTGACCGTGGTCGGATGTTTACGGTCGATTATCTGGATAACTTGGAGAGTGCAGGCATTGCTTTCGGCCGGCTGTCCGGTGAGTTCATCCGCACGAAAGTTGTTCCGGAATTGGACGCATTCCGATTTGCGACGTACGCTTCTGCCAGCGGTATTTCGAAAGTGGCTACCGGCGCAGCGCTTGCTGACGGCGCCGCAGTTGTAGCCGCTCTTAGAGCAGCCGTAAGTGAGATGGACGAAGACGAGGTTCCACAGACCGAACGTTACCTGTTTATCACTCCCACTTTACTGGGAATGGTACAGGATATGGATACGACCAAAAGCCGCGAAGTGCTGCAAAACTTTGCCGGAACGGTGAAGGTTCCTCAGACTCGTTTCTACACCGCCATTGAACAAAACGATGGCACCAGTAGCGGCGAAGAGGCCGGCGGCTACAAGAAGGGCACCGGCGCGGCGAATATTAATTTCATGATTATTCATAAAGCGGCGGTCATCCAGTTCCAGAAGCACGTTGCGCCAAAAATCATATCTCCAGAGCAGAATCAGACGGCCGACGCCTATAAATTTGGCTACCGCAATGTGGGAATTGCTGACGTGTACGAGAATAAGGTCGCGGGGATTTACCTGCACCATCAGGCCGCGGGCTGATATGGGACGTTTGGTAGGCTTGACCTTTGAAGTGAAAGCGCCGGAAAAAGAAAGGGGCAGCAAGACGGATGGCAACCATAGACGAAAGACTCCTGGAACCGGACGGCAAGCCGGAAATTCGAGAGAACTTCAATCGGATTCTAAGCCTGTTCGATGATGGAGGAGGTGTTCCCGGTCCACAAGGGGTAGGAATTAAAAGTATCACGGGGACGATTGACGGAACCAATAAGCTCACTCTGGTTTTTACACTGACGGATGATAGTACGCAGACGGTGGAAGGAACCATCACGCCTCCCACGACGGTATAGGAAGGCTGTTGACATGACAGATTACGCGTTCTATATGACAGTATATTTGGGCGACTCTATCCCGCAGGAGGACTTTGACCGGCTGGCAAAACGGGCGGAAGAGCAGATCGCCCGGTATAAGCGTATTTATCGGGTGGATGCGCCGGACGCGAATAGCGAAAATATGGCTATTTGTGCGATGGCCGACGCGTTGTACTATTTTGAAACTGCGCAGAATGGCGGGATCGTAACCAGCTCGTCGATTGGAAGCGTTTCCAGCAGCCAGAAGACCGATGCGATAGACATCAGCCCTAAAGCGCAGGCAGCAGAGCTGTATCGTTGTGCCTGTCAATATCTGGATATTTACCGGGGGTGCAGTCTATGTTAAGTGTGCGGCATAAATTGGGATCGCCGGTGGATTATTCCAAATGTAACCAGACGGTGACTATTTACCACAAAGATCATGAGCGGTACACAGCTACTATCGTGTATCAAGCCTTTCTGGACTTCAAGAAGACGCAGAACGTGGACAAGACCGGCAGTCAGGAAACAAATTCCTTCCTGCTGGTCATCCCCTGCGATTCTCAATGCGTTTTTGTGGGCGATAAGGTGTTGTTAGGCGAGGGTCCAGAGATTGCTACACGGGAAGAATGGGCAGGCTTTATCCCCGCGAAAGTACCCGGATTGGTAGTTGTAAAATATGTTGATCCTAAGTACTGGCAGGGACGATTAATACATGTGGAGGCGGGTGGATGAATGTAAAGCTACAACTGCTTCCAGCGACACAGATTGTCCGGAACAAAGGATTGAGCAAAGACGGAGAAGTTCAGCGGTTCCATACAGCGAATGTCTTACGCCGAATCATTAAATACATGCCGTATCGTACGGGGGAGACCATAAAAATTACTGTTGCACAGACAAACATCAATAAGCCGCAAATCGTTACAGATGTCCCCTTTGCCCGTTTTTTGTATTATGGGGTGGTTATGGTTGGAATAAATAGCGGCAGCGCTTATGCGCGCAGAGGCGAACCGAAGCGTGTGACAAACCGCCCGATTACCTATACGAAAACAAAAAATCCACGCGCCGGCCCTTACTGGGATAGGGCGCTTGTAGCAGCGGAGGGGGCGGCAATGACAGCCGATCTACAGCGGTACATAGAAACTAGGAGATAGCTATGACGGACCTAGAAAAAATCCGGGGGTGGATCTCCACCTACCCGGATTTTAACATCTTGGAGAGATTTCAGGTTGACTATACAGATCAGCTTCCAGCCAATGGTGGTCTGTTTCCCACGGGGATGGTTGAGGTCAGCCGCGCGGAGGATATACTTGGAAATGTAACCGTGGAAAACCAGTATAATTTTGGCTTGTACTGTGTGCTTGAGAAAGCACCGGGGGATGACGCAGGCGCAGAAATCAACGCAGATTGGGTGATGGGCTTCCAGAAGTGGGTGCAGGAACAAAGCGTCCGTGGATGCGTACCCCACTTTGGGAATACCCAAGAAAAAGAAACTGCCAAGGCTCAAAACGGAGTTCTGTACGAGCAATCCGGTGAAGGCACAGCGGTTTATATGGTGCAGCTATCTGTACAATTCAAAAAATATTTCGAGGTGATTTGATTGGCAAAGATTGAACGAAAATATCTTGCGCATTATGTGAATGCCGATACCACCGGTTCGTCACCGGAGTATGTGCGGCTTGGAAAGGATCTGGAAGAGTATTCTCCGGAGATGTCCGCAGAGGTGGAGACCACAAAGAACATTTTGGGCGAAACCAGTATCAACATATCCAGCTATGAAAAAACCGGAAGCGCAGAACCCTATTATGCAGAAAAGGACGATCCCCTTTTCGACCGGCTACAGGCGATTATTGACGGCAACCTTGTCCTGGACGATCTGAAAACCGACGTAGTGGAAGTAAAGTTGTGGGAGACGGAACAATCTGGAGCATATCCTGCCACAAAGGAAGAGGCATATATCGAGATTACATCCTATGGCGGCGATACTACAGGCTATCAGATTCCCTTTACACTGCACTACACCGGTGTAAAGACGGAGGGAACCTTTAATCCACAGACGAAAACGTTTACGGAAGGCAGCGGTGAATAAATGGCTGAAAAACTGAATTTTGACGATGGAATAAAGGAATACGAGGTAAACGGGCGAGAACTGCTCCGTTTTAACCCATCGGACCCAAATGTCTATAACCGTTTCTGTGAATTATATGAAGAACTTTCAAAACTCGAAGAGAGCTATGAAGCGGAACTGAAAAGGTTGGAGGCAGAAACCACAGACGACGATGTGGAATCCAGCGGCAAAGCTCTCAAACTGATGCATGACATTGACGCGAAAGTGAAAGCGCGTCTGTCTTACGTGTTCGGCGAAGGGAACGATTTTGACCGCATAATGGGCGGTGTCAATTTGATGGCGATTGGAAAGAACGGGGAACGTATTGTAACCAACCTGCTTGCTGCGTTACAGCCTATCATCGAGGATGGCATTCGCCAACATCAATCCGATGCCGCCGCAGAAGCCGTGGCCGCTGCCAAGCTCAACCGGGAGCAGCGCCGCGCGAAGAAATGACCGGGTGGGACTTGCCGGAATTTGCGGAGATTGGCGGTAAGACTTATCGAATCAATGCGGATTACCGGGATATTCTTGATATTATTACCCGACTAAACAATCAAGAAGAGAGTGAACAAACGCGCTTATATGTCGCGTTAGCGCTCTTTTATGAGGATTTTACGGACATGCCGCGGAAGGATTATCAGGAAGCTGCCAACTGGATGATGCGCTTTATCAGCTGCGGAGAAGAAGAGACGGATGCCCATCCGCGACCAAAACTCCTTGATTGGGAACAGGATCACAACATGATTGTGGCGGATGTAAATAAAGTGGCAGGGTGCGAGGTGCGTGCCCTGCCTTTTTGCCACTGGTGGACCTTTATCGCGTGGTTCAACGCTATAGGTGATGGGCAGCTTTCCACGGTGGTTTCCATCCGCGACAAGCTTCGCCGGGGAAAGAAACTCGAAAAATGGGAGCAGGAATTTTACCGGGACCACAAGACACAGGTGACCTTGAAACAGCGATACACAGCGGAAGAATTAGCTGAGCAAGAACGCCTGAAAAAGTTATTAGGAGAATAGAAAACCGCGCCCCTATGGAGGGCGCGGCGATCATTTATACTTTCCATTGGTGTCCGCAAGATTGACAAACAGCATACGTGTTGGTCTTGCTGCCCTTGTGCATCAAAAGCGGGATTAAAATAATCAAGCCAAGCGTACAGACAGCTAAAATAATCCATACGATGGACATTAAACAGCCGCGCTTTTTTTGTTCAGCGACAGCCTGTACAGATACATTAGTGCTATGGCATCGTGGACAAACCATAATTGTATCCCCCCTAAAATTTTATAATATTCCTGCTTAAATAATATATCCACAAACAAAACCGCACCCCCATTAGGGGCGTAGTAGATATGCTAAAAATTTCATTCAGCCTGTAGGCTTATGTATTCTGCTGCGATTCTGGGGATACTCATACTACTACCCAATACAGTGGTATAGGTTTCTATTCCGTCAAGTTCGCCATACATAATAATGATGTCATCTTCCAAAATACGGGGTTCATCGTCAGATTTGCGAGTGTAATTTACATAGATAGTATCGCTCCACAATCCATAATCGTCTTGTGTTACGTCAACGCGCATCGCAATATTATCTCCATACCCCTCCAGTACTTGAATAACTTTCCCCTTAAATTTTGCTCTTTTTCCTTTATAGCTATCAGGTTGTCTGGAAATATCTTTATACCCATATTCTGCACATGACGCTATATATTCATCTTTTGTTTCAAAATTGTTGAGCTCCATTGCCTTACTCTCTGCAGATTCTCCTACAGCCTCTATTATACAGTCATCCAAATTTAATGTTCCGATGGCAGAACTTCCAACTGTACCAATTGCAATGATATAGTCGCCATCAGTATAAGAAAGAGAAGATGAATCTTTTAAATTAAGGTACAATTCATCGGTTAACCCATCGGAAAGCCCCTCTTTAATAGTAATGTAATTAACACCTAAAATATTTTTTCCACTTGAATCGATTTTTCCTGCAATTCGAACAAATTTGCCTTCATATGCATTTTTCTGTTGATATAACTCTATGTATGATACATCCTGAGCTGTTGATGGGTCGGGCTCTATGACTGAACTAAGGTCAGACTGCAAAGAAGAATCGGATATAGAGGAATTGCTATTTGATGATACATGAGAATCGTCTTCATCGCCACTTGCCAATGCACCTATTACACCAATTACAACAATCACGCCTAAAACGATTAATCCAATTTTTAGGCAACCACCCTTTTTCTTAGGTGGGGTTTGGGGCGGCATAGATTGATAGGTGGGAGAAGGGCTAATCGGCGGAACATTGCTTTGCTGCGGCGCCGCTGCCTCGTTTATAGCAGTGCCACAATTTGGACAATATTTCGCTGATCCAACATCTGTGCCACATTTTGGACAATTCATAATTCTACCTCCATATAAACAAAATTTACCTTTATAATTTTATCATTTCAGAAAATATTATTCAACGATTAAAAGTGACTAAAATTGACTATTTCCTATTCTGCACACTAAATAAAAATCAAATATAGTTCAGAGGACAATATTTAAATGGTTGAAATAGCTATTTTTAAAACTATTTAGATCGGAGGTGAAAGGTTGGCAGACGGAAAAGTAATTATTGACACAGAACTAGACAACAGCGGTTTTAAAAAGGGGTTATCAGGACTTAAAGGTCAATGTAATGGCCTGAAAAGCGTTATATCCAGTATTGGCAAAACGGTTGCTGTAGCGTTCAGTGTAGGGGCTATTATTAATTTTGGCCGTCAGTCTGTGAAGGCAGCATCCGACCTGTCCAGCGCTATGATAGGTTTGCAAAGCATCGTGGATGGGCAAGGCCGCAGCTTTTCACAGGCGCAGTCTTTTATTGAAGATTACATAAAAGATGGCCTTGTGCCCATGCAAGATGCAGTGACCGCCTATAAAAATCTTTCCATGCGCGGCTATGATACCACGCAGATTGAACAAACCATGACGGCGCTAAAAGATGCGGCGGCCTTCGGCCGGCAGTCATCTCTGACGATGGGACAGGCAGTTGCATCGGCGACGGAGGGCCTCAAGAATGAGAATTCTGTCCTGGTGGATAATGCAGGTGTAACGAAAAACGTATCTGTTATGTGGAAAGAATATGCGCAGTCCATCGGCGTCGGCGTACAAAGCTTAACAAAAGAGCAGAAAATCCAAGCGGAAGTCAACGGAATTTTACAGGAAACGAAGTTCCAAACGGGAGATGCTGCGAAAGCGGTGAATACCTACGCGGGGCAAATGTCCATGCTAAGCTTTAACTTCCAGCAGTTGAAAGTAGCCATCGGAAATGCGATTATACCAGTTGTGCAAGCCGTACTTCCAGCGATCAATACGATTATATCCGCCTTGACATCTGTTGCAAACCTGATTGCTCAGATCACGACAGCCTTATTCGGAAAATCTACTAAAAGCGCACAGAAGGCTGCAACGGCAACCAATAGTGCTGCCAATGCGCAGAATAATCTCGCCGACTCCACGGAAAAAGCTAATAAAGCAGCCGATAAGCAGCTTGCTTCCTTTGACGAGCTGAACATTCTGAAAAAGGATAGTGCAGGCAGTTCTTCGGAGGCGTCTTCTGGCAGCACTGCGGGCGGAGGCGGAACGGCTGCCGAGATCCCCGTTTTGGCTGGGGAGATTGGTTCTGAAGTAACAGTAAGCCCCAAAGTGCAACAAGCGGTTGATTTCATCCGTGGGCTGTTTGAAAGCGTAAAACAGACAATCACGGATGTCGCCGACTATGTAAGGACGAATTTTGTTCCCCCGTTCATCGAGGCGGTCAACATGGTTGCGCCCCAAGTAGAGCGGTTTAAGTCCATCCTGTCCGGAATCTGGTCTGATATTGGTGATCTTGTAGAACCTCTGAAAGCCTGGTTTACGAACGATTTTACTCCTTTTCTGCAAAATAGTATTCTGACATGGGGACATATCGTATCGGGGCTGTTTGACACTTTCAATATGGTTTTCTCGGACATCTGGTCACTGGTAATTCAGCCAATCCTGGATAAGCTTGCCACGACGGTGCTGCCGTTTTGGACGGAGTTTGCCAATCAAGTCGTGTTGACGTTAGGACCAGTTTTTGATTTCATAAAAGCAATTTTTGATTCCGTTTGGAAAGATGTTATCGCGCCATGTCTGGATTTTATTGTGCAAGCATGGTGTGATCTATGGGACATTGTCAAGCAACTTTGGGATGAATACGGAGAACCAATTTTTGAAGCACTCCGTGAAGCAATCACCGGTATAAAAGATACGTTTTTAAACGCTTGGAACACCATCATCAAGCCTATTTTTGACAATATATTCCAAGTCTTAAAAAAGTTATGGGACGAGCATTTAAAACCCCTAATTGCCCAGATCGGGGAGTTCATCGCTAAATTGGTACAAGGGGCGCTGGAAATCTACAATAAATTCATTCTTCCGGTCTACAATTGGTTTGTCAAAACTTTAGGCCCTCCGATTGTGCAGGTAATCAACTGGATCACATCCACTATTGGGACGATCGTCGGCGTCATAGCAGATGTTGCAAAAGGCATATTCAAGTCGCTGGGCGGGATCATCGATTTTGTTACTGGAATTTTTACCGGGAATTGGGAAAAAGCGTGGAACGGAATCAAAGATATATTCGGGGGGATTTGGGATGGTTTTATATCCATAGTGCGGGGTCCAATTAATGGCATCATAGGCTTAGTTAACAAGATGATTAATGCCATCAACGGTATGATTCGTAATGTCAACAAAATTCATATCGACCTACCGGACTTTCTGGGCGGCGGATCCTTTGGATTTAACATACCGACGATCCCTAACATCCCAAAACTTGCACAAGGCGCAGTTATTCCGCCGAACCGCGAATTTATGGCCGTCCTGGGAGACCAAAAGAGTGGTACGAACATCGAGGCCCCGGCGGACCTCATCCGGCAAATCGTGAGAGAAGAGCTCGAAGCACTGGATATGCAACCGCAAGTTGTGGTCAAGGCCACTGGCAGCATGGGGGCTTTGGTGCGCCTGCTGAATTTGCAAGTTGATCGGACAAACAAGCGCTATAGCCCTGTGGGATAAAGGAGGGACCAAAACTGAAAGCATTGCTCATCGACGGAAAAGAACCGAGGGCGCCTGATAGTATACAGTTCGCCCTTCAAGACCTTTCCAGCGAAAATTCCGGGCGGGATATGGCCGGAACTATGCATAAGGACGTCGTGGCACAAAAACGATCTCTAAACTGCAAATGGGGTCCTATGACCATGCAGGATTGTGCATTTTTGTTGAAGCTCGTGAACAAACCGACCTTCGATGTGACCTACCCGGACATATTGGACGGAAAACCTGTGACCAGGAAATTCTATGTTGGGGACCGAACAGTCCCGATCTTACGGATACGTGAGGACGATGTATACGTCAGCAGCGTATCCTTTAATTTTATTGAGGTGTAACTATGTATACTACCACAGATTTGTATAAGCGCCTGATCCGGCGGCCCGGGCGTCGGCAGATGATAGGCGGCACAATTACATTGGCCGACGGGATGACAATTGACCTCACTCCGCGAAATGTTTCGGAGGGAGGGCTTGAAGTCTCTACCGCTACCAGCCAACAGGGAGCGTTCACCTTGGGCGGGGCAGTAGTGGGGGAAGCAAATCTCACGCTCATCAACCACGAAAAACAATTTGAAAACGTAGATTTTACGGGGGCTGTTCTTCGGCCTTCTATGGGGCTTTTGACGCAACAAAAATGGGACGGCACACAAACGATTGAGCGGGTGCCGCTGGGCGTCTACACAGTAGACAATGCTGACAAAACCAACTCAACAGTAACTATTTCGGCGCTGGACAATATGGAGAAATTCGAGCGTCCCTATAGCGATAGCGATCTTACATATCCGGCCACGCTAAAGCAAATCGTGTCGGATGCTTGCGCGATCTGCGGTGTAGCACTGGCAACACCAGATTTCCCGGGCTCGGGTTACACCGTGGCGCAAAGGCCCGATGAAGAGAACATTACATTCCGTGAGATCGTAAGCTATGCGGCGCAGCTAGCTGGATGCTACACCCATTGTAACCGAGACGGTGCTTTGGTGGTGGATTGGTATGATCTTTCCACCACACCTTACCAACCGACGGGAGTGCAGTCGTCCGATGTGGCTGCAGCCGACATAACGATCACCGGCGTGCAGCTTATCCCACAGGATTCCAATGTTGCGCCGGTCAAGGCTGGCACCGAAGGATACGTCGTAAAAATTGGCAATAATCCGCTTGCGCAGGACAATTTACAAGCCCTGGTGGATGCCCTAGCTGAAAGGCTGGTCGGTTTTAGCTTCCGGCCTTATACGGTCGAGTGCTTATCAGACCCGTCGCTCAATGTGGGCGATACAGTGCGTATTACGGACCGGCATGGGAATCAGCATGTCAGTTTTGTGAGCAATATCGTCTATGCACCGGACGGGACTATGACGATCACCGCCGATGCGGAAAGTAAATTAAGCAATGCATCCACGCGTTTCACAGCCGCAGAAAAGCTACAGGAGCAGGTCAACAAAGTGGAGGATACCGTTACAAAGCAGGGGACAGAGATCAACCAGAACAAACAGGAGATTGAACTGAAGGCATATAAAGATCAAATTATAGCGACCATCAACATCAGCCCAGAAGGAATCAAGATCAGCGCAGATCGGATTGACATATCCGGACTGGTCACAATGTCTGACCTGGAGGGGGAGGGTACCACCGTTATCAACGGCGCCAATATCACGACCGGCCGGATTGAGTCGGAAAACGGTGATTGGTGGCTGGATCTGGAGAGCGGCGAAGTTTACCTATCAAAGGGGACGTTCTCCGGGGAAATCCGATGGGGCGACGACAATTACATCGAACAAAATCGTAACGGTGATACCATCATTTCAGCGGCAAACGACGTCACGATCCTCACCGGAGGAAACCGTGGGAAACTAGACATAGCAGGAGATGTAACCTGCGATAGCGTGGATTGCAGCCGTGTGCATGGCTCCACCGTAGAGGCCGACGAGCTGCACGCGGCTAATGGGTATACCGGAGAAGTCGGTATTACTCGCAGCGACGGCAGCACAAGAATCATGGAGTTCGAGGATGGTATATTCCTCGGCTATGTGTGAGGTGATTGAAATTGACCAATGAAGCGGTTAAGCTGAACGCCTGGAAAGTCAGTGCGGATACCGTGATGGCGGTGCAGGGAGAGGTAAACGGCCGTACACTTACAGTGACGATTATCGACCGCAGCGGAGAGCTGGACAGCACCAGCAACGCAGAAGTAATTGACCGGCCTCTTGATCTCACCGGGAAAACCGTGCAGATGTATGTGGGGAAGCCGGACGGAAAAGCATGCCTGCTGGATGGATCCGTAAAGGATGCAGAAAACGGTATAGCCGAGTTCACCTTATCGCAACAGAGTACGGCAGTCAAAGGAAAAGCGTCTTTGGAAGTCTGGATAACAGATGCGCAAGAGAACACGCTGAAAATTATCGGGCTTACGCTGGATGTGAAGGCGTCCGGTGAAGCTGATATCGAAAGCACAAACGAATTCCAGACACTGCTACAGGCCACCCAGGAAGCAAAAGCCGCCGCAGAAGCGGCAAACAATGCGGCCAATACCGCAAACGAAGCCGCAGAAGACGCCGATGTAGCGACCCAAAACGCGAACGCCGCTGCGGGAAGTGCGAATGCAGAAGCCGTAAAAGCCAGTCAAGCCGCGTCAGATGCCGATGAAGCAGTCATCCGAGTGAACACAGCGATCCAAAATGCTGCAAACGCCACGCAAGCAGCGAACACAGCCGCAGACAACGCCGAATCTAAGGCGGAAGCGGCTCAAACGGCAGCCGATCGCGCGAATGATGCTGCTGACAAGGTGGATGACGCACTGGCGGGGGAAATCGGTCCCGCCATCGAAGAAGTGATTGACGGACAGAAAGGCAAAGCGAATGGGCTCGCCAGTCTCGGTAGTACCGGAACAATTCCCACATCGCAAATCCCGACCCTGCCAAGCACAAAATTACCGACCGTCCCTGTCAGTAAAGGCGGAACTGGAAAAACGAGCTGGTCATCGTCCCGAATGATTTATGCGTTATCAAGCACCTCTTTAACACAGCTTGCGTTTCCATCGGTCGCCGGGTCAATTCTGCGCCAAGGGCGGAGCGGTGCCCCCTACTGGACGCCGCCGGAGGATATGTGCGACGCGATCGGAGCGGTGCCCGATACGCGCACAATCAACAGCCAACCTCTATCAGATGATGTGGCCCTAGATGCTGACGACATAGGAGCACTACCCCGAACAGGGGGACAGGTTGACGGCAGTCTACGCATCGTGGCACCGTCTCTGTATCCGCAAATCTCCCTACAATCGAATGATGACACGGAAACCCGTTTGGGAGTTGTGGAGCACAATCTAACCACAAAATCCGTCTATCTGTATAACAAAGCCTTGGATGGCACAACCTGGTCACGCATAGAGCTTTTTGACGAGGACACGGACCTAGCAGGGATCGTAGAGCTGATCGTACAGACGTCAAGTGGTAGAGGCACATATCGTCTATACGGCACGCACAATGTCACGGTTATTGACAGCACGCCCACGGAATTTATCGGAGAAAACGTCATAGCATTTTGCACATCCAACCACAGCATTTATCGTGGCATCGATGGCGCGAACGTGCGGTTTTATTGATAAGGAGGGATAAATTGTACCAAATTAAAATTGGAGATCAAACCTTTGACTTGTCATGCATCACCGTCGATCGAGATAGCTGTATTATCCAAACCCCCGGAAAATACGGTATCGGCGAAATAAAAAACGCATTCGCGGCCGGATTGGACTTTACCGTTTTAGTGAGCGCGCAAAATACGACTGAAACCGGAGAGATCACCATCCAGACAGTTGAATACCCGTACACAGGATATGTACGCGCAGGTGATCCCGAGATGGTGACCGTAAACGACGCACAACGTGTCCAAATTGTGTTGTACAAGTCCGCAGATGAGCCCGGCGAAGGGGATGACCTTGCCGAAAATATGACATCCCTAGAGTCGGATTTTAACGGCATGGTGGCCGCAATCGAGAGGGGGCTTGCGTTATGAACGACAGACTGATGGAGGCGTTATCCAGCGCCATCTACGTGTCAAAAATGTATCTTGCAGGCACAGCAGTAACAGAAGACGACCAACGCATCCGGGCGTCAGGCCTGTATCCCGATTGGTTGGCAGGGAATCACGTCGTCGGAGATGTCTGCAACGCCAACGGCCAGACTTGGGAGTGCTACCAGGCCCATGACAATGCAACCTATCCAGATATTAAACCTGACAACGCTGCGTGGTACACGTTCTGGCGGCCGCTGCATGGCAAAACCCCGGAAACGGCTCGACCTTTTGTCCCTGTTCAAGGCGCACACGATATTTATCGGATCGGGGAGTTCATGATTTGGACCGACGGAAATACGTATGAATGTGTAGACCCGAACGGTACCGCCTATAGTCCCGCTGATTATGCACAAGCGTGGAAATTGATACCAAAAAATTGATGGTTAATTTGCCTGTATAGACAAAAAATCGGGTTTAAAAACCCGAATGATAAAGGGGGAATGTAATACGAATATTAAGCAGCATCCAAGCCCGAACTACGGGAGCCGGTACGGTTGGAAGCCGGACCGGATTGTCAACCACATCACCGCGGGGAGCACAGCGGCGGGAGCACTCGCCACGCTGTGCGACCCTAAAAGAGAAGCTTCGGCCCATTTCGTCATCGACAAAGACGGAACGATCTATCAATTGGTAGCGCTTGACCGTGCGGCCTGGGCCAATGGCACCAGCAATGCTGCAACGGATAACCGGTACTATGGGCGCTCTAAGCTGGCAGCAGTACGGGACCGGCGGGTAAACGCCAATCTCTACACCATCAGCATTGAGCATGTCTGTGTGAGCGGCGGGACTCTGACCACGGAACAGCTTGCAGCAAGCATCGATCTGCACCGGTACATCATCGGGGAAGTAAAACGTCTCTATGGAGTCGCCATCCCGGTTGACCGGGCGCATATTGTTGGACACTGCGAGATCAATCCGGTGACGAAACCGAATTGTCCGGGCAAGGATTTTCCGTACAATAAAATCTTGGAGGGATTACAAAACGTGGCTATTACAAGCGATACCAGCGGGACAGTAAAAATCAAGCGCGGCGGCTACTACACGGCGAAGTTTTCCGGCGCCAATGCGACCCAGATTCAGGTGACCGCAGGGACAGGGGATGTAGTGACCATCGTGCCGATCGACCGTGGAGAGGACAAGCTGGCGGCAATCGTACCGATTGGAAAACCGGGGGATATGACGGGCATCTACACCACCGCCCCGGGCGGACAGCCGGTGAAACGGTTTGTCGTACAGATTGTGTGAGGAGGCGACCTATGGATCAGGACAACACCATCGCAGTTCAAGCTTTGGACAGCGCAAAATCTGCGCACCATCGATTGGATCGTTTAGAAAATGAGGTCAAGGACATCCACGACCTCGCCGCTGCAATGGCCGCGACCAGGCAGGAGATGTCTGGCGTACAAGCGGACATCCGAGAGATCAAACAAAGCGTGTCAAAATTGACCGCTCGCCCCGGAATCTGGTGGGACAAGCTGGCTGCGGCGGCCATCGGCGCAGCGGCAACAGGAATTGTGACGGCAATTTTGGCCCAGATACTTTAAAGGAGGATTACATATGGATTTCAATAGCTTTCTGAGTTGGGACATTCTGGCGACCTTCGCGGGTGTAGCAGCCTGTACGGGCCTGCTTACCCAAATGCTGAAGAGCGTGACGGCTAAGCTACCAACGCAGTGGCTGTCTTACATCATCGCTGTGGTGCTGCTGGTAATCACTACCGCGGCCACGGGCGGTTGGATGCAGCCTTGGACGGTATGGGCGTTGGTGCCACTGAATGCGGCCTTGGTCAGCCTGGCAAGCAATGGCGCGTATCAGGCGCTCGTACGGGCGAGAGGTAACGGCGATGGCAGTAAAGCCTAATTCCCGCGGACTGGTCGGTGAGGGCGTCGGCTTTGAGAGAATCCGCCGGATCACCGGCTACCTAGTCGGCACAACCGATCGTTTCAACGATGCAAAGCGTGCGGAAGTACGCGACCGGGTAAAACACGGGTTGATAGGCGGATAAAAATGTGATGCCCGTAGAACCTCTTATTATGGAGATTCTACGGGCATTTTCTTGGTCGTTGTTTGGTCGTTATTTGTGCTCAAAATCGCGAAAATCACAACGATTTACAAAAGATACACCATTTAAAAATGGCTTAAACACTGGGTTTTTGCGTTATAATCGATTTCACAAGTATTAAAATTTTGAGTTCAAGTCTCGTCTCGCGCACCAAGTTTGAAACCTTGAAACCCGCATGAATG
>CAMMMX010000036.1 GCA_946498095.1 uncultured Clostridia bacterium
ATCCTTGTACGCGTCGCTGAAATCGTTTGTGGACAATCCCTTTCCGGTTTCTTTGTCGACCTTTTTATTATCCAGCGCCTCCAAGTCGGCTGCATCCGCTTTTTTATTATCAAGCGATTCTAATTGTGTTACGCTGGCTTTTTGTGTGTCAAGCAAGGATATTCTATCGGAAATATAAGTCGTATCAGATGAATCCATGGGAATGTCAGAAGCGTATAGAGTGATCACCTCTCCACTTTTACTATTTACAGTTGTAGGGTTACCTTGTGGACCGCGCGGCCCTTCCGGCCCCTGTATGCCCTGTTCTCCTTGCGGCCCCTGTATTCCTTGTTCCCCTCTTGGCCCAGGGTCACCGGGATCGCCTTTGACACCTGGTATACCTTGTTCACCTTGAGGTCCAGGAACGCCCTGATCTCCTTTGGGACCCGGTTCACCCGTGTCTCCTTTTAAGCCTTGTATCCCTTGCTCCCCTGGAGGTCCTGGAGGCCCTTGCACCCCCTGCGGTCCAACATCCCCCGTATCACCTTTAGGACCTTGTATCCCTTGCGGTCCCTGCGCACCTTGTGGCCCTTGTAGAGCGCCGATATCAACCCACTGAGATTGTTCTGTGTCCCAAATATACACCGTGTTGGAGGTTGATGTTCCTACTGCGTACGCTTGCCCTGCCTCTCCGGTTGGATGAGCTATCTGCAAATCATACAAAGTCTCAAACAAAGCTAAAATTGTAAAAGACCTACCGTCCGCACCCGGTTTTCCTGGTTCTCCCTGTGGACCTTGCGGGCCCGGTGCACCTTGTGGCCCCTGTGGTCCAATGTCACCGCTTTCTCCTTTTGGCCCCTGTATGCCTTGTATGCCCTGTGCTCCCTGAGGCCCTTGTTCTCCTCTCGGTCCAGGATCTCCTGTATCTCCTTTGAGGCCTTGTATGCCTTGTAATCCTTGCGGACCTTGCGGCCCCGTTTGGCCAGGATTTCCTTGCGGACCTTGTTCGCCTTGAACACCTTGAACACCTTGTATGCCTTGCGGGCCTTTGATATTTCTAGGCGATGGTATGGAAGCGCTATCCTGTAACGTCCAAGAAATGATACCCTCATCGCTGATACTCGGCGTAAAGACTTGACCTTTATCCCCTTTTTCGCCTTTATCCCCTTTTGCTCCGGTGTCTCCCGTATCGCCTTTCTCTCCCGTATCTCCTTTGATTCCATGAATCCTCGTAATGCCGTCTTCGTCCGTCACAGAGCTATTGGTAAACTGCATTCTGGAGCGCTGCGGCATTTGTGTGCCATCTTTATTCAAAATGACGTGCCCACTTGACCCTGTTGCCTGCCATTGCGTACCATCAGATGACGTTTCAATGACTAAATCCTCATTAACACGTATGTATTTTGCATTATCCGTCTGAAAAATAACGCGTTTGTCAGCAAGCTCCTGTAAGAATTCTTGAATGGTGTCTGCAATGATATCTTTGTATCCATCTGCACTGATACTTGCGGCACCTTCAGAAGACAGAATATCTAAAAGGTCATTGAACCGCCCCATCGCAATCAGGTTTTTCCCTATCATATCAAAGCGTTCTTTCAGCCATTGCGCTTGATTGACTACTTTATCAGGTAGAGAGGCGATGTCTTTATCTGAAAAGTCTGTTTCGTCGAATTTTAACGTCTGCAAATCCGCCATGATATACCTCCTTATTTCACATAATTCCCCACCGTATAACTTTTTTCAATCCGGTACAGGCCGAACCCTTCATTGACAGCATCGTTTCCGATGATAAGTTGCAGGGTCTTATACCGTTTCACCTTCGCGTTAAAGGCGATTGTCTGAGGAGAATCTAACGTATTGAAGGTAAAACGATTGAAATCTATGTCATTCCAGTCCAAAATGTCCATGGTGTCATATCTCAGCTGCTTTCCCGCATCGTGTTCTGTTCTTGCCGTAATGCGGGCGCTGGAACGCGTATAAGGTTTTATAGTAACCGTATTCCCGCGTTTTGTCATGGTTTTATATACGCCAATAGCGCCATCACAATCTGCGACTGTAGCCCAATAGCACGGAATCGCCTGTCCATCATCGTTGTATCTGGACATCGTTTCTATATCGGTATTAAACCTGCATATTCTTCCATCAGATGTTCCAAAAAACAGGTCCCCGGCGTATTCCAGAAAACAAACCGCCGGAATATTCTCCCAATGATAGCATTCATACACATAATCACCGTTTGACTGCGGTTTATAGGATTTGTCCTGCTTGCCGTCAAGGATATAACAGCGTCCGTTCATCGCAATTAAATAGAAGCCCTGCCATTGAACAGCTACTGCATTCTGGAGGTCTTTTTCTTTTGTCAACTGTGCATCGATATAATAACTTCGATTTTGCAGCGTGCGTTCCGCTGTAATCGTACTAGAAACAATCCCGTAAACACCCGTACGAGATAAGAAAAGAGGCTCGTCAATCAGGTTTGCAAACGCATATTTACTGATAGCTCCCACACCTGCAACGCCCTGTTTCAACGGGAAAACTGCTTTTGTTTCATCCTCTGTGCTTTCCATTTTGGCAGACCGCAAAAATATCGTACTGTCCTGCAAGTTATCTTCTTTTACAATCGCCAAATATTCCCCAATTTTGCTATATCCCATAATTGCGGTAGCTTCTGTACCCACTTGAGAATAATTGATGTCCGGCATATAGGAGGGATCATTGATGTTGCTATGCCAGTCCGTAGCAGGAAAATCAGGATTCCCAGACATGAAAACGCGGTCATTGGTGCCTAAACCATACAAAGTGCTTATCGTACAATGCTCAATCCTCTGGGCGTATCCTTCTGTCGTTTTTGAAAATTCTATTTCAACGTTATCCTGTCCTGTAACACTGGGCTTAGGTGGAGCTGTTTTGAATGTCACCTGTCCCGTAGTATAATTGACCGTGTAATCGGTTCCCGCTGTCTTAACCGAATCATTTACTTTGACGATAATCGGTACATTATCAATTGGAGCGCTGTCCAACTGGTACACCGTCGCCGTACCGTCTGCTAGGAATTTATTCCTGCGTTTCGGCGTCAACAAATTTGCGGCTTCATACACCTCTCCGTCACTGACCTCACCATCCGCATTCGGACTACGTGCAATCACAGTGGTAGGGATATAGGCGATGCTGGAAACGTTTTTCACCTGCTCCCCGTCATAACATAGATACTCATTCCCGGTTAAAATCCACAACTTTCCATTGAGAGAAAAAGCGGTAGAACGTCCGTTATTGACGCCCTCATGTAAGACAGTTGGCGCTTCATCCGCGTCTAGTGCCCATTTGTACAACTTTGTACCGCCATGTGCGATATAATACGTCTGTTTATCTATAACAGTGCTATATATCCCATTGACGGGAGACTGGATGACATGCAGTGTTCTCCACCCAGGACGCTTCTCGGGATTCCCGCCGCTGTCGCTTATCATGTTCGGACAAAACGACGCGTGATTTTTATCGATGTTCAGCGCGTCAGTAGACATATCAACCCCTTTAAACCCGTAATACACCGTAGAACGCATTTTTGGGCTGCTACCGCTGATTTGCACATTTTTCATTCTCCAACACCGCCATAAGCATCCTCTATCAAGACAAAGTCTGCTTTACTGAACTGCAACATAGAGGCAGAAAACATTCCATTGAAATAGTTTGCTTTTGCGAAATCCCCATCATCCAGCACCATTTTCCCAGCAAGCCCATAGGGGAGCGTATTTTGACAAATGATTTGTTCGTAAGGGATTTCCTCATTCAAATTTGTAATAAGCGGAAAATCTGTCAGTGCTTTTTCTCCTTTTGCTTCCCGTATGGAGTTATTCGCTGAAAAACATTCCGGCAAAATAATATTTAAAAGACCTACTATTGCTTGTTCTTCGTAATCAGCAATATTATTTGCCGTTTCAGAGAACAGCGATAGGGTTAAAATGAATATATCCTTTGCTTTCATATACGCTCCTTATAGATTGGATGGGGCGAACTATGCCGCCCCATAACCACCTATTTTGTTTAAGCCGTTTTCTTTACTTCCGCGACCGGAGAAGGATACGCTCCCTCTTTGTACTGATACGCCTTGATAATCGTTCCCGCATCTGCGGTAACTGTGGTCCCAATTTGAGCAGATTTTGAATAGCGTGGATCTGTACCATCAACTGTATATTTAACAGTTGCGCTATCTGTCGGCGTAATTACGCCAGTGTCGGCCGCAATAGATGGAGCCGTAAGAACTGTTCCCGCGCTGCTTGAGGTGTCTACTTCCACATAAACACCCGCTGCTTTTGCGCCGAACACAAACAAATCGTAATACTGACGTCCTTCCAGCAAGTTACCGGAAATTCCAGGGGGATCCTCGTGAAGTTTTGTATCGTTCAGTTTGACAGGAGCGGTTGCACTGTTTTTATAAACGATAATGAAATTAACGTTTGCTGGCCATCTTCCTTTTGGGACCTTAACAACTGTCATATTGTCATACATGCCGACCTGCCCTTTTGCAAGCGCAGATTTTCCCAGTTCGTCAACGCCTAAAAATTCGTCGCTGTGCTTTAAGTACTTGTACGTCGTATTCGATACGTACAAGGTACGCCCATCCTGCGGCACTTCCGCATCATCAAGAACAAGCGTGCCCTCGGAAATTCTGTCGCATACAGTAGTTTTGCTCAGTTTCGTACTGTTACCGACTACATTACCAGCCTTTTGTGCCAGCTGCATAAAGCAATATCTATCCATCGACGGAATCGCCTGTTCTGCAATCTGCAGCCCAAGCATTTTTCCAGCGGCTTTTATACCGTTCTGGTCTGCATTGTTCCCTTTATCAATAGTCAAGCTAAATGACTTGTCCTGTGTTAGGGTCAATTCCTGAACAACATCCTCCATCTCCGTAGGTGTTCCATAGCGATTTGTACCACTGCGGGTATAGTCTGTCATGGGCACCGTCTGCGGGGTGGACACGTTTACCGTTCTGACACCGGAAAAACTGTATTCCGTGGACAAACGTCCAGCAATCAAGGATTGTGTGGTAAAAATCGTTTGAATATTTTTTGCATACTTATCATGCAAATAGATAGGCATTCCCATCTTCCTTTCTGTTTAACGGAAGGCACTAGCGAGCCCGGCAAGGAACGCGTCCTGACCTTCGTCAGAGCCTTCCGAATCTGCTCCTCCAAAGTCCTTCTTTTTGTTGTTTTCGTTTTTTTCTTTTGCCTGTAGTTGGGATTTTAGGGCTTCGATTTCCGTCAAGAGGCGTCGGTTTTCATAGGCTCGATACGCGGAAAGCGGTTCTTCGCCGGAAACAATCGCTTGCGCGACCTCTTCCGGGAACTCTTTAACCTCCGGGTAAGCCCGAATAAACGCCTCATACCGTGCCCGCTCCTGCGCTTGCGCTTCCATTGCGGTTTCTTTTTCCTTGCGCATACTTTCCGCGCGTTCCAGCTCTGTTAGACGTCTTGCTACACCTTCTGGTACGCCTGATGCAATCTGTTGCTGTACCTCGCTCTCCTGCATCTGCTTGTCCAGGTACTCAACATACTGCTGACGCGTCATTCCAGACGCTTTCGCGTATCTGTCCAGCATTTGCAGCTCGGGTGCATTCCGCAAAGCGTCTCTTTCCTGGAGCACGTGGTCGTAATTCATACCCTTTTGGGCATGTGTGATAAGTTCGGAAACAGGAAGCTCCATCTCTGTTCCGTTATACTTCACCTTGTACTTCGGTTCTGTTGCGGGTTCGACAATGGGTTTCGTTTCCTTCTGTTCCCCAGCCGAAGCGTCCTGTTCACTTGTTTCCTGTGGTTCGGATTCAGGTGTAAAGGCATCATCCAGCCAGCTTTCTTCGTTTGTGGTTTCGGTCGGATTGGTTTGTTCCAACACTTCATCCATGTTTGATTTTCCTTTCAATACGCCTATGGTTGGGCGTTTTATTCAACCCTTTTGGGGAGTTGACAAACAAAAAAGAGCCGAAAATCTATCAGTTTCCTGACAGAAATTCGGCTCAGGCACAAAAGCTCAGGCTCATATTAAATTGTTACTGCTATTTCGTTTCCGCATTTCTTACATTTTAATCTCACCCCTTTACAAGATGCATCATCAGCCACTTTAAACAGCTTCTGCTTACAATGCGGACAGCAATACCACCCGTCAATGATCATGACTATCATCCTTTTCTGCATACAGCAAATGCTTTATTTCGTCAACAGTTTGCTTATACTCCACGCAGTGAGGATTTGCACAAAACTGTTCCTGCACCAAATAAACCGTAGTCGGTGTATCAGGACTTTTATCTCCTTCAACCACCATTCGCGGCTGTCGGATACGCAGCTGTGTTTTGCATTTCGGGCATAGTTCCAAGATTTCCGCCTCCCATCATAGACATGAGCGCCTGCTTTTCTTTGATATCCGCTATAATTTTAGCCTTGTTTCGGATATATCCGTCCGGAATACTCTCCAGGTAGGTAACAGCGTCTGATATAATCCCTTTGGAAAAGAGATTGTCTATCGTCTGCACCTGCATCAGTTCTGACCAGTATGTGGAGGCTCCTACATCGACATTCAGCTTCAAATTCATTCCGCGTAAAGCGTCAAAGTCAAAAACAACAGTTTGCTTGTTCCCGTTCTCATCCGTCATATTTACAGAACGAACCCCATAATTGACGCTCATAATATCCAAAAATATTCTTACACAGTCTTCCACATACTGGTAAAAAGACATACGCTGTAATTCCAGCGGCATAGCGGATGATTTCTGAACGGCGATAATCGCAGACGTATTGTCTGGCTTGATGTTTCCTAATGCAGCGTCAGAAGCACCCATTGTATCACGAGTATACTGTATAGCACTCTCAATCAGTGCCATTACCTGATTGCTCATATCCGGCGGTTTATACCCGGTAGCAATCGCCTGATTGGGGTCTCCATGTACTGTAATGGTCTCCCCGACACGATTACTCCAACGGCCATCTATAACATCGGAATTGACAATCATTTTAGGAAAAGCCATCATGGAAACGTGGCGCATACTCATAGCAAAAAGCTTATTGATAAATATCTGATTAGGAATGAGGCCAGTGATAGCCGCTTGTCCATGATAGGAGTTCTTCACCTTATCCCACGACAGCCACGCCAACGGATACCGACGATATTCTGTATCTATTTCCGGCCTAATAACGACGCTTTTTGTCAATTTCATCATGTGGATGGTCTCGGTATCTGTGTCACGCCAAAGCTTCAGTAAAACAGTCACTTTATCGTTTCCGTTATCCTCAGTAATCACATTTTCTTCGTTGTCTGGACGGATATTTTCTATTTCCTCATCGGACAAACCTGACGCTCGTGCTTCTTCCCGCACGCTGTCAACAGACTTGCGCAATACAAGCAAAATATATGGCTGTTTTTGCACATCCGTATGCAACACATTACCAAAAATCACATTGGTGTTGTCAATAATTTCAACATCTATTTCACCTTCCGTGAGTTGTCCAGTCTTAATGGACGGATCAAAACGAATATACACACACCCGTCCCCGTCCACTGCTGCATTCCTCAGAACATCTCGGTTTTTGGTTTTAAAACCAGTTAGCTCTATTGCTCTGTCAAGCTGATCGCTTATCATATTCAGCACAGGGTTATCCTGTTCGCTGTCTCCGTCAAAGGTCGTTACCTGAGCGGTTACATCATCAGACACAATTGTAGATAAAAAATAGGCTACAACACGCTTAAGGATATTGATAACCGGTTTATCCAGGTCTGGCGCATTGACGCCTTCCCACTGCTTGCCAATAAAAAAGTTTTCGTTCTGCTTGACATCTTCATACAGGTTGATTTTTTGCTTATATGCAACACCTGTATTGTATTCCTCCCACACTTCAGCTGGGTCTTTTTTTATCACTGAAAAGCCCCCTTTTGCGGCTTGCCATCATATGTCAGCAGATTTGTCAGCTGCGTTTGATAATCCAGCGCCTGCTCCGTTCTTTCCAGCTTGTTTCTCAGCTCTTCATTTTCTTTTTCTAACGCTTTTAAACGTGCTAGAATTTGATTTCTTTTTAGCATTTTTACCTCCCAAATCCCATAAAGGATGTGAGCTGTTCCTCGTAACTGATTTCATCGTCTTCAGTGGGCAAGGATGCCACCGCCGGGGATGGACGCCCTGCCACAAAATAACGTATCGCGTCACACGCGTGCGTGATTTCATGCGGCTCTGTTGCACAGTCATTAGGGTTTTTTGAATCGTACTGTATCATCGGCAAACACCGGATTAGGTTGACGCAATTATCAAAAATACGTAGTCCCGCAATGCGTTCACCTAATTCGTCCGTAAACGGCTTTAACCATTCATGCAGGTTATACCAGCCTTGCACTCGGTCGTTGCTTGCTTTAGTCAGATAGATTCCATTTTCCCGAAACAAGTCAAAGACACTTTTTCCGGTGTCCTGACGTCTATTCCAAAGGTCGGGTGGCGCCATTGTCTGGTATACCGATTCATCTGTCATACGGCTGATTGCTTGTGCTGCCGCGCTAATGATGAGATTTGACTGATAAAGCTCCTTGTAGACGTACGCGCGCCCGTAAGTATCAACAGCTATCCAGTAACAAGCCAGCATATCAAGCCCATAGTCAAGCGCCCGGTAGCGTTTCCATCCGGACGGAATTTGGAACGGTTTCATCACATGCACAGCTCGGTCAAATTCCGAAAAATATTGTCCATCGAAAATATCCCAATCCCCGTATAATAACGCCTTTTTGTCCTTTTCCGACAAATTTTCAAGACGTTTGATATATCCCGGGTCTTTTTCGAGCAAAAATTTGTTATCCTGCACCTTAGATGGGATAAACATACGTGTTCCGTTTGGGCTCCGATATTCCTCCCCCGCAGGCCCGATATCAATAAATCGTGATTTAACCCACATATGACCGACGCCACCAGGGTTAGTGCTGCTTTTGATTTGTTTGGGGTAGTCGTTTGCGCCACGCAAACGGGAAATCAGATAGATATACATATCCTCGGAAAAGTGCGTAAGCTCATCGAAACGAATGGTATCATATTCAGCTCCCTGATATCGATATACGTCTTTTTCGCTGTCACAGTAGCCAAACTCAATGATAGAGCCATTTGACCATCTACCCCGATGTGTAGAACTGTTGTATTGATACAAATCCCGTGGGAATAAACTGAGGGAAACCAAAATGAGCGAACGCTCTAAGTCAGGAAACGTCCGGCGTAGGATAAGCTGCTTGGAATTTGGGTATTTCAATGCATATAACATAGCGTCTAGGAGTTGTCCGTAACTTTTTCCCCCGCCCGCTGCACCGCCAAACAGCACCTCTCCAGAAGTTGCTTGAATGAATTCGAGTTGCTTCCGGCTTACCGTCAAATCCATTAATCAATCACCTTGATATTCACCTGCAAGGCGTTATCCTCTTGTCCCCCTACATTGACATCCTGTTTTTCTTTCCAGCCTTCAAAATTGTTTGTCAAAGAAAATTTTGCGCCGTTTGCGCCGTCCTTGTCAAACAGGCGTGATTCCGCATATTCTTCGACACGGCTTTTAGCAATCGTGACAACCCTTTCGTATTCCGGCCGGTGCTGGTAGTTTAGCAGCGCTTGACGGCTTGCAAATCCGAGAGCGAGAGCAAGCCCTGTCACCGTTGGAGGATGCGCACCTATTACAATCGTGTTTCCATTCTTATCAATCACTGGTTCCCGCTCTCCCGTTTCCGGGTTAACGTGTTCAAGCACTTTTCCCGCGCAATCATCAAAATATGCGTCAATCCGCTGTTGCATTTCCTTCGGGGTTTTGTACATCCTCGGATGTCCCCGTGTTTTCATGGTATCCCCTCCTGTTTTTGTGCATGGCTCGATACATGTCGGCAATATTCTCTTCCAAATCCTCTATTTCTTCACATAAAATGAGACGGCGCTGCTCTAAAGCCTCCGAATGACGCGTCCTGCTACACGTCAAGCTATGTAATCGCTGCTCTAACGCGGCCTTTTGTGCTTCGTATTGGTGCAACAAATCTTCTAGCACTTTTGCGCCCCCACTCTATATAAAATCCCCATGCTCAAAGTATAGCATAGGGATTTCGTACTTTTCGTACTTTTTTATTTTTCCTCTTAAACTGGCAATATCGCGTATTAGTGTAATCAAAAAGGCGTAAAGTTACCCCTCACGCCTTAAATATTTATCATGCTTTTTGCGCGGCACCTGCTCGTCGTAGCTTCCCGTTCTAATTGCAATCTGCATCCAGGATAGACCATCAATATACCGCATGGAAAAGATACGTCTAAGCTCACTATCCGGGATGCCCTGTATGTAAGCCTGTAGCTTGCTCAGCGTGTCATAACATTGGTTTATGTGTAAATCTATCTGTGCTTTCATTGCTTTAATACGGGCGTCACATAATGGGTATACGCGCATCATATACGACAGACGTTTCTGTTCTTCCGCTATTTCCGCCTTTAAGCTACGCAGCTGTAACAGTTCCCGCTTAGTCAAAATATCGCCTACCTTTTACTTCTTTTCCCGTTCCACTCCAGCTCGAAATCAACTCACTTTATCCATGTCTTTTCATCTTCTGTAAAATCCTCTCATTCGTCGTTATCAAACAAATCGTCTGCATTCGCTTTGACAACATCCATGATACTGTCAGTGTATATGTGATGCGCAAGCATCGCTTTGTCCGATGCGTAACATGCATAGTACCCAGTAAATACCTGTCCGTCTTCAAGAGTTGCCGCAAGTGCTATGCTGCTTACCTTATGTTCTCCCAATGTGTGCAAAGAATCCGTAAGCCATCCACTGTATGGTTGCGTCATCTGGTCGCTAAATATTACCGTTGACAACTTAATTAGCCTCCTTGTAACTATCCCTAAGCCATTCCACGCAACCTTCGCGCGTCTTAAACGCTTCTGTATTAGTGTGTCCTGTGCTATTATCAATGCCGATGTAATAGCCATCCCCCCTGGTATAAAACAACCCTCTCGGCTCCCGCGTGTCTATGATATGCAAAGCATAATACCGGCTGATAGGTTTAATTTTCGGTTCCTTCATCTATACTTTCCTCCTGCTCAGAAACACACTGCATTTCTAACGCTCTTATCGCCATCCTGACGGCCTCATATTCCGCTTTGCAGTAGTCCAGAGTATCATATACCCCCTCAGGCGACACAGCCCTTGACGCGCCTTGTAGCCGCCTTATTTGCGCGCTCAGCAATTCATTGCTGTTTTCAAGGATTTGGATTGCTTCTCGGTTTGTCATTGGTTGTTCTCCTTGTAAAACTCTGTCGGTGCCCCGCACTCCGGACAGAACGACCAATCTGCTACAAGATGCTCCATGCAGTGTTTGCAGCTGTATGGCGTGTCGTATGTGGTTTGCAGGCCCTGATAGTCAGCCAGGAGCATTTCACACAAAAACGCAACATTACAGGACATGTGTGAGAGATGATACAGCTTGCTCTCATCATCTACGCTATAAGGATTACGCACAAACTCCAATGTATGACGCAACAACGCGTCTATGTACCTCTGAGGCTCTACCTCTCGCCAGTTGTCAGGGTCATGATACTTAGCGTTACCGTACATCCGCACCCGTGCTATTTCCTTGATAATTTGTGTCGGGACAAGCGATATTTGCAGCTTTCCCGCGTCACGCTTGGCTTCTTGTCCGTTCATTGTGACTCCTCCCTCTATATGGTTTTTGTATCTTACGATAGTCCCCATATTCCCGGCACTGCTTGAGATGCTGTTTGCTGTATTCGCACGTCCACCCGTCCGGGCTATATACGTAGTGGATGCAGCTGCGGCATTTGTCTATTTCCACGGGTTATTCCTCCTTACGTCTGCCATAGCTGCAAAAATGATTGTCTTTACAGTGATGTAAGCTGTTCGAACAAGAGCCCCACATCCTTTTTGTTCCGTCAATATCATATTCGTAAGCGCCATCTTTTTGCCATTTTTTACAATCCTTACATCTAACCACAGGTACAGCGTCGACAGTAGACTTTTTAGTCGTTTCAAAATAATCACATTTCATATTTTCCGCTTCTTCTAATGTCCTTGTTTTATTAAACGTCATACATACAGGCTTGTGAATACAAGTATCACAAATCATTCCAACCCCTCCAAATCCATACGAGCGCCACAGTTGGGACAGTAGTTAAAATCAGATGGCTCATTATAGCTATCATAGTTTTCAATGCCAACCCAACCACAATTTGAACAAGTGACTTCATACTTTCTAAAATTATCAAGTTGTTTCCCTATCCACTTTCCACGCTTCACAGGAGCCACATCTGTGGCTGGTATATGCTCAATATCGTACATTATTTGGTCATAAATATAACTCGCGGTTTTTGACGCTCTCAGAACATCCGTGTCAAGCAATCTTTCGACTCTTAGGAGCTCACCTCTATCAATGTACTCTGCCATTTCTCATTCCTCCGCTTGGCCATTATTTAAATCTCGCCCGCAATAAGGACAATACCTTACGTCTCTAATTACCCCATAGTCATATTCCGCG
>CAMMMX010000037.1 GCA_946498095.1 uncultured Clostridia bacterium
CTACCTTCTCGGAAGCCAACGAAATGATTGACCGGTATATCCATTTTTACAACCATGAGCGCATCCAGCTTAAGACTGGAGAGGCGCCGCTTGCGCGACGCCTCTCCGCCTAAAACATGATATTTCCTACCAGGGGCTTTTTGTACTGTCCGCACAATCTGGGGCGGTTCAACTCGTACGGGCGGGATCTTTTATTTACACCGGAATTTTCGCCTCATGGCCTATTTGACCCGCTTACAAAGCAGAACACTGATAGGCCCTATCCCAGTGCAATGTCCAGTACCATCATAATAGCAAATCCCATCATCGCGCCGATCGTACCAGCATGGGAATGCCCGCTCGCTTCTGGTACCAGCTCCTCCACCACGACGAAAATCATCGCTCCGGCGGCAAACGACAACAAATACGGCATGATCTGTGCCACCGTTACGGCTAAAACGACGCCAATTACCCCAGCGATTGGCTCTACCACACCGGACAAGGAACCGTAAAGAAAGGCACGTGTACGGGATACCCCCTGCTGCTTGAGCGGCAAAGAAATAGCCGCACCTTCCGGCAAGTTCTGTAACGCCATACCGGCAGCCAACGCCAGCGCACCTGCCAGTGTAGCGGGGGATTCCGAACGAGCCGCCAATGCGAAAGACAGCCCCACCGCCATCCCTTCCGGAATATTATGCAGCGTTACAGCCAAGACCAGCATGGTTGTGCGACGCCACGAACTTTTCATCCCTTCAGGTTCAGCCATACCCGGATGAAGGTGCGGCAACAGCCTGTCGAGTACAAATAAGAACGCTCCACCCGCAAGGAAGCCTATTAATGCGGGAATCCACGCAGGAATTCCCTGTTCCGTCGCCATATCGATTGCCGGTATCAGCAGCGACCACACCGATGCCGCGATCATAACGCCCGCCGCGAATCCGAGAAAAGACTTCTGTACAGCAGGACTTACATCCTTATGGATAAAAAAGACGAGCGCCGCTCCAGCCGCGGTCGCTAAGAAAGTAAAGCCCGTTCCTAACAGAGCGAACAGCAACGGGTCATGCACCCAATCCCCTATCATTTAACATCCTCCGTTTTTCCCGATTGGTATCCTAACTCTTTTATTCTACCTCATGATTCGGAAACTATTTGCCGATCCGTACACTGTCACAACGTTTACAAAACTGGGTACGAATTCGTACCACCGCCCTTTCGGCTTATTTTTCCTTCCGGTACAGGCAAATATATTCTGTGTTAAAATACTGCTCCTGAAAGCTTAAAAGCCTTCTGATTTCCGGTTCATATAGCACCATACCGTCGGGGGCCGCAACCCATTTGTCTTCAATATCGTTGCGCCGGTGGGCTACTGCCACCACCGTACCGGAAAACGTCTCAACCGGTTGAGACACGCCGATCACATATACGTCCTGCTCTTCCCCGTCCGGACTCATGACTCCGGGGACATAGCCATAATTAACCGGATATATCATTCCGGGATGGTTAGGATGCTCGCTGCCCAAGGGACGATCCACCTGTACATCGATATGACTGCCGAGAACGCGATAGGCCTTTGCTTGCCGGATAGTCTCCTTGACGAATATATTCTTGCTGCTTGTATACTGCTGTCTTTCGTGACGATAACGGTTGGCCAGCGAAATTTTCAGTTGTTCGTACTCTCGCCTCAGCCGCGGGCGCAGGTTCAAAAAGTCACGGAACAAAATGTATCCATCCCATTCCTCCCCGCCATACGGCACAACATGGATGTAATGCGTCCTGACTATTTCATCTCCGCAGGTAAAAAACATCTCCTTTGGGGCCTGTGTCTCCCGCACAAACAAAAAGCCCGCTTTCTGCAATGCCGTAAGCCTTTCCCGTACCGTGTCGAAGGAGGACACCCCCGCCGCGACGTCAATCACCGGCTTGGCGCAAATCCCCTCGATCGACGTGCTGCCTACATGTTGGACATCGATCAGCGTATCTCCCAATATCTCTTTCAACAGCCGCATCTTTACCTGAGCAGCTTCTTTCCAGGACGCGTCGTGTGGTACCAGCCGTACCTCGCCGCGTTTCAGCCCCAGCATGTCATCACCCTCCCGTCTTTTTTCAGCGTATCATGAATTAACCGGCTTGTCAATGAAATCCGTTCCATACAAACATAGGATCCGCAATTTTCGCGCTTGTACGGCAAACTTTTCTATGTTACAATAAGAAATAAACTATATCATGTCGAATCCCCCGCAATGAAAAGCATTGCTGGAAATATTCGGACTGCCTTTCCACCAATACGACTTTCCTGTTCCAGCAACGCATCTTCCCCCACCTTACGGGCACCATCAAGGTCTTTCCGTCCTGTGGCGCCCGGTCATCAGAAAGGAATATCCTATTTTATGCATTCCGACACAAAACGGTTTCTTTTCACAGCCCAGGCCCCAGCCGCACCTTGCGCCGTCAATGAACTGATACAGCGGCTGCCAAACGCCCGCTTGGAAACATGGCTGAGACCGGATCTGGGGCTGTTCACGACCTCCCTTCCTTTTCCCGAAGTGTCACGTTTGTTGCAGGATGGGACGTCGCTTCCCCCTATCTTTGTCCGACATATCTGCCCCGTGGATGTCTGTTTTTCCACGCCGGACGCATCGGCGCTGACGGCAGCCTGTGCTGACGTTGCTCTCCTTGCGCCAGCAGGCGGCGCTTGTTGTGTGCAGGTAAGGGATGTGGACGGAGCAGGTCTGTTCCCTCTGCTATGCCAAACGCTAAAGGACATAGGTATTTTACCCGATGTGCAGTCTTCTTGTGTCCTCTCCGCCACCCTATGCGACGGAATATTATACGCCGGAGTTTCGTCCGTGGAGGAAAACCTCAGCCCATTCGTAGGTGGTGCACGTCGATATGCACATAAGGACGGTATGATTAGCCGCGCAGAATGCAAGCTGATGGAAGCCACAGAGTTATTCTCCCTGCATTTTCCAAAAGACGGTACCGCACTAGATCTTGGTGCTGCGCCGGGTGGCTGGACCAGGGTACTGCGTACCAAAGGACTGACCGTTCACGCCGTGGATCCCGCGCTCCTCAGCGCACCTCTACAGGCCGATTTAGGCATCATCCACCATCGGCAGACTGCCCAGGAATTCCTCCGTTCCTGGGACGGCGCTTCCTTCGATCTCATCGTCAACGATATGAAAATGGACGCTAAAGAGTCGGCGCGTATCCTCTGCGGCGCACAGTCTCTGCTCGCTCCCGACGGTTTGGCCATTATGACGCTTAAGTTGCCGCGCCAGCATTGGCAAAAGCTGACCAATGAGACGCTGCGACTTCTGGAGGGTAGTTATCGGATCCGAAATGCCCGTCAGTTGTACCACAACCGTAGTGAAGTCACCGTCGTATTAAGCCAGCGGACAGGAGAGAACTCATGAACTACCTCTACGCTCCCAATGTCTCCTACGAGAACTATGCCAGTGGGCGGGTCCTCTATCACCGTACCGGACGGCCAAACTACCCCGTCCGATTAGCCGGAGAAATTTTCGGGCGTTGCCTTTCTTATCTGGGAAAAAAGTCAGGGGTGCGGCTGTACGATCCCTGCTGTGGCGGCGGTTATCTGTTGACCGTACTCGGGCTTCTCTATCCGGACGCTTTTGCCGTCCTAGCTGGGTCGGATGCGGATGAAGGCGCTGTAATCCTCTCACGCCAAAATCTTGCCCTGTTGACCGAAGACGGACTGAACATGCGTCTTCGGCAGCTGGAAAAATTGTATGAACAGATGGGCAAACCGTCCCATCTTGACGCACAGCAAAGCGCCCGCCGTTTCCTGACTACCATACGTAACCGTGTTGATCCGCCGCTACTGATGACCTTTCAATCGGACGCTCTGTGTCCGATACCATCTCATCTCATTTGTCCTCCTGCCTTTCCTTCCGACATCGTTTTCACTGATGTTCCCTACGGCGACCTCACTGTCTGGACAGGAAACGTCCCCGACACATCTGCCGTACAACAGTTACTGGCCGCCCTGCATCCTGTCCTGCATGCTCAATCAGTGGTGGCGCTGAGCACAGACAAAGCTCAGAAAATTCAGCTGGACGGCTACCGCCGCTTGGAACGTATTATCGCCGGTAAGCGCCGGATTGAACTTCTTCGTCCACTGCTATAAAAGTACGCAGATGCTTCTGCCGATTGTATTTTTCCAAAAAAAATGGTAAAATAGAAAGTAATATGAAGCCGCATCAATTGGAATGATGGAGGTACCTGCTGAAATATGATCAATACTAAACATCAGAGCATTCTTGTACTGGACTTCGGCGGCCAGTACAACCAGCTTATTGCACGCCGTGTCCGCGAATGCGGGGTCTACTGCGAGGTTCACTCTTATCAGCTTTCACCCGAAAAAATTCGAGAGATGAACCCCTGTGGTATCATCTTCACGGGTGGGCCCAACAGTGTCTACCTGCCCGATTCGCCCCGCGTACCGGCACAGCTGTTTGAAATGGGAATCCCCATACTTGGAATCTGCTACGGCATCCAGGCGATGTGCCATGCATTGGGCGGCAAAGTTGCGACAGCCATCACGAGTGAATACGGCAAAACACAGACGCAATTCGACGTCTCCTCTCCCCTCTTCCATGGTCTGCCAAGTAGCGGTATTACCTGGATGAGTCATACCGACTATATTGAAAAGCAGCCGGACGGCTTCCGCAGCGTGGCCCATACCGATCATTGCCCTGTCGCTGCAATGGAATGCGCTGATCGCAAGTTATACGGCATCCAGTACCATCCAGAAGTTCTGCACACCGAAAACGGCTTGCAAATGCTACATAATTTTCTCTATCTGATCTGCGGTTGTACAGGCGACTGGACCATGGAGGACTATGCCAAGACCGCAATCGCACAGATCCGGGAGAAAGTTGGGAACGGAAAGGTCTTGCTTGCGTTATCCGGCGGCGTGGATTCCTCCGTTGCAGCAGAGCTGATGTCCAAGGCTGTAGGCAATCAACTGACCTGTATCTTCGTTGACCATGGACTGATGCGTAAAAACGAAGGTGACGAGGTTGAAGCGGCTTTTTCTGGATCGGAGCTCAATTTTGTCCGTGTCGACGCAGAAAAACGCTTTCTTGACCGTTTAAAGGGCGTTGAAGAGCCGGAGCAAAAACGGAAAATCATCGGTGAGGAGTTCATCCGCGTCTTTGAAGATGAAGCGCGCCGTATTGGCAAGGTCGACTACCTCGTCCAAGGCACGATTTACCCCGACGTCATTGAGTCCGGCTCAGGGGACGCTGCGGTGATTAAGAGCCATCATAATGTTGGAGGGCTCCCCGACTACGTTGACTTTAAGGGAATTATAGAGCCTCTGCATCTTCTCTTCAAAGACGAGGTACGAAAGCTCGGCTTGGAACTCGGCTTGCCGGATTATCTGGTTTGGCGGCAGCCTTTCCCTGGCCCGGGACTCGCGGTGCGCGTCATTGGCGAGGTCACCCGCGAGAAACTCAACATCCTGCGCGATGCCGATTTTATCTTCCGTGACGAGATCCGCAAGGCGGGCCTGGACAGGGAAATCCACCAGTATTTCGCTGTTCTGACATCGATGCGCAGTGTCGGCGTTATGGGAGACGGACGTACTTATGATTACACTGTGGCTTTACGCGGAGTCACCACAACAGACTTCATGACTGCTGATTTTGCGAGAATCCCTTATCCTGTACTGGAGACTGTCTCGGCCCGTATTGTCAACGAGGTAAAGGGCGTCAACCGTATCGTTTACGATGTCACGACCAAGCCCCCGGCCACGATTGAATGGGAATAAAAAAGCCTCTGTACCTGAACAAATTTTTTCGGAGGTATAAAAATGCAGCAGAAATTCGATATGTATAAAAAGCCGCTAAAGCACTCGCGGATCGAACCGGTATCGTTGGTTGAAATCGTAAATGACCTGACCGTCTTTCAGGGATACACCGTTAAAAAGCTAGGCGAAGTTTCCTTCCCTCTGATTCTTGAAAATGAAGAATTGATACTCGATTTTGGGGACCATTACACCGGTTATCTTCATCTTGAGCTTGACAACGGCAGCGACGGGCACATTGCCGATTCGCCCACAAATATCGGCTTTTTCTTCGCTGAAATGCCGATAGAACTGATGGAAACTATCGAGGATGATTCGGAAACTCTTTCTGTCGGCTGGCTTCAGAACGATTTTAAAACAGTCGCCTTTATGCCATACAGCGGCAGCCTTGAGCGACGTTACTCTTTCCGCTATTTAAAGCTGAAAAGGCTTGACTCGGTACGATTCGCGGTAAAGATTACCGCACTTTATCTCGACGCGGTCTCGGCTGTAAAGATGGAGGACTGTCTGCCTGCGGACATCACCGACCCCCTGCTTGAAAAAATAGACCGTATCTGTGTCAAAACGCTTAAGGAATGTGAACAGGACGTATTTGAAGATGGCCCGAAGCGTGACCGTCGGCTCTGGATAGGTGATCTGCGGCTTCAGGCGTTGGTAGATTATCATACTTTCCGCAATCTCGATCTTATCAAACGCTGTATTTACCTGTTTGCAGGTTACCTGAACAATGAGGGACTAGTCGCTCCCTGCGTCTTTCCCGATACAAAACCATATATAGATCAGTGGATATTCCTTGATTATTCGCTTTGCATAGGCCTTTGCCTTTGCGACTATCTCGAATATACCGGCGATACCTCACTACCAATGGAGCTTTACGGCATCGCGGCTAAACAGATAGAATATGCCGCCTCGGTCTTCAACGCCGAAAAGGGCTGTTTTGACGCACCATTTTTCATCGATCATGGAAAATACGACCGCAGTACCGCCGCTCTGGGTTATGTCGCTTACACCCTGCGGCGTATGGTAGCCTTAGCGGAAAAGCTTGGGCAGCCGGCTGATGGTTTTTATGACTTACTCGGCAAAACCGATGCTGCACTGCTGGCCAAGCGTGATCCCGTAACCGGTCTTTTTGTTGCCGAAAAGGGAGAAATTTCCTGGCAATCGCAGATCTGGACGGCTCTTTCGGGCGCGCTGACCGCCGAAGAAGCGCGCACACTGCTCGAAAAAACGGAAGAATACAACCCGAAAATACGCATGTCTTCTCCCTTTATGGCGCACTATTATCTTGAGGCTCTTTACTCGTGCGGGAACAGCGAAAAAGCGTTTTCGTATATGAAGGAATATTGGGGAAACATTCTCCAAGCGGGCTTCGACTGCTGCCCCGAATGTTTTGACAGCCGCAACGAGCGTCTGAGCCCCTATGCTGCGCCGGTTCTCAACAGCGCCTGCCATGCGTGGAGCTGTACACCTTCTTACTGGATAAGGAAATTTTATACAAAATAATGGAACAACGGAGGAATGAAAATGGAAAACAACAAACGTCCGGAAAACATGGAACGTATTTCCACAAAAGCACTTGCCGACGCGTTTATCGCCGAGCAAGTCGAAGAAATTAGAGCGCAGGTGGGCGATAAAAAAGTCCTGCTCGCCCTATCGGGAGGAGTGGACTCCTCTGTAGTCGCCGCGCTGCTTATCAAGGCTATCGGCAAGCAGCTCGTATGCGTGCATGTTAACCACGGTCTTTTAAGAAAAGGCGAACCGGAGCAGGTTGTCGAAGTATTCCGTAATCAGATGGACGCCAACCTCGTTTATGTCGATGCCGTTGAACGTTTTCTTTCAAAGCTGGCCGGCGTTACCGATCCGGAAAACAAACGAAAGATAATCGGCGCAGAGTTTATACGCGTCTTTGAAGAGGAGGCAAGAAAACAAGAGGGTATTGAATTCCTGGCGCAGGGAACAATTTATCCCGACATTATCGAAAGCGATGGTGTAAAGGCGCACCATAATGTCGGCGGACTTCCCGACGATCTCCAGTTTTCATTGGTCGAACCGCTGAAGTTCCTTTATAAGGACGAAGTCCGTGTTGTTGGTAAGGCGCTCGGCTTGCCCGACAACATGGTTTACCGCCAGCCCTTCCCGGGGCCGGGTCTGGGCGTGCGCTGCCTCGGCGCCATCACCCGCGACCGTCTGGAGGCGGTGCGCGAGTCTGACGCCATCCTGCGTGAGGAATTCGCCAACGCCGGTCTGGACAAGACGGTGTGGCAGTACTTCACCGTTGTACCGGACTTCAAGTCGGTCGGCGTGCGGGACAACGCCCGCAGCTTCGAGTACCCTGTGATCATCCGCGCAGTCAACACGATTGACGCGATGACCGCCAGCGTCGAACAGATCGACTGGCCGATCCTCCTGAAGATCACCGACCGTATCCTGAAAGAGGTTAAAAACGTCAACCGTGTCTGCTACGACATGTCACCTAAGCCCCCAGCCACGATTGAGTGGGAATAAAATGAACCGCTGTAAAAAGCCAGTGTTTATGCGGGCTTGTGGGGTTTTAAGATGTCTTTTGATAACAATTTGATAACAGCCATACAAGAGCCATTTTTCTTGCAATCCAGTGGTTTATGGGTTACAGAATGATTGACAAGCGGTTGTGTGGCTAAAGAAATCCATATTAGAAAGCCCTTAGCTGTGGGGAGTAACTCATAGCTAAGGGCTTTTTGTCGTCATTTTAATTTGTAATCATTTGGTGAGTTTTTTAACTGCTTCCTCCAAAGATGATACAAAAAATACATCCTTACCATTATTGCTCTCATAGATGAAGTCTCTTAGTGGTTTGCTTGTGTAGTGTGAATAGTCACCGTAAATAGCAATACGACCACCGTAATTGACAAACTTTTGTAATATCTCTCCAGCCAGTCCCGTACTGAGGACAAAGAAATCCTCTGTAATAAGCTGTTTGGAAATTACGATATTTTTCGTTCCGATATCGTACTTTGCACTCATTAGCAAATCAAGTGCTGATTGGGTGTCCGTAATAACTATATTTTCGCAATTTACTAACGCACAAAGAGTGCCTTTATTTTCAATTTTACTTAAATTCATAATAGATATTCCTTTCGATTAGTCTTTTAATTTGTCTTTGAATGCTTCGACGAACGCGTCGCTTAACTCTTGCGAGGGCGCTTTCGCCCAGCGCTGCGTGGTATCGTATTTCGGATAGTAGTAACGCCAGCGGTCATAATCGTCCTT
>CAMMMX010000038.1 GCA_946498095.1 uncultured Clostridia bacterium
CTTCACGACTGCATCATTTCTAAGATTGTTTGAGCTTCATCAGTGGCGGCGTCGAGCAGCACGACCTTTCTGTTGCTGCTGGCAAGCTGCCCCTCCAGCCCCGCGCCCTTAATGTGCCATGGATCTTCGCAGCCCATCCCAATGGCTGTGAGCCTGCTTTCACTCACCCCCAAAGAAACAAGCGAAGCTTTGACCTGATCTGCCCTTTGCTGCGACAAGTTCAGCGTGAACTCATCTGTGACGTCTCCTGCGGTTGTCCCGACCAGTAAGAGGTCCATGTCATGTTGAAGCAAAAATTCGGCAAGCGGGCGCAAGGTCTCCAGAGCTTCTTCCGGATCAAGATAATCCGCTTCATCAGCGATAAAAGTCACTTTCTCATCCATCACCACCGGCTGCTCGAGCAAATTTTCGCTGTTATCCCCATCAAAATAAATTGGGAGATCTGCCGGGAAATCAACCGGCGTTACCGCAGGGTATTCCACCCCCTCGTTTACCGGGGCCGGCATGGTGGAATCGAAGGTCAGTGTCCCGCCGCCGGCCTCGACAATGCTGCCATACAGCTCTTCCAGCCTGTTCTGAAGCGTTTTGGATAGCTCCTGCTGGGGCAGCGCCACGTCCCCAAGCTGCTGCCAGTATATACTGAATCCGCTAAAATCAGGGATTTCATCCCTTTCAGAGAGGAGTTCGACCACCTCTTCGGGATCAGCGGACAGAAGGTTATTTTGGAGGTTCAGCGCGCCGCAGGTCCCCACGCCGGTCCCCAGGACGATGATTGTTTTGGAATCGTAGCCCTCTAGAGAAGAGAGGCTGCGCACCGCTGCGTACAAGCCTTCCAGATAATCCACCTCCGGAGCATCCGCAACGACGCTCTGGATATACGCAGTAAATTCGGCGGCGTTTGTTTGGGCATCCGTCTCCAATTTTGCAGATGATGCATTTTTATATTTATCTGGAATATCAAAGCTATGGTTAAACACTACTTCCGGGCTCTCGTCAACATTTACGACGGATATGTATCCGTACCCGCGGATGGCCGAATAAATCGCATCTTGAACCAATGGACTGCTGAAATTCAGCCCTTTACTGTTTGCGGTGTTGGCCACCACAAAACAGACCGCCGCTTTTTCGGATTCCTCTGCAGGGTTGGAGCAACCGGCAAGTCCGCCCACCATAAGGAGGACAGCCGCTGCAAGAGACGCCATTACCTTTCTTTTCATAATAATTTCTCCTATTCTTCTTTTGTTTTGAGTCAGGCTGCGGTTCCGTTGGAAGGAGCACGGAGTCCTTCTGTCTCATCCATGTCAATCTGCGGCGCAGCCAACGATTCGGCATTATCCAGCGCGGCCAGTTCCTGATCCAGCCGGTTTAAAACGGCGGTGCAGGCTTCTTCGGACAACGCGTTGACCGCGGCTGGGCTTGCGAGGAATTCCATAAAACGCACCCGCACATAGTCGCAGTAGAAGACGACCTTTGCCCTCTGCATCCTCCGCATGGCTTCCCTCTTTTGCTGATCCAGCTTCGTCAAATGCTCCGCAAAGGCATGCACATCCTCGTATTCGCAAAGGATTGCCTCCAGTCGGCGGCACTCGTCCCTCTTGACGGCCAGCATCTCCTCCTGGCGCCGCTGACGTACCCGAAGAGGATTATATAGTAAATATGAAACAAAGAACGAGCCGATAGAAGTAATAAAAGGCATCACAATGCCAAAAATTGTTAAGGCAACATCCGCACTATTTACCACTGCATCTTCCGCATCCGTTCCGGAATAGAGGAGCGCTACGCTAGATAGATCCGGGGAAATCTGATCCATCGTCATCAGGCGCAGGACAATGTTGAGCCCGAAGGCCAGGCCGCAGGCGAGGAACCCCAGGTAAAGGATAAACCGGTCTTTGCTGAGCCCCTGCCGGAGCCTGCGCAGATGAATCCCCAGGTATACTGGCGTTATGTCAAATCCAAAGAGCAATCCAAGAGCCTGGACGCCGAGCATAAACGGCGAGTCATAGGAGAGCATTTCAAACAAATTGAGAAATACCGATGCGTCGATAACGGCGCAAACAAGCATAATGAAATACGGAACAAAGGTTTGATCTAACGGTGTATCAGGTTGATACTTTTTGGGAATATGGCTGTTCAGCCCATGGTAGATAAACTCGCCATTCTGATTTCTGCTCACGATACTACGATTTTTGTTCATTCTCGTCCACCTCCGGAGAGTCTTTTGCCAGTATCCGGCATGTCGCCTTGTAATCGGCTTCCAGCCTGTCGCACTCCTCCCTGCGCTCTGCAACGAGCCGGCGCAGATCCTCGCAATCCGCCTCGTGCCGGATAAGCAGCCGCCGCAAGGTGTCTGTGTGGTTCTGGTACTGCCAGTCAAGATCGGCGGCAGCTTCTCTCGCGGCGCTGAAGATGATTTCGTCCAACAGGCCGGCGTTGGCTGCGTCCACGCAGCCGTCTTTCAGCAGCTTTGCCAGATAGTCCTCAAGCATCGGCAGCATCTCTTCCTCTTCCAGCTTATTATAGGGCTGATATTCCCGGACGCGGTAATCTTCAAATCCAACAATTGTCGACCTGAGGCGGAAATCGTACGCTATCACCCGGCTGTCGTCTACATAAAATTGAACGTTTTTCCTCTTTCTGCCAAACACTTATGCCACCCCCGTTCCTCTGTTGTCCTGCGCCGTCAAACTGCAGCTTTCGGCCTTTTCCATGAGCGCGGAATGTTGTTTGAGGTAGAGCTCCTCAGCCTGACTTGTAAATGCGACCACGGGCACGGCAGGCATTTTCGCGTTGTCCCTGTGCGCATGTAGGGCGGAATTCCAATAAACATCTACTCGCTGCATCATGTACTCTTTCACGTAGTTGCAAACCATTCTGGTCGAATTGTTTTCCTCGAGAATTCGGTAAAAGAGTGCAGATAATTCTTCTTTCTGTCCTGTAAGCTTGTGTTCAAGGGAGGAAACCTTCTCCCGCACAGAAGCCAACTTTCGGATCCTCTCGTTGGTGCGACGTTCCTTTACCTGAGCCTCCGTGAGCCTGTCCTCACCGGGTTTCCGAATACCGATGGTCGTCCCTTCGCCCCTGGCCATCGCCGCCTCCAAATCCGACCGCGCCTTTTGAAGCTGCGCCGCGGTACGGGCGCTGGAATCGGCCAATTCGCCCATCAGAACATAGACGGAAGCCTTTTTCATCTGAAGCTGGCCCCATACCTGCGAGGAAAACTCTTCGTAGGAGCGGACCTCCCGGTCCAGATGGGGCGATACCCAGTGTCCCTGGTCATCTTCACGGGGAAGGTTCCTAACGCCGTCCCTCCATCCGGTGAATTTCAGCTGCAGTCCTTCGAAAACCCCCACCTTTTTCACTGCTTTTTTACTCCGCCTGAAAAGGCGTTCGCTTTTCGCATCCGGAAATTTCATGTCTTTTTCCTCCTGTTCATCATTGACCTTCAAATTCGGATGTAGTATACTGAAAGTAACGGAACTGTTCCATATCGGTTAACCTTGGTTATTATTATATTGCAGAATTTTGTATCTTACTAGGATAGGCAGATAGATTCTTTTGGGATAAAAGATAGAAGAGATTGTTTTTTCAGAATTTTATCGGAATCTATGTAAGAGGTGAAAAGCATGGAAAGCAAATCTCCCGTTTACAACTTGGGGATGTTGTTCTCGCTCCTATTCCCGTCAGCCTCCCCACCGCCGCAAAGGAGTCTAGCAAATATTGATGAAGACTGCGCATACAACGATTTTATCAAACTAACAAAGCCGATTGCTAATCCAAAAGATAAAGATGCTGATCAAGTTACTAAAACCAACGAAGAAATTATTTGGTCGCGTTTCAATGCCTCTAACCGAACTCAGAAAAAAATCTCACAGGAAATTATTTTACAAATCCAATCAGGAAAATTAAAACCCAACATCGTCAATTTCTATAATCAATATCTTTCCGACGTATGGAAAGAGAAAAAAGACTTGTTGCTTTTTGTCATGAAAAAGGATCAAAAAATCCTGCCAAAAAATTTGGGAAAATTCAAACAATACGAACCCCCTTTGGATTTTGCGTTTGCGTTGAGCCTTGCTCTGCAAGTGGAAGGAAGCTATATGGGGTTTGATGGGTTGACCTTAAGGGGATGTAAAAGAAAGATCACGGATATGGCAGCCGCTTATCGGAATCAATGGAGTCTGATCTGCGGCGGCAAACTGACGGCTGCAGGCGAACCTTCCGCCAGCTCCTCCCCTATCAGGGAAGAACTGGCGGAAGGGCGTAAACTGGCCAACGTCTTATTCGAGAAAATAAAAGGCCGCGGTCGATTCCGCGGCTACGATCAATCCAAAGGGAAAAGAATTACGCAGATAAAGGATACCGTTCTGTCCAACGGCCAGGAAATTACCCTTGAAGAAATTGTATTTCCAGGGAAAAGCGAAGACGCTGCCCATAGCGTTTCCTTGTGCGGAAGAGGCGGCTCGGGAAAGACGCACCAATTTCTCACCCTGATTGATGGAATTCTAAACGGGATTGCGCTGTCAGACGTCCCTGGAAACACGCCCATTCAGCGTTATTCCCAAACTATTCCCTTTTATATTGAGCTTAATAAAGTTACCGAACAGAATGAGAACTGTGTCCTTTACCGTTTGGCGCGGGATATGCGGGTAGACCTTTCCGTTCTGGAACCTATCCTTCGCGCTGTCGGACCGCACGCTATTATTTTTGCGGACGGGATGAATGAAGTCACCAACGGAAACCTCCGAGAATCCATATTCGACGCAATCTGCGATATTCGGGAGGACTTCCATACCCGCATCGTAATTTCTTCCCGCGTTGACCACAGCAGTTTGTTTAACAGCCGCGGCAGAGGTTCCAACCAGCTATTTGAAAAAGCTGAAGTACAGGACTTGTCAGAGAAGCAAATCAACAATTATTTTGAAATGCTCCGCCTCCCAATCCGCTATCAGGATATTCCATATGAAACCCGCCCGCTGCTTGAAACTGCGCAGGGATTGTCCATGTACGCGGAAATGATCCAAAAAAACCATAGCCTGCAATTTACGAACTTAGGAACGCTGCTCCAATCTTACTGTGACAGCTTGATGGCCATCGACAGAGGTAATCCCAGCACGGATCTCTCTTTTGAAAAATTTCTGACGCGAATCGCCTATCATATGGTCCGAATGGGAAAATTCTCCATAACTAAGTCGGAATTAAAGCGCATCGTTAATCAAGCGGACTGGGATGAATTGGACACAAACAGAAAGTCTTCTCCGATCTTTACCTCCCGTTCCGCCAATGCTTACGAATTTACTCATCAGAATTTCCGTGACTATCATGCCGGGGTCTTCTTAGCGAGGGTTGTGACAGATTTGTCGGAAGAGAATCTAGAGGATTCCCTAAAGCGATATCTGGGTAATGACGATGTCACGAGTAACCGCGAAATTCTGTCGCTTTGCTCGGATTTTTTAACCGCAGATGACATTCAAAACGCGATTGATCTCTTAAGGAACCGCTTTGACAATTCGGATACCTTTCCTCTGTCCGTGCTGATTCGGCTGTACGGCCTAGTAAACGGCAACGATCTCTCCGCTTTAAACCTGGACGGCTTTGATTTGAGGCAGATATGCCTCTCGGAATATAAGTTATACCGGCGGGATGAAACAACAGGCGAAGTAACCAGCATCAGCCTGAAAAACGCACAGGTCAGCGAGGACACTTTTTTGCAAAATACCCTTCAGACAGCCTCCTCGACCATTTGCAGCTATACTTTCAATGGCAAAGTATACGTGACAGCCTTTTCCAAAACCAATGCGCTGATTTATGACGCCGCGGAAAACACATGGAAGTGTGTACGGAACCTCCCCGACAACGGATGGGTGAAGTGCAGCTGCTTTTTAGAACTGCATGACCGCCCCATCGTGCTTCTGGGCTGTGAGAGCGGCCTCATTAGCCTGTTCGATCTGGCCAATCATACGGTCGAGCGATTTTGCGACACCGGGGAAAGCTGCGGGATTGAAAGCATTTTCTGTGTGCCAGGAAAAGACAGCGAACCATGCCTCCTTTTTTGCAATTCCGAAGGGACTGTCTTTACTCTGCGTTTGTCTGCGCCGCAGCTAGACGCCCCGCGTACCCTCCTCCGGTTCGATCTCCCGCATAGAAACAGGTTGAAGCTTAAATGCGACAAAATCGGCATCCGCATCGCTTCCCGGCTCACTGTTTCCCATCGGCACGCTTACCTGTGCTCTGACAACGAGATCTGGAGATGCGAACTGCCTATTTCGGAAAACTCAAATTTTGAAAAAGTCAAGGAGCTGGATCCTGATATCCTGATTAAGGACATCCATTACACCGACGGGGTGCTGTTCTTAAATAAGTGCCGGGAAATCTCCGTCATAGAATGCGACACCCTTCAGGAAGGATCTCCCTGGCAGGTGGAAAACGCCGACAGGTTGCTTTACTTCTCAAAACTGTCCCCGGATATCCATGAAAACAGCGTAATCGTAGGGGTCGCAGCCAAAAACAACGACTATTCGCAGCTTGCAAACTTCTATCGGATTACAGCGCGGTATCACGCGGATGACGAGCAATATGCCTGTATCGGAAGGGCCATCCCCCGGGGCCTGCAGACATTAACCACTTATTCCGCCGCTTACTTTTCTGTGCCGCAAAGCGAAATCCCTAGGCTGGCAACCGTAGCGGATGACCGTTCTGTTCAGATCCTGACGCCGGATGATGAAAATGCCGTGACGATCTACCACAGGGGCGCATATCATGGCGTCCATGCGATTGACATTATTAACGAGCGCGAGCTTCTGGTAGCGCAATACGACGGATCAGTAAGCTATTGGAAGAAAGGGCAAAAAGGCTGGAAGTGCCGGGACATCTTTCACATCCACAATGGATGGGTGTGGAAAACGATGTTTTTCCGGGAGGGCGAAACTCCCTATTTCCTTTCGTGTTCCTATGACGGCACCCTCAAATGCACGAATCTAAAAACCGGCAAATCCGAAACGCTGCTGTTGGACCGCAGCCATCAGGCGGTGCTGGACTTTGCCCCTGCCTTTGATTATGCGGGCAAGCTGTCTTCCGTCTACGCTATTACGGCGCAGCACATCTATCTTTGGCATTACGGTGAGATTTTTTCTGAGGAACTGCATCCGGAAGCAAATTGGGCGGAATCCTCCTTCCGGTCGATGGCACTCCTCGGGACAGACAAACCTTATGTGACGGTGAATGTGAAGCTGTCGACAGGTCAATCCAAGTCGTTTGTCTTGTCTTGGTCCAATGGGACATTCCGCCGCGAAATCGAGCTGGAGACCGAATGCAGCTTTATCCGCTGTATCAAAACGTATAATTTTTCCCCTTACAAACTGATGGCCGTCGGCGGGGATTCCCGAAACAAGCAATATCTAGCCTTTTATCTTTTAGAGCAGAACCGCTGGGAATTTTACGGCCATACGGTCCCGGATGAGGAACCCTCCGGCACGGAAATCTCTTTGGCCCGCGAGCCGGAATACGGCATGGTGAACGATTTGATCGTGTCTGATTTTGAGACAGTCAAAGGGAAAGAACAGTTTTCCTTTTCGCTGGATGCGGTCTACAAAAATGAAAAGGCAGCTTGTTTTACAGTGACAGTGGAGAAGCATCACGCACAGCTTACGGATAGGGCCTATCCCTGTTCTTGGATTTCTTCCCAGCCAACGTGCATTGTGGGCGGCAAGTCCATCACTGTGGTCGGTATGCTAAATGGTGATGTCGCTGTTTTCGATCGCGAAAGGGAAGCCGCCCCCATCTTTTTCCGCACATATGCAAATTTAAACGCAAGCGTAGATGTTTCCTTAAAGAGTTCGGATGTTGGCGGCGAGATACAAAGGGAAATTTTTGAAAAAAATTTTGCTGGATATTTTAGTTTTGACCACTAAAAGGGAGTATTGTATGAAAAAAATTTATGAAACCGTAGAAATGCCAAACGGGTTAAAGATGATATCGATTCTGCCCATCAATGCCACGGGGATCGCCCAAGCATATTGCACGATCCGAGACAACCCCCTGGGATTTTCCAAGGGGCCGTGCGGACCGTTTTCCTGTAATATCTACAAGCAATACGGATTGGAGAACGGAATTAAGGACTTCGAATTGTGCTGCCAGGCCCTGCATGTGCGTCCAGATCATGTGGTTACCAACCGACTGACTGCGTTTACGAACATCGTGCGGGTCGTTGACAAGGATTCTTTAATCGGATACGATATTTACGACGAAGCACATGCGCCCCGTGCGGACGGGTTGATTACAAACTGCGATGAAATCTGTCTGTTTAACTATGCTGCTGATTGCGCCATCATCATGTTTGTGGACCCCAACAAGAAAGTCATCGGCAGCCTGCATGCCAGTTGGAGAGGAAGCCTCTTAGGCATTATAGAAAACGAAGTGCTGGAATTCAAAAGCCGGTATCATTCCGATTTGGCGGATTTGATTGCAGTAGTCATGCCGTCCATCAGTGTGGAGTCATTCGAAGTGGGCGAGGACTGTGCGGAGCAGTTCATACAGGCGGGCTTTACAGATTGTGTTGATACCGTTTCTTACAAAAAGCCGCATGTGGATCTAGCCAGGGTAAATGGTGCGATTTTAAAGAAATGCGGCCTCTATGATGAGAATATCTACGTGATCGACAATCTCTGCACCTATCGCGACGAGACGATTTTTCACAGTTTCCGTCGTGGACCCATTGATCAGGAAGGTCACCATCTCAATGGAATGAACGGCTACTTTATTAAATTGATTAGTTGAACACATATCCTGCCTCTCAAAAT
>CAMMMX010000039.1 GCA_946498095.1 uncultured Clostridia bacterium
TGCCAGCACGGAGCGGCAAGTAGAAATTCTTGGTCAGATATTAGGGGCCGATGGTATGGCACAAATGGCCGTCAACGAGGAACTATTACAAAAAATGGTCAATGAGAAAGTCGCTGAGGCTACGGCTTCTACTACAGAGAACTTGATGGGGCAACTGTTTGGAGAAGATATGGGTGTTCTCGCGGCGGCTCTGGAAATGCTGGAAATGGAGGATGCCGACGAAGAGGAAGAACTCGTATTGAATTTGGAACTGGAGCAAAACCTTTATATTACCTTGGATGAAACAATGGCTCGACTTGAGGCCATCCCTGAGCCAGAACCGATCCCTTACCAAAAAAATGACGCAAAATGGGAACGCTTTGGCATCTTGCTGTCTGGTATTGTATCGACCCTTAACGACCACAATCTGTATAGTATGGATGTGGAGGAACATATCCCAGTCATGGAACAGAAAGTCGTGTCCCTTGTACGCCGCTCCTGGGGGATAAATGGTCGTAGCGATCTGCTGGATATGATCCGCTATTTAGCACAGGAGGGCTATATCCTGCGGTATCAGCTTTATAGTGAGGCATCCTCGCCGGAGGAACTGATGGACGAAACCATGGACGAGGATGACCGTGAGTCTACCAGGCGGGCATGGCGGTTTGTACAACGGTATAAAAGCCAATATGCCCCTGACTTTATGGCTGGATGGGATATTGGCCGGGCGGCGATGCTGACACGCTGGGGATGCTACTTAGGCTGGCTCACGGAAAGCGAGGCTGTTGGTATTCTCTGGGAGCTTTCCCAAAAGGTTGTGGAGGAACTGCATAGCTGGCGTGAATTTGCTCAGTCTTATCTTTTTGGCGGCCTTATGTGGAAACTGCTGTGCGGCGACAGCTCCGCAGGAAGTTATCTGGGCTATATTGCAGACGCCGCCACAGATCTGTTGACTGGAAAAGCAGAGCAAGACAGCGGACAATGGCGGGATTGCCCTTGGCCTGCACAGAGAAAAATTGGCTTTACATTGTAAAGCTTTTGAAATTTTATTGTTATTCACCAGCCGCCAATGGAAACGGCATATAAAAAACGTTGGACTAGCAGCTGTGTTGATGTGTGCTCAAACTAAAGCCAGACGACGGTTTTGAAATTAACTATTTCAAGGCCGCCGTTTTCCTTTGCTTAAAGAAGCACCAGCTATGCTGGTGGATAAAAAGCTTTAGCTATGGACAGAAGAAACACTCCCCGATATAGTAAAGTTAAAGTCTAAAAATATCGAGGAAGCCTTTAGTCGAGATGTCAATACTATATCGTGTTGTCTATAGCAATCTAAACAAATCAGGTCCTTGGATTTATCAAAACGGAAAAATCATGTTTCATATGACCTTTCCCTATGGTGAAGCGTGTCACTATAGCATTTGCTCCCAAATATCGCAGACAGGCAAGCTACCGGGAAAGAAAAGCAGAGATAGGTTTATACTTAGAAAACTATGCGAACAAAAGGCGATAGAAATCATAGAAGCGAACGCATGCCCAGATCATATTCATATGCTCATAAGTGTACCACCGAAATATAAGTGTATCACAGATTATGGGATATCTCAAAGGAAAAAGCAGTTTGATGGTTTTAGACAGATATGCAAATCTGAAATACAAAAATGGAAACAGGCATAATATTATGTGGATACAGTAGGAAGGAATAAGAAGCAAATACAGGAATACATAAAAAGCAGTTAGAAGAAGACCAGATAGCAGATCAGATGAGTCTAAAAGAATATATCGAGCTGTTAACGGGTAGCAAGGAACCCAAGGCATAAACAATACCCCCTTCAGGGGGTGCCCCAAAAAGCAATGCAGTTGACAGACCCTTCCGGAACCCCTTTAGGGGTATTGCTTGCATGATGCCCTTCTAGAGCTTTTTCACGCCTCCGGCTTACCCCCGTGGTTTTGACTTGTTATCCTATCAACCAATCCCGGGGCCGAAGGCGAGAAGTAAGGACATGAACGTTCAAAATCTGTGATTTTTTCTATTTATCATAAAAAAGTACTAAATTCGGGCAAAAGAATACCTGACCGGACAACGCGCGGCGCGGTATAATGAGGGACGTGAATGCGACGAGAGGAGGAAGGTGAAAGAAGCGGATCGGGATCCGCGGGACAAACCGTTCCCGCCGTTGTGCGGGGACGTAATTGAGTTGTGCAAATTTTGCGCGGCGTTTGCTCTGCATACGTCTGCGCAGGAAGCCGGGTGAAATTCCCGCACAGGGACGCTGCTGTAATAACGGAGCGGCCTCTCACGTGGAATCCATGGGCGGATTCCGCAGTCACTGGAAGAGATTCTGGGAAGGCGAGGGGCTTGCGTTGAGGTTTGAGTCAGAATACATTTGCACAGCGAAATGTATCTTCCGGATGGGACGAGAATGTCCTGCCGGATAAACTCTTCGGGCTCAAGAGGTACAAAAAAACGCTTTTCTGCTTTTGAGTGGGTAAGCGTCCGGTTTTCATGACCAAAATACCGTGTTGAGCTCTCTGACCGGGCCCGGCGCGGATTTTTTATACCGCGTAAGGCCAAATGATACGGAAAAGGGAGAAGAAAAATGAAAAAAAGAAGCATTTGCGCCATTGCCGCCTGTGCGGCTGCGATCCTTTGTCTGTCCGCCTGCGCACAGCCGCAGGACGTGTCGGAAACGTCTACCTCGTCTGATGGGGGATCAGACGGTTATTACCCGGTGACGGTATCCAACTATAATTACGACAAGGAGCCGATTGACGTTACCTTCGAAAAATGTCCGGAGAAGGTGCTGGTCCTGAACCAGAACAATATTGAGACGATGTTGGCACTCGGGCTGGAGGACAAAATTGTTGCTGCCGTCGGGCTGGATCATGAGGTCAAGCCCGAGTACAAGGAGGCTTTTGATAAAATCAACTATCTGACCGATTTTACCGTTGACCGTGAGACGGTGCTGATGCTGGAGCCGGATATGATCCTCGGCTGGTGGTCAACCTTCGGGGAGAAGCGCCTCGAAGGTACCGACTTTTGGGCGGAGCGCGGCGTCAAAACCTATATGGCGGAAAACTCCAACTCCATCGTCAAGAACCGCACGCTGCAGAATGAGTACGATTATATCCTGGATCTGGGGAAGATCTTCAATGTGCAGGACAAGGCGGAGGAGATTGTGTCCGACATCCAGTCCCGGGTGGAGGAAATCAAGGAGAAGACCAGTGGAATGGAGAAGCGCAGCACGTTAATTATCGAATTCCTCGGCGATCAGATTCACACCTATGACGAAACTACCCTTGGCGGCGATATGGCGAAAACAGTCGGCGCAGATCTGCTTAGCACCCCGGAGCAGACCATCGGGTATGAGAACCTGATTGAACTGGACCCGGAAGTGATTTTCGTCGTGTACATGGACGGAGACGAGCAGGACATGGACAAAAAGTCGGTAGCCAACGTAACGGAGAACGAGGCGCTGCAGAGTCTGACCGCCGTCAAAAACGGCGACGTATATGCCATCCCGCTGGGAGACATGTACACTAGCGCGATGCGTACGATGGATGGCCTGGAGATCTTCGCCAACGGTCTATACCCGGAGCTCGCCAAGTAAATGAAAGGGAGCAACAAAGAAACCGGACTTTTTAAAAGTACGCCCGTCTATTTGATAGTGTGTATCCTGCTGCTGGGGCTGCTTGTGCTTTCCGTGCTGGTCGCTGTGACCTTCGGTACCGTCCGTATCCCGCTGACGCAGGTATATCAGGTGATCCTGCATGAACTGTTCGGAATCGGGCCGGACACGCTCGGCAGCGGCGCGGTACATGACGTGGTCTGGCTCATACGCCTGCCACGGCTGATACTCGCTGTTGTAGTAGGAATGGGGCTGGCAGTCTGCGGCGTGGTGATGCAGGCGATCGTCAAAAACCCCCTGGCCGATCCCTATATCCTTGGCGTATCGTCCGGCGCCTCGCTGGGGGCGACAGTGGCGATCATGCTGGGGGTGGGGGCATTCCTCGGCAGCGCCTCCATTGGCATTTGTGCTTTCGTGGGCGCCTTTGGCATTTCACTTTTGGTACTTGTCCTGTCCAATATCGGCGGGCGTTCCAATTCTATCAAACTGCTGCTTGCGGGGATGGCGCTGAGTTCCGTCTGTTCGGCATTTTCCAGCTTTGTCGTCTATTTCGCCAACGATAAGGAGGGAATGCAGACTCTGACCTACTGGTTGATGGGCAGCCTGGCGGGGGCCAAGTGGAGTTCTCTGGCCTTTATCTTTCCCATCGTCGCGGTCAGTGTGCTTTTTTTCTGGACACAGTACCGCAGCCTCAACCTGATGTTGCTGGGAGACGAAGTGTCTATCACGCTGGGGACGGATTTGCATCGCCGCCGACAGGGGTATCTTCTGCTGACCTCCTTGGTGATCGGTTTTATCGTTTACGCGTCGGGAATGATCGGGTTTGTGGGGCTGATTGTCCCCCATTTGGTACGGATGCTGTTCGGCACCGACCACAGGAAGCTGATACCGCTTTCAGCGCTGACCGGCGCCATCTTTCTCGTCTGGGCGGATGTGTTGTGCAGGGTCATTCTGCCCAATACCGAGCTGCCGATTGGTATCCTTATTTCAATGGTAGGCGGCCCTTGCTTCATTGTCCTGATGACCCGAAAAAAATATGGATTTGGAGGGGGAAGCCAGTGACCATATCGACACAGCAGGTGGCTGCGGTGTTAGGGGGAAACCATATTCTGAAAGGCGTATCCATCGATGTGCCTGATGGGCAGTTCGTTGGAATCATCGGCCCAAACGGCAGCGGGAAAAGCACGCTGTTGAAATGCATCTATCGCGTGCTGGAGCCATCTGGCGGGGCCGTCTTTCTAGATGGGGATCCGTTGTCCAGTCTGCGCCCGAAGGAGTCGGCGAAACGGATGGCGGTGGTGGCGCAGCATAACTATTACAATTTTGATTTTTCCGTCCGCGAGGTGGTCCTAATGGGACGGGCCCCACACAAAAAGGCGATGGAGCGGGACAATGCAGACGACTACCGTATCGTCGCCGAAGCGCTGGACAAGGTGGAGATGGGGGCTTTTGCCGAGCGCAGTTTTTCGACGCTTTCTGGCGGTGAGCAACAGCGGGTGATCCTGGCCCGCGCACTGGCGCAGCGAACGCCCAGTCTCATTCTCGACGAACCGACCAACCATCTGGATATCAAATACCAATTACAGTTAATGGATATCGTACGTTCGCTGAAGTTGACGGTGATTGCGGCGATCCATGATCTGAATATCGCAGCGATGTATTGCGACAAGATCTATGCACTGCAAAATGGAGAAATCGTCGCAAGCGGAATGCCGCAGGAGGTGTTGACGGTGCCGTTTATCCGCCACGTCTACGAGGTGGAGGCAAAGCTTTATCGTGAGCCAGAAAGCGGAAGGGTACACATTCTGTATGAGACGGCGCATGCACGACCTACGGTCAACTGCGGCAAGGAGGTGGAGCCCGTATGAAGCGTATTGCTATCCTTACTTGTCTCAAAAGCAACCAGGTCTGCACTGGCGCGAGTTGCCTGGCGACGCTGAACGGGAGAAGGAAATCTTTTGCGCGTTATAGCGGGGAAGAGGTCGAATTGATGGCTTTTTGGCATTGCAACGGTTGTGCATGTGACTATGAAAAGGATGCCGGCCTAGCGGAAAAGCTGGAGCGGATCCAAAAAATTGGTGTGGACACAGTCCACCTAGGTATTTGTACGGATAAGCGCGATAACGGGGAATGTCCGCAAATTACCTGGATCGCCGCCATGTTGGAGCGGGCGGGCATCGAGGTCGTACGAGGGACGCATTGAATATTCCCGGCCAAAGATATCATGGAGATCATAAAAAGGAAGGATCCGGCATGTTCATGTCGGGTCCTTCCTTTTGTATAATCGAGCGTAAGCAAATTGGTCTGCAGGTGGTCAGCGTGCGGTCCCCGATTTGGTTCCAGGATACGGACGCGGTGTTCATGGACTAGGAACAAAAAAGGTGTTTACCAATCCGTTTAATGATGGGTCTAGATCGGATCCATTGGTTCGAGGTCTTGTCGGGATTATAATAGTAAATAGCACCGCCGGAAGGGTCTACACCGTTTAGTGCATCCCGTGCCGCATTATAAGCGGAGTCGGCGATTGGCTCGTTGAATTGCCCGTCTGTAATGGCGGTGAAGGCGCCAGGCTGATAGATAACACCGGAAAGGCTGTCCGGAAAAGACGGGTGCTCGACACGGTTGAGAACGACCGCGCCCACAGCAACCTGTCCGGAATAGGGTTCGCCGCGTGCTTCGGCAGAAATGATGCGGGCGAGCAAATTAATGTTTGCTTCTGTCGCGGCCGGTCGGCTGCCAATCGTGATACCCAGCGCCTTCAGCGTCTGTGGTCCGGCGATGCCATCCACCTGTAACCCTTGCTGGCGCTGAAATTTTTTGACAGCTTCGTAGGTCACGTTTCCATAATATCCGGTAACGTCTTCGTTGAAAAGGCCCCGATCTTTAAGCGCCTGCTGAATGGCGCTCACTTCCGCACCGCGGGAACCTATTTTGGATAGCGTCATTGCGGCGTCAGGCTGATGAAATGCGGGAGCGTTGGTAATCAGGGCGAGCGCAAGAAAGTTTAAAAGGAGGATAGAAAGAATCTTCAGGAGGGAATACGCCTTTTGCTTCATAAACAAGACTCCTCGGTGCTAATTTGTAATCAGTATTTCCGGAAAGGAAATAATTATGCATATTTACCAAGACAGTTTGGAAATGGCGATAACGCCTCGACGCGCATATAATTTAGAAAAGCGTCGCATTTTGCAACATTTGTGAAAGGAGGAGGCGGTTTGTCGCGTTCATGTGAAAGCCGCAATGAAAATGGAAATCTTGATTGATATTTTATCCGGCGCCGCAATGATGGCAATCGGATGGTGGATTTCGGCACGTATTTGTCGATTTTTAGCGAATGGAATGTCAGAAGAGACAAATTCGGCGAAAGGAAAAACAGGGGAAAAAGCTACAGTGGACGTGAGATTCATCATAATTGACAGAGAAAAGGAGAGAAAATTATAATTAATTAGGTAAAAAGTAGAAACTCGAAAAAGGGGATTGACAGAGAGGGTGGAGGAGTGTTATGA
>CAMMMX010000040.1 GCA_946498095.1 uncultured Clostridia bacterium
AGAAAGCCAGTACAGCAGCAAAGCCCGATTCCTCTGAGCTTCTTTGAGGTCAGTAATATTCTATCAGATTCCCTGAAAAATGAAATAAACCACGAGACATCATCTTGACTCCTGGTTTATGAAGGAGAAAATGCCCTCGATAACACAAAAAAGCAAAATATCTTTTTTGGTGCAACGTGCCAGAAAATCCCTTGAACGCAAGTTCAAGGGATTTTACTTATTTTCTCTTATCTCTTTACTCAAATAATTTTTCGGGATTTTGGGACAGTAATGACGAAGAAATCAGGTGCTTTCGGGGTAGTGTCAAGAGTTTTGCGCAAATTGGTTTGCAAACCCTGGCATGAATGAAGTCAGCCAGCAATGGAGACGTCCTCAATGACAGCCTCCAGGTGCTTCATGTTCATGTACTTCTTGTTGCCCCACTGGTTGCCGTCCGGGAAGCTGCCCACCACACGGGTACGGCGGCGGATCTCCCGGTTCAGCCTCTCAATGACATTGTTGGTGCGGATGCGTTTCCAGTGTTCACTGGGGAAATCGCAGTAGGTAAGAGTCTCCTCAATGCCATCCTCTACCTTCTTGGCGGCCTCCTTCAATTTCATGGAACGGAGTTCCTTCACCACAGCCTCATTTTCTCTAGCAGCTTTTTTGCTCTCTTGAGCATGGATCGCCTTGAGCATCTTAGCCACCAGCCTCACCTTGGAGCGAGGCGTTACAGAGAACACATTGCGGTAAAAATGGACGGTACAACGCTGGTACTTGGCTTCGGGGAACACTTCTCCCACAGCCTCCAGCATACCAAGACACTTGTCTCCAACCACCAGCTTGACCCCGTCCAAGCCACGGCCACGCAGCCACTGGAAGAAGCTGACCCAACTGGCTTTGTCCTCTTTCATGCCCTCTGCAGCACCTAAAACCTCGCGGTATCCGTCTTCATTTACTGCAATCGCAACCAGAATGGCCACATTTTCAAACTCTCCACCCCAGTTGCGGCGCAGATAGATCCCATCCACATAGACATACGGATAACGCCCACCCTGCAAGGGACGGTTGCGCCAATCCTCAATGTGGACATATGCCTTCTTGTTCAGTTCGCTGATGGTAGAGGGGGACACTTTACTGCCCCACAGAGCTTCTGTGATGTCTTCTACACGCCGGACGGATACTCCAGCCAGGTACATCTCGATAAGAGCCTCTTCTACGCTGCTTTCCCGGCGGCGATACCGCTCAATGATAGCCGTTTCAAAAGAAATTCCTTTGAGTTTTGGCACCCTGAGTGTGACATCTCCAGAGGTGGTGGTGAGGTTACGGCTGTAGTGGCCGCTACGATATCCCTGACGCTGCTCGTTGCGCTCATACCGGGCCGCCTGGGTTAGTTTTTCAGCCTCGGCCTCCAGCAGTTCGTTGAGCGTTTCCTCTACACTGCCACGCACCAACTCTTTGATTTGACCCTTGATTACTTCCTCGTTAAGCTGTACAATCTTTTCAGGCATAGTTTGCTATCTCCTTTCGAATGGTGTGTCGCGACTTCATTCTACCAGAGATTTGCAAACCATGTCTCTTTTTTCACTTTTCAATTTGCGAAACTTATTCTACCTTATCGCTTTCGGAACAATATAATAAGAGTTTGCTGTTTTTTAATGCTATCATTGCACCTAAGGTGATAATATGTCTATATATTTAAAACTGAAACCTCGATTGCCTGAATTCCATATCGAGTTGGTAACATTAGACAACCTGGACAATTATGAAAATATATTCTACTGCAACTAGGAATACTATTTCATAACGGACGGACATCCTGCTACAAAACAAGATTGCATGGAAACAATCGAATACGGAAATGCTTTCCCAGAAGATATGTGCTATTGCATTGGTTTTTCATTAAATGGTGAAGCTGTCGCTTTACTTTCCATTTTTGAAGGTTACCCTGAAACTGATACTTTATATATCGGTTTGTTTTTGATGAATGAGAAATTTAAACGAAAATCAATTGGAACAAAAATTATAAGCTCTCTTATTGACGAGTCTCTCCATGCACAATATCATTCTATCAAGCTATCTGTTCAAGACAACAACATCAGTGGATATTCTTTTTGGTGTAAACTCGGGTTTAAGACAATAAAAAAGTGTGATTGTGATAATTTTTGTAATCTGTCAATGGAACTGAAAAAGGGTATCTAAACATTTTTTATGACGGGGCGGCTCCCCACGTCAAAGTCGTAAAAATATCTTTTGAATAGCTGTCAGATATTTGGTCCGATCATTTAAAATGACCGGACCATTTTTGCCAGTTTTCATACTGGTTTGCAGATGTTTACTGTCAGTATATATTGTAGCTCTGTAGGAAAAAGGCCATACAACCAACATGCTCTTTTCCCGGCTTCCGCAACAAATTCAACACCATAATAAAAATTCACCACTAGCTCTTCTACTTTCCTTCTACAAACCACGCCGGTTCCTCATACCATAAGTACGTTACCGTTTCGCCAATCCGGATCGTATATCGCACCCCAACACCGCCAACCTTCAGCGAGGCTGCCCGTTCTACCGCAAGCACACGATCAATTTCATACAGCGTATTGTCCTCCCACCGGATATTGAGCGGAGTTAAGGCTCCCTGTTGATCAAATTTTGCCGTTACTGTTACATATACTTTTCTTGACATCAAACATTCTCCCTTCCAGAATATTCGGACATGGCTGCCCCCTGCAAAAATCCAACCGGATGAATCACATGATCCTCTTTCGGGTTGACAGCGGACAATTGCAAATCGCTAAGCATCACGCCCCGTCGCAGACACTGGGCACCAAAACGCCTTCGCAGTGCATCTGTAGTCCTTTCCAGTTGCTCCCGTTTTTGCCTGCGCATCTCTTCCGGTAGCAGGGAAAGTTGCTGAACTTCTCGCACCGATAGTCCGCACGCGCGAACACCTAAGCTGCGTACCGGCCTATCCGGACGATTGTCTCTGTATAAGGCAAAAGCCTTGTCAAAAATCTCCTGCGCAATGCAGGACGGGACACTGAGCTTCCCCTGACGTTGATAGGACACTAACGTATTGTCACGGACACTGATTTGGACGGTATGACAGACAAAATCACATTCGCGAAGCCGTGCCGCGACACTATCGCTTAATATATACAATGTCATACGAATGTCTTCATCCGTGATAAGATCCCGAGGGGTGGTGGTACTGTTGCCAATTGATTTGATCAACGTCCCAGCTTCCCTATGAGATACAGGCGAGGTGTCCATCCCATTGGCAAAAGACCATAACATTCCGCCCATTTTTCCCAATATCCCGCGTAACAGCATAGGATCAGACTGTGCTAACGTACCGATGGTATCAATCCCATAGCGGCGCAGTTTGTTATTCGTGGATTTGCCAACATAAAGCAGCTCTGACACCGGTAGTGGCCAGACCTGTGTGCGAAAGTCCTCATATGGAATCACCGTTGTCGCATCAGGCTTTCTCATGTCGCTGCCCAACTTAGCAAAAACCTTATTAAAGCTAACACCGATACTGGCCGCAATCCCTAACTCCCGACGAATCCTGCTGCGAAGCTCATCCGCTATGTTTTTTCCATCTCCAAAAAGGCCGACGCTTCCGGAGACATCCAGCCAACACTCGTCCAGCCCGAACGGTTCTACCTGATCGGTATACGTCGCATAGATTTCCTGTGCCAGACGAGAAAATTTCTGGTAACGGTCGTAATGCGGCGGGATAAAGACAATGTCCTTGCACAATTTCCGGGCCAGCCACAAAGGGTTTCCCGTTTGTATCCCGAACCGCTTGGCCAGATCGTTTTTCGCCAACACAATCCCATGCCGTTGCTCCACATCTCCCGCCACGGCCACTGGTTTTCCACGTATATCCGGCCGGTACAAGCATTCGACAGAAGCATAAAAATTATTCATATCCGCGTGTAAAATCGTCCGATGACCCACCTTTTCTCGTCCTCTTTTTATCTTAGTTTTCTAATATTTATTATAACAAAATATATGCCACATATCCACCGGTAATTTCTGTATCTTATACAATCTTGGTTTGATTTTTATATTCCTATTTGTATAATATTAATTCATTTTTACCGTTAGTCACTTTTTGACGTATTTAAAAGGAAACTGACGGCCAATTTTCAAAAGGGCAAGCGCATACAGTAGAATATACGGGACTTTTCCCGTTGGTTGACATATGCTGAAAAAATTCGTAGTATTTTGTATAAAACGCTCATATTATCCTTATTGTATAACAGTGTTCGTAGTGTTCTCATTTTTATTGTGCATTAGAGACACACCAAGCATGCTTTTCGGAACATCCAGACATCGCTACGCATACAATGGAAAAGGAAAAAAGGCTTATATAGAAAGGGGTGCTGTATCATGATTCACGTCGTTGAAGCAGGAGACAGTATCTGGAATATCTCCCAGCGTTATGGTGTGTCCCCGCAACGTATCATTACAGATAACGCGCTATGGGAACTTCCTTATCTCATCGTTGGACAAGCGCTTCAAATATCTATTCCTGAGGTGATCTACACAGTCCGTCCGGGTGATACATTAATCAGTATTGCGCAGCAATTCGGGCTGTCGGTATATACGCTCTTGCAGCGCAACCCGGACTTGGATCTCATCCGGCCACTTACTCCAGGACAAACGATTACGATCCGTTTTCGCGGAGCACCTTTGGGCGTTGTCTCTATAAATGGGTATGCATACCCATTTATCAACCGCACACTCCTACGCCGTACCCTCCCCTTTCTGACCGATCTGACCCTGTTCGGTTACGGGTTCACTGAATATGGAACGCTTATTCCCATTAACGATCAGCCTCTCATCAATCTGGCCTACCAGTACAACACCGCTCCCATCCTGCTGCTGTCATCCATCACCGAAAGCGGAAACTTCAGCGGTGCACGCGCCAGAAGCCTGTTTTGTAACCCACAGCTGCAAAACCAGGTGATTAGCCAGATCATTGCTTTCATGAAAGAAAAGGGTTACCTTGGCATCGACATCGATTTTGAATACATTGAACCGGAGGACGCGGACGCTTTTCTCTCGTTCTTGCGGAACATCACTGATCAGATGCACGCAGAGGGGTTCCGCGTCAATGTCGATCTGGCGCCAAAAACCTCTTCCCAACAAAGAGGGCTGCTTTACGAAGCGCACAACTATGCCGCGATAGGCGCTATCGTCGATACTGTACTGCTGATGACGTATGAATGGGGGTATGCCTATGGTCCGCCTTTGGCTGTCGCACCGCTGGATAAGGTACGACAGGTTGTAGCATACGCTGTCACACAAATTCCGGTGGAAAAAATAATGATGGGGATCCCTAATTACGGATATGACTGGACTCTTCCATTTGCGCCAGGTAATCCACCTGCTCCCTCCATTGGCAATCAGGAAGCGCTATTGATTGCCGCTCGATATGGAGCGCAAATCCAATTCGATGAAACCGCACAATCGCCATTTTTTGAATATTACGATGAACGTGGCCGTGTGCATATCGTCTGGTTTGAGGATGTAAGAAGCATTCGTGCCAAATATGCATTGATCCTGGAATTTGGTCTTCGCGGTAGTGGCTATTGGAATATCATGCGTCCCTTTGCGCAAAATTGGGCATATGTCGGCGAGCATTTTATCATGCGCAAGCTTGTATAAAAAAATGCCGAATGGTTCTTCCTTCATCCGAACAACAGGTTTCGTCAGAGGCAGCTGTTTCGTCCATCCATCACAAAACGGCGGCTCCATTCCCTATAAAAGGGAATGGAGCCGCCGTTTTGTGGAAGCAATCAGAATTCCTTCGTAACAGCATCGATAAAGAAACTTTCGTTCTCTTCGTTCCGCTTTTACTATAAATTTGCAGCGATAGAGCCCTTATAAATAGGATTTTCCTTTCCTTCCTCCATGTTTAGCACAAGAACACATCAGATATAAAAATAAAAAAATGATACCCCCGCAGTCAAATTTTCTGTGGAATATCAGCCTAATCATGGGGATAAAATAAATTTGAAAAAGTGTACTTTTTCAAAATTCAAGAAAAGGCTGAAAAAAAATGTAAAAAATAGTAATTAGGATTGAAAAATAAGATATTTTGTAGTATACTGAGAATGGTTGATGGTAGTGTGTTCTTTTAATAAAGGTACACTTTTCCAAAAGACTGATTGTGTAAAACGAAGGAGGCATAAGCTTGATGGAGACAAAAACTTGTTGCATATCCTTGTTGGAACTTCTCGCGTCGAGATGCGGATGCATGTACCTATCCGATTTGCATCTTCCATACAACTTTTTTTCAATCCGCCGAGCTTTATCGAAGATTACTCCTTCCGACTACAGTTTATGGGAATGGAACGACGCTGTGCACTACATCACCGGACAAGCATTAGCCTTTGAAACCCAGGAACAGGCCATGCGATATTTATTAAACGGTTTTGTTCCCATGAGGGAGGGGGCTGTATAGAGGAATACGATTTAAACTCACAAAAGCAGGCATAAAATGAAACAGGGAGGTTTTTATTTTGAAAAAAGCAAAATGGCTTTCCGCGTTGCTTGCAGGCGCCATGATGATGACGGTCATTCCAGCAACGGCTTTGGCAACGGAAAGCGGGAATGGTACAGGTGAAACGATAGAAATTGATTCTAATGACGACTTGATCGCCGCAATCAAAAACCAAAAGGACAATCAAGTATGGTCAATCGCCCCCGGTACATACGATATAGGAGATGCATGCACCGGTGTACAGGCCAACATGGGAAATGTTGAAAGCGGTTTTGTATTTCCCATCTTTGCGGACAACCTGACCATACAAGGAACAGGAACCGGTAATGTAACCATCACTAGTTCCTATGATCCCAATTCAGG
>CAMMMX010000041.1 GCA_946498095.1 uncultured Clostridia bacterium
TGGAGCCGGATGTCCGCACGCTGAAGCGCATCGCGGATATTTTGCAATGCGAGATCTTGGAATTGATCTAAACCGAGGCTACGTGGAAATTCATAACGACAACGAAACATAAAAGGAAGCTGCGGAGGATGTTCCTTCGCAGCTTCCTTTTATGTTTTTTTAATAAATTCTGTATGGCAAACCGGGCAGGTAATCTGAATTTTCCCTTTTCCACGCGGAACGCGCAGTGTACTTTTGCAATTGGGGCATTTGTAATACCGATGGGTCTTGGAATCCTTGAACCGGGCCTTTTTCTTCTGAAACCAGCTTTTAATGGGATTCCAGAACGCTAAAAATTTGAGGTTTTCCTGGTAGCGTCTTGCTGTGTTGCGAGAAAGCATACGGAATAGGCACAAAATTAAAACGGCCAGCGCAAACAGGCGGAAAATCCATAGGCCAGTAAGAGGGGCAAAGAAAATGAGAATCAGATAAACAATCAGTAAAGCAACCCCCAACTGATCCGGGCCGTACCGCCCTATCATAAACCTTCTCAACCAATCCAAATTGTGAACCTTCTCTCTTGTGGAAATTCTGTATCCATTAGTCTAAACGTTTCACAGGGCGATTTCAATACGAATTTGTAAACAATTTGACAATTTTGGGTTTTGACCGGTTACCCACTATATTCTATATAATATTATCAAATAAAAAATTTTTTCAAGAAAATTTTATCAGAACTATTGCATTGTATATTGACGGAATATATAATAACAACTGGAAACGTTGGTTGAAATTAGGTAACCTATCTAATATCGGGGACGCTTCTTTTTTTTGTGGCAAAAATTTTGTGCGTTGTATGCACAGATTTTTTAATGTTCTTTAGAAAGGGGCCTGATAGCGAAACGGTTCTGAACCTGGCGGAGAGGTCCGCGCAGGTGTTCTTTTGGGAGAGAAAAAATGTATGTTTTGAGAAGGAGGATCCAAGTGAAGAAAGAAAGAAAAAAGCAAGCCAGAAAGACCATATCCCTGGTTCTGGCATTTGCCTTGGCTTGCACGACGTTCAGTGGATTAAGTACCATTGGTTCCGCTGTCCCGGTCAATCCGGCGTTCCAGGGAGAAGAATGGTACGACCAGCTGACGACGTATGAAGTGAACCGGGAGCCTGGCCATTCGCTGTTTACTCCGTATGAGAGCGCGGAAAAGGCTCTGGAAAACGAGGCGTCCGCTTTGGACGAGGACGAGCCCTCTGCTTATTACCAAAAGCTGTCTGGGAAAGAATGGGATTTTGCCCTGGTGACCACCCCGGCAGAGGCAAAGGAGAAGGATGAAGCTTGGTTGGCCGAAACGCTCAGCGCAGAGGACCAGGCAGCATTCAACAAAGAATATGTGCCGCAGAGCTGGCAGACATACCGCGACGAGCGCGGGGACTTCAAATACGATTCCCCGATCTATACCAACCAGTCTTATCCGTGGCAGAATTTCGAGTCCAGAAACGATTCGGCTAACGGATATGCCGCAACGGTTTACAACCCGGTGGGCTATTACCGCACCACCTTTGAAACGCCTGAGAGCTTTGAAGGCCGTCAGACTTTCATCACCTTCGAAGGCGTGGAGTCCGCCTATTATGTCTATGTGAACGGCCAGGAAGTTGGCTATTCCGAAGATAGTTACACGGCGCACGATTTTAACATTACGCCGTATCTGCACACAGACGGAACCCCGAATACGTTGGCCGTGAAGGTATTCCGTTGGTCCGACGGAAGCTTCCTGGAGAACCAGGACTTCATCCGCCTGAGCGGTATCTTCCGCGACGTTTCCATCTATTCCAAGGATAATGTGGAGCTGCGCGATTTCTTCGTACATACCACGTTGGATAACACAGAAGACGCTGTCAATTCGGACGCGACGCTGGCTCTGGACGTAGACGTCAGAAGCCTCGACCCGTCTGTATCCGGCGATTACAATGTTACGGCAACCCTCTATGACATGGACGATCAGGAGATCAGCTCCATGGAGATCCCGGTCAACGGCGTAGAGGCCGCCCCGGAGAACTTCGAAGAGCGGATCGACACCACCGGCACCCGTGCAACGGGCAGCATGAAGGTGGAAAATCCGGAGAAGTGGTTCGCAGATACGCCGAACCTCTATAAGCTGCTCATCGAACTGAAGGACAGCGAGGGCAATGTGATTGAAACCGCTTGCCAGCGCGTTGGCTTCCGCGAGATCGATAAGGTGATTATCAACGACGCCAACCAGCAGCAGATGCAGATCAATGGCGAAAAGATCGTGTTCCGTGGCGCCAACCGCCACGAATCTGAGATGAACACAGGCCGTGCGCTCAGTAAGGAAGAAATCATCTCGGATTTGAAGATGATGAAGCAGTTCAATGTCAACGCCATCCGCACCTCCCACTATCCGAACAATAAGCTCACCTATGAGCTGGCGGACGAGCTGGGCTTGTATATCTGCGCAGAAGCAAATATCGAGTCCCACAGCGATCTGCCTTCCGCCAACCCTGTGTTTAACGGGATGGTTTTGGACCGCACCCAGACGATGGTGGAGACCTTGAAGAACCATCCGTCCATCGTGATCTGGTCGCTGGGCAACGAGGCTACCTATGGAAGCTCCGGAACGAACCGGGAGGATTACTGCTTCCGGATTTCCTCCAATTGGATTCTGGAGCGCGACCCCAGCCGTATCCGGAAATACGAACGCGATAATAAGGGCTATAACATCAACGCGGAAGATCCGATGGATACGGACTACCGTGAGGATTGCCTGGTAGATATCTACAGCGTGCAATATCCGGCGCAGGGCGGCGCAACTGGTTATGCGCAGAATACGAACAATAAGTTCCCGTATATCTGGTCGGAGTATGCACATTCCATGGGCAACGCCTTGGGAAGCTTTGATGAGTACTGGAAAGAGGTCCGCAGCAACCCGAACGTACAGGGCGGCTTTATTTGGGACTTTATCGATCAATCGATCCTGACCCGTTTCCCGAAGAATGTGGATTACCGCCAGCTGCAGGATTCCAAGACTGGCTTGATGAGCACCACGCAGATCATGGATATGGAAGAAGCGTTCGGCGAAGGACGCGACGGCACTTTGGCCTCTCAGTCCCCGATCTTTATGCCGGCTGACGAGCAGCTGAATGCCAACAGCACCGAAGGCCTCACTTTGGAAGCTTGGGTAAAGCCCAATTCCATGCCTTCTGGCGACCAGGCGATTATCTCCAAGGGTGACGGCAGCTATAACCTGAAATATAGCGCAACGAATGGCAGCCATCTGGAATTGTTCGTCAACGGTTGGAGTGCAGGCACCTTAACGGTTAATCTCCCGGACGATTATGTCGGCGTTTGGCACCATCTCGTAGGTACTTTGGATGCGAACGGCGTTTACACCATCTATATTGACGGCGAGGCAGCCGGAAGTAAGACGGTCAACGTCTCCAAGCCGTATGATAATTCTCTGGACTATGGCATTGGAATTGGCAATGACCCGCAGTACACCAGCAGAGCATTTGACGGCCTGATCGACAGTGCCCGCGTTTACAATCGCGCGTTGACTGCGGAGGAAGTGGCAAATGCCTATGCAGGAAACGAGATCCCGGTCTCGGACGGCAGCGTTGTCTTTGCAACCGATTTTGCAGAGGAAAATCTCCCGGTTACCGGCGGCACCAATTATCCGGAAGAGGGTTACTTCTGGGGCTACGGCGGCGACTGGATCGACGCGTCGGTCAACGATAACTGGTTCTGCGGCAACGGCGTTGTCTTTGCAGACAGAACGCCCAGCCCGAAGCTCTATGAAGTCAAGAAGGTTCATCAGGAAGTCAGCTTCTATGATGACGGCAATATTGAAAATGGCGATGTCCGCGTTGTAAATGAATTTTTAAATACCAATCTGGATCAATATGACATCACTTGGGAGCTCAAGGAAGACGATACGCTCATCAACAGCGGCACATTGGATCTTTCTACAGCCCCGCAGGAAGAGGAAACCGTTCACATTGATCTGGGAATCAATCCGGAAACCATCAAGGAAAATTCCGATTACCTGCTCAACTTCAGCGTGAAGCTGAAGGAAGCAACCGAATGGGCAGACGCCGGTTTCGAGATCGCGTACGAGCAGTTCGATCTGGAATTTGATCCGGCGGTCAAGGCAGAAGCGATCAACGTCCAGGGAATGAATCCGTTTACCTCTGTGGAAGGCCTTGAGGACGGTGCGGACGTATTGAAGGCGTCCGGTGTTACAGACGAGGGCCAGGAATTCAGCTTCACCCTGAACAAGACCAACGGCGTGATCGAGAATTACACGGTTGACGGAACAACCCTCATCGAGAAGGGCCCGATCCTGAACCTGTACAGAGCGACGATCGATAACGACGGCAACATGGGACAGGATCTCAAGAACATCTTTGATACGATGGTTGACCCGCAGGTGGAAGTGATGGTCCCGACGGCGGAAGAAACCAAAGACAAGGTGATCATGGTATCCCTCAAGGGAGACCTGGGCATCAACGCAGCAAACCAGGTGGACTATAAGTTCTACAGCAACGGCGAAATTGTTGTAACCAATAGCCTGCTGCCGAATGCAAGCCTTGGCAACCTGCCGCGGTTTGGCATGAAGATGGAGGTCAATTCCGATCTTCAGAATATGGAATACTATGGACGCGGCCCGGTTGAAAACTACAGCGACCGCAACAGCGGCTCGTTGGTTGGTGTGTACAATACCAATGAAAACGGCGAGAAATTGACCGTTGACGGCCAGGAATTCAAGTATCTCCATCCGCAGGAGTTTGCAAACCGCACGGGCGTGCGTTGGACTTCTTTGACGGACGACAACGGCAACGGCCTGATGGTCGCAGCAGAGAACACGATGGAGTCCGGTGCAACCCGGTATCAGCCGGAAGCGTTGGGCATTGGCAACCGCGGAACGAGCGCTACCTCTGCTGGCAGACACATCTATCAGATCGAAAAGAGCGATAACATCGTTTGGACGCTGGACTACATGCAGAGAGGCCTCGGCAACAACAGCTGCGGCGGCAGCACAGCTCTGCCGGCCTTCCAGGTTCCGAACAACCAGAATTTGACGCATTCCTTCCGCATCATCCCGATCACCAGCGATACGGATAAGATGGCGGAGAGCAACCTGGACTTTGATACCATCTTCAACGTGATCGATAAGGTTACGATCAACGGCGCTGAGATGGTGAGCTTTGATCCGGTTAAGACCGGTTATGAGATGTCTTATTTGGAGGGCTCGTTTGTTGGCGTCCCGCTGATCGAAGTGGAAAAGACGTCTGAAGACGCTGGCACTGTGGAGATTCAGCAGGCCGAAGGCGTTCCGGGCACGGCGGTGATCACTGCGACCGACAAGTATGGCGTGACCAAGACTTACACCATCAACTTCACGGAAACCACCAGCGCCTATGCAGGCGATATGTCCTGGATGGTGAGCGAATGCGGTTGGGGAGATACCCAGATCGACCGTTCCATCGACGGCAACCCGCTGAAACTGACGGTTGACGGCCAGGAAAAGACCTTTGCAAAGGGCATTGGTACCCATGCGACCTCCCGCATTGTCATCGATATTTCCGGTAAGGGCTATACCCGCTTCCAGGCGATGGTCGGAGTTGACCGTGAACAGTATGGCAATGCCAATTCCAGTGTTGAGTTCAAAGTTTACTTTGATGATGACAGCGCAAATCCAGTATTTGAGAGCGGCACGATGCGCTCCACAACAGAAGCAATGCCGGTGGATGTAGAAATCCCGGCAGATGCGAAGACGATTACCCTGTATGTGGACGAATTGGGCGGCAACGGCAATGACCATGCGGACTGGGCGGATGCACAGTTTGTCTGCAATGCAGCAGAGCCTGTGATCGAATCCATCCAGAATCCGGAGAAGGTCACTGTTGAGACGGGCACCAGCTTTGAAGAGCTGTCTGCTGAGCTCCCGACTCTGGTAGCGACCATTCTGGATAGTGGCAAAGTTGCATACCTGCCGGTCACCTGGGAACAGGGCGACTATAACGGCGATGTAGCGGCTACTTATACGCTGAATGGCACGATGGAAGTTCCGGAAGGCGTCATCAACAAGGCTGGACAGCCGGCGATCGAGGTAGAAGTTTCTGACGAGACGCCGACCCCGAGCCCGTCCAAGCTGGTTGTGAACTACAACAGCGCGAACGTGAACCTCACCATCGACGGCGAGCCGCAGAAACTGGCGGATCTCCTTGGCTCCTACCGCAGCAATGCAGAAGCCGGCACCGAGCTGGAGCTGGTCTTCAAGCCCGCAGTGGACGGCCGTGTGATCCAGTCTGTGACGATTAACGGCGAAGAGGATGAAACCTTTACCGGCGGCACCGAGTATGTCTACAACCTCACGGTTGGCGAAGAGGACGAAGTGGTCGATATCCACTTCAATGTCACCGACAGAACCGTTCTGAACAGCGTGATCGAATATGCAAACGATTTGGTTGAGCAGGGTGTTCTGGAGGATGAGGACCGTCTGGAAGCTGTGAAAGAACACTTCAAGACCTGCCTGGATGCAGCTGTTGCCGTGCAGGAAGACTATTCTGCAACGCAGGACGAAATCAATACAGCATGGTCCGATTTGCTGGATGCGATCCATGTGATCGACTTCAACAAGGGCGACAAGACCGAACTGGATGCCCTGATCGCAATCGCGGAGCAGCTGAAAGAAGACGGCTTCACCAGCAGCAGCTGGGCAGAGTTTGAGAAAGCTCTGGAAGAAGCCAAGAAGGTCAGCAGCGACGAGGACGCTATGGAAGATGAGATCACGGAGGTTTATGATGCACTTTATAATGCGATCGTAAACCTGCAGCCCATCTCCGAGAAAGATCAGCTGAGCATGG
>CAMMMX010000042.1 GCA_946498095.1 uncultured Clostridia bacterium
GATTCCGGCTGTCCTCCTTTTTTCATTATTTTTTGGTGATTGTCCGCTTTGTACTCTTTCTGCGCCCACCGGGTTTTTGACACCCTGCTGGAAGAGAGGAAGAAAGGCAAACCCGTAATTGTCATTACACACGACTTGGTTAAGGCCATGACCGCTGATCGGATCCTGGCGATCCGTTACGGAGAGACTGTCGAATACGGCACACCAGAAGAGCTGCTGGCCAGGAACGGGTATGTAAAAAGACTATATACCACCTTTACAGAACAATAGTGCCATACACTTCCATACTGCTGAAGATCTTTATGAGAAACAGTTGTTCTTAACTATTTTTCTTGTAATTCATTGGGAAGATTTCTGCCAGTGATTTTGACCCAGCTGCGGATCGCCGCGGATGATGCCTTTATTTTTATGATGGATTTAATAAACCCTGTTATAGATTAGATGAGGAGTGATGATCATGCGGGAACAGTGGGATATTGCGGACGAGTATGAAAACAAAACCGAAACAATCATGAAAAAGTTCATAGTGCCGGATTTTCGCAATAGTATCGTTAATATCTCTGCTACGCTTGCGGAATTTCTCGGCGCGCCCAACCAAAACGCGATCCTTCCGATCCTGAAAGACGAGCTCTGCAAAGGGTATCAAAACGTCGTTTTTCTTTGTTTTGACGGACTTGGCATCTATCCCCTCCGAAAAAACCTCGATGAAACGGACTTTTTGCTTCAAAACCTCCGGCAGACCCTTGTTTCCACCTTCCCGTCTACCACGACAAACGCCACACGCTCCCTGATGACCAACCAGCTGCCCCTGGAACACGGCTGGTTTGGCTGGAGCATGCATTTTGCCTCGATCCGCCGGAATGTGGATATTTATCTGGGGCGGGATTCCGCTACCCATGAGGCGGTCGATTTCAGCAGCTGCCCCCTGGGGATGACGGACTACTACTTTGACCAGGCCAGTGGCGGCTGCGCTGTCAACACAGTTTTTCCACCCTACATTCAGGTGAAGCATCCGGAACGAAACCGGAGCTTCCAGACTCCTGAGGGATTCTGGGATGCCATCGAAGAAATCTGCCGGAAGCCTGGCAGGCAATTTATATATGCCTATTACCCGGAACTGGACTCCATTATGCACAAACACGGTGTTGACAGCCCGGAGGCCCGGTGCGGCATCCGGGAAGTTTCCCACCGGCTGGAAATCCTCCACGGATCTATGGACGATACCCTGTTCATCGTTTCCGCAGATCATGGACAGATCGATATTGCAGGCTATGTGAATTTGTATGAGGATCAGACCTTGACGGACCTGCTGGAGATTTATCCGTTTATGGAGGCGAGAGCGCCCGCTTTTCTGGTCAAGAAAGGCCGGGAACAGGCGTTTGAACAGTATTTTCAGGAAAAATACGGGGAAGATTTCATCTTATTCAAATCTGCGGAACTGGCCGCGAAAGGGTATTTCGGTGACAGGGGAGATCGGGCGGATTTGCTGGGCGACTATCTGGCGGCCGGCACCTATACCCATAAACAGGCGCTTCTCACGCCGAAGTCTACGCGATATAAGGGGCATCACACCTCTCTGACCGAAGAAATGGAGGTCCCGCTGATCCTTTTGGGAAGGCGGCCGAAATGACAAGCGGAAGCCCATTGTGCGCACGAAAATTAAGATTGGCCCAGGAGCGAAACATGCTCCGGGCCTTTTCTTTTATGTGTCTGGGTTTTCTGCGCTGTTCAGCGGGAGGCTCCTGCGGGGTTTGCGTCAGGCGCATGAATAGTTCCCCTGTGCAAAGAAATAATATCCTTGTCGAATTTTGGGACAATTTATGCGATTCGACAAAGTTGTTAAAATTTTATTGACATATCTATAATCTTTGTATATACTTGGTATTGCTAGGATGGGCGGAGCCATGGACTGCCCACCGGTTTCTCAATATGGAAAAGACGGCCGTTCAGCTTTCGGTTCGGCAGCACAAAGAGGCAGGACTCAAGGCGGAGGGTCCTGTCTCTTTTCTCATGTATGTAAAAATTGTGTAAAGAGGTTTGTTATGGACGTATCGTTTACCGCATTTATCCAGGATATCCTGTCCAGCCCCGTTTTGATGATTACCGTTGCCCTCACCCTGGGGGTCATTTTCGTCAACGGCTGGACGGATGCTCCCAACGCCATTGCCACCTGCATCACCACCCGCTGTATGGGGGTCCGCAGCGCCATTTGGATGAGCGCTGTTTTCAACTTCCTGGGCGTATTCGTTATGACCCAGATCAACAGCTCGGTGGCCTCCACCATCAGCAACATGGTGGATTTCGGAACCAATACCCGGGAGGCCCTCATTGCCTTGTGCGCGGCGCTGTTTTCCATTGTAGTTTACAGCGTCGGAGCTTCCTATTTCGGCATCCCCACCAGTGAAAGCCACAGCCTCATCGCCGGCCTCACCGGCGCCGCCATCGCCATCCAGAACGGCATTGGGGGCGTCAATATGGCGGAATGGGGCAAGGTCCTGTACGGCCTGGTGCTGAGCCTTGTATTGGGCTTTGGCTCCGGCTGGGTCCTCTGCAAGCTGGTCAGCATCATCTGCCGCCGGATGGACCGCCGCAAGACCAACCGTTTCTTCAAGGGCGCGCAGATTTTCGGCGCGGCCGCCATGAGCTTTATGCACGGCGCGCAGGACGGCCAGAAGTTTATTGGCGTGCTGTTTCTGGGAATCGCCTTTTCCGGCGGCCAGACCAGCGTAAGCGGCGTGGCCATCCCGGTGTGGCTGATGCTGGTGTGCAGCGTGGTCATGGGTACCGGCACCAGCGTCGGCGGGGAAAAGATTATCAAATCTGTGGGCATGGATATGGTAAAGCTGGAAAAATACCAGGGCTTTTCCGCCGACCTGGCCGCAGCCTTCTGCCTGCTGCTGTCCAGCCTGTTTGGCATCCCGGTATCCACCACCCACACCAAAACCAGCGCCATTATGGGCGTTGGCGCAGTCCGCCGCATTTCCGCCATTAACTTTGGCGTTGTCAGGGACATGATGCTCACCTGGATTTTTACCTTCCCAGGCTGCGGCCTTATCAGCTTCATCATAGCCAAGCTCTTTCTGCTGCTATTTTAACAAAAAGGAATTGAGGGGAAAATATGTCTAAGAAACAGGAATCCTATTATTTTCAAAATTTTATCGAATGTGCGAAATACGCCTACCAGGCGGCCTGCCTGCTGAAGGAAACCATGAACCAATTCAACGTGGACTCCCTCCAGCAGAAAATGGATGAGATGCATAAGGTTGAGCATGCGGCTGACCTGAAGAAGCATGATCTGCTGAACACTCTGGTCAAGGACTTTATCACCCCCATCGAACGGGAGGATATCCTCCAGGTGAGCCAGAATTTGGACGACATGACCGATAAGATCGAGGACGTCCTCATTAAGATCTACTACAACCGTATTACAGTCATCCGCCCGGACGCGCTGAAGCTGCTGGACGTCATTATCCGTTGCTGCGAGGCTGTCCAGAAGCTCATGACCGAATTTGCGGACTTCAAGCGGTCCAAACAGATCCACGACCATATCGTCTGCATCAACACCTTGGAGGAAGACGCGGACAAGCTCTTTATTGCCTGCATGTACGATCTCCACGACACCTGTAAGGACCCTCTGGAAGTCATCGGCTGGCGGGAAATCTACATTTACCTGGAAAAATGCGCCGATGCCTGCGAGCATGTGGCGGACATCGTCGAAAGCGTCATTATGAAGAACCTGTAAGCAAAGTAAAAACAGGCAGTCAATCCCGAATCCTCGGCGGCTTGGGTTGACTGCCTGTTTTTTATATCGTTGGATTCAAGGAGATTCCAATAACTGCGCCGGCTTATTCCTTACGTTCTGTTGTGGGACAAAAGAACAACCGTCTCGACTGTTGTTTCAGTTTCCAAGGGAAGTTCTTTCACTTCCTCGCCATCAACAGGCACAGGGAAGTTGAATACAATCTTCTTTATCCAGCTTCCGTCTTTTCTCTTTTCCGGGAACATCTCAATTCGCTCAATAAAGGCTTTCATAAACTCTTTCTGTTCTGCTTCCGTTGCGGAATGGTAGACTTCATCAAATGCCAGTAAGAGCCGATAAATGTTATCGCCGGAGATTTTCTCTTGCTGGATGCTGCGTATCTGACTTTGCAATTCGCCAATCTGAACTTCGATTTCTTCTATCGTATCATACTGTTCATCATATCGGCGCTGCAAATCCAAAATTTTTCTGTCATAGTGGGCATCGTTGATGTCCAAAGTATCCATCTGACGCTCCAAGCGACTTTTCGTTCCAAAGGCTTGCTTTAGCTGTCCTTGCAGAACGGCGATCTGCTTTTCCATATCCTCTGTATCAACCGCCATTCCGATTTTCGCTTGAATTGCTTTTACAAATCGGGGATTGCTGACCATAGCGGAGATAACCTTCGCCACAAATTTGTTGATTTCCGTCTGCTCGATATTCAGACGGAAGCTGCACTCATGCCCTGTCGGCGTAACCGTATTTTTGCAGTAGTAATAATACCGTGTTTTCTTGTCCTTGCTATGAGCCTTGGCAATATTGCCGTACATACTCTTTCCGCAACACGGGCATTTCAAGATACCGGACAGGATATGTGCGTGGTCTGGATTGTTGACCTTTTCCCGCTTAAAGGAATTGATCTTGCGCTTTTCCTGTGCCAGATACCAATCTTCTTCGGAAATGATAGCTTCGTGCTGACCATCGTAAACAGGAAACTCCGACTGCTCGACTACGTGCATCTCGTTTCTTGTACCTTGCTTCTTCTCGGTTCTCCGTCTGCCATAAGCAATTTTGCCCATGTAAACGGGATTGTCCAGTACGTCCTGCACGAAGTTTCTTGAAAAGCCGGGGATGGTGTTATTCTGCCGCAGCTTCTTCACAAACCCGTTGCGATTAAGATATTTGGCAACTCCGGCAACGCCCTCGTTGGTATGGATATAGCGGTCATAAATGACACGGATTACCTCAACTTCATCCTCTGCAATGACAAGGTTTCCGTTTTCCAGTTTGTATCCATAGGGAGCGAAACCGCCGTTCCATTTGCCCTCACGAGCTTTTTGCTCCCGTCCTGCCATTGTCTGTGTGCGGATATTTTCTCGCTCAATCTCTGCCACCGCAGACAGCACAGAGATCATCAGCTTTCCGGCATCCTTGGAGCTGTCAATGCCGTCCTCTACGCAGATCAGATTGACACCAAAATCCTGCATGAGCTGCAAGGAGTTCAATACATCCGCTGCATTTCTACCAAATCGGGAGAGTTTAAAAACAAGCACATAGGAAACGCCGTCTTTGCCGTCCTGGATGTCATTCAGCATCCGTTGAAACTCCTGCCGCCCTTGGATGTTCTTGCCGGAAAATCCCTCGTCAGAATACTCCCCGGCAACGATCATATCCTCGTATGCCGCATACTTCCGCAGCTTGTCACGTTGGGCATCCAAGCTGTACCCGTCTACCTGCATGGAGGTGGACACTCTCGTATATAGATAACATTTAATCTGTTTCTTTTTCAGAATCGCCACCTCCTTCGTTCATTTCTTTTACCACAAGTCCTTCGTTGCGGATATAATACTCCAAAAGCCACAGCACATAATCCGGTGCATGGCGGTTGTCCAATTCCCACTCGGTCATCGTCCGGTACGGGATATTGACGAGCTTGCAAAAGTCTTTCCGGTTTAGTCCTGTGCTTTCCCGCAACTTTATAATTCTGTTTTTATAATCCATCTGCTTATCTCCCAAAAAACAAAAATACACGTTGCGTAATCATTATAGCATAGCCACACTGAATACGCAACGTGTAAATTGCAAAATTTTACGCAGCCTTATCCGTTAAAGGCTGCGCTTGCTTATCATCCTTGGAGCAATCCGTCGTTTGCGGAGCGTCCTGCTCTAATTTATCCAAAACCTGATGCCCGTATTTCTGGAGCAACTGGGTCATAACATCCACACAGCGGTCAAATGCCGCTTTATATTTCGCTTCATCGTAGTATTTCTTCAATAGGCAAATCCTCCATTAAATTTCCATGTCCTGCCCACGCTTCCGGGCAGGTGCTTTATGCTCCTGTGTTTCCTTTCCTCTGCTGAGGACAACATCAAGAAAAGCCCGAACCCTTTCGGATGCGATTTCCAGCGCATCCAGAAAAGGCTGGGCTTTCTGTTTGAGTTCCATATATTTTTCGTTTACTGCTTCATATCGCTGTTTCCAGATGGAAACCGTCTTTTCTGCGGAAGCCAGTTTTTCTTTCAGACGTTTATTGTCAGCATTGGCGATAATGCCATTGACCGCATAGCGTTTGAGTGTGTCGCATTCATCCGGTGTCAGCGTGATATTGTTTCCGAATGTGGCTTTTTTGCCCATTGCTTCAATGTCCTGCACTGTCAGCGCAATGGTCTTTGCCGCCTTGGTTTCCTTTTGCAAAGATTCCAGTTTCTTTTTCTGTTTTGCTGTGGCAGCTTTGGCATCCTCCAAACTCCGCTCTGCCTGTGCTACCTGCCCGGCCACAGTTTCCAGCCGCTGCTGTTCTGCCTGCACCTTGAACTGGGTCACAGTCAGATGTTCCTCGGTGCTTCCACGTTCTCCACGCTCCAGATCGGTATTGGATGTATACTAAAAAATAGGACAAGTGTGGTAAAATAGGAGACAAGGAAAAA
>CAMMMX010000043.1 GCA_946498095.1 uncultured Clostridia bacterium
CTTTATGTTCCGCCCACTCATCCAGTTTATGGTTCTTACGAGATTTATAAATATTAGCCAGAACCTCGTAGTTTAGCATAAGCGTTCGTCTCTGGTTGTAAGAACTCGGAAGAAGTTGGATCATTTGCCACCAGACTTCTTTTCTCCACTCCGGGTTATTCTTAATACGTTCGTCAAAATATCCTTCTCTGCACGCATTCAAGTCTTCAATGGTACGTTTGAGGGAATTAAGGCTTGCAACAATTAGATGTTCGTGGCTAAAATCCTCCAGAGTAAATTCCTTCTCCGCAATTTTATGCATTGTCGAGCAAGAGTTCGCAACCGTTCCAACTTTATAAGTATCAAATTCCTTCCACCAATAAAGAGGTGCTGTAATATCCACATACACGGTAATCATCCGCATAAACTTCCTGTGGTCTGTCCCGGCATTCCGCAGTCGCATCATGAGGTCGTGGTTGTTTTGGCCGAGAATAACATCGTCGTGATGAGTTTCGTGAGGCCAAACAGAGTCGTCTGTCCAATCGACGTTATACTCACTATCGCTCTTCTCCCAAGAATTCATTGGATTTCGCATTCCACGAATTGCGGCTTCCCATCCCATTACTTCCGTATTTTCAAACTTTATCATCTGTCAATACTCCTTACTTGGTTGAATGATTTTCACTTTCTCTTTCCTCCTGGAAAATTAGCGTCTCCCGTCATAGCCCCTATACAAGCACAGGCGGCGCTAAACAGTTCCTGAACGTCTTTCCCGTCCCGTATGCCCTTGTTGATTTCCGCCCGGTATCTACCAGCGTTACGGATGTTTTCTTGGTATTGATTGCACGCCAATCGATAGCGGTCATGCAACGCGCTAGATTTATCAAAGCACCGTCTCACTACAGCTTTTTGCCGCTGTCCCTGCTCTCGGCTTATTTCATTCAGCCGGTACAAGGCGTAAATCCCATGTAGGGCGAGGTAACACATCTGTTCCAATCCTCCGTCCCATCCTACCGCTATAAATGGGGCTTTAGCAGCAATTCTCTCGATTTCCTCAAAGGTTTTCATAGCAATTCCTCGTATTCATCCACGTTTCCCGGTTCCTCGTGCTCTACGTCCAGCTCTGCGAATCGTTGATACTTGAGATTGAACCGCAATTCCACCTTTCCGGTACGGCCAAACTTGTTTTTGTCAAGCAAAAGCTCTGTATCCTCTGGATTTATGTCCGGATCGTCCTTACGCAGAACAAATGGACGGTGCAACAACGCGATATAGTCCCCGTCTGCTTCTAATCCTCCGGATTCTTTCAAGTCGCTCATGGTGGGGGCTTCCTTCCCGTTACGGGAAAGCTGCGATAATACCATCAGCGCACACCCGGCGTTTTTTGCCGTCCGCTTGAACTCACTGGAAATATAGTCCACTTTGGTACGCACATTCTCGAATGTGTTGCTAGTGGTGACAATCTGCATGTAATCCACAATCGCTAAATCCGGTTTAAGCTCGCAAATGGTATTACATATGCCCTCTGCCGTATAGACATCGTCCACCACATAGACCATACCCTCATCCCGCAACTGCTCCATATAGCTGACAATCGTCCTTTGCTCTTCGTCGCTTAACGTTTGGGTAGAAAACTTGCTATATGCGATGTATCGCTCGCTGGATACCAGGCGCTCGAAAATCATTTCCGCGCTCATCTCCAGGGAGAATATCAGCACCTTTTGCCCATACTTACGCTGGTTTGCCGCGATATTCAGTGCCAAGCTTGTCTTTCCCGTGGAGGGACGTGCGCCCAAATAGAACACGCACCCCTTCCGAATGCCTCCCGTTACCCGGTCAACGGTGTGCAGCCCTGTCATGATGCGCGGCTTCCGCTTGCCTAATCCGCTGATAAAACCGTCAATATTTTTTCGGGTCTTTTCAGCGGAATCTAAGTAATTCCGGTTATGGTGTTCGTCGTCGATAATCTTTTGCAGCTCGCTGACGCCGAAATCGTCATAAAGCAATTCCCCGATGCGCCCGCGCAGCCTGCGCTTTTGGGACAGCTCCTTTAGCCTGCTCAGATGCTCGTCAAATCTGTGCCGTGTCACAGCGGTTTCCATGCATTCAACCAGTACCGGCTTTATCTGCGGATTTATTTCGCTGGACAGCATCACAAAATCCAATCTACCTGAAGCCTTGTACTGCTTCGCCATTGCCCTGTAGAGCTCCTGCAACGGATCACTTGAAAAATCGCTTTCATCCAACATGGTCAGCTTGTCTTGCAAGTCCTCTGGCCACAACAGGATGCATCCCAATACGCTGCGTTCCACTTCCTGGCTGTCATGCAGCATCGTTTACCACTCCTCTGCAAGGTTGCGGATTCCCGCATAACCCGTTTTCTTCTCTCCCGGCTTTTGGTATTCCGTCCGCTCCCATTCCAGAAGCAGCTCCTTCCAGTCTGCCACTGGATTTCCCTGAGCTGTTCTCCAGTCTCGCTTTTCGTAGTACTCGAAAAACCGTTCTGGCTTGACCGATAATTTGCGCTCAGCGGCAAACTGTGAGATTTCAAAAAGGGTGGGTTTTTCCTCCCCTTCTTTTATCATTCTTTTATCATTCTTTGTTTGTTCCCGTCTGTTTCCCGTCTGATTCCTGTTTGCGTCCCGTTGCTGTCCCGTCTGTCTGCCCGAAGATTGATAAAAGTCATATTTGACAATAGTTATCAGGGTGCTGTGGGTGTCCCGTTTTTGCGTTACCATTCCGTCAGCTTCCAACTCATCCAAAAAACGCCTGACTTTGTCCTTTGACCACCCCCATTTTTCCGATAATTTCCGTATACTGGTAATTCTTGAGCCACGTTTTATCTCAGTTTTTTTGCCATTAAAAAGGACTTTTTCGTCTTGATGATTTGCGCTAAATATCAGGTCTATCCACGCTTGTCCCCTCGAAAATGGTTTGTCATCCCATAGCCAATGGTCTAAAAGCTTGCGGGACAGTTTTACCCATCCTGTTTGAGACATATTATCACCTGCTTTCCAATACTTCTTTGAGTTCATAATGCAGAATGTCCCGGATTAATAGACCCGTTGTTTGCCTTTGACAGAAGTAGAAGCGCAGGTCATATCGTGCAGTCCATGCGTGCATACTTGCTTTAAGCGCGTCTGGGCTTAACTTGCTCCTGTAATCACCAGCAAGAAGCTTTTCCCAGCTTTCTCCTTCAATCAACACAAAAACTCGCGCGCCGTCCTTTTTCGCTCGCTCAAACTCCCGGGAAAAGCGGGCGCGTCCGCGGGTAAAGTTACCACAGATTTCATCCGCGCCCATTTTCCTTTCCACGACTACCTTGTTTTGTAAGCTGTATTCCCGCCCGTCCGGTAAAACACACTTACAGCTATAATCCCCGTAGTCCAGCTTTCTGCGTTCCACGGAGCAACCCATCGCCTGAATACGTTTATGTAAGGCCGCGTTGTCCTGCTCTCTGGTGTCTATCAGTATCGTCATTTCCCGGAGCATTTTGTCCACTTCAAAATTAGTGTACTCCATGGCTTAAAACGGCAGGTCGCTTTCGTTGCCAATTTCGGTAAAATCGGCAGGGTTAAAGGATGGTACGCTTGATTTCGGAAGCAGCTTGTCCTTCGGGATCTTAAACTTTCCGCCGCGAATCACTTCAGCGGGTTTAAAGTCAAAGCACTCTGTAAACATACCTTGGTGCCCGTTATAATTGTATTCCTTATTGCGAAAGCGCGCTCCCACAATCTTCCCTTTCAGGCCGGCTTCATTCCAATCCCAATGATATCCAGGGTTGCTTTCTTCAATGGCAAGTATATTGGTCTTAAAGATTGACATCGTCATATTATCTTTATCGCTTCCGTCTCCTACTGGGACGAACATCGAAAGTACGCCTTTCCACTTCTTATCTTCCATGGTCTGGTTGCGATAATTTGTAGCAAAATAATCCTTGAAATCTCCTTCTAGGATATCAAAACTAATTACAAGCCTGCTTCCGTGTTGACCGCTGACTTCTTCGGCGTTTTTGATAATAACAACATACCCGCCAGCCGGAAGCCTCTCTTGTTCCACAATCGTTTTTGCCTGCTCATACCCATTAAATGCCTTCATGTTATTTGTCCTCACTTTCATTTTTTAGATTGTAATATTCTCGAATGGTATCATCCACCATTTTCAGGTCATTGCTTATTTGCTCGTCCGCAAACATCCCCATAGGTGTTTTAGATACATCTAGCCCGTCAGATTGCGTACGAAAAACATATTCCCCGTTGTTTTTCATCGCGCGAAGAACAATGGTAAACATTCCTTCAATGCAGACTTTTTCGTCTAGCATCTTCCCGATGGATTTCGGTTTAATCGCTCCAAAATCTGATTGTTCCTCGTGTATCAACAAATACACAATTTTCTTATCTGAAAGCTTATGTATGATAAACTGAATCAGATTCCAGAAGCTATCGCCGATATCATTGTAGAATGAGAAAATTGCATTCCCTGCTCCTGATTTCGCGTGTCCGCGCATAAACTGATTTGTCATAAGATATCCAGCGTCATCGATAACGATACTGTCCGCCTTTGAGCCAACCAGCGTTTTCATCACCTCAGTATAATCATCGGTTTTGATACAAGGCAGTGTGTTTCTGAAAGGAAGCGGTTTCCCCAAAACATTGATAACGCCTATATTATCTTTAAAGTTCCTAAGGCTAGTGGATTTCCCGGAGCCTGACTTCCCCATTATTAAAACAGGTATTCCCATTATGATTCCTCACTTTCCATAACAATTGGACATTGAAAACCTCTACGCAAAAACGGAAAAACTAAATATTCTCCCGTTATCATGCATTTGTGACGTTTTAAGCTATCCTCGTTTTTACAATACGGACACCATTGGCAAATTGCCTTACCTGCTGGGAAATACACATCGACCATTATTTTTCCTTTGTCGTACTGACTAACTCCATTTTCGAACATATCAGCTGTCCTCCGTCTATGTAATCCTGATACCACAGGGCAAAGGATTCCCAGTCCATACGTGCAAATACACTAAAGATTCCAGGCCCTTTATTTCCTCCTGCTGTTATAGGCTGGTCATGTTCAATGGCGTAAAAAATATCCTCTCCAAATTCTTCAAAGAAGTCGCTTGCACAGTCCCTTGCAAACGCTATGTAATCGCACAGCTTCGCTTCTTTTCTCAATGCATTCTGGAAGCACCTAAAATCCCTACACAGGACATGTCCTCGGAACAACAGCGCCTCATCCGTCTGCTCCCCGCACACCTCACAGGTATATGCAGGCTCCGGCGTCTCCGCGTTCGGACACTGCGGATGGCAGGGCGTACGATAACATTCACTGCACATCTTGACAAACCTCCTTTTTTGTGGTATCTTGAAGATGCCTAATTTTCTTTGATGTTATAGTCATTTGATATTTCAATCCACGCTCCCCACGTGCTCCAACACGTCGGGGAGACTTTTTTATGTACCGCTGTATCCGGATGCTGATAACTTCCAGCAGGCAGGCAAGCAATGCAACACCGATTCCCAGCGCCGCCCAAAATACAATTGCAATAATATCTGCCATTTTGTCAATCCTCCAACACGCCACATTCATCGACGCGGTGAAATTGATTTGCTAAACCGCGAACTAGCTTCTGTGCTTGCTTTACTTCTTCATCGTCACAGATAAGCCGGCAAAAATGGTATGCCAACTGTGCTGCTATCTGTTTATCTACTATGACATCTAGAGTACCACACCATAAAGGCCATGATGCATAGTCTAGGTCGGCTCCCCATAGGTCGGCTCCCCGTAGGTCGGCTCCCCGTAGGTTGGCTCCCCGTAGGTCGGCTCCCCGTAGGTCGGCTCCCCGTAGGTTGGCTTCCCATAGGTCGGCTCCCCGTAGGTCGGCTCCCCATAGGTCGGCTCCCCATAGGTCGGCTCCCCGTAGGTTGGCTCCCCGTAGGTCGGCTCCCCGTAGGTCGGCCATTTTTCCCTCTACGTCGCCGAAGATCCAT
>CAMMMX010000044.1 GCA_946498095.1 uncultured Clostridia bacterium
CTTTATGTTCCGCCCACTCATCCAGTTTATGGTTCTTACGAGATTTATAAATATTTGCCAGCACTTCGTAATTAAGCATCATGGTACGTTTCTGGTTATAGCTGCTCGGAAGAAGCTGAATCATCTGCCACCAGTATTTTTTGTCTTTGGTTTTAAGATAATATCGGCGATAGGCATTCAGGATAAAAATAATATCTTCCAACATACCCAGCCCGTGTTTATTTAAAAGAGTTTTTCGCGGTGAATACTCATTTTCGAGCAAGTGTTCGTGGCTAAAGTCATCCAGAGTAAATTCTTTATCTGCAATCTTATGCATCGTACTGCAACTGTTCGCAACTATTCCGACTTTGTACGTATCGAATTCTTTCCACCAATATAACGGAGCTGTAATATCCACATACACGGTAATCATCCGCATAAACTTCCTGTGGTCTGTCCCGGCATTCCGCAGTCGCATCATGAGGTCGTGGTTGTTTTGGCCGAGAATAACATCGTCGTGATGAGTTTCGTGAGGCCAAACAGAGTCGTCTGTCCAATCGACGTTATACTCACTATCGCTCTTCTCCCAAGAATTCATTGGATTTCGCATTCCACGAATTGCGGCTTCCCATCCCATTACTTCCGTATTTTCAAACTTTATCATCTGTCAATACTCCTTACTTGGTTGAATGATTTTCACTTTCTCTTTCCTCCAAAATCACCTCTACGCTTGCATTCCCCATATATTCAAACACATCCGTAAACCCTAATACATATCGGTTATTGTCATTGGGGAGGATACCGCATTCCTGCAAAGCATCCAGGATAAACTTTTTCGCAAAAGCTACATTGTCCTTGTCCCTGCGTCGGTTCTCTTCTTTCCAAACAAAAGTGACATGAACAGGGCCCTGCACAGGTTGCAGTTTGCTTAACCTCACCTGCACTGCTATGTAATCCTGTATCTGCCGTTTACTCCGATTCGAGCCGTATTTATTCCCGCGGCATGCTTTCACATAATCGTTGAGGGTTGGAAGTTTTCCGGGGATAACAAAAACTTGTTTCATTGTCCATCTCCCTTTTCCAGAGATGGCGTTCTTCCTAGCATCATCCTGTCGTATGCCTCCAAGTCGTACGACGGCCCCATTTTCTCAAGCATGGCATCCAGAGACTTTGCATGTGCCAGCTTCTCTGAAAACTCCCGCACTTCAGACGGCAGCGCCAGGTACTCCCTAGCGCTTTGAATCCGCGCCCGGTAGGAACGCATGAAGTTAGACGCTACTACCGTGTTTAGCTGTTCCACATCCACCAGCGCCCATTCCCGCAGCACCGAATGGCTCCCCAGCACACGCTGCAGCTCCTTGGGAAGCTTCTGGAACTCCTCTTCCGCGTGGTAAGCCGAGTTGCGGACAGCCTTGCAAACAAGCCCCCAGGCCTCCTGTTCCGTCATCTCTTCCGTCTGCGTCAGAAGGCGGATTTTGTCCAGCACCTCCGACACAGACGGCGGCCACTTGGAAACAGCTATCAACGCCTTGACCGCATGTGCCACCACCGTGTAGTCGTAGTCCTCAAACATGCTTTGCCAAAGAGAAACTGTCTGCTTTGCGTCATCGGTACTGATTCCGGCGTAGTACTTGGGATAGGCCGCCTTGAGCACCGCCATGATTTTCAGCGTCTCACGCTTGTCCATTTGCCTCCTCCTCCCGTAGCAGCTGCATAAACGGGTTGCTGCTCTTTTCTGTCCGGACCGGCGCAGTCTGCACCGACGCATACTTGTCACAGTACTGCTGGTAGGTCCGGATTCCCTCACCCGTCCAGTTCTGCATGACCGTCCGGAAATACGCCGCCTCGTTTTGTTTGTCGTGGCTGAGCATCAGCGCTTGCTTGATAAGCTGCGCATCATCGCAGACAGATGCGCGGAAAGATAGTTCCCGCATCATCGACCCGGATAAGGGGATACCGAACGTTTCCTCGTAGTAACTTGCGCACTCCCGCAGAATTTTTTCTCCCGCGCGCGCGTTCTCTCTCTCTAAAGTCTTGTCTATGTCTTGTCTATGTCTATTAATGGTATGGCATTGCGTACGTGTTTGTGGACGGGTTTGTGTATGGGATTGCGTATGTATTTGCGTATGGGTTTGCGTCCGTTTATCATCCGCAATTGGATTTTGTGGACGTTCATCATCCTCAATTTGTTTCCCATCCTCAAACGGAATGATGCTGTATGTAGCGGATTGGTTTCCTTTCCTGCTTTCGAAATCAATCCTGCCATAGCGTTTTAAATCGTTTCTCGCAGTGATAATTGCCTGCTTTTTCAGTCCTGTCTTGATTTCAAGCACTGCAATTGATACTGTAAATTTATCCTGCCACATCGTTTTATTGGCTATATGCATCAATGCGTGCCATAGGACAATGGATGATGGGGACAGTTGGTTTACCTCGTTCCAATCGTAAAATGCTTTAATCTCACTGATATATTTCATGCAATCACCTGCTCAGGCAGCAACGGTCAAATTGTTCCTGCAATTTTATTTGACGTTCACAGTGCGTCCAGACCCATCTACGTTCCCGCTTCTGCGCCTTCTGTTCCTTGGACAGAATACGTCTGTTTCCGTCTGCGATACAGTCCGAACACGGGCAGTTAAAACAATTCTCTGTACATTTCATTTTTTACTCCTCAGCAAAATGGATCCTCTTCGTCAATGGGTTCAAATTCATCCGCGCTCATCGGCAAAGGGGCGTTGACATCCGTCTTTGTTTTACTATCTCCAAAGTATACATGATCCGCATAGACTTCCGTCGTATAGCGCTTATTCCCCTGTTGGTCAGTGTAACTGCCCGTACGCAAGGAACCCTCGATAACAATCATCCGGCCTTTGCTAAAATACCGGCCGACAAAATCCGCTGTCTGCCGCCATGCGACTACACTGATGAAGTCCGCCTGCTTTTCCTCTCCCTGACGCTGGTAATCGCGGTCAACAGCGATACGGAAGGAAGCGACGGACACATTACTCGGCGTTTGCCGCAGCTCCGGGTCAGCTACCAGCCTACCCATCAGAAAAACTTTATTCAACATCTCTATTACTCCTTACTGGGCCTTTAGGCCATATATCTCACACAGCTCGTCATCCAGTACAACAGGAACAAGATGGTACATCTTGCAAAAACTGTCCCGTCCCATATCGTGCGCTTTGTTGTGCATTTTTGCACAAAGAGGGAGGACACGCATCCCCTTATGCACGATATCCTTACGATTACGTCCCCGTCCTACAGCGTCTACGTGATGCAGCTGGGCGCGTTCGCCGGTGATACAGCATTTTTTATACTTGAGGCAGGTATATATGTACCCCTCTACGTCTTCGCAACGGTTCAAAAGAGTATCGCTGCAAGGAATCCCATGCTTGACGCACAGCTCTATGAGATAGCTGATAAACTCCCGCGCTGTCGTCATATCCACATCGGACAGAGAAAACATATCTATCCCGGTCAGCTGGCAATAGTGATATGTCAGCTGATATCGTACCTCTTCGCTGTCAGAACGTTCAATCAGGAAGGAGAGCTGCATCTGCCGCAAAGTCTCATTGAGGTAGGCTTGCTTATCGGTAAAACCGCTGGTAAAACGTGTGATGTCACGTATCAGCGCAAATATCTTGTTACGCTGGCTGGACGATATTGTCCTCCCGTCGTCCAGCCTGACCTCGCATTCTGTTACCTGCCGCTTGACAATCAGCTCCGGGCAGGTGAGGGGGGCCACTATGGTGATGCTTTGTGCGTCGATATCCTGTATGTATCCATGCACAATCACGTTTCCCACTCCTTATATCGATTCCGGCGCCGGTCTAATTCTCCCCTTAGTCTTTTCCTTGACGCAGCACTCCGCGCAAAGCTGTTTCCCATATAGTTCTGTGCTCCCCGCGATAAGCTCTGACACGCTCTTATTCCGGTATGGACGGATAATCTTACCGCACCCCTCGCAGCGCTCCGGCTCCTTGCCTTGAGACAGCCAATCACGCAGCTGTTGTCCCAATTCCGGGGTGATTATCGCCCCATAGCTGTCCAAAAAAGTGACGTCCTTGCTTGTGGTAGCGATATGGTCGCGGCTGATGTCAAATACAATGTCAAATTCGTATTCTGTGTCATTCCGCTGTACAGGCTCAAGACCAAGCTTAACTATCTTTTTCTTATTATTTTCTCCTACCTGCACCTCATAGGACATTTTTGAGCGCATCGTTACAATGGTGTGGCAATTCACAGAAAGCACTGCATTTACAAGCCCGTTCTGATGTTTTCCTGCTTCGTTCCATGCGGTGTAATCGTTCATCCCATTGCGTGCCGCTATTTTGTCCTTGATGTCCAGCACTCCGCCCTCGCTTGACCAAGCGTGCGAAAAGCTATCAACAATGACTACACCGTCATTACCCACAACCTGCGCACCTTCCTGCACCGCTTGTATGTATTTTTCTGGCGAATAGGGTGGATACATCGGTGCGTACAGAAACTTTCCCGTTCCAAAGTCCTCTCTTTCCGCATAAAAGCGCGCGCGTTCGTGTTCCGTATCTATCAAGGCAACCTTGCTCCAGTCTCCCGTCAACCCGTATGCCAGCAGCAGCGCCGACAAGGTTTTCCCACTTCCGGACACCCCAGTCAAGGCGATTCTCGCCTTTGCCTTTCTCCGTGTTACTTCTTCAAACATTATCATTCACCTCTCTGCCAATTGGCTGTCCTCCGTCTATGTAATCCTGATACCACAGGGCAAAGGATTCCCAGTCCATACGTGCAAATACACTAAAGATTCCAGGCCCTTTATTTCCTCCTGCTGTTATAGGCTGGTCATGTTCAATGGCGTAAAAAATATCCTCTCCAAATTCTTCAAAGAAGTCGCTTGCACAGTCCCTTGCAAACGCTATGTAATCGCACAGCTTCGCTTCTTTTCTCAATGCATTCTGGAAGCACCTAAAATCCCTACACAGGACATGTCCTCGGAACAACAGCGCCTCATCCGTCTGCTCCCCGCACACCTCACAGGTATATGCAGGCTCCGGCGTCTCCGCGTTCGGACACTGCGGATGGCAGGGCGTACGATAACATTCACTGCACATCTTGACATCTCCTTCCTTTGGTGGTATCCTGTAGATAGATACGATTTTCTCTGTTTCTCCCTGTCCGTGCTCCAACACGTCGGGGAGACTTTTTTATGTACCGCTGTATCCGGATGCTGATAACTTCCAGCAGGCAGGCAAGCAATGCAACACCGATTCCCAGCGCCGCCCAAAATACAATTGCAATAATATCTGCCATTTTGTCAATCCTCCAACACGCCACATTCATCGACGCGGTGAAATTGATTTGCTAAACCGCGAACTAGCTTCTGTGCTTGCTTTACTTCTTCATCGTCACAGATAAGCCGGCAAAAATGGTATGCCAACTGTGCTGCTATCTGTTTATCTACTATGACATCTAGAGTACCACACCATAAAGGCCATGATGCATAGTCTAGGTCGGCTCCCCGTAGGTTGGCTCCCCGTAGGTTGGCTTCCCGTAGGTCGGCTCCCCGTAGGTTGGCTCCCCATAGGTCGGCTCCCCGTAGGTCGGCTTCCCATAGGTCGGCTCCCCGTAGGTCGGCTCCCCGTAGGTTGGCTCCCCGTAGGTTGGCTCCCCATAGGTCGGCTCCCCGTAGGTCGGCTCCCCATAGGTCGGCTCCCCGTAGGTCGGCCATTTTTCCCTCTACGTCGCCGAAGATCCAT
>CAMMMX010000045.1 GCA_946498095.1 uncultured Clostridia bacterium
CGACCTGGTTAAATAGAGCACGCATTTTCTTCGCATTTGCATTGCTCTTTTCCATATCAATTTCCGGCCCCTTAAACAACTTGCTGAAAAAACCCATACTTTTTCCTCCTAAATATTTATTTTTGAAAGTGAATGGCGATCAATCTATTCCTCCGACAAAACACGTTCCATCTCCGCCAGGCTCAGGCCGCGAATCAATAGGTAGTCACCTCTTGTTCCTAAAATGTAGGGCTGTAGCCGTTGCAAAGCCTTGTGATACTCCAAAAAGCCGAGGTTTTCCTCTTTTGTCAAGCTAACAAAAGTCAGCGCCCACAGCGAAACCGTCTCTCCCTCAATCTCGTATAGCGTTTCTGGTGCTACTGGTAAGATGGTATCCACAGTTTCTGAAAAGGTAAAGCTAACCATTAAACCACCTTTCTCCAATTCAAATACATGGGGGTTTGCTTCATAGGCTTGCGACCACATATCTTCAGGCTCTGCATCAGCAGAATTGTCCGCTCCCATTTCAAATAACAAGTGCTGATGCACAACGGCATTTCCTTTTTCAATATATTGAATAGACTCGGCTCCGCCAAACGCCAAAGCCGGAGCAAAGAAAAAAATCTCATTTTCTGTAAGGCCGCCATGTTTAGCAGATGCCTCTTGGAATAAGTCCACTCGCAAAAATTGTTCCGCAAAGTTTTCAGAGGGAAGGATACGCTTAAAAAAATCGGAAAAACTGGTAGAAAAACTGCCCGATCTGCGATAGTGAATGTCCAGCAAACAAATATCGTCAGCTGTTTCAGATAGTTTGCGGTAAATAAAAAGTGTTCCGAAACCAGTCATTAAAATGGGAAAACAATCTTCCTGCTCACCCAGCCAAAGTGTGAGCGTATCAACATAATCCGTAGGATCTATAATTTTCAGTAATCCTCCGCCATAATTTCCAAAGCCATATTTCTGCCAAAAGTCAAGGAGCTCTGTCGGCAGTTTTCCTTGAAATTGTTCCAGCATTTCAGCGGTTGGTTTTCGCAAATCATTACCCGGTGGATATTTGTTTGCGAACAGATCAAATTCTCTCATCGTGTGTTCTCCTTTGCTTGGTTTTAGTTTCTATCATTACAAAATAAAAATAAATAATAAAATTTGTTTTTATTTTGGGTAAAGTAAAATCCGTCTGAATATGACGCCGAAACATAATATTCGGACAGATTTTTTTCATTCCCACCCATCAAGGCGTGGGGTCTGTTTTCAATTTCTCCAAGGCATCCACAATCGCATTAAGTTGAAAATCAACCGTTTCATCAGCGGCTTCAGGAACAAACAAGGGAAGCGCATTGGGGATTGCTCTGCGTACAACCATCGCTGTCAAACTTAAATTCGTAAATAGATGGATCCTTGCTGTATCTGCTCTTATTCCAAAGTTTTCTAAGATTTCTCCAAAAAGACGAAGTTGCTTTTGGCGGAACACTTGATAGCTTTCCTTTGATAGACGCTTGAAAAGGAGCTGTTGTTCTTCAATCGTTAATACAGCAATTCCATTTTTTTCTCCATAACAACAGGCGTGGAGAAATTGTTTCACTGCGTCACGCCAGCTTAAAGCAGGATTGGCCATCAGCGTTTGTACATACTTAATGATTTTGGGCTGTTGCAAGTAAAGCGTTTCAACAATCAAGTCTTCTTTCGTTGCGAAAAAGGAATAGAAGAAAGTTCGCGAAATACCAACTTTTTTATATACTTGCTCCACAGTTGTATGTTGTATGCCCTGTTTTGCCATTAGTTCCAGACCAACGGTTAGCAGATCCGTTTTGATGCGCTCCCTATCTTCTTCCGAATATGCCACCTTTGGCATACCCTCACCCCTTATAATAAAGACATACTCTAAATTTTAACTTTATTTTACCACATCAAATAAGATAACGCAAGAGCGAAATATCACGGTTCTGATATTCTCAAACACTGATTCCTCCGGAGACCGCGCATTTTGGCAAGCAAGGCAGGTGTGGCCACACCGCCCCCTAATTGTATGCAGGGAACCACTCGCTAGGCGAGTGGTTCCCTGCATACAATAAAAAAGAGCCTTGTCTCAAGGCTCTTTTTCTCCTCCTTATGAGGCGAAAGCTTCATCGTAGTTGACGTATTGGAAGATCACAACGTCCCCTTCGGCGACGGTCTGCTCGTCCGCGCCCTTCTCCGCCAACTCATCGTTCACGTACAGCAGCCATCCATCGGTCTGGGTCGAGGTAATGCCGTCGAAGCCGTCGTACATGCCCTGATCCTTGGTGTAGGCCAGCTTCTTATTCTGGCAGGCCTGCATGACAGCCGCTCCAGCGGTAGCATCCTCCTTTTCCAGCGTGACTTCTTCCTCCAGCACCGTTTTCTCAGTGGAGACGATCTTCACCGCCACGGTGACAGGGTCCTTGTAGGAACTGGCGCCCTTATCCGAGCAGCCAGACAGAATAAACACTGTCACCATCAGTACTGCACCGCACAGCGCAAGCAGTTTCTTTTTCATATCCAATCGATCCTTTCTGAATTGTACCTTCCTGCCGTGGATGGCGTTGTGCTGATACACAAGCCTTTCCCGGCGCTTTTCCTATTATATCAGTCCCGTTCACACAGTGCAAGGTGTTTTCTTCCGTTTTTCCAGCATTCTTTTACGATCTCCTTCCACGGACGTTGGGGATGTCCTGAAAAATCCCTTTTCCATCCTCGGCGCCGGGAAGCGCGTGTGGATCACCCGTCCGTTCTCTCAACGTTGCGCGCTCCTTCGATTTGCCGAGCTATTTTCCACATATCCCCGAAAAGATTGTTAAAAAAATGACCTGTCCACTTGCGGAAGGCGTCAAGATCCGTTATAATAGGAGATGTATGAGGAACCGGGCGCTAGGAGGCCGCCGCAAAACGCGTCGGGAGCGTTTATAACGCCGGGTTTTTGTGGACTCTCCTCCTTGCCCGCGCGTCCATATTCAAATTGAAAGGAGTATCTCATTTTATGAATTATTCTCATGAAGTGGAGAGAATGTGCACCCTCACCAAGGGCCCGCATCATGGACCTGCGCCCATTCCGGAAGAGGGCAGATGGGTCAAGGCTTACCAGATCTCCGATATTTCCGGCCTGTCCCATGGTATCGGCTGGTGTGCTCCGCAGCAGGGCGCCTGCAAGCTGACCCTCAACGTTAAAAACGGTATTATTGAAGAAGCTATGGTGGAAACCTTGGGCTGCTCCGGCATGACGCATTCCGCTGCTATGGCCGGCGAAATCCTCCCGGGCAAGACCATTCTCGAAGCACTGAATACCGACCTTGTCTGCGACGCTATTAACGTGGCGATGCGTGAAATCTTCAAGCAGCTCGTTTACGGCCGTACCCAAACCGCTTTCTCCGAGGACGGACTCCCGATTGGCGCTGGATTAGAGGATCTCGGCAAGGGCCTGCGTTCCCAGATTGGTACGATTTTCAGCACCAAGGAAAAAGGCGTACGTTACCTGGAAATGGCGGAGGGCTACATCCTGTCCGTTGCGGTGGACGAAGGCGGCGAAGCCATCGGCTACAAGTTCGTACGGCTGGGTAAAATGCTGGAGGACATCCGCCACGGCGTGAACCCTGCTGAGGCGTATGAGAAAAACATCGGTACTTACGGCCGCTATGAAAACGCTCCGAAGTACATTGACCCGCGTGAAGAATAATTCAGAAAGGGAGGTTTTCATACATGGCTCAGTTTGAAGGAAAAGAAAGAAGAATGCCCAAAATCGAAGCTTGCCTGAAGGAATACGGTTTCACGAGCCTTGAGGACGCGCAGGCACTGTGCGAGCAAAAGGGCATTTCTGTTGAGAATATCGTTAAGGGCGTACAGCCTATCGCCTTTGAAAACGCTGTTTGGGCATATACCCTGGGCACCGCTGTCGCACTGAAGAAGGGGATTAAAACCGCTGCCGAAGCTGCTGAAGCGATTGGTATCGGCCTACAGGCATTCTGCGTCCCCGGCTCCGTCGCAGAGCAAAGAAACGTCGGCCTCGGACACGGTAACCTCGGCGCTATGCTGCTGAGAGAGGAAACCCAGTGCTTCTGCTTCCTGGCAGGTCACGAATCCTTCGCTGCCGCAGAAGGTGCGATCGGTATTGCCCGTACTGCCAATAAAGCACGTAAGACTCCGCTGAAGGTTATCCTCAACGGTTTGGGCAAGGACGCCGCCTACATCATTTCCAGAATCAACGGCTTTACCTATGTCGAGACGGATTATGACTTCGCTACCGGCGAGCTGAAAATCGTCCGTGAGAAGTCCTTCTCCGACGGTGACAAGGCCAAAGTTCGTGTATACGGCGCCAACGACGTCCTGGAAGGCGTGGCGATCATGAAGGCGGAGAAGGTTGACGTATCGATTACCGGTAATTCCACCAACCCCACCCGCTTCCAGCATCTTGTTGCGGGTACTTACAAGAAGTGGTCCTATGAAAACGGGGTCAAATACTTCTCGGTTGCTTCCGGCGGCGGCACGGGACGCACGCTGCATCCGGACAACATGGCTGCAGGCCCGGCTTCCTACGGTCTGACCGACTCGATGGGCCGTATGCATGGCGATGCTCAGTTTGCTGGTTCCTCCTCTGTTCCAGCTCACGTGGAGATGATGGGGCTTATCGGCATGGGCAACAACCCCATGGTTGGCGCTACCGTTGCCTGCGCTGTTGCGGTGGAAGAAGCAAACAAATAAGGCGGAAAGCCGCATTAAATAAGGATTTTGGACAAACAGGGCATTTGGTGTGATAGACACCAAATGCCCTGTTTTACTACTTCAGAAGATGTTTTGACAACCATATGCCAACCACAAAATGAGATGTTGTCAATCGGATTCGTTTTTCTCCGTTCTCTGATATAGCTGCCGCAGAATTTTAATCCCCTCATCATTCATCTTATCGGTCAGATGCAGATAATATGCAGGTCTTTATGTCCCAACCGCTCCTGCAAGTATTTTGGCGGCACCCCATTTTCCGCCAGCATGGTAGCGTGGGTATGCCCTTACGGTATAATAAAGACAAACGGAAAAACCCAGTGTTTTCAAGGG
>CAMMMX010000046.1 GCA_946498095.1 uncultured Clostridia bacterium
ACTCTCCCCCGCTTAGCCGGGGGTTTTCGTTCCGCTAATGCTGTTTAAGAAAAAAGCTCGCGGATCATTTCGATCCGCGGGCCTTTTTGTCCTAATACCGGAAGGTCATCGTTTCTGGGCAGCGATGATCAGCATCATCGGGCGGCGCAGCTCGTCACGCATCCCCTCAACTTCCATCATCGAGATATCCGGCTGCGGTTCCTCCAATGTGGTCAACAGAAAGCCTGCCCGCAGCATATCGCCGATATAAGTAGTCACCGTTTTATGATATTTCGTCACCGTTTCACCAAGGAATACCGCTTCCCGCTTGCCTTCCTCGAAATAACGGTCAACCGGCCAATGCAGGCGCTCACCATTAGGGCTGTAGAACCAGTCTTGGGGGCCTTGAGCGGTAAAGATGGGGTGCTCGACGGAAAAGATAAAAACGCCTTCGGAAGACAGGCACTGATATACACGGGTGCAGATGTCGGAAAATGAGGCAACGTAATGGAATGCCAAGGAACTGAGTACAACGTCAAAACTGTCCGGCGGGTAGCTGATATCCTCTATCGGCATCCTACGATAGCTGATACGCGCATCCGCCGTACGCCGTTCCGCCTCCTGAAGCATCCTCTCCGATAAATCGATCCCGACAACAGACGCGGCGCCATGCTCTGCCGCATAACGACAGTGCCAGCCATACCCGCAGCCGAGGTCAAGGACACGTTTACCGGAAAAATCCGGTAATAGTCGCTTCAGAGTGGGCCACTCCCCTGCCTCCTCCAGCCCGCCTACAGAACGTGCCATACGACTGTATTTCTGAAAAAATGCTTCATCATCATATTTGTTCTCTCGCATCGCTTCGCTGACTCCTTTCCTTATCCACTCCTATTATACAGGACGAGAATGGGATTTGTCGAGAGGCATCTGTTGCATATGGATGTAATATGGATTATAATGGAATCAAATGAAAGAAAACAGGTGACTGCTATGTATATTGCCGATCTACATATCCACTCCCGCTATTCACGTGCAACAAGCCGCGACTGTGTACCACAGTCTTTAGATTTTTGGGCACGTCGCAAAGGGATCCGTTTGATAGGTACCGGCGATTTCACCCATCCCGCTTGGCGGGACGAACTGTCCGAACAGCTCGTCCCCGCCGAAGAAGGGCTGTATATGCTACGAAACGATCTGCAGCCTAAGGATGCGACCTGTCCCAACGGTATGGTGCAGCCGCGTTTTGTCGTAACAGGAGAAATCAGCTCCATTTATAAAAAAGACGGCCGCGTGCGGAAAGTTCACAGTCTCATCCTGTTGCCCTCTCTTGAGGCAGCACAAACACTTTCACGGAAGCTGGAGGCGATCGGCAACATTCGTTCGGATGGACGCCCTATCCTTGGATTGGATTGCCGCGACCTTCTGGAAATTACCTTGGAATCCTGCCCTGAAGCTATCTTCATCCCTGCGCACATCTGGACACCTCACTTCTCGCTCTTTGGAGCTTTCTCCGGCTTTGATACCATCGAGGAATGCTTCGGAGACATGACGCCATATATCCATGCACTGGAAACCGGACTGTCCTCCGATCCTCCGATGAACCACCGGCTGTCCGCCTTGGACGGCTACACCCTTGTCTCCAATTCCGACGCCCATTCACCCGCTAAGCTGGGGCGGGAGGCGAACCTGCTGGATGTCCCGCTGTCCTACCCTGCCCTTTTCAGTGCGATACAAACTGGAAAAGGATTTCACGGCACCATCGAGTTTTTTCCTGAGGAGGGTAAATACCATTATGACGGCCACCGAAACTGCGGTCTGTGCATAGAGCCTGCACAGACGCAGGCGTATGGCGGCAAATGCCCAGTGTGTGGACGCAAGCTGACTATCGGCGTCCAACATCGGGTGGAAGAACTGTCCAACCGCCCGGAGGGATATACCCCGGCAGGAAGCAAACCTTTTGAACGCCTTGTTCCGTTGCCGGAAGTCATAGCAGCCTCGACCGGGATGTCTGTGGGTGGAAAAAAATTGGCGGCAGTATATGAGTCTATGCTCGGTGCATTGGGGGCAGAATTCTATATCCTTCGTGAAGCGCCGCTCGACGCGATCGAAAAAGCAGGGGGGCCCTGCGTCGCCGAAGGCATCCGTCGCCTGCGTGGCGGACAAGTGCAACGTTCCCCCGGGTATGACGGCGTATACGGAACCATCCAATTGTTGACCCCATCTGAAATCGAGGCTTTCAACGGCCAAATCAGCTTGATTGCCGTTCAAACGCCGCAGAAGCGTAAAACTGCACAGAAAGCTTCCATCCAGGTAGCTAAGCCATCCAAGACACAGACTATCCTCCCCTCCCAGTTGGATCTTCTGGACGAGCTGAACCCAAAACAATTACAAGCGGCAAACTCCTCTCAGCGCGCTATTGCTGCTGTCGCCGGACCGGGCACTGGAAAAACCAAAACGCTCGTCGCCCGTATTGTGCATCTGATTCGCGAGCGCGGGGTTAAGCCAGGCGAAATTACTGCCGTTACCTTTACCAACAAGGCTGCCACGGAACTGAGAGAACGCTTGGAACAGGCACTGGGTGGAAAACGCGCCATCCGCTCGATCACGATCGGCACCTTTCATTCCATCTGCTTGGATCTCCTTCGACATGCAGGTGTTTCCAGCACGCTGGCAGACGAATATGACGCGCTGGACATTGCGGCTGAAACCATTGCCGCGCTGGACTTGAAGATCACGCCATCTAAGCTGGTTGAGGCAGTATCCCAACATAAAAACGGCTTGCCCGATGCGCTAGACGACGACGCCTTCGACAACTACTGTGCGCGGCTAAGAGAAAAAAATATGCTTGATTATGACGATCTGTTGCTGCGTGCCTTAGAACTTGCTCAAGCTGCGCATAGACAGCCGCGCTGCTTTACGCATCTTCTGGTGGATGAGTTTCAGGATATGAACGCACTGCAATACCGCTTGGTTTGTTCATGGAACCGCAATGGTGCGGGGTTATTCGTCATCGGCGATCCTGACCAGTCCATTTACGGCTTCCGTGGATCCGACGCCCAATGTTTCCAGCACCTTTCCGACGACTTTCCCGCCCTAGAAATCGTCCGCCTGACCCAAAATTATCGCTGCGCTGCCCAAATCCTGCACTGCGCGCTCCCCGTCATCGATAAAAACGCAGGAGAGCCGCGCATACTGGAGCCGATGCGTCAAGAAAGCGGGCAGGTACGGCTGCTCAAGGCGGAAAGCGAGCTTGCCCAGGGAATTTTTGTCGCCAAAGAAATCAGCCGCCTGACCGGAGGCGTCGATATGCTTGACGCTCAGTCTTACGGTGCGGATACCTTGCACAGCTTCTCCGACATTGCGGTCCTTTACCGTACCCACCGTCAGGCCGATCTGTTGGAATTTTGCCTGCACAAGGAAGGGATCCCCTACACTGTCACCGGCCGTGACGACTTTCTGGCCGACCCTGCTATCCGTGGCATGACAGCCTTTTTTCGTTTTCTGATGACTCCGTCCGATACGGCCGCTCTACAGCTATGCCTGCGCAATATCCTTGGATGTCCCCCCGATGTCCTGGAGCGCTTATGTCATGTTTGCTCCACCTCTGCCGTACCGTTGGACGATCTTTCCTACATACCGCATATCCTGGAGCCTTGGACGCATCTTGCAGCTGTACAGCGTCTACTGGCATTGATAAAGGTCTTCCAATCGCAGCTATGCAAAGGTAAGCCGGACGAATTATTGATGCAATTTGCACAGCAGACATCTCTATCCGATAGTGATGCTGTCCGGCGGCTATGCAACACGGCAGTCTTCTACCCTACTATGGAAGCCTTCCTGTACGATCTTAGCCTCGGCAAAGAAAGCGATCTGGTGCGTGGAACAGGCAAAACATACCACGCAGGAACCGTCCGGCTTATGACGCTCCACGGCTGCAAGGGACTGGAATTTCCCGTCGTCTTTCTCTGCGGGATTGACGCTGGTCGTATCCCTCTCCAGTCAGCAAAATACGCTGCCGATCCCGCAGAAGAACGACGCTTGTTTTATGTGGGTATGACACGTGCTCAGGAATCACTCTACCTGTTATCCAGCGGCGAACCTTCCCCCTTTCTCAGCGACGTCCCAATTGCTTGCGAACCTATCTCCGAACGAAAACAGCGTCTGAGGCAGATGAGCCTCTTCGACTAGGCCGCTAGTATCTATCCTGACACACTACGCCAGGATAGATACTAGTATTCGAATGTTAAGCCGCATATACTTCCGAACAACAAACCTGGCCATGTACAAGCCGTTTCAATCAACACTGAATCGGACGTTAACATGCTCTTTAAAGTAGTCATGACCGCCGGCAAAGCCGGGGGCTTGAGGAAGCCCTAGAAGGGCATCGTACCGGCAAGCCT
>CAMMMX010000047.1 GCA_946498095.1 uncultured Clostridia bacterium
TGTTTTTGTGGCCGGGCGTATGGAAGGCCGCGCGGTGCAGGGCGCGGTGCTCCATCAGCGCGGTGTAAAGAGGTGTTTCAGACATGGGATGGGTCCTTTCCTTGTGTATTGTTTAAATATTTATATATTTTGACAAATTATACAATATATTTTCTCTATCATTATTCCTTAATCATTTTAAAAAGTTGTCCACTTTAGAATGATAGAATCGTTATTAAGTATTAGAACACATTTTTAATATTTATTCTCCTACAAAGAGTTTCTATGGCTATTTTATATTTTTAAATCAGTAATAAATTTATTGCAGGAGGTGATTCCAATGTATCATTCAAGTTTATAATGTAACCGATTCAAAATTAAGGAAAGGAAATATTTATGAAAACACAGGTAAAGAAAAGGATCTTGGCTTGTATTTTGTGTATCGCCTGCATCGGCTGTTTCACAGGACAGGCCGGCGCAGAACACGAATCTATCCAAGAACCCTTGGAAACCACCTCTGAAAAAACAATTGACTCCCGTGATGAAACAGATACGGGCCTCACCTTTTCCGATGGCCAGGCCAACGAGATCCAGATTCTTGCATCCACCATGACGGAAGAAGAGCTTCCTGAAGATCTCGAAGAACCTCTTCCGGAAATCGAAGAAATCGGGATTGAGGTGTTGGAAGAAACCGTTCCGGAGACAGCCACCCTTCTTTCGCAAAGGGCAACAGGAACCGACCTGGCTGTATCCAATCCACGCGCCACCAATCATACAGAGCCATTTCCCAACATGGTGGATATACCGATTTCGGTTACGATCCAAAATCTCGGCTCCACGACGATCTCCAGCTTTTCCTATGCGGTTTATTTAGATGCGCAAAACTTGACCACCAAAACCGTCCAGGTCACATTGGCGCCAAATACAACTGCCACTCTGAAATTAAACTTTAAGAACCGCATTGGCGGTACGCACACGTTGTTGGTAAACGTCTGGTTGCCCAGCGGGGTGACAGAGACCAACACCGCGAACAACACGGTCTCCAAAGATTTTCAATGGGCGGACGCCGTTTCCGTAAGGGCCTATGCCATTAACGGGCCCAGCAGCGTGGAACCCAGAGTCAACCACGAATATGAAGTGAGCGTCGCAAACCTGGGAAACTTGGATGCGGTGGATATTCCCGTCCGGTTCCTTTTAAATGGAAAAGACCTTGGCGCAACCGCGCGGGTCAGCATTCCCGCAAGAAAGGTTTTAAACTTCTCTGTGAAAGCAAAATTTCAAAATTCCGGACAAGCTTCTCTTGGTATGTCCGTAGACCCGCAGCATACGAGCGCCGACATCGACCCGGACGACAACGAGCTTTCCAGAACATTCCAGGTGCTCTCCTTTTCCAATAGCTTTGGCGGAAAGTGGAAAAACGCAGACGGCATCTCTGTGCAAATCCTCGACAAAGTAAAAAACCTGGTTGACAAAGAAGATTTCCGTCTCAGCATGGACGGGATTGTCGCCCGGATTGAATCATGGAACGATGTTGCGGACGGCGTATCCTTTGGGGACATCGAGGTATCGGACACAGACGAGGACCTGGGGATGGATATTCGAATGACGTGCGGCTCTATCATTACTCCTGGAGGTTATCAAGCTCTAGGATATGCAATGACCATGGACGAAGACGGCCAAGTCTTAGAAGGTGACGATGATAGCATGAATGGAAACTGGGGAGATTCTATTGTACGTGCAACCGTTTCCTTAAACTCCGACGCCATTCTAAATTACAGCTCTGCAATCCAGGCCCAGACAATTATCCACGAATTTGGTCATGCGCTTGGTCTAAAACATCCGCCTTGTACGGAAACAGCCGTCATGCAGCCAACTACAGCTACGGCCGCTTACGTCATTCTCGACCACGATGTTGAGTCGTTGCAGGCGATCTATGAATAGGAGGGGAATCAACATGATGAAAAAGCTCTTTATCTCCCTGTGTATGGCCGTCCTACTGACAGCAATGGTGATGATTCCCAGCGTACATGCTGAGGAGATGGATATCCAAAGCTTGCCGTTTCATTCGATCGAAGGTTTTATCGTAAACGAACCAGAAACCTTTGCGAGCCTTGTAGAGCGGTCTCCCTATATTGTAAAAGGCGTTCTATCGGATGCGAAAAATTACCTGCCCATTGAGGATGATCCGGAGTACGGATCGACAACGGGATTTACGCACTCCACCCTCACCATCACGGAGTCCTTCAAAGGGGACTTAAAAGCGGGGGACACCATCCCCTTTATAGAAGGCTACTTTATCCAAGAGGATCTTCATGGAAACCCGTCCGTTGTCTCCTATTTTGGACACCAGCCCATTATACAAGGGCGGGAATACATTCTTTTCATTTGTCCAGGAAATCACGCAGCGGACGTTGGCCGGCCATGGAGCGGGGCATTTTCTGAAACGCATCCCTGGTGCGCCAGCTTTGCTGTCCCTGAAGACGGCGAACTCGTCCTCCCTGAACATCTGAGTGCCCAGGGTGAAGAGCAGTATGCCGCATGGTATCAGTCCGCACTGGAGCGTTATGATGCTTAAAGGAAAAGTCATTCTTTCGAATAACTGGGAAAGGAACTCATAAGAAGCTTTCTTTTTTTAGGGGCGCTATGATTCGATCTGCAAAGGCAAAAATCACGATGGAGTTACATCTATGAATTCCAACAAAAACGGATGTTTTGCACATCCTAAAATTCTTTTGGGGTTCGTTCTGTTGATCGTTGCGGCAACAGCCATCTTCCTAACAACCCGGCCGGAAGAGAAACCCTACTCCTTCTTCTCGGACAGCTTTGGCCTGGCCTTGCCGGAGCACACGGAGGTCCTGTTCGAAGAAGATGCCTATGGCGCTATGGGCGACGGATACCGGCTTTATGCCTTTTCGCTCCCGCCCGGCGAGCGGGATGCATTCCTCTCCCAGGGCGCTATGGCGCGCTGGTCGCCCCTCCCGCTGCCGGAGGACGTTGCGGAGTCCTTGCGGCAACGGGTGCAGGCCATCGGTTCGCTCCCCGGCAAAGAACTGGCAAGGGACCTCTTTGGCGAAACCGGAAACCGGCAGGGTTTCTACTGCATTCTTTCCTCGTGGGACCGGCAATTTGGGGCCGTGCTGAACCATGCGCATTTTGACCAAGATATCCCCTTGTTTCAAAACATCGTCGTGGGCATGGTCGATTTGCAGGACAATGCCATCTATTATTATTCCTGGAATCAGTAAAAATAGGCCATCCCCATTTTAAATGATTCATGAGGAAAAGCTGCGGCTTTCTCGCAAAGGCCGTCCGCCTTTCCGACGGCCCTTTGAAACTCCCGCCCCGCAATCCAAACGCAGGCTACAAGAATTGAGCACATCTGGACAGCGCTTCCGGACGGTCTTTCCGCCCGGGAGCGCTGTTCCTTTCGAACCATTGCCCGGCCTAACAGAGAAAGGCGATAGCGCTTTCATGCAATTGCATTCCTGTCAACTGAAAAGCGGCCTATCCGCCCATATGACGGACAGCTCCTTCCTTGCAAAATGCCTATTTCTCTCCACAGGACTTCCCCTTCCGGGCGAGAAAGCAAAATTCCCAGCCGCCTGCCCGCGTAGTCCTCGCCGTAGGCGCGAAAGACACTGTGTGTCCGCGTCCCGACCGGAGGTCCGCCTGTTTTCACAGGATTTTCCCTCCGAGCAAAAAAGCAAAATTCCCAGCCGCCTGCCCGCGTAGCCCTCGCCGTAGGCGCGAAAGACACTGTGTGTCCGCGAAAGACACTGTGTGTCCGCGAAAGATACTGTGTGTCTGCGAAAGGCACTGCGTGCCTAGACATGGAGCGGCCCTTTTTTCA
>CAMMMX010000048.1 GCA_946498095.1 uncultured Clostridia bacterium
TGGCGAATTTGCTTCTGGCCAGCCTGCTGGCCCTGCGGGTCCCTCGGAAGGGAAGCGCGGCCATCGCTTCCGTTGGGGTCCTGCTCTTTATGGTGGTGGCGGACTTTGTCCCCTCCGCGACCCGGAGTGGTATCATGTGTCTGCTGTATTTAGCGGGGACACTGCTCTCCCGCCGGGCGGATTCCCTAAACTCGCTGGGGTTGGCGGTTTGGGTGCTGTGCCTGACCAGCCCCTACGCCGGTGCGGATGTCGGGTTGCTGCTCTCCTTCTCCGCCACCCTGGGGTTGATCCTGTGTTCCAACCCGCTCACAGCTTGGCTTGATGCGCGGGTGTCCGGTTTTAAATATGGGAAGCGCCTGTTCCATGCCGTCCACCTGGTTTTGGCGACGAGCGTCAGCGCAACCCTCTTTACCCTGCCCGTGATTGCGCTGACGTTCCGCAGCGTATCCGCGGTAGGGCTGCTGGCAAACCTGTTGGCTTTGTGGCCGACAACATTGCTGCTCCAATTGGGATTGGGAGCGGCATTTCTCCAGCTTTTGTTGCCGGGAACGTTGGCGGCGATGCCGTTGGCCATTCCAGCGGGATGGTTGGCAAAGCTTGTGGAAGGGATTGTCCATCTGCTTGCGCAGGTTCCCTATGCCAGTTTGCCGGTCTCGATGGGGTTCATGCTCTTATGGATTGCGGCTGTGCTGATCCTGCTGGCGGTATGTGTGTGGATGGGGCCTTCCAAACCGCTTTTGCGTACCGCCGCTTGGCTATCCTGCATTCTTCTGTTGGCGGGAATCTTTTCCTATCAAGTCTCCCGGCGGGACATCACACGCATTGCAGTGGTGGATGTGGGGAGCGGGCTGTCGGTAGCGGTGACACGCAACGGGCATGCCCTGGTGGTCGGCTGCGAAGGATATTCCACACAGTCCCTCGAGAACGAATTACAGGGGCGAGGGGTGCAATCCCTGGATGGGATGCTCCTGTTTACCCATTTTGGAGAGGAAGCGCATAACGCTGCCGAGGTGTTGGAGGACTATCCGGCCGACCGGCTGGTATTGCCGTCCGGCCACATGGACGACTTTTTGCAAGCGGAGGCGGCGGAAATCGGAGAAACACACCCGTACCGCGAGGCTGCAAAGCTGACCCTTGGAAGCGCGATCTCTGTGGAGATGGTCAACGGGGCGGCCTTGTTGAACGCGAACGGTGTGACCGTTTTATTCTGCCCAGCCGGTGTACAGGCGGAGAATTTGCCGGAGGCGTGGCGCTCGCCCCATTTTGCAGTGCTGGCACAGGATGTTGAGGGAATCGAAGCGGAATATACGGTGCTGTCCATGGACGAGTCGGATGTGGGTGATGCGGTTGCCGGAAGACAACAGGTAACGGCTACAGCGGGACTTGGCACAGTGGCCATCGAAATCACGGACGGACAAACTTGCCGGATCAGGAGGGATGCATGATGCCGGAAATCACAGAAACCGAATTCAAGAAACAGATCGAGCGAGGAACCTTCGGCTCGCTTTATCTATTGCACGGGGAGGAAAAATACCTGCTCAAGCTCTATGCAAACCGCCTGATCGAAAAAGCCTGCGGGGATGCGTTTCAGGATTTTAACCTGCAACGGATGGACGGCGGAAGCGTGTCCATCGACGAAATGGCGGCTGCGGTGGAGGCGGTGCCGCTGTTGTCTGAGCGAAAATGTGTGGCGGTCTCCGACCTCGACGTAGAGGCGCGCAGCGCGTCGGACCTTTCGAAGCTCTATGAATTGATCGGGATGGTTCCGGATAGTACCGTTTTGGTGTTTTATCTGCCGTCCGTCGAGATCGATTATAAAAAATCCGCGAAGTGGAAGAAACTTTTGACTGCGGTGCAAAAAGCGGGAAATACGGTTTGCTTTAAGCGGAAAACCCAAGCCGACGCAGAAAAAATGCTCTGTGCAGCCGCTGCAAAGCGCCATTGCGAACTGTCGCGCGCGGATGCGGGGAAGATCATCGAATATACGGGGAACGATCTGCAGGCGCTTTTTCACGAATTGGAAAAGCTCTGCGCCTATGTCGGACCGGGAAAGGAGATCACCCGCCGGGAGATCGATCAGTTGGTCACCAAAAATTTTGAAACCACCGTCTTTATGCTTTCCCGCGCCATTTTGGCAAGGCAATATGACAAAGCCTATTCCATTTTGGACCTGCTCTTTTATCAGAATGAGGAGCCGGTTTCCGTCTTGGCAGTGCTTTCCACGGCTTACTTGGATCTGTATCGCGTGCGCGCGGCCGTACAGAGTGGGGAAAGCGCCTTGGAACCGGCAAAGTATTTCGACTATAAGGGAAAGGAGTTCCGCCTGCGCAATGCGGAACGCGACGGCGGAAGATTTTCCATAGAGATGTTGCGCGAAAGTTTGGATGCGCTTTTAAATGCCGATGTCGCGTTAAAAAGTGCGCGGGGAAATCGCCGTACCGTGATGGAAACGTTGATTGCGCGGTTGCTTTTGATTGCGGAACGGGAAAAATTTGCAGAGTGAGGGGAACGCAGTGCGTCTGAAAGTCAAAGAGGCCGTGATTGTGGAGGGAAAGTATGACAAGATCAAACTGTCTTCCTTGATCGACGGTGTCATTATCGAGACCAATGGATTTCAGATTTTTAAAGATCCGGAGCAGATGGCCATGATCCGCCGGTTGGCGGAGACACGCGGAATTTTGGTCCTGACAGACAGCGATGGGGCCGGATTTGTCATCCGCAATTATCTTTCCAGTTCCATCCCGGCGGAACAGATCAAACATGCCTATGTGCCGGATATGTTCGGCAAGGAGAAACGTAAAGAGAAACCCTCCAAAGAGGGGAAGCTCGGCGTGGAGGGCGTGCCGGCCCAAGTGATTTTGGAGGCGTTGCAGCGTGCGGGAGCCACCTGCGGCCAGGAACCAGTGGCGTGCCCCAAACGGATGATTACCAAGACCGACCTATTTGAGGCAGGGCTCTCCGGCGGGGAGAACAGCGCGCAAAAGCGCCGGGCGCTGTTGAAACGCTTGGAGCTGCCGGAGCATTTGGCCCCCAATGCCCTGGTCAAAGTGTTGAACAGCTTGATGAGGTATGAAGAATTCTATAAGCTGGTGCAGGAATTGTAGAGTGTCTGGATTCTATTGACCCAAAAATGCAAAAAAATTGATATTTTGTCTTGACATATTCTTGTAATCTATGCTATAATCATTTTCGCTGAATGCGCGAGTGCTGGAACTGGCAGACAGGCACGTTTGAGGGGCGTGTGTCTATGACGTACGAGTTCAAGTCTCGTCTCGCGCACCAAGTTTGAAACCTTGAAACCCGCATGAATG
>CAMMMX010000049.1 GCA_946498095.1 uncultured Clostridia bacterium
AACGGCGCGACCTCTATCGGAACAGCGAAAAGATCGCCGGTGCGTTGCAGGCGGCAAAGTTGGCGCTGGATGGAGAGGATGAGGCGGAAGGGGCGCTCTCGGCGGTGACCGACGCAGCGGATGCCCTGGCCGGCGCGGGGCGGTATCTGCCCGCGGCAGCCTCCCTGGAGGAACGGCTGCGCAGTGTGCAATATGAGCTGGAGGACTGTAACACGGAAATCGGGAGCCTGGCCGACGGCTTGGAGTACGATCCGGAGGAATTGGAGCAGATCGAAGGCCGGTTGGATCAGTTGTACCGGCTCGGCTTGAAATACGGCGGCAGCGTGGAGGAGATGCTCGCCTTTTTGGAAGATTGCAAAAAGCAGCTCTCCGATATCGAACTTTCCGATGCGCATATCGCGCGTTTGACGAAAGAACATCAGGAAGCCGAGGCCGAAGCTTGGCGCTGTGCAAAAGCGCTTTCCGCCAAGCGGCAAGAGGTCGCCGCTCTGTTTGCAAAGCGCGTGCAGGAAGAGTTGACCTTCCTGGACATGCCGAACGTGACGTTTCTGGTACAGCGCGAGGAAGGGGCACTTAGTCCCTCCGGATGCGATCGGGTACAGTTTTTGATCTCTACCAACCCGGGCGAACCGGCTAAGCCATTGGCGAAGATCGCTTCGGGCGGCGAGCTTTCCCGGATCATGCTGGCGATCAAGACCGTATTGGCGGGTACGGATCGCATCGGGACGCTGATCTTTGACGAAATCGACACCGGGATTAGCGGCAGTGCAGCGCAAAAAGTGGGGCTCAAGCTCCGGGAAGTATCGCGCACCCGGCAGGTGATTTGTGTCACGCATTTGGCGCAGATCGCTTCCCTAGCGGACGCCCATTTCCGGATCAAAAAGCATGTGGAGCACGACCGCACCTACACCAACGTAACGGCGCTCGATCATGAGGGGCGCAAACGGGAGTTGGCACGGATTATGGGCGGCACCGAGATCACCGAGCTTTTGCTGCAAAATGCGGAAGAAATGCTGCAAATGGCGAAGAAAACGCCTTGACAGTTTGAAACCCGTTGGATATAATGAGAGCAATGGCATCGAAGGGAAGAAGTACGCGGAATGCGGCTGGCAAAGAGAGCCTGCGGTTGGTGGAAGCGGGAGCAGCGGTCTGCGGAAATACATCCTGGAGCCGCCGGGTGGAACGCCAGATGGTCAGTAGATCCGGCCGGGGTTGCGCACGTTAACGCGCACGGGTATGGTTGTACCCATGAGGCCGCATTCGTGAGGGTGCGGTAAACTGAGGTGGTACCGCGGAATTTCTCCGCCCTCTGCAAAAATCGCAGGGGGCGTTTTCTTTTGCCCCCAACACAGAATGGAGGAAAACAAATGGGCGTTTACGACGAACTGAAAGCGCGCGGTTTAATCGCGCAGACGACCAACGAGGAAAAGATCCGGGATCTGTTGAACAACGACAAGATCACCTTCTACATCGGCTTTGACCCGACAGCGGACAGTCTGCATGTGGGCCACTTTGTCCAGATCATGGTGATGTCCTGGATGCAGAAGGCCGGGCATGTGCCGATCGCCCTGTTCGGCGGCGGCACGGGCATGATCGGCGACCCGTCCGGAAAGACCGACATGCGCAAGATGCTCACCAAGGAGACCATCGACCACAACATCGCCTGTTTCCAGAAGCAGATGTCCCGCCTGATCGACTTTTCCGAGGGGAAAGCGATTATGGCGAACAACGGCGATTGGCTGCTTAACCTGAATTACATTGATTTCCTGCGTGAAGTGGGCGTGCATTTCTCCGTCAACCGGATGCTGGCGGCAGAGTGCTACAAGCAGCGTTTGGAGCGCGGCCTCTCCTTCTTCGAGCTGAATTACATGCTGATGCAGAGCTACGATTTTCTCGAGCTCAACCATCGCTACAACTGTGTGATGGAGCTGGGCGGCGACGACCAGTGGAGCAATATCATCGGCGGCGTGGAGCTGCTCCGCCGAAAAGAGGCCAAAGAGGTCTACGGCATGACCTTCACCTTGCTCACGACCAGCGAGGGCAAGAAGATGGGCAAGACCGAAAAGGGCGCCGTCTGGCTCGACCCGGAAAAGACCTCGCCGTTTGAATTCTACCAGTACTGGCGCAATGTGGACGACGCAGATGTCATCCGTTGCCTGAAGATTTTGACCTTCCTGCCACTAGAAGAGATCAACGAGCTGGAAAAGCTCGAAGGTGGCGAGCTCAACAAGGCAAAAGAGATCCTCGCCTATGAGGTCACTAAGTTGATCCACGGCGAAGAAGAGGCGAAGAAGGCCCAGGAGGGTGCGCGCGCCTTGTTCGGCAAGGGCGCAAATACCGACAATATGCCTTCTACTGCGATCACCGAGGCGGACTTCACCGACGGGGAAATCGGCGTGCTTGACCTGATGGTTAAGACAAAGCTTGCTCCGTCCCGCGCGGAAGGCCGCAGATTGATTGAGCAGGGCGGCGTTGCGGTAGACGATGTGAAGGTACCGTCGATTTCTGCGAAACTTTCCCTGGAGAAGGACTTCGAAAAGAAGTATGTGATTATTAAAAAGGGTAAGAAAGTGTTCCACAAAGTAACACTGGAATAACCAAGACCAATGAATAAATATCCCCCGGCTCCGCCGCCGGGGGATATTTATTGTAGTTTGCAGAAAAAGTCAAAGGACAGCAGTTGGGACGATACGCTGTCCTTTGACTTTTATCCTTTTTCCATTCAGAATGAAATACTCCCGTTGGGCGGCTGCTTAATTTTCTTTCCTGCGTTTCCGCATAGCCGCCAATCCAACGTTTTTATATGCCGTTTCCGTTGGAGGCTGGTGAATAACAGTAATTTTCGAAAGGTTTACAATGTGAAACCGATTTTTCTCTGTGCAGGCCAAGGGCAATCCCGCCATTGTCCGCTGTCTTGCT
>CAMMMX010000050.1 GCA_946498095.1 uncultured Clostridia bacterium
TGGACGACGTGATCGCAGAGGCATAGGCATGGCGGAACAGGAATACAAAGTCATTGTTTCTGACCGCGCCAAACAGATGCTGGGGGCGCATATTCGGTTTTTAGCGAACGTCAGCAAAGAGGCGGCAGCGGCCAAGAAGAAAGAAATCATGGCCGCTATGCGCTCTCTGCGGCAGATGCCCAAACGGTTTCCCTTCTTTGAGGAGCCGTATATCCCGCCCAATAAGTACCACAAGATGTTTGTGGAAAACTGGTATCTCATTCTCTACCAGATCCAGGACGATACCGTGTATGTGGATTATATTTTGGATTGTCGCAAGGACTATCGCTGGTTGATTCGATGAAATGAAATCATATCAAAATCGTCACCTCGAAGCAGGTGGCGATTTTTTATGCCCATATAGGAGATAGGGACAGCGGTTATCCGGGGTCTGATTCTTCCTCGCCCCTCGCTTATACAGGAAGAGGGGGAGGCAGGAGGCCATCTCTGCATTCTGCCGCATGGACCCTGCCGCCCGCTCTTCGCCGCACGACCCCTGTATTCCCAGGCCCCGGCTGCATCGACGCCTTGCCGCCCTGCCTTGTTAATACAGAAGGAAGCAGGGCGAAGGTTAAGATGAAAGGTATGGGTCCGTGCTATGTCTGCGTCCTGTCCCCTTTTCCGCTTTTTTCTCTACAAATATTTTCTTTACACTGTTTTATTCATCCTTATTTATTTTTACGAAAAAAAGGGAAAAGTGGACAGAAGCACGGCAAACCCTTGTGCCGTAACGGTTCCCTGGTGTCCACTTTTTCTCCTCCCTGTCCTCTCTTGTGTGCCGCGGCGGGCGGGAGCATAGTCTTAGGCGGCGCCGGTCGCTGCACACCGTTTGCCAAATAAAATAGTCTCTTGATAATGCACACATAATGTACTATAATTGTAGTGCAAGGAGGTGTTTCCACCATGGACACGAATATGACTTTCCGCATGGACTCCGAGATCAAGGCACAGATGTCCGCTCTATGCAAAGAGCTAGGTATGACTACATCCACGGCCTTTAACTTGTTTGCCAATGCTTTTGTCAGGGCCAAGGGGATGCCGTTCCCGGTCAATATCCAAGAGGCTGAAAGCACGCCGACACGAGCACGGATGATGGCTGATGCAGACCAGATCCTGGACCAGTTTGCGGAGGATTACCGGAGGATGGCGGAATGATTTGGGCGACCGTGGAAGATGTGATTGCCCTGCATTCCCGCATCATTCAGAAGTCCGGTGGCATAGATGGTTTGCGTGACCGGGCTTTGCTGGAAGCTGCGGTTGCTGCGCCGCTCCAGTCCTTCGGAGATACAGACTTTTATCCAAGTATTCCAGAAAAAGCGGCCCGGCTTGGCTTTGGCTTGGCCTCTAACCATGCCTTTCTGGACGGCAACAAACGCATTGGTGCAATGATGGTGCAGTTGATTCTCAAATGGAACGGGTACGACCTTCAACTCCAGACGGGAGAACTTGCTGACGCTTTCATTTCTGTTGCGTCCGGTGCGATGAACGAGCGGCAGCTATGCGACTGGATTGAGCGGCATCTGCAAATTGAATAGCGGCAGTTGTGTTGATGGGTTAAAGCAGCCGCACATTAAAATCAAATCAGAACAGGTACAGCGGGTCAGGAGTAAAAGGCTCCCGGCCCGCTGTGTTTTTATCTATGTCACTTTGCTTTTACCTATATGAGAAAAGACCTTATTTTTTCTTGTGTCAGGCTTCAGATACGGTCTTTCCAGTTGCGCCGGCTATACAGAATCCTGCGTACCTCCATGGTGTTTCCAATCACAACATAGAAGACAGTAAAATTCCGTACCTGAATGCGGTAATAGGGGTACTGACGCTCCCTGGCTGAATGGTACGGCTCAAATGACTCCGCGCAGGTGAACCGCTCTATGATGGCTGCCTCTACATCATCTACCAGCCGTTCCGCCGCGGCAGGATTCTTCAGACGGTAGGTGATATAGTCCACGATTTCATTGAGGTCATCTTCAAAGAGCGGGAGGATACTCAATTCATAGCGCTTTCCGTTCACGGATACGCCTCCTCACCCGACCGAATACCTCGCCGGCAGAATAGCGGGTATCCGAGAGGTCGGCGGCGCGATCCGCCTCGTCCAACGCCAATTCCACATCGTTCGTCAGCGCTTCATATTGTTCCAGGCTGATTAAAACCATGGAGCCATAGCCGTTCTTTGTGAGAAAAACCGGCTCGCCTTTCGTCAGAACGTCCTCTTCTACCTCTGAAAAGCGGTTCCGCAGGTCTGAGATAGGTCGAATATTCAGCATGACCATCGCCTCCTTGATGGCGTTATTTTATCACAATTTTATCATAAGAACAAGGTTTTTCTGACGCTGCCCATGATGCGCAATATCTGCTCCGGCCAAAACAGGAGTGCAATCTGTTTTGCACCGACAGGTCTTGTGACAGTTTGTGCCGGTTGTTGCATCATCTTTCCCGGCATCTTCCATAACCTTGCTTACAGTCAGACCTTCTGTTGTCTGCGGCGGTTCCCCCGCCGGAAGTGTGGAGCGGACAGTGTGGGATCAAACCTCATTCCCACGATGACTTCACAAA